>JBKCTV010000014.1:0-10909 GCA_046318595.1 Burkholderiaceae bacterium | reverse complement strand
GCCGTCGGCCGAAAAATCGGTTTGCCGCAAACGGCTATCGATATTATCAGACCCAAGTCCGCGCACGAGATCTGCGGCCAAGGCCAGCTCCTCGAGCGTCGAATGCGGCGATGCCAACATACCAATCGCAGATGCACCGTATTGCTGAGCAGTGTCTTTCAATCCTGTTGCAACCAAACTCAGCACCGTTTCCCAATCGGCCTCGACCCACTCGTCGTCCCGTTTAAGGAGCGGTTTCGTCACCCGATCCGGCGAAAACAGACCTTCATACGAAAATCGGTCTTTGTCGCTAAGCCAGCATTCGTTGATGCTTTCGTTCTCGGCTGGCAGAACCCGCAAAACCTTATCGCCCTTCACCTGAACGATGATGTTTGAGCCCAGACTGTCATGTGGCGCAATCGATCGGCGCCGCGCCAGTTCCCAGGTTCGCGCCTGATAACGGAAAGGTTTGGAAGTAAGCGCCCCCACTGGGCAAACGTCTATCATATTGCCGGATAGTTCTGAATCGACCGTTTTGCCGACGAAAGAAACGATTTCGGAGTGTTCACCGCGCCCGATCATCCCCAATTCCATGACCCCCGCGATTTCCTGACCAAAACGAACGCAACGCGTGCAGTGAATGCAACGGGCCATGTCCCGCGCTGAAATCAACGGACCAACTTCTTTATAAAAAACAACGCGTTTTTCTTCGGCATAACGGGAGTTGCTAGCACCGTAACCGACCGCGAGATCCTGTAACTGACACTCGCCGCCCTGATCGCAGATCGGGCAATCGAGCGGATGGTTGATCAACAAAAACTCCATCACGCCTTTTTGCGCAGCGATGGCTTTATTCGACGACGTGCGAACGATCATGCCCGGCGTGACCGGTGTTGCACAAGCGGGCAAAGGCTTCGGGGCTTTTTCGACATCTACCAGGCACATGCGGCAATTGGCGGCAATCGACAATTTCTTGTGATAACAAAAATGCGGTACATATTTGCCAGCGCGGCTGGTCGCCTCCATGACCATACTGCCTTCGGGCACTTCAACTTTTATACCATCGATTTCGACTTCGATCATGATCGTTTTAGCACTTTATACGTACGTCGGCACAAGGCAATGCTTGTGCTCGATATGATAGGCAAATTCGTACCGGAAATTTTTAACGAAGGCACGCACCGGCATAGCGGCAGCATCGCCCAACGCGCAGATGGTCCGCCCTTGGATATTATCGGCGATATCGTTCAACATATCGAGATCCTCGGGACGCCCCAACCCGCGCTCGATGCGATCGACGATCCGATAAAGCCAACCCGTGCCCTCCCTGCACGGCGTGCACTGACCACAGCTTTCTTCGTAATAAAAGTACGACAACCGCTGAAGAGATTTAACCATACATCGCGTATCGTTCATGACGATAACGGCGCCTGAGCCCAACATCGAACCGGCTTTAGCGATCGAATCGTAGTCAAGGTCGGTCTGCAACATAACTTCACCAGGGATCACCGGTGCGGAAGACCCGCCCGGAATGACAGCCTTACAAGCGCGGCCTTCGCGCATGCCACCGGCGAGTTCGAGCAGACGAGCGAATGGCGTCCCCAGCGGCACCTCGTAATTGCCGGGTTGAGCCACATCACCGGAAATGGAAAATATTTTGGTACCACCGTTGTTCGGTTTGCCCAGACTCAAGAACCAGTCGCCACCCTGCGTGATAATGAAAGGCACGGCGGCAAAGGTTTCGGTATTATTAATCGTCGTAGGTTTGCCATATAAACCATACGACGCAGGAAACGGCGGTTTGAAGCGCGGCTGGCCTTTTTTGCCTTCGAGTGATTCGAGCAAAGCGGTTTCTTCACCGCAGATGTAAGCGCCATAACCTTGATGGGCATGGAGTTGAAACGAAAATGCAGAACCCAGAATGGCGTCGCCGAGGTAGCCAGCTTCTCGCGCCTCTTCGAGCGCCGCTTCGAAGCGTTCGTAAACTTCCCAGATTTCGCCGTGGATGTAGTTATAACCCACTGTGATACCCATGGCATACGCCGCAATAGCCATGCCTTCGATGACCGAGTGCGGGTTGTAGCGCAAAATGTCGCGGTCTTTAAATGTACCAGGTTCACCTTCGTCGGAATTGCAAACGAGGTATTTTTGCCCCGGGAACTGCCGCGGCATGAAACTCCACTTCAAGCCGGTCGGAAACCCTGCGCCACCGCGCCCGCGCAAAGACGACTTTTTGATTTCGGCAATGACTGCTTCCGGCGTCACACCTTCGGTCAAAATCTTCCGTAGGGCCCGATAACCACCGCGGGACTCGTAATCGGCCAGATGCCAGTTCGAGCCGTTCAAGCCAGCGAGAATCACAGGAGTGATGTGTTTATTATGCAAAGATGTCATGGCTTTAACGCCTCCAGAAGCTCATCGAGCTTCTGCTTGGACATGAAACTGCACATGCGATGGTTATTGACCAGCAGCACCGGGGCGTCGCCACAAGCCCCTAGACACTCACCCTCCTTCAGCGTAAATCGGCCATCGGATGTAGTTTGATTGAAACCAATATTCAATTTGGCTTTTACATACTCGGCCGCCTCGACGCCGCCCGATAATGCACACGGTAGGTTCGTACAAACCGTGATTTTGTACTTTCCGACCGGCTTGAGGTCGTACATATTGTAAAAGGTGGCCACTTCGTATACGGCGATTGACGGCATGTCGAGATAGGCAGCCACATGATCGATAGTCTCGGCCGACAACCAACCGAACTCACTCTGCGCAATCCGTAACGCAGCCATGACGGCAGACTGCTTCTGCTCAACGGGATATTTGTCGACCTCACGATCGATTGAACGGTAAGCCTCAGCACTTAACATGGTTGAACTCGAATCATCATCAACGGTCAATCTCACCAAACACGATATCCTGCGTGCCAATAATCGTCACCACGTCGGCAATCATATGGCCGCGCGCCATTTCGTTTAAGGACTGCAAATGCGGATAACCAGCTGCGCGAATTTTTAAGCGATAAGGCTTATTCGCTCCATCCGAAATAATATAAATACCGAATTCGCCTTTCGGATGCTCAACCGCACTATACGCCTGCCCTTCGGGCACACGCATGCCTTCACTGAAAAGCTTGAAGTGATGGATCAAACTTTCCATGTCCGACTTCATTCTGACGCGCTCGGGCGGTGCGATTTTGTGATTGTCAACCATCACTGGTCCCGGGTTGGCCTCCAGCCAATTGATGCATTGCCGAATCAAGCGGTTGGACTGACGCATTTCTTCAATACGAACCAAGTAGCGGTCATAACAATCGCCGTTTTTACCAACCGGAATTTCAAAACTTAACTTATCGTACACATCGTAAGGCTGCTTTTTACGAAGATCCCAAGCAATTCCCGAACCACGCAACATTGGCCCAGTGAACCCCATCGACAAGGCGCGCTCAGGGCTCACGACGCCGACACCGACCAAGCGCTGTTTCCAGATCCGGTTATCGGTCAATAAAGTTTCGTACTCGTCCACATACCCTGGAAAACGCTCGGTAAATGCTCGGATAAAGTCGAGCAGAGAACCCTCACGGCTTTTGTTGAGCGCTGCAATTTTTTTAGCGGAACGGATTTTTGACGGTTGGTAACGCGGCATTTCACTGGGCAAATCCCGATAAACACCACCGGGGCGATAATATGCGGCATGCAGACGAGCCCCGGAAACCGCTTCATAGCAGTCCATCAAGTCTTCGCGTTCGCGAAATGCATACAGAAACACCGCCATGGCACCCACGTCGAGGGCGTGGGCGCCCAGCCACAGCAGGTGGTTCAAAATCCGGGTAATTTCGTCGAACATGACGCGGATATACTGCGCACGCAACGGTATTTCTATTTGCAACAGCTTCTCGACCGCCATGCAGTACGCATGTTCATTGCACATCATAGACACATAATCGAGCCTATCCATGTAAGGAAGGTTTTGCAGGTAAGTGCGAGTCTCGGCGAGCTTTTCGGTGGCACGATGTAAGAGACCGATATGCGGGTCGGCCCGCTGCACGACTTCACCATCGAGTTCTAGGACCAAGCGCAAGACACCGTGCGCTGCGGGGTGCTGGGGACCGAAGTTAAGTGTGTAGTTTTTGATTTCAGCCATTAGCGGGTTCCACCGTACTCAGCCTCACGAACCGTACGGGGAATGATTTCCCGCTGCTCGATGGTAACTGGCTGATAAATGACTCGTTTTTGCTCCGGGTCATAACGCATTTCAACATAACCCGAGACCGGAAAATCTTTGCGAAACGGGTAACCCATGAAACCATAATCGGTCAAAATGCGACGGAGATCAGGATTCCCGTCAAAAACGATGCCGTACAAATCGAATGCTTCACGTTCGTACCAACCAGCCGACGCCCATACGCCGGTGACCGAGGCCACTACGGGAACCCCACCATCTCCACAAGCAACCTGGAGCCGTATACGGCAATTATGCGTCAGTGACAATAAATGCAAAACCACCGCAAAACGTGGCAGAGAGGATGGCTCGTTGCGGTAGGTGCTGTAATCGACGCCGCATAAATCAATTAATTGTTCGAATCTAGAGAGAGGATCGTCACGCAGTGAGATGCACGCGCACAGGTAATCATCCGCCCGCACCGCAATCGTTAGCTCGTTCAACGCGATCCCAATCGATACCAACCGATCGCCCAACACACTTTCCAGGTGAACCTTGAGGGCTTCGAGTTTAACGGTCATGATGAAATTTTTTGTAAGGTGAGCAAGCGGCCATTAACGCGCAATCGTCGAGGTTCGTTTGATTTTGTTTTGCAGCTGCAAAATACCATAAAGCAACGCCTCTGCCGTTGGCGGACAACCCGGCACATAAATGTCCACAGGTACGATACGATCACAACCACGCACCACCGAATACGAATAATGGTAATACCCACCACCATTGGCACACGATCCCATCGAGACAACCCAGCGAGGCTCGGCCATCTGATCGTAAACTTTTCGCAGGGCAGGCGCCATTTTATTGCACAGGGTACCTGCTACGATCATGAGATCCGACTGTCGAGGACTCGGGCGAAAAACAATCCCAAAACGATCCAAGTCGTAGCGCGACGCTCCAGCATGCATCATTTCGACAGCACAGCAAGCAAGACCGAAAGTCATCGGCCATAAAGAACCCGTGCGCGTCCAGTTAACCAGCTTGTCAGCCGTGGTCGTCACGAACCCTTCGCTCAACACGCCTTCGATGCTCATTTCAACACCAACCGTCTTGTCATGCCTGAGATCACTCCCAATCCAGTGCGCCACGGGTCCACTCGAAGACGAACCCGACCACTAAAATACCCAAGAAAACCATCATCGACCAAAAACCAGCCAGCCCGATTTCTTTATAAGCAATCGCCCATGGAAAAAGGAAGGCAACTTCCAGATCGAAAAGGATAAAGAGAATCGCCACCAAATAATAGCGAACGTCGAACCTCATCCGGGCATCTTCGAACGCCTCGAAACCACACTCGTAGGGAGACAGCTTCCGGCTATCTGGACGATGCGGCGCCAATACACGCCCGGCAAGCATAGCCCCCCCACCCACCCCGAGCCCGACCAGGATGAACAGTAAAACAGGGAAGTAGGTACCTAAATTCACACATGCCCCCACCACGATCATTTATGCCAGAGTCAGGCACATTCGACCGTATTATTTTAATGGTGCCGACGGCGAGACTCGAACTCGCACAGCTTTCGCCACTACCCCCTCAAGATAGCGTGTCTACCAATTTCACCACGTCGGCGTACTTAAGTTAACTATTTCATTACCTGGGAATTTCTTTGGTCTGCGCATCGGGCCCAGCCTGTGGAGGCGGCTTGACGGCTTCGCCTTGAGCAGCAGGTAGCTTGCCAGGTAAGGCCGCAGCATCCATGACGCTACTCGGGCGCCCCGACGCCGATATCGACGGCTGTGACAAAACAGCCAGACCGAGCGTGCAAAGGAAAAAGGCCGTGGCACACAGCGCCGTGGCGCGGCTTAAAAAGTTGGCCGAGCCCGACGCACCGAATAAGCTACCGGATGTGCCGCTACCAAACGCCGCGCCCATATCAGCCCCCTTGCCGTGCTGGAGCAATACCAGAACCACAACACCGACAGACGACAAGACCTGAAATATAACCAAAAAAGAGTGCAATAAGTTCATACCGCTATTCTACCCTAATGCAGCCGAAACGATACCGGCAAAGTCAGCAGCATCCAACGATGCGCCACCAACCAAGAAGCCATCGATATCGTGCTGAGCGAATAAATCCACACTATTGGCCGACTTGACACTACCGCCATACAAAATTGGCGTTGTGGCAGCCAAGTCCAGCCCCAGAGCAGTCTGCAGGCGGCCCCGCAACCACGCGTGCACCTCCTGCGCCTGCTCCGGCGTTGCCGTTCGGCCAGTGCCGATTGCCCAAACCGGCTCATAAGCCACCACCAAAGACCATTTACCGTTACTTACAAAGTGACTGCAAAGCTCGATGACGGGATCGAGCTGTTTGGCCAATACCTCGAAAGTCAACGCGGCCTCCCGCTCGCTAAGCGTTTCTCCGAAACAGACGATTGGGGTTAATTGATTGGCCAATGCGGTATATGCTTTACGAGCAACGAGCAGGGCAGTTTCGGCATGCAAAGCGCGCCTTTCGGAGTGCCCGACCAACACATGACTGCAGCCAAACTCCCGCAGCATCAGGGCCGAGACGTCCCCGGTAAAAGGGCCAATTGTTTCAGGCGACACATCCTGCGCCCCCCACTGCCAGTGCGTGGAACCTAAAAACCCTTGTAATTGAAAGAGATAAGGAAACGGCGCGCAGACCACTCCGGAAACGTTGCTAGGGAGCTCGATTGCGTTAACCGCAGCTAGCAGCGCTTCGTTTGATGCGATGCTGCCGTTCATTTTCCAATTACCGGCAACAATTTTTTGACGTTTATTGATAGTCATGGTTATAAAGTTAAGATTATTTTTCCTGTATGGGTATTCGATTCCATTAAGCGATGTGCCTCGACGACCGCACCCAATGAAAAGCGCGCTTGTGTGATCGGCCGGATCAGACCCCTCGCAAACAGTGGCCACACCTGTGTTTTCAATGATTCAACAATTCGCTTTTTATATGATAGCGGCCTGGCTCGCAAAGTCGAACCAGTCAAAGTCAAACGGCGCAGCAAGATTTTCGATACATCGATAGTACTTTTGGCGCCACCCAATAAACCAATGACCGCCAGACGGCCATCAGTCGCCAGACAAGCGATACTTTTCGACAACTCGCTCCCAGCAGCCATCTCCAGAACGACATCAACGCCTTTATTTTTCGTGTATTCGATTGCTTGGGCCACCCAATCGCCTTCTGTACGGATGAATACCGCATCCACCCCCAGGGAAAACAAAAAAGTCTCCTTTTGCTTCGAACCCACGGTGGCCAGCACAGAGGCACCCAGCGCTTTTGCCAGTTGAACCGCCGCCGTTCCAATACCGCCGGCCCCGCCGTGGACCAATAGGGTCTCACCGGCTTGCAAGCGGCAACGCTCAAAAATATTACTCCAAACCGTCATATAAACTTCTGGCAGGCCAGCGGCATCAATCAGATCGACGCCGCTGGGAATAGGCAAACAAAGCTCTTGCGATGCGACAACATATTCAGCATAACCCCCGCCATCCACCAGCGCGCAAACCTCATCGCCACATTGCAAGTTTGATACATCAGCCCCCAACTCGACGACATTACCCGACACCTCTAAACCGAGCCGCCCACTTCGGGCCGAAGCAGGTGGCGGATAGAGCCCCTGCCGTTGTAAAACATCTGGCCGGTTGACTCCGCAAGCCGCGACTTTAATCAAAACCTCTCCGGCTTGAGGCCTGGGTAACGGAAGCTGTCGCATGACCATACCTTCCGCTTCACCAAACGCAGTTATGACGATGGCTTGCATCGGCTGGACTGCTTAGTTAAGCAACGCTTTCCGGAGAAACGACATCGATCGATGGAGCAGTTTCACCATGGACAGAGCTTTCCCCGGCAGGCAGAGCCGGATCAACCAACAATGCTTTCATCGACAAACGCAAACGGCCTTTGTCATCGGCCTCGAGGATCTTGACGCGAACCACTTGCCCCTCTTTGAGGTAATCACCGACATTAGCGACCCGCTCATTAGCGATCTGCGAAATATGCAACAAACCGTCTTTACCAGGCAGTACACTCACGATGGCTCCAAAATCGAGCAGCTTCAGAACCGTACCCTCATAAACGGACCCGACTTCGACTTCTGCAGTAATGGCCTCAATACGCTTTTTAGCTTCTTCTCCGGCCGCCGCATCCACGGATGCAATCGTTATAAAACCGTCTTCACCGATATCGATCGACGCACCCGTTTCTTCGGTCAAAGCGCGGATAGTGGCGCCGCCCTTGCCGATCACATCCCGAATTTTCTCGGGATTGATTTTCATAGTGATCATGCGTGGCGCGAACTCGGACATCTCGGTTCTTGCACAACCAAGCGAAGCCTGCATTTTTTGCAGTATATGCAAACGTCCTTCTTTGGCCTGAGCCAAAGCGACTTGCATGATCTCCCTGGTGATACCCTGGATTTTGATATCCATTTGCAAGGCGGTAATACCATTGACCGTACCAGCCACTTTGAAATCCATGTCGCCCAAATGATCTTCATCGCCCAGGATATCGGTCAATACTGCAAACTTATTGTCCTCTTTGATCAAACCCATGGCGATACCGGCCACGTGATCGGTCATAGGAACACCGGCGTCCATCATAGCCAAGCTACCACCGCAAACAGAAGCCATGGAACTGGAGCCGTTCGATTCGGTAATTTCGGAAACCAAACGCACCGTATATTGAAAAGCATCGCCCTTTGGCAAACATGCCAGCAATCCACGCTTGGCGAGACGGCCGTGACCGATTTCGCGGCGCTTGGGCGCGCCCATTCGACCGCATTCGCCGGTTGCGTATGGCGGCATATTATATTGCAGCATGAAGCGTTCGCGGTATTCGCCTTGAATGGCGTCGATCATCTGCTCATCCTGTTTCGTACCCAGAGTAGCGACGACCAGCGCCTGCGTTTCGCCCCGCGTGAAAAGTGCCGAACCGTGAGCGCGCGGCAAAACCCCCAACCGAATTTCGATTGGACGAACCGTGCGAGTATCACGACCATCGATACGGGGCTCGCCATTGAGAATTTGACTGCGCACGACCGCCGATTCCAGTGCGAACAAAGCGTCGCCAACATCGGCCGACGTAAAGGCATAGGCATTTTCGGGCGAAGCAAGATTGTCTTGCGCCAAAGCAGCCTGAACGGCTACTTGGATTTCTTTCAAACGCACCGACCGTGCCTGTTTTTGTGTAAGTTTGTAAGCTTCTTTTATGTCGGATGCCGCTAATTCACGAACGCGCTGCTCGAAGGCCTGGTTTTTAGCTGCTGCAGCCCATTCCCAAACCGGCTTTCCTGCTTTACGAACCAAAGCATGGATAGCATTAATGATGGTTTGCATTTGCTCATGACCAAATACGACCGCACCCAGCATGATTTCTTCAGACAACTGCTGAGCCTCGGACTCCACCATCAACACTGCTTGCTCAGTACCAGCGACCACCAGATTCAGAGCACTGGCAGCGAGGTCAGTCGCGGTCGGGTTGACGAGATATTCGCCGTTGATGTAAGCAACACGAACGGCACCAATCGGGCCATTGAAAGGAATACCGGAGATAGCCAGGGCGGCCGAAGCGCCGATCAAGGCCGGAATGTCCGGGTCGACTTCGGGATTACAGGACACAACGGTCAACGCCACTTGCACTTCGTTGACAAACCCTTCCGGGAATAAGGGACGCAAAGGACGGTCCACCAAACGCGCGGTCAATGTCTCCTTTTCGGTAGCCTTGCCTTCGCGCTTAAAGAAACCGCCAGGAATTCGACCGGTTGCGTAAAATTTTTCGACGTAATCGACAGTCAACGGGAAAAAGTCCTGTCCGGGCTTTGGAGACTTTGCTGCGACTACCGTGGCTAGCACAACAGTACCATCGATACTGACCACAACAGCACCATCCGCCTGACGCGCAATCTCGCCAGTCTCGAGCTGTACGGCGTGACGTCCCAATTGAAAATTTTCCGAATATTTTTGAAACACATTAATCCTTTCTATCTCCCATCAGGCGTCTCGTTTTATGAAAAAACGGCGCCCCAGGGAAAAATTTTAAAACAAATAAAAATGCCTGCAACTTATGCGATGCAGGCATTTTTTTGATATGTACAGTAACCGAACGATTACTTACGCAAGCCTAAACGACCAATCAGCTCACGGTACGACTCCGCATGTTTTCTTTTTAGGTAATCAAGCAACTTACGGCGACGACTAACCATTTTCAGCAGTCCACGGCGTGAATGGTGATCTTTTTTATGGGCTTTGAAATGCTCGCTCAATTCGTTTATGCGCGCAGTTAACAAAGCAACCTGAACTTCTGGCGAACCGGTATCGCCTTCGGCTCTTTGGTAATTAGCAACAATTTCCGACTTTTTGATATCAGCTACAGACATGACAAACTCCACTTTCGAAACTCCAGCCAGACAACAAGCCGAATGGATCGTTTTACTAAGGAAAGAAGATTATACCCTTCGCGGAAGAATAGGCCAAACTGTAAATTAGCTCACGCGCACGCCGAATAGCGGAATTAGCAGCAAAAGGCATATAGATGTAAAAAGCTCGAATGGTTGAACGAATGTTCGTGAGTAAAAGAGGTTGTGAGAATGAATTTTATTATGGTGTATGCAGTGTTTGGTTTTGCCCGCAGACACGAATGAGTGTGCGGGCATGCGTCACGGTTGGTGAGTTTGAAGCGAATTAGGTTAGCCTGACGATGACCTACTTTCACAAGCGCATTGCTCACTATCATCGGCGCAA
>JBKCTV010000013.1:0-21721 GCA_046318595.1 Burkholderiaceae bacterium | reverse complement strand
GAACGCGCGACCTCTCCCTTACCAAGGGAGTGCTCTACCACTGAGCCACATGGGCAATGAGGTCGCTGGAGCGGGTGAAGGGAATCGAACCCTCGTCATAAGCTTGGAAGGCTTCTGCTCTACCATTGAGCTACACCCGCCGCAAACCATGGCCCACTACTTCCGCAAATTATCGCAACGCTCGTACACCGCTACCTTCGCCAACATTTTTCCGTACGCCGTTACTTTTTTTTCTATTACACTTCTGCATCTTGGTGGAGGAGGTTGGATTCGAACCAACGTAGGCGTAAGCCAACAGATTTACAGTCTGCCCCCTTTAGCCACTCGGGCACCCCTCCCCGAAGAGAACCATGGATTATCAAGGTATTTTGTGAGAGCGTCAAGTTAACCCACCATGAATACAACAGTGCGGGCCGCTGCGCCGAAATTCGACCGTCGCGTGCTGACGCTCATATCGATGGGTTTCTCCAGCGGTCTACCCCTCGCGCTGTCGGGCGCCAGCCTGCAGGCCTGGTTGACCGTGAGCGGAACTGACCTGAGTTCGATCGGCCTGCTATCGCTGGCCGGCGCCCCTTACAGTTGCAAGTTTCTCTGGGCACCTTTCCTGGATCGCTACGCCCCGCCATTTGCCGACGCCCGTCGGTCCTGGCTAATCATGACGCAAATCGTTCTAGCCGCACTACTGCTCACGCTAGCGCTGACCGGCGTGCGCTCCCCCTGGCTGGTCGGCATATTGGCTTTTTCGATTGCGGGATGCTCGGCAACACAGGATGTGGCTTTCGACGCCTACCGGACAGAACTGCTACCAGCCGCGCAACGCGGCCTGGGCGCTGCGAGCGCAGTGCTCGGTTACCGGCTGGCGATGCTGACGTCTGGGGGCCTGGCCCTGGTGATGGCCGATCGCTGGGTCGGTTGGCAGGCGACTTATGCCTCGATGGCCGGACTGATGATGGTGCTGGCCATCGCTACGGCGTTCTCGCCACCCCTGCCGCAACGGCCACCAGCGACCGAGTCGGTCTGGATGGCAGTCAAAGCTTCCTGGCGGGATTTTTTCGACCGCCGCAACGCGATGGGCTTATTGGCACTGATCGTTCTGTACAAGCTGGGCGATGCTTTCGCAGGCAGCCTGAGCACGGCTTTTCTGATTCGCGGCGTGGGTTTCAGCGTTACCGAAGTGGGAGCGGTGAATAAACTGCTGGGCCTGGTGACGACGATCGTCGGCGCGTTTGCCGGGGGGGCGCTACTTATCCGGCTGGGGCTGTTTCGGGCGCTACTACTGTTCGGCCTGCTCCAGGCGGTTTCGAACCTGGCCTTCTGGTACTTATCAATATCGCCAAAAAACCTGTGGGCCCTGTGCGGTGCGATCACGGTCGAGAACCTGGCAGGAGGGATGGGCACGGCGGCTTTCGTCGCTTTGCTGAGCAGTTTGTGCACGGCGCGCTTTTCAGCCACCCAGTATGCTTTGTTGTCGGCACTGTCGGCGTTCGGCCGGGTTTATCTGACGGCGCCGGCGGGGATAGTCGTCGCAAGCATCGGCTGGCCGAATTTTTTTCTGGGGTCGACCGCGCTGGCATTACCCAGCCTGGTTTTATTGCTGTTTCTGAAGCGGGCGGTCGATTCGGTCGACCGGTAGGCGTCCGGGCAAAAATCCTTTAACATGCGCCACTTCGCTCGCTTCTCCATAGGTCTGACCATGGTCGCCTTATTGTCTCGCTTGATTCTCGCGCTTTGCCTTCTCTCCGGCGCAGCCGGGCCCGCGCAGGCTGCCGCTGCACGGTTGACGACGCAGGTGCCCGGCTTTTACCGGACGATGGTTGGCGACTTTGAAATTACCGCGCTGTACGACGGCTATGTCGACCTCGATCAAAAACTTTTGAAAGGGGCGACGGCAAAAGAAATTCAAAGCGCGCTCGCCAGTATGTTCATTTATCACAACAAGGGCGCGCAGACGGCCGTGAATGCTTATCTGATCAATACCGGCAACAACCTGGTGCTGGTCGACAGCGGTTCGGCCGAATGTTTTGGTCCGACGCTCGGCAACATCCAAAGCAACCTGCGGGCGGCCGGTTATACCTTGGCGCAGGTCGACACAGTTCTACTGACACATCTACACCCCGACCATGCTTGCGGCTTGCTCGACAAGGATGGCAAAATCGCCTACCCGAACGCCACGGTGCATGTGGCGCGGGCGGATGCCGAGCATTGGCTGAACGAGGCGACGGCTGCCCACGCGCCCGCCGACAAGCAAGCATTTTTCAAAATGGCGCGAGATGCCGTCAAGCCCTATCAAACGGCAGGTCGCTTCAAAACGTTTGAGGGCGCAACCGAACTGTTGAGCGGCGTACGCAGTCTGACGACGGTGGGCCATACGCCGGGCCACAGCTCTTTTGTATTCAGTTCAAAGGGCCAAAAGCTGCTGGTCTGGGGCGACATCGTGCACAGCCACGCGATTCAGTTCCGCCGGCCGGAGGTTGCGATCGAATTCGACAGCGACAGCCAACGGGCGATCGCGACACGTCGACAACTATTCCGCGACTTGGCCAGCGACAAAGGCTGGGTGGCCGGCGCACACCTGCCATTCCCAGGTATCGGCCATATCGCTCCTGATGGCAAAGCCTACCGCTGGGTGCCCATCGAATTCGGGCCGCTGCGCACCGACCGCTAAGCATCTCTTCTCGACTTTCATACGGTAACCCGGCCATGACGAACGGTCATTTTTTGATTGAAGCGCTCATCTATTTGTCGGCTGCGGTCATTGCCGTGCCGGTTTCGAAACGACTGCGCCGCGCTTTGCAGGCACAGGGACAAAGCGCTTGCGCAGCAGCGAACGCCATGAGCGCGCGATTGCGCAAGCCGGACAATCGCGCGGCCCATTCGCCAGGCAACCTTAAAGAGAACACTTTATGAGCATCAGAAAAAACAGCACGCATGGCTTGATCCTGGGTGCCGTCGGGGTGGTGTACGGCGATATCGGCACCAGCCCTTTGTATGCACTGAAAGAAGTGTTTTCAGCATCTCATGGCGTGCCGCTGAACGAGGCTAACCTGCTCGGCGTGATTTCTTTGATCGTCTGGGGCCTGGCGCTGGTCGTCTCGCTGAAGTACATCACACTGATTCTACGAGCCGACAATAATGGCGAAGGCGGCATCATGGCCTTGATGGCCTTGGCGCTGTCGTCGGTCACAGCCCAGTCGCGCTGGCATATCCCGCTGACCTTCATCGGCCTGGTGGGCGCTGCGATGTTTTTCGGGGACGGCATCATCACGCCAGCGATTTCGGTGCTCTCGGCCATCGAGGGGATCGAGGTGGCGACACCGGCATTCCAACCTTACCTCGTGCCGCTGACGGTGCTCGTTCTGTTCGGCCTGTACTTCGTGCAGCGCAAGGGGTCCGCCGGGATCGGACGCAGTTTCGGCCCGGTAATGCTGGTCTGGTTTCTGGCGCTGGCCGCCATGGGCATTTATAACATCATCCAGGAGCCGGGTATTTTATGGGCGTTGAGCCCGCTGCCAGCTTTTTACTTCGCCACCAGCAACCCCTGGATCACGTTCATCGCGCTCGGCGCAATCGTACTTGCGTTCACCGGTGCGGAAGCCCTGTACGCCGATATGGGCCATTTCGGTAAACGGCCAATGCGCCTTGCCTGGAGCCTGATCGTTTTTCCTTCCCTCGCACTGAACTACCTGGGTCAGGGCGCCTTGCTGCTGAGCGACCCCGAAGCGGTCGTCAATCCGTTTTTTCATCAACTGGGCGAATGGAGTATTTACCCGCTGGTCGCGCTGGCGACCTTGGCGACCATCATCGCTTCGCAGGCCACCATCTCAGGCACATTTTCGATGGTTCAGCAAGCCATTTCGCTCGGCTTCTTGCCGCGCATGCGGGTGATCTACACGTCCGATAAAGAAATCGGCCAGATTTACATACCGTTCGTGAACTGGGTGCAGCTGAGCGTCGTCATTATGGCCGTCGTGGGTTTCGGCTCTTCGTCCAACCTCGCTGCCGCCTACGGCATCGCGGTGACGACGACCATGGCGACCACGACCATGCTGACGTTTTTCGTCATCCGCTATCGCTGGCGCTACAGTGCCTGGCTGTGCTGGTTCGCCACGGCGTTCTTTTTCAGTATCGACCTGACGCTGTTCAGCGCCAGCGCCCTGAAAATCGCCCATGGCGGCTGGTTTCCCCTGGTACTCGGCCTCATCATGCTGATCATCATGCTGACATGGAAAAGCGGACGTTTGATGGTGTTCGAAAACCTGCAAAAGCAAGCCATTCCGGTCAACGAGTTTCTGGACTCGCTGTTTTTGAACCCGCCCACACGGGTTCCCGGAACCGCGGTGTTCATGCGTGGCGAAGGCGACGGCATACCGCACGCCATGCTGCACAACCTCGCGCATAACAAGGTGCTGCACGCACAGATTCTATTTTTGACGGTACACAGTACCGATGTGCCCACGGTACCGCTCGATCAGCGCGTCATGCTCTATGCGCTGGGTCATCAGTGCTACCAGATCAACGTGAATTATGGCTTCAAGGACGAGCGCGACATCCCGCTGGCGCTGGAGCATTGCCAGATCAGGGGCATCGAGTTCGACATGATGCAGACGTCGTTTTTCATTTCGCGCCAGACGGTCATTCCGACCGTAGGAAGCGGCATGGCGCTCTGGCGTGAGCATCTGTTCACCTTCATGTCACGCAACGCCCGAAATGCGGCGGATTATTTCCGCATCCCGAGCAACCGGGTCATCGAACTCGGCACTCAGGTGGAGATTTGATCCTTTTGCTATCGGTCACGATGATTTCGGATCGACCGGCCTTTGCTCACGCTTTCGCCATCGTCGCTGCGCAGGCGCCAGAGAATTCATGCTGGAGAACTGCATGGCGTTGAGCATGCCCTGCGTCAGACTGAGCAGGATGATAAATGGCCAAGCGCGCGCGGTATCGATCAGGGAAAATAGGCTGATGGACGCACCGATCAACACGGTATTGACCAAGAGCACGTTTCGGTATCCGCAACGTTTCAATACCGGCGCCGACAGCACTTTCATTCCCATTGCCCCGAACGCCGCCGGCATGAGCAGCAAACCCGACTGCCAGGCCGGCAGACCAAGACCAAGCTGATACAGCAAAGGCAGTAAAAATGGCACGCCGCCTAGGCCAAGCCGCGTCACGAAGCCACCCAGCACCGATACGCGAAACGTGCGCACATCGAACAGCTCCATGCGCAGCAAAGGATACGGTGTTTGCCGCGCATGCCATAAATAAGCGCCAATCAAACTGATGGCCAGTAAAAAGAGCACCGCTGCGGAAGTGACATCGACACGACGATCAACGAAAACCTCCAAAAGCCACGACAGCAAGGCCGTACCGGCGCCAAACAACATCAGCCCGACGACATCGAGCGGGGGCTTGTCGTTGCCGCGATAGTCCGGCATGTGGCGGTGAATCAGCCACTGCGCCAGCAAACCGATCGGCAGATTGACGAAAAAATGACTCGCCAGGAAAACCAGTGCACGATCAGCCCGCCTATCGTCGGTCCGAGCAGAGGGCCGATCAAGGCGGGAATGATGACGAAGTTCATCGCCGTCAACAGCTCGGCTTTTGGAAAAGTTCTAATAATCGTGATGCGGCCGACCGGCATCATCAACGCCGCGCTCATGCCCTGCAAGATGCGCGCCGCCACGAGCATCGGCACGTTCAACGCCAAGCCGCAGAGCATGGAGGACAGCGTGAACAAAGCGACGGCCGTCGTGAAAACCCGCCGCGTACCATAGCGATCGGCCAGCCAGCCACTGACCGGGATACAAACGGCCAGACTCAAAATATAGCTGCTGACGACCGCTTTCAGACTCAGCGGCGTTACCTGCAGGCTCAAGGCCATCGCTGGAACGGCGGTGTTGATGACGGTGGCGTCGAGCTGCTCCTCAGCAGCGCAATCGCGACCACCCAGGGAAGATAGCGCTTGGTAGCGTTGGTCGTGGGGGGGTCATGAAAGCAGCGGCAACCGTTTTCTCAAAAAACTTTGTGGAAAGCTGTGGGAGTTGTGGAAAAAAGCGAAAGCGAGGCTACTTCCGGTCGACGATCTTCAGGTCCATGGAAGTCGATGTGAGATCGCCCGCAGCAGTGGCACCGTCGCGTGAATTATTTTTTAAAAAAGCGGCCTGGCGAAACAGAATATCGACCGCCAGCCAAGGCTGCGATGGCACATGGGTCAATTCGTTGATGTCGCGTTCGGACAGCGACAAGGGAAATGCATCCGCTGTCAGTGGATCGCTGTAGCCCATCCACCACTCGGGGAAAAACCGCTGACTGATCGGTCCATACTCGATTTGCACGAGGTTATCGTGCCGGTCGTCGAGCTTGATTTTTTCCCAAAGCAGGCTGACGTCGGACTCGAGCCCTTCGATCCATTGGATGAACACACCCGCATGAAAAATCAACAAACCAGTCAAATGACAGCGGCCATTGTTTTTCCTGCAGACATTTAATAATCCATCTAATTCGCACTTGTTAAACTTGTCTGTCGCAAGCGAGGTATAAATCAGATTAACCAACGCATTCATGGCGTTTCCACTATCAATCCGTCAATCGGAGGAACCTTAGGCAATGGGATATCACTTCAACACCGGCCTTAGAGTTTATACGACCTCGTCCATCCAGCAAACGACAGGGCGCTTTATAGTATGTGTTTTGTTTTGCGCAATCGCCATGCCCTGACCGGGTGTTGGCGAACGAGACCACCCGTATGCTGATCAAACCTCTGGGGACGACCGATTACCGTGCAACTTGGCAGAAGATGCGCGATTTTACTGACAGACGCAGCATCGACGAGGCTCAACCCGATGAAATCTGGCTAACGGAACACGAGCCTGTCTATACGCTGGGGCTGGCGGCGGATCCTGCGCATGTGTTGCACAATTGCCATATTCCCTGCGTTCGAACCGACCGCGGTGGGCAGGTAACCTATCACGGACCGGGACAATCGATCGTTTACCCGCTGATTGATTTACGCCGCCACCGTTTGAAAGTCCGCGAATACGTCCATTTGCTGGAAACCATCGCAATTGGGGTGCTGGGCCGGCTGGGTGTTGCCGATGCGTTTGCGAGACCGGATGCGCCGGGCGTTTATGTACCGCAAACGGATGGCAGCACGCCAGCCGCCAAAATTGCCGCGCTTGGCATCAAGGTGCGGCACGGGGCCGCCTATCACGGACTGGCGATCAACGTGAACATGGATTTGGGCCCGTTCGCCAACATCAATCCATGCGGTCATGCCGGGCTGCCGGTCACCGACCTGCTGCGCCTCGGTGTTACAATCGATGTCAATGATGTAGCGATGCTGATCGCTAAAGCGCTGGTTTCGGCACTACGACGGAATGGCGCCCAGTTCGACCTTTAGTTCAAGGAAACGCTTCATGCCTAGCGGCATCCCCAATATCCCGGTGTCTGGCGAAAAGCAAAAAGCAGCGGCAAAAACGTCCCGTATCCCGATCAAAATCGTTCCCGTCGAGGCGTTGAAAAAGCCTGACTGGATACGGGTCAAGGCGGGCTCGCCGACCACGCGCTTTTATGAAATAAAGCAAATCCTGCGCGAACATAAACTGCATACGGTGTGCGAAGAAGCATCCTGCCCCAACATCGGCGAGTGCTTTGGCAAAGGCACGGCGACGTTCATGATCATGGGCGACAAATGCACACGCCGCTGCCCGTTCTGCGATGTGGGCCATGGCCGGCCAGACCCGCTCGATGTCGACGAACCCGACAACCTGGCGCGAACCATTGCGGCCTTGAAGTTGAATTATGTCGTCATCACCTCGGTCGACCGCGACGACTTGCGCGATGGCGGGGCTGGGCATTTCGTGGCCTGTATAGAACGCGTACGGGCTTTATCGCCCAACACCCGGATAGAAGTGCTCGTGCCGGATTTTCGTGGCCGTCTGGATCGGGCGCTGGGTATTTTGAATGCCTGTCCGCCGGATGTGATGAACCACAACCTCGAAACCGTGCCCCGTCTGTACAAGGAAGCGCGGCCAGGTTCGGATTATTTTCATTCACTGAAACTGCTGGCTGACTTCAAAAACCTGCATCCATCGGTACCAACCAAATCCGGCCTCATGCTGGGGCTGGGAGAGACTGACGAAGAAATTTTGCAGGTCATGCGCGACTTACGGGCCAATGCGGTCGATATGCTGACGATCGGTCAATACCTGGCGCCGTCCGGGCACCATTTACCGGTGCGGCGGTACGTTCACCCTGATACGTTCGAGATGTTCGAGCGGGAAGCTTATGCGATGGGCTTCGAACACGCAGCGGTCGGCGCCATGGTGCGGTCGAGTTACCATGCCGATGAGCAGGCTGCACAGGTGGGACTGGCACGACCAAACAGGGATAGACCTTAGCCGTACAAAGAACTTATGGTATTGATGATTCGCAGGCGATATTCGTATGGGCGAATGGTAATTCGCGGCTTTACTCACCGCCCCGCCGGGGCCGTCACGATCAGTTGTTCGACCGGCGGCTGCGCCGGCGCGGCGAGCCGATGTTGGCGCCCCTGCCGGCTGATGACGACGCCGTCCGGAAACACATCGCTTACGGTCCAGCCGTTGCCCACAGCGCCGCCACGGACAGCGGCAATCGCCGGCTGACCATCGACGCTGACGACGGCCGAGCCTTGTCCGCTCGTCGTTGCCACCACGCCCATGACCTGAATGTTCGGCACCGTCCGGCCATCTAAATCATCGACGCCAAACAGACGCCCCTCGGGCCCGCGGTCGGCGCGATACTGCGCCGACACGCCAGCGCCAACCAGCGGGACGACGATGGCCGGCGGACGCGAGAAAACCACATAACCGTAAGCCAGGCCAGCACCTAGCAACAACCACAGCAACCCCTGCACGATACGCGCAAACCACGGGCTTTGCGTCAGACGCAAAGTGGGCCTGAACAAAGGTTTTAGCGCAGCGTAAACCATACGAGACCCGGCGGAAAAATATATCCCGCCCAGTATACTGTAGGGTCAACGGAGAAAAACAGTCATGAAAGCAAGCAAAACAGTGGCAACGAGACGGAAATCTGGGGGCTTCACGCTCATCGAGATCATGGTGGTGATCGTCATTCTGGGCATTCTGGCGACACTGGTCGTGCCAAAAATCATGGGCCGACCGGACGAGGCGCGCGCCGTTGCGGCCAAACAGGACATCGGTTCAATCATGCAGGCTTTGAAACTCTACAGGCTCGATAACAGCCGCTACCCCACAACCGAGCAGGGGCTGAACGCCCTGGTCGTCAAACCGAGCAGCGAACCCGTTCCCGGCAACTGGAAAGCCGGCGGCTACCTCGAGAAGCTGCCCAAAGACCCGTGGGGCCAGCGTTATCAGTACATCAGTCCCGGCATCAAAGGGGAAATCGATGTGTTCAGTTTCGGCGCCGACACTAAAGCCGGGGGCACCGGCACGGACGCCGACATCGGCTCGTGGGACCTCTGAAGCAACGCGGCTTCACTTTACTGGAACTGCTGATCGTCCTGGTGGTGATCGGCATTGGCACCGCCATGGTCGCAGTCAAGGCATTTCCGTCCGACCAGCAACTGCTGCGCCGGGAAGCGGAACGGCTTGCGCAGTTGCTGTCGATCGCGCAGGAGCAGGCGGCGCTCCGTTCGCAAACGCTGGCCTGGCAGCCCAATACGCGGGGTTTCGCATTTTTCGAAGTGCGCGACGAACGCCTGCTGCCGGCCGAGGCCGAGCCCAATCTGCGGCCGCGCGCCTGGGAAGTGCCCGAGCTGCGTTACAGCCTGCGGGTCGACGGGCAGCTTAGTAGCCGACTGGACATCGAGCCCGAACCGCAACTCCGACCGATCGCCATCGTACTCGCAAAAAACCGCGCGGCCGTGCGACTCGAGCGCCAGCTCGGGGGACGTTTCGTCATCCATGGGTTGCCGGAAAGCGCAGCGCCGTGAAGCGGGCGGGCGGTTTTACCCTAATCGAATCGCTGGTCGCGCTAAGCATCCTCGCGATTGCGCTAATCGCGGTACTCAAGGCCGCAGGCAGTATGCATAATCAACAGGCGGAACTACTGCGTCGCATGGAAGCACAATGGAGCCTGGAGAATACCGCCACATTTCTGCGTCTGAGCAACAGCTTTCCGGCAGCCGGCAGGCAGCGCTTTCCCTGCCTGCAAGGACGTGCCGGGCTGATGTGCAGCCTGACCGTGACAGCGACCGCCAACCCCGGCTTTCGGCGGGTCGAGATCCGCGTAACCGAGTCGTCGGCTGCCGCAGACGACTCCCGTCAGCTCGCGCAAATGACGATTTTTCTGGCGCGGGTGCCATGATGCGGGGTTCGCAACACTCGAACGGCTTCACCCTGATCGAGGTCCTGGTCGCGCTGACGATCGTCAGCATGATTGCGATCCTGAGCTGGCGCGGACTGGACAATGTGTTCCGGCTGACCGAGCGCATCCGCGACGTCGACGACGTCAGCGGCCAATGGCGCGCAGTGTTCGGGCAGCTGGGCAGCGACCTGCGCAACGTGCCCAGCGAACGGCAAACATCGGCGACGTCTTCGAGCAGCAAGCAGGTGGTTTTTCTGGCCGACGAACAAGGCTTGACGCTGTTGCTCGCCGATCGCCAGACGGGCCGCCCGGCGCGCTGGACGCAAGTACGTTGGCAATTGACGGCCGGGCGCTGGTCGCGTTGGTCGCGGGCAAACGTGGTCGACGAGCAACCACAGGCCCCGCCGATGATCGTCAATGGTCCGGTCACGCGCGGGTTACGTATTCGCTTGTGGACTCCGGGCAAGGGCTGGGAGCGTGTGCTGAACTATGGCGAACAACCCGCCGGTATCGACCCGACCAGCTTTGCTGCCGATGCCGCCCCCGGCATCGCTACCACCGAGAACTACAGCACACCGACCGGCCTGGAGATTTGCGCCGCCTTGCCGGACGGCCGCCGTTATACGCGTATCTTCCGGATCGGATCTGCGGCATGAAACGGCTGCCTACCATGCGCGGTGCTGCGATCGTCATGGCCTTGCTGGTCGTCGTGCTGGCCACGTTGGCTGTGAGCTCATTGATTTGGCGAGTGTTCGCGATGGGCAAAAGCGTCGAGGTGCTGGCGGCACGCAACCAGGCACGCGAGGTGGCGCAGGCAAGTACCGATTGGGCGCGGCTGATTTTGCGCGAAGACGGCCGGGTCAGCAACAGCGATACCCTGAGCGAACCCTGGGCCGTGCCACTGGCCGATACGCGCCTGGGCGAAAGCCTGCAACCGCAGACGGGGGGCATCGCCGACGACCGCGAAGCCCTGGTCACCGGCCGCATCGAGGACGCTCAGGGGCGGTTCAATTTGCACAACCTAACGCTGACGAGCAGGGACACCGAAAAATTTCGGGCAGGCTTCGACCGTATGTGCGAAACCCTGGGGGTGGGCAAGCAACAGGCGGCGCGGGTAGTCGAACTGGTTCAGGCCGCCACGCCGGCGGTCGACACCAGCGGCGCGCTTTCCCCGGCACAGCAACCCCTGCAACGCTGGCAGGACCTGCGCGGCGCGCCGGGGCTGAGCGAACAAACCTGGCGCACTCTGCAAAGTTTTGTCGTATGGCTGCCACAGTCGCAAAGCACGACGGTCAACGCCAATACGGCGCCGGCGGAAGTGTTGTACGCTGCAATGCCCGATCTGGACTGGGCGTCCGTGCAAATGCTGGTCGGCGCCCGCGACCGTTTGAGCTTTCGGACGCCCGACGATATCCGCAGCCAGCTGCCCGGCGCCAAAGCCGCCAGCGTCGACACCAACCTGATTGGTGTGCAGAGTGACTATTTTCTAGCGGGCGGCGCGGTTCAGGTGCGCCAGGCGCGCATCATCAGCGAAGCGCTGCTACAGCGCGACCGGGGTGCCAACAAAGTGTATGTGGTCTGGAGATTCGAATCATGAGCGGGACCGTTCTGCTGGTCTGGTGGCCGTCGCAACAGCAAACAGACTTGCAAATGGATGCTGGTCAGAACCTGCGCATCCGCTACGAAATACGCCCCCTGCCCGGCGAACGCAGCACGCGTCGCCTGCAGGGCGGCACTGCACTACTGCGCGACCTGCCGCGCAATCTCGACTGCATCGTGCTGCTCGACCCACGGCATGTGCTGTTGCTCGAAGCGCAGCTGCCGCGGCTCAATGCCCGTCAGTTGCGCGAGGGTCTGGCGTATTTGGTCGAGTCGCAGATGATCTCGGCGCCAGAAGACAACTGGGTCGCCGCTCAGGAAACGCTCGGTCCACCGGTCGACGGTCAAACGCCGACACTGGTTTCGGCCATCGACCGGACGACGGTCCGCCATTTGTTGCCGCAGCTGGCCGACAGTGGGCTGCGGGTGCGCCACATCAGTGTCGAACCCTTGGTGCTCACCGCGCCAGGCCGGGCGGTCTGGCTGACTTGCCAGGCCGATGGTGCATGGATCGGCGCGCAACACACCGTGCCATGGTTCGTACCGATGGACGATGCGAGCGCCACCGCTCGACTGCTGACCTGGTGGCAGCAACGCCGCCCCGACAACGACGCCGAATGGCTGGTAGTGGGGGCCGATGAGGCACAACATCGCCTGTTGAGCCCGCATTTGCAGACTGTCGCCTGGAGCGACCGCAGCGCCCTAGTCATGCGCCCGAAGCTTGGCGCGCTGGTGCCCGCAGGAGAGATTCGCCGCGCCGGAGCCGCCGGGAAGCGCAGCGGCTCGGCCTGGCGGATACCATTGCGCCTGAGCGCCATCCTGCTTCTGGGCTGGGTGATCGGTTTCAATGCTTATGCTTGGCAACAGCAGCGGGAGCTGGCCGCGATCGAGGCGCGTATCGAGAAGGCCTTCACGCAGAGTTTGCCGAACACGCCGCTGATTGCCGACCCGGTGCTGTTGATGCAACGGCGCAAGACCGAACTGCTGCAGGGCCAGCAAACCTTGGGCACACCAGAGTTCTCGCGACTATTACATCAGGCCGGGCTGGCGCTGGCCGACTTGCCGTTCAACGTGGTCGAAACGATCGATTATCAGACCGGACATCTGATGCTGGTCTTGAACACCGCGCCTAGCAACGAACAACGCAGCGTCATCGAAACCAGCCTGCGCGCCCAACAGCTCAACCCGCAATGGGGGCTCGACACGAATAAGCGTACGACCTTGAAAATCGCCACCGGGAGCGGCGCATGAGCGTGAACACCAGCATTCGCCAATCAATCGACCGGGTTTTTCGCCAGGCCGATCAGCGCTGGTCGCAGCTCGAGGCGCGCGAGCAAAAACTGCTGACGGGCACAGCGGCGTTGTTGACGGTGCTCTTCATCTGGCTGGTGCTGCTCGACCCCGCCTGGACCACACTGCGCAAAACCCGCACCGCCATTCCAGCCGCGCTGGAAAAAGCCGGACAGGCGATGCAGCTGGCGCAGGAACTGCAAACGCTGCAAGGCAAGGCGCGCAAGCCAGTGGCCCGCAGTGGCGACGCCAAAGCCTATCTGCTGAACACGCTGGCGCAACGCGGCTGGCATAAACCGGATACGCTTGGCGAGCCGGTCGCCGGGCAGTTCGATATTCGCTGCAAATCCATACCGGTGCGCGATACGCTGGAATGGCTCGACGACACCGCGCGGCAGCCCGGCATGAAGCTAGTCGCCGTTGGTTTCGTCAAACGTGAAGCGGGCATCGTCGACCTGCAGGCGCAGTTCCGACTAACCGATGGCGTCCAGCCATGAAAGACTGGTTAAAAAACGGTGCGCTGGTCCTGCTGGGCACATCGGCTGTGCTGCTCATGCACCCGCCGGCGCATTGGCTAACCAACCGCCTGGCAGCGCTCACGCACAATCGACTCACCGCCGTTCAGGTCGAAGGCTCGTTGTGGCGGGGTCAGGCGCAGCTAGCGGTGGCCGACGGTCGCGCCCAGCCCACGTTCAGCGCATTGCCTGGCGCCCTGCAGTGGGACGTCGCGGTCGCGAGCCAAATACTGCGGGGCCGCTGGCCATCGATCAGCCTGCGCCACGAGAACCTGCCGGTGCCGTTGCAGCTCAGCAAACAAGGCGACTCGCTCGTCTGGAATGACGGTAGCCTGACTTTTCCGGCACAATGGCTATCGAACCTCGGTGCACCGTGGAACACCATCCGTCCCGAAGGTAGAATTGCGGCACGCTGGCAGGTCGGTCAGTCGGACGGGGCGTTTCGGATCGATGTTGATTGGCAGGATGCGCAGTCCGCCCTGAGCGTGGTCCGGCCGCTCGGGCAATACCGCTTCACGCTGGAGCAGACCGTGCCGCCCATCTTGCGCTTGACCCTGCAAACATTGCAAGGGCCGTTGCGCATGACGGGCACCGGGCAGTGGTCGGCACGCGATGGTTGGCAATTTAAAGGTTATGCCGAGGCGCAGCCGGCCGAGCAGGCAGCGCTGACGGGCTTGCTCAGTCAAATGGGTCGAAGGGAAGGACGCCGTTACCGGCTGGAGATATGAGTACATCACGTTTGCAACTGTTCGTTCGCCACGCCGTCCTGAGCGTCGCGCTGGCCTTGGCCGGCCATGCCGCACAGGCCCAGGAAAAAGTGGCCTTAAACTTCGTCAATGCCGAAATCGACGCGGTCGTGCGCGCCATCGGCTCGTTCACGAACAAAACCTTCGTCGTCGATCCGCGCATCAAGGGCACCCTCAATCTCGTATCGCAAAACCCGGTCAGCAAGCAGGAAGCTTATAACACCCTGCTCGCAGCGCTGCGCTTGCAGGGCTTCACGATCGTCGAAGCAGGCGGGGTGGCCCGCGTGGTCCCGGAAAACGACGCCAAGACGCAGGCCGCCGCCACCGACCCGCGCCGTGCAGCCTCCGACGCCCAGGGCGGGCAGATCCTGACGCAGGTGTTCAAACTGAATTACGAGTCCGCGACCAACCTCGTGCCCGTGCTGCGGCCGCTGATCGCGCCGAACAACACCATCACCGCCTACCCGAACAACAACACCCTGATCATCACCGACTACGCCGACAACCTGAAGCGGCTGGCCCGCATCATCACCAGCATCGACGGCCCGGCTTCCAACGAAATCGAGCTGATCCCGGTTAAAAACGCCCTGGCGGTCGACATCGCCGCCGTGCTTTATCGGATGCTCGACGAGGGCAGCCGCGGCAACGGAGCCGCCGTCGACCCAGGCCAGCGCATGACCGTGATGGCCGACCCGCGCACCAACTCGCTACTGGTCCGGGCCTCGAGCCGCGCCCGCATCGACCTCGCCAAGACCCTGGTCGCGCGACTTGACCAACCGTCCACCCAGCCCGGCAACGTCTGGGTCGTCTATCTGAAAAACGCGGAGGCCACACGTCTGGCGCAAACTCTGCGCGCCGTGATGAGCGGTGGGGACACCAGCCGTATCGGCAGCACCGGCCTGTCAGGCAACAATACCGGCGGCGGCACGTCGTCCACCCCCGGCACCGGTAGCAACCTCGGCAGCGTTGGCGGCTTCGGCGGTGCCGGCTCGACCACCGGCGGCGCTGCCGCCGGTGGCAATACCATGTCGGGATCCGGCCTGGGCGGCAGCAGCTCCGGCCAAGCCGGCACGGGCTCGAATGCCGACTACGGCAGCAATACTGGTGGCGGTATAGTACAAGCCGACCCAACGACCAATTCCCTCATCATCACCGCGCCCGAGCCGATTTACCGAAACCTGCGCACCATCATCGAAAAGCTCGACGTGCGACGCGCGCAGGTATACGTCGAATCGCTGATCGTCGAGCTGACCGCCGACAAGGCCGCCGAGCTCGGCCTGCAATGGCAGGGGCTGTCAGGTTTCAACTCGAGCAATACGTCGGTCATCGGTGGCACCAATTTCGGCGGACGCGGCACCGGGGTGAACATAATCGACGCGGCGAGCAACATCACCAGCGTCGGCAACGGCCTGAACATCGGCGTCATCAAGGGACAGATCACGATTCCGGGCGTCGGGGCGATCACCAACCTCGGTCTGTTGGCCCGGGCGCTCGAAACCCAAGCCAACGCCAACATTCTGTCCACGCCCAACCTCATTACGCTGGACAACGAGGAAGCCAAAATCGTCATCGGCCAGAACGTGCCGTTCATCACTGGCCAGTACACCTCGACCGGCACCGCCGGTGCCAGCGTCAACCCGTTCCAGACCATCGAGCGCCGCGACGTCGGTTTGACGCTGCGCGTGCGGCCCCAAGTATCCGAAGGCGGTACGGTCCGGCTGGCGATTTTTCAGGAATCGTCATCCGTTCAAGACCGCACCCAGGCCGCCGGCATCATTACCAACCGACGCGCCATCGAATCGAACGTCCTGGTCGACGATGGCCAGATCATCGTGCTCGGCGGCTTGGTGGAAGACCGTTACAACGACACCCAGGACAAGGTGCCGGGCATCGGCGACCTCCCCGTCATCGGTCCGCTGTTCCGCTACGACACGCGCCGCCGGCAAAAGACCAACCTCATGGTGTTTTTGCGGCCCATCGTCATTCGCAACACCGAGCAGTCGAACCTGATAGTGACCGATCGCTACGATTACATGCGCAGCGTCGAGCAGCAGGTGCAGCCGCAAAACCGCTTTGGCCTGCCCAACGAGGCGGCGCCGGTGCTGCCGCCGCTGCCCCTGCCGTCGCCGCTTGCTCCCGTCAGCCCGAACCCCTGAGCCATGGCAGCCGTTCCGTTCGACGTCAGCGACATTCACATCCACCCCGGAGCGGTCAACCACATCCCCTTCCTGTTCGCCCGGCAAAACCGCCTGCTGTGCACCCAGGTCGATGGCGCTGACTGGCAGGTCTGGATCACGGCCACGACCCCACCGGGCGCGCTGACCGAGGTGCAGCGTGCCTGCGCCGGCCGCGTGCAGTGGATGATTTGCGAGGACGCCGCTTTACTCGAAAAAACCATCCAGCAGGCTTACTCGCAGCAGGAAAGCTCGGCCGCGCAAGTCGCCGACGAAGTCTCGGGCGACCTGGACCTGGCGCAGCTCATGCAAGACCTGCCGGCGATCGAAGATTTGCTCGAAACCGAAGACGACGCGCCCATCATCCGCATGATCAACGCGCTCCTGACCCAGTCGAGCCGCGATGGCGCCTCCGACATCCACATCGAGCCGTTCGAGACGCATTCTGCGGTGCGCTTCCGCATCGACGGGACGCTGCGCGACGTGCTGCAGCCGCGTCGCGAACTGCACGCCGCCCTGATCGCCCGGATCAAGATCATGGCCAGCCTCGACATCGCCGAAAAACGCCTGCCACAGGATGGCCGAATCACCTTACGGATCGGCGGCCGGCCGATTGACGTGCGCGTCTCGACCCTGCCCACCGGTCACGGCGAACGCGCAGTGCTGCGGCTGCTCGACAAGGACGCCGGCAAACTCGAACTGACGCGGCTCGGCATGGCGACCGATACCCTGGCCGAGATGGACCGGATGACGCGCCAACCGCATGGCATACTGCTCGTCACCGGCCCGACGGGCTCGGGCAAAACCACGACACTGTACGCCGCAATGTCGCGCCTGGACGCCGCCGCCACCAACATCATGACCGTCGAGGATCCGATCGAATACGACCTGCCGGGCGTCAGCCAGACCCCGGTCAACGTCAAAATCGACATGACCTTCGCCGCCGCGCTGCGCGCCATTCTGCGCCAGGACCCCGACGTCGTCATGATCGGCGAAATCCGCGATCTGGAAACCGCGCAGATCGCCGTGCAGGCATCATTGACCGGCCACCTCGTGCTCGCCACGCTGCACACCAACGACGCGGTCAGCGCCGTCACGCGGCTGATCGACCTCGGCGTCGAGCCGTTTTTGCTGTCGTCGAGCCTGCTCGGGGTGCTCGCGCAGCGGCTCATTCGCCGCCTCTGTGTACACTGCCGCAAACAGGACGCGCAGGGCCTGTGGCATCCGCAGGGCTGCGAGCGGTGCAACCAGACCGGCTACAGCGGCCGCTCCGGCATTTACGAACTGCTGACCATCGACGAGCCGCTGCGCGAGTTGATTCACGGCAACGCGCCCGAGTCCGACCTGCGCAAATACGCGATTGCCCACGGCATGCGCCAGATGCGCCAGGACGGCCAGCGCTGGGTCGACGCCGGCACTTCTTCGCTCGAAGAAGTGCTGCGCGCGACGCGCGATTAAATCATGCCCGCCTTTCGCTATGAAGCGGTCGAAACCGACGGCAAAACCCGCAAGGGCGTACTCGAAGGCGACTCGCCGCGCCAGGTGCGCAATCAGCTAAGGCTGCAAGGCCTGACGCCGTTAAGCGTCACCGAGGTGCGCAACGACGCCACGACGGGCAGCCCGGGCCGCCTCGGCCTCGGCCGCGAAATGTCCGGCGCCGACGTGGTTCTGCTGACCCGGCAGCTCGCCAGCCTCTTGCAGGCGCGCCTGCCCCTGGCGCGCGCCCTCGGCGCCCTGGCCGATCAGGCAGAAAAGCCCATCGTTCACGACCGGCTCGCCTCGATCCGCGCTGATGTCGTCGGCGGCAGCCCCTTGTCAAACGCGCTCGGGCGTTTTCCGAAAGCGTTTCCGGAAATGTATGTCGCAACCGTCGCTGCGGGCGAATCGACCGGCCACCTCGATCAGGTCCTGACCAAGCTCGCGAACGCGCTCGAAACGCGCCAAGCGCTCACCCAAAAAGTCACCGCCGCTTTCATCTACCCGGCGGTCGTGACAGTGGTCGCCTTGCTGGTCGTCACGGGCCTGCTGACCTATGTCGTGCCACAGGTCGTCGCCGTTTTCCAGTCCACCAAACAAACCCTGCCGCTGATCACGGTCGTCATGATTGCTCTATCGGACGGTCTGCGGCAGTGGGGTTGGCTGATGCTGCTGATACTCGGTGGCGGTAGTTGGCTATTTGCGATTGCCCTGCAGGGCGCGGCTTTTCGGCTGAGCGTCGACCGCTGGCTGCTCGGCCTGCCGCTCGTCGGCCGCTTCCTGCGTTCGGTCAACACTGCCCGGCTGGCCTCCACGCTGGCAATCCTGGTCGGCAGCGGCGTGCCGATTTTGAAGTCGCTGCAGGCCGCCAGCCGCACCGTCGGCAACACGACCTTACGGCGGGCGCTCGATGACGTGCAGGCACGCGTGCGCGAAGGCGTGTCGCTGTCGCGCGCGCTCGGCAGCAGCGGCCTGTTTCCACCGGTACTTGTGCACCTGGTGGCCGGCGGCGAAGCCACCGGCGAGCTGGCCGACATGCTGGAACGCGCTGCAGCGACGCAGTCGAACGAAGTCGAACGCCGCGCGCTGTGGCTGACGAGTTTGCTCGAACCCGTGCTGATTCTGGTGATGGGCTTGATCGTGCTGCTGATCGTGCTGGCGGTGATGATGCCGATCATCGAAGTGAATCAATTGGTTCGGTAGTACTGCCTTCCGCCAGGAGACCTTGTTCGCCGCCTGATGACCGGGTTAGTGTTCAGTGCGTTTGAGGTGGGGCTGGCACTTACACAGTAAACCCCCAGCAAATCCCTCTTTACAAAGGCATCAAACTTTCGCTGGTTTCCAGCAATGCGGCAGCAGCTCATCGATTTTGCTGTAGGGCTGCGTAGGCAGGCGATCCAGCACATCTTTCAACCTATTTTCCCCATTTGGCGGGTCTGAAATTACGGCAAACTGAGCGTTGACGGGGTTTTCAGGCAAACGAGGAGGGGCACACAATAGGTGAGTCTGGATTTGAGCAAAAAGGGATGGTGAAGGCGGTCCGCCCAAGTTCGACATAGCGAGGTTGCAAGTGTTTGATTTTCCTAGGCAGGAAACTCAAACGTGCCCCTACAATAAGGTCAACTGTTCGTTTTTTGCCGGTTTTTTGACTCCAATCGCAGTAAACAATGCGGCATCATCCGCGCTGATGGAAGTAATGCCTTCGATAAGCTTGCCACCGGCCGGTGTGACCCGATGGTGTTGAATACGCTGCAGGCTCGCCAATGCTCGCTCAGGCGAGAGTTTGCTGTGGTTGACGCGCAGCCGATTGCGGATGACCCGATGCAGGATCAAAGCCATGAAGCAAATGGCGGCGTGCGCCCGAATGCGCTCCGGTAAACGGTGGTAAACCGGTCCAATCTCGATTTCACTTTTGAGTACACGGAATCCTCGCTCGATGTCCGCCAAAGACTTGTACCGAGCAAGGATTTCTCCTGGCGTCAGGTCTTTAGTATTGGTGACCAAGAGCAGCTTGCCGTCCATCAGGCGCGCATGGGTCAACGCGTTTTCATCGATGCTGTAGGTGAATCGTTCACTCTTGAGATCGACACGGACGATGCGTGCCAGGTGTGCTTCACAGACGGCATGGTAAAAGCGCGCCCGCGCCCCGCCGTCCGAGAGTTTTCGCCCCCGGGCACGCCGCCCGCCCTCTTGGGCGTCCAGTTTGCCTGCCCATTGTTCAGCTTGTTGTTCCAACTCGGCAATCTGCCGATCCCGCTCGGCGGATTGCGCCGCGGCGGTGGATGGGTTGTGCGCAACGATCAGGCGTAAACCATGCCATTTCGTTTCGCTCAGGGTTTCATGAGTGCTTTGATTCAACGAGGGCTGTAGAGGCTGCAGCAATTCGATAAAGTCGGCGTAACGGCGCCCTGGCACGGCCAGGATGAATTCAAACGTGCCGCCTTGGGGCAGCGTGATGGCCTGCAACTCAGCCAGATTGTCGGTCGACAGCAATCCACGGTCGGCCACGGCAATGACGCGCTTGACGGGGAAGCGCTGCAACACTTTTTTTATCGTGGGCTTGAGCGAACTGACCTCGGCCGTATTGCCGTCGAACACTTCGTGATACAGCGGTATGCCCTCTGCGGTCTGCACCACGCCCAGCATGAACTGACGAGCGATCGAGCCCTCCTTGGACATGCCGAACTGCCGTACATCGTTTGTCTGGATCGACAGACCTTCAGCGCGAATGGTCGTCAGGTCGTAGAACACGACAGCTAAGTCTCGGTCCAGCAACGGGCGCAGCAGCGCAGATAAAACCTCATCGACTGCGTCCCGTTGATCGACCAGCGCATCCATGGCGCGCAACAACTGCTGGTGCTCTATTCGCTGGGGCACGATACCAGGCAGGCTGACCGTTTTCAGCCAGCGCAGCATACCCAGCTTGGACTCCGGATCGCACAGGCGATTGAGCACCATGATACGCACCAGTGCTTCGACATCGATACGATGCCGTGTCCGTCTGAATACGCGACGCAAGTCGTCAAAGCCGAGTTCGTTCCACAACTCGGTCAAGGCCCACGTGTCGCCCAAGGCACGGGCCGGTTCAAACGACAGATCGGGTATCGGCGCTGGCAATGGCTGCCCGGTTATTTTGCGCAAACCGGCGATGACGGCGTTCAACCCGCTGGCACACTGCTCGTAGCGCCCAAGGGTTGCCACCGTGCGCTTCTTGACGCGCCCCTGGTCATCGCGATAAGACTCGACCAGTTGGACGTAACGACGACCGCCGGAGGTGGTGACTTTGACAAACATGCCGCCACTATAGCACTAGTTATTCGATATCTAAAATAAGAATAATTATAAAAGCGTGCCACCACAAGAGTTTTTGAATTGCGCTCCGCAAACCCGCATGGCTATTGGGGCGGCGGTCTAAAAAACGGTGTTTTAACGGCACAACTGTCGAACTCGGGTATCCCGGGTAAGCACGCTCCTCGCGCACTTTTGCTGAGTTCGCTGCCTGTGGTCTTGCAATTGATATTTTGGCGATGGCACGGGCGCAGACTCCTACCGATTGATCGTGCGTTTTATCAAAACCCGCTTCGAATGTCTG
>JBKCTV010000012.1:0-39172 GCA_046318595.1 Burkholderiaceae bacterium | reverse complement strand
GTATCCCGGGTAAGCACGCTCCTCGCGCACTTTTGCTGAGTTCGCTGCCTGTGGTCTTGCAATTGATATTTTGGCGATGGCACGGGCGCAGACTCCTACCGATTGATCGTGCGTTTTATCAAAACCCGCTTCGAATGTCTGCAAAGCACTACGGTGGTAAAATGAAAACGTCTACAGAGAAAATGGAAAAAAAATTAAAAAAATTGCGGTTATCGGCACTGGTATCTCTGGCCTGGCAGCAGCCTCTCTTTTGCATCCGCATCATGACATCACCGTTTACGAAAAAAACGATTACATTGGCGGCCACAGTCGCACGGTAGAGGCCAAGGTCAACGACGACCTCATCCCGGTTGATACCGGGTTCATCGTTTTCAATAAACGTAATTATCCGTTACTGACCCGTCTGTTCGAATACTTGCAGGTCCCTGTCGACGAAAGCAATATGTCGTTCGGCGCGAGCATCGATGACGGGTGGCTCGAATACGGCACACAAACGCCAACCAGCCTGTTTGCCCAGAGGCGCAATCTTTTTCGGCCGGCTTTTTGGGGCATGCTCGCCGACATTCTAAAGTTCAACGCGCAAGCCAAGTCTTATCTTTCCAAGGTGCCCTCGTTCACCCTCGGTGAATGCCTTGATGCGTTAAAAATTCGGCCCTGGTTCCGCCAATATTTCCTGCTGCCAATGGGGGCTGCGATCTGGAGCACGCCGCTGGCCGAGATGCTGCGCTTTCCAGCGCGCAGCTTCATTCAGTTTTTCGACAATCACGGCTTGTTGACAATCAGCGATCATCCGCAGTGGTACACCGTGCGCGGTGGCAGCCGCGAGTATGTTCGCCGTTTGACGGAGCCATTCAAAACGCGCATCCATTTGAGCCGTGGTGTCGCGAGCATAGCGCGGCACGAAACGGGGGTGACGGTCGAGGACGTTCACGGCGAGCGGTCGGTTTACGACGACGTGGTGTTTGCCTGCCATGCCGATCAGGCGCTGGCGATGATTGCCGAGCCGAGCCATGCTGAGCGCCGTGTTCTTTCTACCTTTCGCTATCAGACCAACCGCGCTGTTTTGCACGGGGATACGAGTTTCATGCCGAAGCGCTCCCAGGCTTGGGCAAGCTGGGTTTACCTGAGTAACAGCGAGGCGAACGGCGATGCGAGCGTTTCCTTGAGCTATTGGATGAACAATCTCCAGTTCCTGGCGACCGATCGGCCTGTGCTCGTGACGCTCAACCCCGGCCGCGAACCAGATCCCCGGCTCATCTATGACGATTACACGTTCGAGCATCCGGTTTTCGATGCTGCGGCGATCGAAGCGCAAGCGGGGGTTGAGCGGATTCAGGGCGCCGACCGCCTGTGGTTTTGCGGCGCTTACCAGCGTTATGGTTTTCATGAAGACGGCCTGCGCAGCGCTCTTGACATGGTGCGGCTTATGGGGGTCGACCGGCCTTGGTGATTGCACCGCAACTCTACACCGCCACGGTGATGCACCACCGGTTCTTCCCGAAGCGGAACGCGTTTCGCTACGGCGTTTATTATCTCGCCCTGCCGTTGCCTGCGGCGCCAGTCCCGGGGCGGCTTGCCGGCTTTCATGCGAAAGATGTGGGCCAACGCGACGGCAGCGACCCGTCCCTCTGGGTCCGAAATATATTGACCGATTATGGGCTGAACGAGACAACACAGCATATTGTCTTGATCACCATGCCGCGTGTTCTGGGGCATGTGTTCAATCCGGTCAGTTTTTACTTGTGCCTCGATGCCACCAATGTTTTGCGCGCCGTGCTGTGCGAGGTCCACAACACCTTCGGGCAGCAGCATGCTTACCTGTGCGCTCATCCGGACCACGCACCAGTTGCCGCCAACCGCTGGCTGACGGCAAAAAAGGTTTTTCATGTGTCGCCCTTTCTGGAGAAAAACGGCGATTACAGTTTTCGGTTCGACTTGCAAGCCGATACACTCGGCATCTGGATAGACTATTACGACGCACGCCGGAAAAAGCAGCTTGTCACCTCGCTCGTCGGAAGCTTCGCGCCGTTGACCGCACAAAGCCTGCGGCGCGCTTTCTGGCGGCATCCGCTGGTGAGCCTCAAGGCGCTTGCGCTGATTCATTGGCAGGCGCTCAAGCTGGTGTCCAAGGGCGTTCGGTATATTGCCAAACCAGCCCAGCTGCCGCAACGCGTGAGCGCCACCAGAAAGCTCGAAAAGTCTAAAGCAACACAAAGCCGCCTGTAAAAAGGTTTAATGAGGTTAAAACATGTTTGATCGTTACAGCACCAGCCGTTTTCTTACCGCGCTCGACCATATCGAATATGGATCGGTCACGGTCACGACGCCCGATGGCAAGACACATACGGCCCGTGGCCGTCAACCCGGTGCGCAGGCAGCGGTCGATATCCATGACTGGCGGGTCATCGGTGCGCTGATCCGGCATGGGGATATTGCGCTGGCGCAATCCTACCGTGACGGGTGGTGGGACTCTTGCGATCCGACGCAGCTGTTCTTGTTCGGTTTTCAGAACCAATCGGCGCTCGCCGCTTATATTCACGGCAATGTCTTCGGTCGGCTCGCCGCAAGTATGGCCTACCTGCTCAGGCGCAACACCCTGCAGGGCAGTAAAAAAAATATTCATGCGCACTACGACCTGGGTAACGACTTTTATGCTTTGTGGCTCGATGAGACAATGACCTATTCATCGGCGGTTTTCGGCCATGAAAACGAGACTCTTCGAGATGCGCAGATCCGCAAGTACGATACCCTGATCGATCGCCTCAACCCTTCGGGAAGCATTCTGGAGATTGGCTGCGGCTGGGGCGGTTTTGCCGAGCGTGCTTTGCAGAGGGGTGATTACGGCATTAAGGGGCTGACCATTTCCAAGGCCCAGCATGCGTTCGCGACCAACCGGGTTGGCCAGGGTGCGGTGATTGCACTGGAGGATTACCGTGAGCAGAAAGGTCGTTATGACCAGATCGTTTCGATCGAGATGTTCGAAGCCGTCGGCGAAAAATTCTGGCCCGTTTATTTTTCGAAAGTAAAGTCTCTCCTGGCTGAAGGCGGCAAGGCGATTGTGCAAACCATCACGATCGCCGACTCGTTTTTCGAGCGCTACCGCCGGGGAGGGGATGCGATTCGCACGTTCATTTTTCCAGGAGGCATGTTGCCATCGCCATCGCGGTTTCGCGAAGAGGGTGCCAAAGCCGGACTGCGGGTAACGAATGAATTCGCCTTCGGGCGGGACTATGCGCTGACGCTGCTGCATTGGCTCAGAAATTTCGACAATAAGGTCAGCGAGGTCAAAGCGATGGGGTTTGACGAGAAGTTCATTCGGATGTGGCGCTTTTATCTGACGTGTTGTATTGCCGCCTTCGAGCACGGCCGTACCGATGTCATGCAATGGGAGCTGCGGCATGCGGCATAACGCACGCCTTGTTTTCTTGAGCGCCTGGTTTTTCTGCATGCCGGGCGCTGTCGCCGCTGAAGCGATCTTCGCTGCGGTGCCGGGTGCTATGGTCGTTGGCCGTGGTGTGCTGACCTATGCCTTTTTGGATATATACGAAGTAACCCTCTACGCCCCCAAAGGCAAATGGGACATCACCGCGCCTAGCGGGCTTTCGATCAAATATTATCGGACACTTAAGGGCAAAGACATCGCCGACCGCTCCGTTCAGGAAATGCGCGATCAAGGGTTCGACGACGAGCGCAGGCTCGCTGTTTGGAATAAGCAAATGAAAGCAATTTTCCCCGACGTCAAGGACGGCATGGTGTTGTCGGCGGTTTATCTTCCTGGCAAGCAAACCGCCTTTTACAACGGTACCCAATTGCTCGGTGTCATTAAAGACGATGATTTCGGCCGGTGGTTTTTCGGTATATGGCTGAGTGAGAAGACCTCCGAGCCGAAGTTGCGCAGCGCCTTGCTGGGGCTTTGATGAGCGCGCTTCCGGTTACCGGGAAGTTCTTGTTCCGATACGGATTGATTGCCTTGCCGGTGGCGTTCGCAGGCTTTCCACTCTACGTTTTGGCCCCCGATTTTTATGCCACGCACCACGGTTTGTCGCTGACCTTGCTCGGTGGCTTGCTGCTGGCGATCCGTTTGTTCGACGCGGTGCAAGACCCGTTGATCGGCTGGTTGACCGACCGGCTAGGGGGGCGGTTTCTGACACTCGTCGCCTTGGCGGGTGTTGGTTTGTGTCTGGCGGTTTTCGGGCTCTTCAATGGCATGCTGTTTGCTCCTGCTATTTGGTTCACGCTGTGCATGCTGACCGCCGTCAGTGCTTACAGTATTTTGACGATCGTGCTGGGAGCGCAGGCCATGTTGTGGACGACCGACCCGTATGCCCAGACGAGGATTGCCGGGGCGCGTGAGGCCTTCGGGCTGATCGGCCTGCTTATCGCCGTTGTCATGCCGGCGGCGCTGTCCAGTATGGTGGCCTCCGAGAACGTTTACCTGTGGTATGGCGCGGTCCTCGCTTTTTTGATGTTGCTTGGTTTCCTTGGGTTTTCCAGGATTGCGTCGGGTTTGCGCGCAACAGGTACGACGAGGCAAATGCGGATTGCCTCGCCTTTATCCGTGCTGCGCGGGTTGTCACGGGACAGCAGGCGGCTGTTCGCGGTGTATGGCCTGAGTATGCTCGCCGCCAGTGTTCCGGCGGTTCTGGTCATATTTTATGTGCGCGATCTGCTCGGCGCTGAGCACCTCACGGGCTTGTTCCTGCTGTTTTATTTTCTTTCCGGTGCCGTTGCGATGCCGCTTTGGAAAAGCCTGAGCGCGCGGCTCGGCAAACCCAAAGCGTGGGCGCTGGCGAACCTGCTCGCGATTGCCGCCTTCAGCAGCGCTTTTTTCCTAAGCGCTGGCGACGTATGGCCCTACGCGATCGTTTGTATTGTTTCCGGCCTGAGCTTGGGTGCAGACCTGACCTTGCCGCCTTCTATTCTGGCCGATGAGATTCATGCGCGCGGCCATGGTGCCCGTGCGGGAACGTATTACGCGTTTCTCGCTTTTATCGCCAAGGCCAGCCTGGCGCTTGCCTCGGTTATCGCTTTACCGCTGCTCGATGCCGTGGGCTTCGAAACGCAAGCGGTCAATTCCAGGGCCGCGCTCACGACGCTGTCAGTTGCTTATGCGCTGATTCCTTGTGCTCTCAAACTGATGGCGGCAGGTTTGCTGTACAGCTTTTTTATTCGATCCAGACCAGAAAGACATCATGAAAATTCTCAAAATCGTAGCAACCATAGGAGTTCTCAGCATGTTTAGTGGCTGCGCAGGAAATCAGCTCAAGCACTACGAGGGCACGCGTCCGCAGGCCGACATTCAGGCGTATTTCAACGGTCCAATCAAAGCCTGGGGCATCGTGCAGGATTGGCGCGGACGCGTCGTGCGCCGCTTCGACGTCACGATGGTGGGAGAGTGGCGGGGGGATATCGGCACCTTGACCGAGCGGTTCGAATACTACGACGGCGAGCGCCAGCAGCGCGTCTGGACCATCAAAAAACTGGCTGATGGTCGCTACGAGGGCACTGCTGCCGATATCCTAGACAAAGCCACGGGCCAGGCCGAAGGCAGTGCGGTTCGCTGGAATTACGTCATGGACCTGCCGGTCGATGGTAGGACCTATCGCCTTCGCTTCGACGACTGGATGTGGGCCATGAACGATGGCGTTCTCATCAACCGTTCTTATCTGAAAAAATTCGGCATCACGGTTGCCGAGCTCACGATTTTTATGCAGAGGCAAAAACCCAATGAGTAAGGGCGGTTACGAGAAAGAGGTCGTTTGGATCGTCGGCGCCAGCAGCGGCATCGGCGCGGCCTTGGCGCGGGAACTCGCGGCGCGCGGGGCGATGGTGGTGCTGTCGGCGCGGCGCCAAGACGAACTCGACCAGCTCAAGGCCGAGCTTGGCGAGCGGCACAAGGTGTTTGCACTCGACGTCACTGACGCCGAAACGGTCGTGCGCACCGCCCAGGCGATCCACGCCGCGTGTGGTCGGATCAATCGTATCGTCTTTCTGGCCGCCGCCTACGCGCCGATGAAACTAGATTTGATTGACGTCGCCGTGACCAAAAGCATCGTCGAGGTCAATCTGATGGGCGCATTCAACCTCGTCAGCGCCGCACTGCCGATTCTCAAGGCGCAGGAAAGCAAACAATCCCAGCTTGCCTTATGTGGCAGCGTTGCCGGCTATTTTGGTCTGCCTGGTGGCCAACCGTATAGTGCCACCAAGGCTGCGATCGTCAACCTCGCTGAAAGCCTACACGCGGAGTGCCACGGTACCTTGGACATCAAACTCATCAGCCCAGGGTTCGTGCGCACGGCGCTGACCGACAAGAACGACTTTGCCATGCCGCTGATGCTCGAACCCGAGCTGGCTGCCAGGCGCATCGCGGATGGTTTGCTGACGCGCCGTTTCGAAATTCACTTCCCCAAAAAATTAACCCTCGTGCTCAAAGTTTTGCGCTGTCTGCCTTACGCCTTGTCTTTGCGCCTCACGCGCCGTTTGTTGCGCACCCGGGCCGTCTAAGGCGGTTATCTGTCTGGCGCTACATACCCGGCCGCCGCATCCGCACCTTCGCCGAAAAAATGCTTGTCCATCTGATCCATGAGGTACTTACGGGCGCGGCTGTCGGCTAGATTGAGCCGGTTTTCGTTGACCAGCATGGTTTGATGTTTCATCCAATCGGCCCAGGCCTGCTTGGACACCTGCTGCCAGATTTTCTTGCCGAGCTCGCCCGGCACCGGCGGAAAGTCGAGGCCTTCGGCTTCCGTGCCGAGCTTGATACATTGCACCATTCTGTTCATGTTTCGATCCTTGTTTGACGCTGGTAAATGACGAAGTCGAAACCGAAGCGCCGTTCCGCCGTTGCTGGTTGCGCCGTGCGGGACGTTTCGATGAAGCTCGTACGCGGCCACGGCGGAAAAGCCGTGTCGCCTTCGGTCTGCAAGTGGACTTCGGTGATGTATAAACGGTCGGCCAGCGGCAAGGTCTGCGCGTATAGCTGAGCGCCGCCGATCACGAAAATGGCTGTTGACGCGGCGTCGACCGCCGCCCATGCCGCGTCCAATGTCGGCGCCACGGTGACGCCAGCCACCTGCCAGTTGGTCCGGCGCGTCAAAACGATGTTTTGCCGGCCGGGCAGCGGGCGGCCGATGCTGTCGAAGGTTTGCCGGCCCATCAGCACCGGATGGCCGAGCGTGGTTTTTTTGAAGTACTGCAGATCTTCCGGTAAGTGCCACGGCAAGCGATTGCTGTGGCCGATGACGCCGTTATCGGCCACAGCGGCGATCAGGTGGATGGCGGGGCGTACGGGCTTCATACCGCGACGGGCGCTTTGATCGCCGGATGCGATTGATAGTTTTCGATTACGAAATCCTCGTAGCGGTATTCGAAAACCGACGCCGGACAGCGAGCGATGCGCAGGGTCGGCAAAGGCATCGGTGTCCGGCGCAGTTGTTCGTGCGCCTGCTCGACATGGTTGTTGTACAAATGGCAGTCGCCGCCGGTCCACACGAAGTCGCCGACTTGCAAATCGCATTGCTGCGCAATCATATGGGTCAGCAACGCATAGCTGGCGATGTTGAACGGCACGCCTAAAAAAATATCGGCGCTGCGCTGGTAGAGCTGACACGACAAGCGACCGCGCGCCACATAAAACTGAAACAGTACATGGCAGGGCGGCAGCTTCATTTTTTCGATGTCCGCTACATTCCAGGCCGATACGATCAGCCGACGCGAGTCGGGGTTGGTCTTGATTTGCTCGATCACTTGGGCTATCTGGTCGATTGCCTGGCCATCGCGACCGGGCCAGGACCGCCACTGCACACCATAGACCGGGCCGAGCTCGCCGTTGTCGTCGGCCCATTCGTCCCAGATCGACACGCCGTTGTCCTGTAGATAGCGTACATTGCCCGACCCTTGCAAAAACCACAGCAGCTCGTGCACGATCGATTTCGAATGCAGTTTTTTGGTGGTGAGCAGAGGAAAACCGCTGCTCAGCGCAAACCGCATCTGGTGGCCGAACACCGAGCGCGTACCCGTGCCCGTGCGGTCCGGTTTGTCGACGCCGTCGTCCAGCACGCGGCGTAATAATTCAAGGTAGGCGTGCATGCGCAATTCCTTCGCCAGGATGAACGTTATCCAGAAACTGCAGCTCGGCCAAGCGGGCATAAACACCCTGCAGTGCCAGCAACTCCTGGTGCGTGCCCGTTTCGACGATGCGGCCGCGATCCATGACGACGATGCGGTCGGCCGCCTTGACTGTCGCGAGCCGATGCGCCACGATCAGTGTCGTCCGGCCGCGCGCGGAGCGCTCGACCGCCAGTTGAATCAGGCGCTCGCTTTCGGCGTCCAGCGAACTGGTGGCCTCGTCCAGCAACAGCAGCGGCGCGTCGCGCAGAACCGCCCGCGCGATCGCCAAGCGCTGTTTTTCGCCGCCTGACAACCGCACCCCCCGCTCGCCGACGAAAGTATCGGCGCCCTCGGGTAGGCGTGCGACGAATTGATCGGCAGCCGCGGCCTGCAGGGCGGCCTGCAACGCGGCGGCGTCCGCGTCCTGCCGGCCGTAACGGATATTCTGCGCGACGCTGCACGAAAATATGGCCGGGTCTTGCGCCACATACGCGATCCGGTGGCGCCAGGTATCTAAGTCAATAGTCGGCAAGGGCTGGTCCTCGACCAGGATGCGGCCGCCGGCCGGCTCGTACCAGCGCAGCAACAGCGCCAACAACGTCGATTTGCCGGCGCCGGACGGACCGACCACCGCGACCGTTTCACCCCGCCGCACACTCAGGTCGATGCCATCGAGCGCTTTGCATTGCGGCCGCGACGGGTAGGAAAAACTGACGTTTTCGAAGTGCAGGGCTACGCCGCCCTGCGCGGCAGGCATCGGCGCCCGTCCGCCATCGAGATGCGTGTCGAGATTCAACAGCTCCACCAGGCGTTCGGCTGCACCCGTGGCCCGCTGTAGTTCGCCGAAGACTTCCGATAGTGCACCCAGGCCACCGCCGACGAAAGCCGCATACATGACGAATTGGGTCAACTGACCGGGCGTCATCGAGCCGCTGGCGACCGCCTGCGCGCCCAGCCACAGCACCACGACCAAACCCGAAAACCCCAGCCCGATCGCGCACAAAACGAGCAGCGAGCGGTTGACCGCTCGGGTACGCGCCGTGCGATACGTCGCCTCGCAACTCTCAGTGAACCGCGCGATTTCCCAATCCTGCTGGCCAAACGCCTGCACGGTTGGCATTTCGGTCAATACTTCCTGCGCCAGTGCGCTCGAATCGGCTAGCCGGTCCTGACTGCTGCGCGACAGTGCGCGCACGCGTTTGGCGAATGCGATCACTGGAATTACGACCACGATCACCACGCCGATCACTGCCCCCGAGAGCAAGGGACTCGTCAGAATCAACATGACGAGCGCGCCGCCGGTTGTCAGCGAGTTGCGCAGGGCCATCGACAAACTGCTGCCTATTACGGTCTGAATCAGTGTTGTGTCGGCCGTCAGGCGGGACAACACTTCCCCGACCTTGAGCGTTTCGAAAAACAAAGGCCGTTGCTGAAGCAAATGGCTGTAGATACGTGTTCGCAAATCGGCCGAAATGCGTTCGCCCAGGGTGGTGACCAGGAAAAACCGTAAGGCGCTGGCCGACGCCAGCAGAACGGCCACCGCCAGCAACTGAATAAACACCAGGTTGATATGTCCTAGGTCTCGGCCGCCGAGAAAACCACCATCGATCAGGCGGCGAAAGGTCAACGGAATCAGCAGCGACATGGTGGCTGCGAACAGCAAAGCCATCAGCGCCACGACCACGCGCAGGCGGTAAGGCCGAACCAGCAGCCAGAGCATGCCGCGCATGCTGCGCAACGGATAAGGGGCGGACATCGGCGGCAATCGATTAACGGTGAACTTTTGTTGGAAAAAACGGCCCGATGGGGGACGGTCGTTATCCTTGGTAAGGTAAAATTATAATGGAAATCGTTAGAGCGGGCGCAAGGGCCCCATCAACCAAGGAATTCTCATGCGTTTCAAACTTACCGTCGCAGCCATCGTCTATGGCTTTTCGGGCCTCTCCGGTGTCTGGGCGCAGGGCCTGTCGAGTGGTATCACGAGTCCGTCCACCCTGGCGCCCGCTCCGAAAAACGACCTGTTCGCCGACCCGTTCAATCCCAATTCGCCCGCAGCGGCCGTCTACTACGATCCGAGTCTCGCCAAACAAGGTTACGACTTCGAAAAGCCCGTCGGCAATACCCGCAACGGTACGGCCAATAATCCCGTGACAACGCGTTTCAATGCTCCGGTCGTGTCTCGGGGCTTGGGTTTGCGACGCTCGGAAGTTTATTCCACCGACAATCCGGATAGCCTGGCCGGGCAGGGCGCCAACCCTGCGGCCGCGGCCGTGATGCGCGGGCGCGAGGCTAGGTAATCTTTCTTTGGGCGTTAAACGGTTATCCGGCGCTCACTCGGCCATACCGCCCACGGTCGTGTTGAAACCGCCGTCGACATAGGTGATTTCGGCGGTAATGCCGCCCGCCAGCTCGGAGAGCAAAAACGCTGCGGCGTTGCCGACATCGTCGGTCGTCACGTTTCTGCGCAGAGGCGCCGCCTGCGCGACTGCATCGAGGATTTTGCCGAAGCCTTTGATGCCGCTGGCCGCCAGTGTCTTGATCGGCCCTGCGGAAATGCCGTTCACGCGGATGCCGCGCGGCCCCAGACTTTCCGCGAGATAGCGGATCGACGCTTCCAGCGACGCTTTCGCTAGGCCCATCGTGTTGTAGTTCGGCACCATGCGTTCGGCGCCCAGATAACTCAGCGTCAGCAGGCTGGCTGCACGGCCCTGCATCAGTGGCAGCGCGGCTTTCGCCAGAGCTGCGAAGCTGTAGGAGGAAATGTCGTGCGCTATCCGGAACGACTCGCGGTTCAGGCCTTCCAGAAAGTCGCCCGCGATGGCCTCGCGCGGCGCGAATGCGATGGCGTGCACCAGGCCGTCCAGCCCGTCCCAACGGTTACCGAGGTCCATGAACAACTGCTCGATCTGTGCGTCTTCAGCCACATCGCACGGGAAAACCAGCGACGAGCCGAGCTCGGCGGCCAACTCGGTGATGCGATCTTTGAAACGTTCGGTCTGGTAAGTGAACGCCAGCTCGGCGCCTTGCCGGCGGCAAGCCTGCGCAATACCATAAGCAATCGAGCGGTTGGACAAAAGACCGGTGATCAGAATTTTTTTGTCGGCGAGAAAACCCATGGTGACGCTCCGCGATGAATGGAATTGGTCTGCATTATAGAGCGTAGCGTGCATGAGGTTTGCGAATGAATAAAGCCGATCGGGTGGCAAGTCGAGCTATCATCGTTGCTGCGCCAATCAAAACATACCAAGGAAACGATCGACATGACAACGAGCAGCGGTTTCGCCGCACTTGCCGCCCCGCAAGCTTTTCGGTGCTATGCCTTCGTGGCGGCGTGGTAATGAGAGCGGCCATTAAAAGTAACGCGTCGTGTCCCTGCGGCGCGGATCTGGCGTATGGGGAGTGTTGTGGCGTCTGGCATCGCAACCCCGAGATCCACAGTGCGCCCACGGCGCGTGACTTGATGCGCTCCCGGTATGCGGCGTATGTGCTCGAGCTGTCTGATTACTTGCTGGCCACCTGGCATCCCGATACCCGGCCAGCGGGCGTTGTTTGCTTCGAGCCGGGCCTGCGCTGGCTCGGTTTGAAGATCCTCGACTATACGCTACAGGATGAATCGCATGCCACCGTCAAGTTCATTGCTCTCTGTAAACTGGCTGGCCGAGCGCACCGCATGGCGGAAACGAGTCGATTCGTCAAGGAAACGGGGCGCTGGTTTTATGTGGATGGGGGCGTAATTTTAGGCGGTGAATGAAAGGCTAATGTTTGCCTAAAAATGCGCTAAGTGCTTGATTTTACTGGAGGCGGGACCCGGAATCGAACCGAGGTACACGGCTTTGCAGGCCGCTGCATAACCACTCTGCCATCCCGCCGTAATGTGAGTCTAGCTGAAAAAACAAAAAGGGAAGCATTGGCGCTTCCCTGAAATTTGGAGCGGGAGAAGAGTCTCGAACTCTCGACCTCAACCTTGGCAAGGTTGCGCTCTACCAACTGAGCTACTCCCGCATTGTGACGTATCATGCTGCCACACTGAGGATTTAACCGATCAATCAACCTCAGAGCCACGAATTATAGCAGCCTTTCGTAGCGTGTCAAATGCCCCGCGCGCGCCGCCGTAAGTAGCCCGCATGGCCTTCGGCGCGCAGTTCGCAGGCCGGGCACGCGCCACAGCCATAGCCCCACGGGTGACGCTGGCTGCGGTCCCCTTTGTAGCAGGTATGGGTATGTTCGAGCAGGATGTCTATCAGATCGGTGCCGCCCAGCGATTCGGCCAGTGCGAAAGTGGCGGCTTTGTCGATCCACATCAGTGGCGTCGCAAAACGAAAACGTGTCGCCATCCCCAAATTGATCGCCACTTGCAAGGCCTTCAGGCTGTCGTCGCGGCAGTCCGGGTAACCCGAAAAATCTGTTTCGCACATGCCGGCGACTAACGTGTCCAGGCCGCGCCGATATGCTACGGCAGCAGCGGTCATCAGGAAAATCAGGTTGCGGCCGGGAACGAAGGTGTTCGGCAAACCGTCCTGACGCAAAGCGATTTCGGCTTCGCTGGTTAGCGCACAGTCCGATATCTGTCCTATCCATTGCAAATCGATCACCCGATCGTCGTGTAGCTTGGCGCCCCAGTCGGGATAACGTTCGCGGAGATGCCGCAAAACGTTCAGGCGGCAATCCAGCTCGATGTGGTGCCGTTGTCCATAATCGAAGCCGATGGTTTCGACCCGGTCGAAACGCTCGAGCGCCCAGGCCAGGCAGGCTGTGCTGTCCTGTCCGCCAGAAAACAATACCAATGCCGATCCCGCCATCACTGCCCCAGATTTTTTCAAGAGTAGAATATTATGAAGCCCGCCCTTCGTCACCAAGAGCCCACCAATGAGCCTGTTTCCCGTTTTCGCCCCGCCTGCTTTGCCGATAGCTGACCACCCGGGGGTATTTTACCCGGTGCGCCGCATTTACTGCGTAGGCCGCAACTACGCCGATCACGCCCGCGAAATGGGTGCCGATGTTCGCGAAAAGCCGTTTTTCTTTTGCAAGCCCGCCGATGCGATCGTTCCCGCGCATGGACAAAAATTGACGTTGGGCTTTCCTTCTGCCACCCGGGATTTGCATTATGAGGCCGAGCTCGTCGTTGCCATCGGCAAGCCGGGTGCCGACATTGCTCTTGAGTCCGCGGGGCGGCACATCGCTGGTTATGCGGTCGGGCTCGATATGACACGGCGTGATTTGCAGACTCAGCTCAAGGCGACAGGTAAACCCTGGGAGGTGGCAAAAAGTTTCGACGAATCCGCGCCGATCGGCGCCCTGCGGCTTGCCGATGAAGTTTACCGAAGCGGCATGCTGCAGCTCTGGCAAAACGGCGAGCTCAAACAAAGTGCCTGTGTCAGCAAAATGATCTGGGCTGTCGACGAAGTCATCGCCGAACTGTCTAGCTACTTTTCGCTGGGCGTCGGCGACCTCATTTTTACCGGCACCCCAGCGGGTGTGGGTGCGGTGCAGCCGGGCGACCAGGTGCGTGTCGAGCTCGAGCGCATCGGTGGTTTGGAGCTGGTTTATAAAGCGCGCTGAGCTGCCGTCAAAGCGCAATCGTAGCGTTCGAGCCCAGTTCGCTTTTGAGTGCCGCGACGCAGGCCCCCGATACTCGCCAGCAGCCTGATATATCCAGATGCCGCAGCAGCTTGAGATTTTCCAGGGCTTTCAAGCCTTGGTCGGTGATCTGGTCACATCCCGGAATGTTCAGCTCCTGCAGGTCTTCGAGGTAGGATAGCTGCAGCAGCGCTGCATCGTTCAGGCCGCTGCAGTTGAGCAGGAACAGCCGTTGTAAATGAGGGATTCGTTTGAGCACGGCGACGCCGGCTTCATTGAGCTCGGGGGTGCCGTAGAGCTTCAGCTCCCGCAAGTTCGACAGTTTGCCAATCTGCTCCAGCAAACCGTTTCCCAGGGGGAGGCTCGCGGGCAGTATCAAGGTTTGCAGACTTTCCATGCTCGCAACCGTGGCGATGACATCGATGGTCAATTCGGAGCATTCGCTCAAATCCAAATATTCGAGGTGCAGCAGGTCCGATAAACGGTCCAGCGCGCGGTCGGTGAGCTGGTTGCACGCATACACGCTCAGGTGACGTAGCTTGCCGAGCCTCACCAGGTGTCCTATGCCCTGGTCGGTGATGCGTTTGCACCAGCGCAAATCGAGCGATTCGAGGCTCGGGCAGTCGGCCAGCGTGGCCAGGCCCTGATCCGTGATGCGGTTGCAGAGCGTCAGGTCCAGCTTGCGCAGACGCGTCAAGGGGCGAAGGTTTTCCAGGCCGTCATCGCTGATTTGATTGCAATACGATAAGTCCAGCTCTTGCAATTGAGAGAAAACCCGCAGTAGCTCTAGGTCGCGGTTCGTAAAAACCGAGTTGAGTTTCAGGCGGGTCGCGTCGGGCGACTGGTCGGTGGCCTCCAGCAACTGCTCGCGGGTACTGACGATGACCGGCTTGATGGCCGACAGCGTTGCGCTGCCGGATTGACGAACCATGCGCATGGCTTCGTTCGAAATTGCTTTCGCCTTGTCGGAAACTTTGCGAAACAGCAGCAGATTCATCAGCTCGATCAGCCGTGCCAGGGCGCTGCTCTGCGGAATGCTTTCGAGGCCGCTGAGCAATTGTTGGACATCGCTGCCCAACAGCACCGCCACCTGCATATTCGGGTCAGCAGGCAAAATACCGAATCGCCGGAGCGCCGAGCTGATGTCGTGATAGCCTTCCGGGTAATCGGCCCCCGCAAGCGCACGGTAAATGAGCAATGGCCGTCCGGTCTGCTTGTCGAACAGTTCGAGAATCTGCCAAGGTTTGTCGGGCGATGGGCGGGAAGAGGAAATGTGCATGACCTACCAAAAACGAATGGCTACCGTATTGAGTGGTAATTTTGCCCCGAAAGTTCAATGATTCCTGCAAAAAGTGTCAAGCAATCGGCCGATAGCCCAGACGGACATAAATCGGCGCATAAGCCACTGCCTGCGTAATTTCGAGCAGGCCTTCGCGAGTCAGCTCCAGCATGGCGATGAAATGCACCACGACTATGGGCACCGGGCTGCCCGTCTCGAACAAGTCACGAAATTCCAGAAAGCGCCGGTCCTGCAGGCGGCGCAAAATCAGCGTCATGTGTTCACGCACCGACAGCGCCTCGCGCCCGATGACGTGATGCGTGGTCAGCCGGGCACGGTGGAGAATATCCTGCCATGCGTTTTGCAGGTCTGCCCATTGCACCTCGGGGAGCTTTTTCGCCCGTCCCGGGTCGAACAAGGCCCGCGCTGGCCAGAAGTCGCGCTCGATCTGCGGCTGTTCGTCGAGCACGCGGGCGGCGGCCTTGATCTGTTCGTATTCGAGCAGGCGGCGAACCAGCTCGGCACGCGGGTCCTCGGGCTCGCCGCCGTCGTCCTTCGGAATGACCGGCAGCAGCATGCGCGATTTGATTTCGATCAGCATGGCGGCCATCAGTAAATACTCGCCCGCCAACTCCAGATTGTGGTTACGGATCTCTTCGACATAGCGCAGGTATTGCTGCGTCAAAGCCGCCATCGGAATATCCATGATGTCGAAATTCTGGCGGCGGATGAGGTATAGGAGCAGATCGAGCGGACCCTCGAAAGCATCCAGAAACACCGTCAGCGCATCGGGCGGAATGTAGAGATCGTTCGGCACTTCGAGCAGCGGACGGCCGTACAGCTTGGCCAGGGCCGGTTCCAGCACTTTTAATCCGGCTGGTAGACATAAGGTTTTTGCGCGATCCGCGCAGTGTTGAACCCGTTTTGCAAGTCACGATCGATCGCCTTGTCCCACCACAGGCTGCGTCCCTTGAGCTGCTCGGCCTCGATGTCGGGCCGCGCGGTTTTCAGTTCCCGTAAAAAGCGGGAGATGTCGGATTCGTAAGCAGCCATGATCGTCCTTTAACTGATTTTCATGCCCGGCTGGGCGCCGGCTTGGGTCGATAGTAAGAATAAACCGCTGTCGTCGTGCGGACTGGCGCATAAAATCATGCCTTCCGACACGCCGAATTTCATTTTACGCGGCGCGAGGTTGGCGACCACGACCACGTTTTGACCGATCAAGGCCGCCGGGTCATGAAACTGCGCGATTCCCGACAGGATATGCCGCGGCTTGGCCTCCCCCAGATCGACCGTCAGACGCAGCAGTTTGGTCGATCCCTCGACCGCCTCGCAGGTCAGCACCCGGCCGACCCGCAAGTCGATCTTGGCAAAATCGTCGATGCCGATCGCTGTATCGCCATGCTTTTCGATGGCTGGAGCGGCGGGCGAGGCGGTCGGTGCCACGGTAGCCGGCGCCAGCGATTCGCGGTTGGCCGCGAGCAGCGCATCGATCTGCTTCTCGTCAACCCGCTGCAGCAGATGCTTGAACGCGGCGATCGGCTGCGCGGCTGTCAGCGGCCGCAGCACATCTTTCCAGGTTAGCGCCGGCAGGCCCAGCATGGCCTCGACCGTACTAGCCAACTGCGGCAGCACCGGTTTCAAGTACAGCGTCAACAACCGAAAGGCTTCCGCACAGACCGAGCAGATGGTATGCAATTGCGCTGCGGCGGCCGGGTCTTTGGCCAGATCCCAGGGTTTTTGCTGATCGATATAGGCATTGACCGAATCGGCTAACGCCATGATTTGCCGGATCGCCTTGCCGTATTCGCGCTCGTGGTAATGCTGTGAAATCGGCGTGCATTGGGCGCGCAGCGCGACCAGCAACGCATGTTCGTTCCAGTCCCCCGTCGCCACCCGGCCCTCGAAGCGTTTCACCAGAAAACCAGTCGAGCGGCTGGCGATGTTTACATACTTGCCGACCAGGTCGCTGTTGACCCGCAGACTGAAATCTTTGAAGCTCAGGTCCAGGTCTTCCATCGATGCATTGAGCTTCGCCGCGAAATAGTAACGCAGCCATTCCGGGTCGAGTCCTTGATCCAGATAGCTTTGCGCCGTGATGAAGGTGCCTCGTGACTTGGACATCTTGGCGCCGTCGACCGTCAAGAAACCGTGGGCGTTGATTTTGCTCGGCGTGCGAAAGCCCGCGAACTCCAGCATCGCCGGCCAGAACAGCGCATGAAAATACAAGATATCTTTGCCGATGAAGTGCACCATCTCGCAGTCGGAATCGGGCTTGTAAAACGCGTCGGCGTCCAGTCCCAGCCGTCCGCACAAGTCGCTGAAGCTGGCGAAATACCCCACGGGCGCGTCCAGCCATACGTAAAAATACTTGCCCGGCGCTCCGGGGATTTCGAAGCCGAAGTAGGGTGCGTCGCGCGAAATGTCCCAGTCGGCCAGCTTGCCACTGCCGGCCTCGCCGAGCCATTCCTGCATTTTGTTGCAGGCTTCCGGCTGTAAACGGCCGGCTGTCTGCGTCCAGCCGCGTAAAAACGCTTCACAGCGCGGATCCGACAGTTTGAAAAAATAATGTTCCGACGACTTACGAACCGGTGTCGCCCCCGAAAGCGTGGAATAGGCGTTCAGCAACTCGATTGGCTGATAAGTGGCCCCGCACACCTCGCACGAGTCGCCATACTGATCCTTGGCATGGCAGCGCGGACACTCGCCTTTGATGAATCGGTCCGGCAGGAACAGATTTTTCACCGGGTCGTAAAACTGCTCGACCTGGCGCTGCTCGATCAGCCCGGCGTCCACCAGACGCGCGTAGATTTGTTCGCAGTACGCCTTATTTTCAGGGGAATTGGTCGAGTAGTAATTGTCGAAACCGACATGAAATCCAGCAAAATCGCGCTGATGCTCGCGGCTCACGCGCTCGATCAAAACCTCCGGGGCGACGCCTTCTTTTTCGGCGCGCAGCATGACCGGCGTGCCATGGGTGTCATCAGCGCACACATAATAAACCGCATGGCCGGCCATTTTTTGCGAACGGACCCAGATATCGGTTTGAATGTATTCGACCAGATGCCCGAGGTGAATGGCGCCATTGGCATACGGCAGGGCGGAGGTGACGAGGATTTGGCGGTTCACGGTGGCAGGCACGTCAGCGGTAAACCACGATTTTACGTCAAGTCATGCGCCTGGTGGTGCCATCGGCCGGAATCGAACCGGCATGGGCGGTTTAAGCCCGACGGATTTTAAGTCCGTTGTGTCTACCTATTTCACCACGATGGCAAGCTTGGCGGCTGCGGGTGATTCTACCCCAGTCGGCATGAGTTTTGTTTATGTGGCGGCACAAACTGGCACAAACGGGCACAAACAGCGTGTCGCAAAGACCTGAATCGTCCTCCGGTGGTTCCAACGAAATTTTGATCTGGACTGTATACCATTTGACAGGGCTACGCGTTAAAACTGAAAACGACCCTTGTTTCTGGAGATCACTATGAAACGCTGTTCTGCAATGACCCGTACCATGCTCGGCCTCGTGCTGTTCGCTGGCGCAGTTGCGCCAAGTTACGCCAACCGTACTGGCGACATCGTAGGTGGCTTGCTGGTCGGTGGTTTGGTGGGCGCGTCTATCGCTAATGCTCAGTCGGCCCGGGGATACACCCAGCCACAGCCTGTTTACGCACCGGCTCCAGTAGTTATTCAGCAAGCACCGCAATGCGTCTATCCGAATGGCGCATACGGTCCGTGTCCGGCACAGGCTGCTTATGTCGCGCCCGTGCCGATGTACGCGCCGGCTCCAGTTGTGAGCTATGGCTATTACAGTCCGTCGCCCCCCGCAGCCGTTCGTTTTAATTACGGTTTTGGTCCAGGCTGGCGAGGCGGTTATGAGGGTCACCGTCATCACGGTCATCACGGTCATAGGGACTGGCGCTGAGGCGTCTCTCATGGCCTTATCTTCTCGAGGCATCTCGGCATGTAAAAAACCGCCGCCGGTTTAACTCGCCGAAATGGCCTTGCCAGCATCCTCAGCCAAAAAGCCTAATCGGGTTTGATGATATTGCAGTTCGGTTAGGGCTGTGGCTCGGTGATGGTCCGGGAGTTTGGCTGAAGCAACAGCTTCAATACGACCTGTGGCAGGCCGAACAGAAAAGCACGGCGAAAATTTAGCCGGTAAAGTGGTTGCATACACAAAGGTAAAGACGTAAGACTTGCACCCTAAAAATTGTAAATGGGCTTACATTTGGTTACATGACTTCCGGAAAACAAAAAGCCCAGGCTTGTGGTCTGGGCTAAGTGCTTGAATCTATTGGTGGCGAATCAGGGATTCGAACCCCGGACCTGCGGATTATGATTCCGTCGCTCTAACCGGCTGAGCTAATTCGCCAAGCTGAAAATTATAGCAAATCTTACAGCTTAGTCAAAATACATCTCTCATTTAGAGCCCTTCAATCGTTCTTTGGCAGTCGCCGCTGCTGGCGTATCCGGATAACGTTCCACGAGCTGCTCGAGCGTTTTACGCGCGCCTTTTTTGTCCTTCAGTTCGAGTTGGTTGACGGAGATATTGAGCATGGCATCGGCGGCACGGGCCGAATCCGGGTACTGCCGAACCAGATCGTTCTGCGTGCGCAGCGCGCCTTTGTAATCCTTGAGAGCATATTGCGCGCTGCCCTGAAAATACAAGGCGGCGGCGGCATACGGACTGTTCGGGTAACGCTTGACGAAGCTTTCTAAGGCTGACTCGGCGGTCTGAAACTCGCCGGCCTTGAAGCTGGCCAAGGCGTTTTCGTAGGCGCTGATCTGATCCTGGCCGACCGCTGTGGATTTGCCGTCGATGGTCACGGCCTTGGGTTCGAGCTTTTTCAAGCGACTATCGACGTCGGTATACAAATCGCGTGACTTACGTTGCGACTGGGCGATGTCGTTGACGGCCACTTCCAGTTCGCCGCGCAGCTTGGCCAGTTCGCGCTTGAGGCTTTCCTGATCGTGTGCCAGCAGCAACTGGCCTTTGGTGACGGCTTCGAGCTTGTCGAGGCGTTGCAGGATTTCGCTGAGCTGGCGTTGCTGCGCGTCTGACTTGTTGCGCAAGTCGAGAATGGCCTTGCGCGCCTCATCGTCTTCCAAGATGCCCGCGTGCGCCAAGGGCAAAGCGCAGGCCAATGAAAGGCCGAGCAGCGCCCTGGCGAATATGACGTGGGCAGAGGGGCTAAAACGTTTCATCGTGAAGTCATTTCCAAATCGTGCCGGTCGTTATTGGTAAATCAGATCGGCGCGGCGGTTTTCCGTCCAGGCTTGTTCGTTACTGCCGATCGCGCGGGGCTTTTCCTTGCCGAGACTAACGCTTTCGATGCGCGCTTCGGGGACTCCCGCCGATAACATCATGCGTTTGACTGCATCGGCCCGCCGTTGGCCCAGCGCCAGATTGTACTCGCTGCCGCCGCGTTCGTCGGTATTACCCTGAATCAGCATTTTGCGGCCGGTGTTGTTCACCAGAAATTTAGCATGCGCCTCGACCAGCGGCCGGTACTCGCCGCTGACCTCGTAGCTGTCGTATTCGAAGTAAACGCTGCGTTTGGCCAGCGCACCCTTGGGGTCATTCAGTGCATCGAGATTGCGGCCGTTGGGTTCGATCGTGGCGACCGAGCGGGGATCGACCTCATTGCCCATTTTTTCGGTGCTCACGCTGCCAGTGCTTTTGTCCTGGATCGGGGCTTTGCCTTCTTTGAGGGGAACGTTCGAGCTGCACGCGCTCAGCACGACACCAAACAGCACGACCAATAGTGGCGAAGTAAAACGGGACGACAGTAACATAATGTTCTCCAGGTGTAAGATGAATTTAGTTTAGGTCAATCGATTCGGGCAATTAAAATTTTAAAAATGGTCCCCAGGTCGGCTCACGGACTTCGCCACCTGACACGCTGATCTTTTGTTTGATCCGGCCATCCGGCGAAACGACCGCCAGCACGCCTCGCCCGCTGGTTTGCGTAGCGTACAGAATCAAGCGGTTATTCGGGGCGAAGCTCGGGCTCTCGTCCCGGCTGGTATCGGTCAGAATGGTTTCTTCGCCAGTGCTGAGATCCGTCACGGCGACTTGAAAACGACCTTCGCGGCGTGTGATGTAGGTCAATAATTTGCCGTCCGGGCTGGGGCGCGGCGAAATATTATAGTTGCCTTTGAATGTCACGCGCCGCACATTGCTGCCGTCCGGGTTCATTTTATAAATCTGCGGTCCGCCTCCGCGGTCGGAGGTAAAGTAGATCGACAGGCCGTCAGCGGAGAAGACCGGCTCGGTGTCGATGCCGTTGCTCTGCGTCAGACGCCGCAGGCCGGAACCATCGCTGCCCATCAGATAAATTTGGGAACTGCCGTCGCGGGTCAGCACGACGGCGAGCTGTCCACCGTTCGGCGACCAGGCGGGGGCGCTGTTGCTGCCTTTGTAATTCGCCACTGGCGTGCGTTGCCCGGTCGCTAGCGAATGCACGTAAATGACCGGTTTTTTGGATTCGAACGACACATAAGCCAGCCGCGAACCGTCCGGCGACCAGGCCGGCGAAATGATCGGCTCGCGGGAAACGAGGGCGGTTTGCGGGTTCTGACCATCGGCGTCGGAAATTTGCAGCGAATACTTACCGCCGGCTTTGCTGACATAGGCGAAGCGGGTGCTGAAAACGCCAGGTTCGCCGATGAGTTTTTCGTAAATGATGTCGGCGATGCGGTGCGCGGTTAGGCGAATCGCGCCCGGCGACACGGCAAAGCTTTGCCCGGCAAGGGCCTGCTGCTTGATGACATCGTGCAGCCGGAAACGGATATCGATGCGGCCATCGGCGAGCCTGCTGGCCGAGCCCACGACCAGTGCATCGACACTGCGCGTGCGCCACTCGGCATGGTTGATCGAGGAGTTTTCGTTCAAACCGGGGCCGCTGTTGTCCAGCGTTTTGAAAACGCCGCTGCGGGTCAGGTCGTCACGGATGATGGCCGATATTTTTTCTGCGGCGTCCGAGTCGCCGGACAGCGGTGCGATCGCAATCGGTATTTGCGTGGAGCCGACGCCGGCGATTTCGATTTTGAGCTGGGCATGGGCTTGTAGCGCGAGGGTGCAGAGGCCCAGGCAGATCGTTTTCAAAAACCGTGAAACAACAGGGTTCGGCATGCGGTTCAATCTCCCAAGTTCTGAATCATGTTTATAGTAGATCTTCCGGTGTGAAACCGGCTTCGATACTGGTATTCATAAAACCGTTTTTATCCTTCGGCATCGGGCTGGATTTCCAGATGGCTTTCTCGACGGCGTCATCCCAGGCAGACACGCCGCTGGAACGGCTTTTTTTGACAGCAATAATCTCGCCTGTCGGCAACAACGTAACTCTAAACTCGGCGCGCGGATTGTTTTTCAGCTCGACGATTTGCGGAAACGCCAGGTTTGAACGAATCCGCGCAATAATTTTATCTTGATAAGCCGGGTCGCCTTTGACCCCGGCGGCACTGACCGGATCTTTGCCGCCCGCCCCGCCAGCGGCCGCCAGGGCGCGTTTCAGCTCGTCTTTGCGCAGATTGTCGAGCGTGTCGTCGTGTTTGGCGAGCGTTTTTTCGGCTTGCTGTTTCGCTTCTTTTTTAGGTTCTTTTTTTATCGGTTCTTTTTTAGGCGCTTCGGTTTCCACGGGTTTGGTTTTTTTCTTTTTTTCCGGACGTAATGCGATGTCGGGTTTGATCTGCTTCGTTGGCTCGGGCGCTGCAACGTCGTCTGGCGCCGGTCTCGGCTTGGGCTGCGGCATTTGCACGGCAGGTATGCTGCTCCACAGCTCGGCCTGCATCGCCACCGGCGGGTGCGTCGTCCATTGCACGCCTAAAAAAAGCATGGCCACCAGTAAACCGTGCACCACAAAGGCCAACAGCCCACTGCGCCAAGCGTGCGTGTCGGTCGGTGGCAGGATTGGATCTGTTGCCGTTTCGAGGCGAACGCCAAAGCTGGCGCCCGCCGGGCTCGAATCGGCAATCGGGCTCGATGGCGTGTTCTGCAGCATCATTTCATCGGGACGGCTTGACCAGCAGACCGACACGCGGGATAGCCGCGCGTTGCAGCCCGTCCATGACCTGCATGACGCGCTCGTATTTGATGGATTTGTCACCGGCGATGACGACGGCGCGCTCGCCCCCGGCGGCCAGCTTGGCCTTGACCGCATCCGGCACGGCAGCGATGTCGAGCTTCTGCTCCACGCCGGTTTTCATGTCGCGCAAGGTGACCGTGCCGTTCGCTTTGAGGTCGATTTCGAGCGGTGGTTCCTGCTGGGCGAGATTTGCCTTTGCCACGGTCGGCAGGTCGAGAACGCCAGGCGTCATCATCGGTGCGGTCACCATGAAGATGACCAGCAGCACCAGCATGACGTCGATATACGGTACGACGTTGATGTCGTTCATCGCGCGTCGGCCACGTCCACGGCCTGATGAGGTCGCGGCCATTCAAGCCTGCCGTTGCAAAATATTGAGAAACTCTTCGATGAAGCTTTCGAAGCGCGTGCACAGCCGATCAATGTCGTGCGCGTAACGGTTGTAGGCGACCGTTGCTGGGATCGCGGCGAATAGACCGATGGCCGTGGCTACCAGTGCTTCGGCGATGCCGGGTGCGACGCTGGCCAGCGTCGCTTGTTGAACGTTCGCCAGACCGCGGAACGCGTGCATGATGCCCCACACGGTGCCGAACAGGCCGATGTACGGACTGACTGAGCCCGCCGAGGCAAGCAGTGCAAGGTTACGGTCGAGTGCGTCGGCCTCGCGTTGGTAAGTGGCCTTCATTGCGCGGCGTGGGCCGTCGATGTGCATGGTTTTATCAGTACCATTTTTCTGCTGGCGGGCTTTGAGAAACTCGCGCATCCCGGCCTCGAAAATGCGTTCCATCGCGCCGGCGTCGCTGCGGTTGCTGAGCGCTCGCTGATACAGGGCATTCAAGTCGCCGCTGGTCCAGAAGTCGCGTTCGAACGCATCGGTGCTGGACTGGGCATCCCGAATCGCGAACCATTTACCAAAAATTGTCGTCCATGAGGCGATCGATATCAGCAATAAAATCGCCATGACGATTTGTACGACCAAGCTGGCGTTGGTGATCAGCGAGAGTATCGACATGTCCTGCGTTACGTTCATTCGTGTTCCATTCGGTTGAATCATTCGTTAGGCAAAGTTCGACAGCGACGCAAGGCGCTGGTTCCCGTTGCTTGGTTAATTGCTTGGTTGCTTGGTTCTCGCCGCCCTGACCGCAGCTTCAGGAAAATCGGGGCGTTGCTCGTATCGCCGGCAAGGCCGCAAGTGCTAAGCATCCTAAGCGGTTGCAAGCGACTTGCCGGTCTTTCGCTATTCTAACAAGTCCCCGCTTTGCGCGAATGTTGCGAGGCGCGCAGGTGCTGCCAACCCGAAGTGCTGGTAAGCGGTTTGCGTGGCGATCCGGCCGCGCGGCGTGCGCTGCAGGTAGCCTTGCTGGATCAGGTAAGGTTCGAGCACGTCTTCGATGGTGTCACGCTCTTCGCCGATGGCGGCGGCCAGATTGTCGACCCCCACCGGTCCGCCGTCGAACTTTTGAATGACGGCCAGCAACAGGCGGCGGTCCATCGGGTCAAACCCTAGCTCATCGACATCCAGCATTTGCAGAGCGGCGTCGGCCACGGCTGTGCTGACCACACCGTCCGCCTTGACCTGGGCGAAGTCGCGCACCCGACGCAGCAAACGGTTGGCGATGCGTGGCGTGCCGCGTGCGCGCCGGGCGATTTCGAGCGCGCCGCCACTGTCGATTGGCAGGTTGAGCAGACCGGCAGAGCGACGGACGATGCGCGCCAGTTCGTCCGCTGTGTAGAACTCCAGCCGGGCAACGATGCCGAAGCGGTCGCGCAGCGGGTTGGTCAGCATCCCCGCGCGGGTCGTGGCGCCCACGAGCGTGAACGGTTGCAAGTCGAGTTTGACCGAGCGGGCACCTGGCCCTTCGCCTATCATGATGTCGATCTGATAATCTTCAAGCGCGGGATAGAGGATTTCCTCGACGATGGGCGAGAGTCGGTGAATTTCGTCGATGAACAAGACATCGTTGCGTTGCAGATTGGTCAGGAGCGCTGCCAGGTCGCCCGGCCGTTCGAGAATGGGGCCGGAGGTCTGCCGCAGGTTGACGCCCATTTCCCGTGCAACGATGTGCGCCAGCGTCGTTTTGCCCAGGCCCGGCGGACCGAACAGCAACACATGGTCGAGCGCCTCGTTCCGCGCCCGTGCCGCGCGAATGAAAATATCGAGCTGGTCGCGGATTTTTTGCTGGCCGACGTATTCGTCGAGCTGGCGTGGACGCAGGGCGCGCTCGAACATTTCCTCGTTCGGCGAGGCCGCTTGTGGGTTGATCAGACGATCGGGTTCGATCATGATTTCATCAGGGCTTTAAGCGCCATGCGCAGGCCTTCGTCGACGGTGATCGCTGCCGGTAAGCCACGACTGGCCATTGCCGCCTCTTTGTCGGAGTAGCCGAGCGCCACCAGGGCCTGCACGATCTGCACGGTATGATCGTCGGCTGTGACCAGAGCGCCCCCGGGGGCGCTTGGCAAGGCATCGCCCAGCTTGCCTTTGAGTTCGAGGAGCATGCGCTCAGCCGTTTTCTTGCCGATGCCGGGTACGCGTGTCAAACGGCCTGCCTCTTGCAACACCACCGCCTGCCGCAGCTCGTCGACCGACAAACCGGACAGTACGGCCAGCGCCGTGCGAGCGCCGACGCCGCCGATTTTGATGAGCTGACGGAAGGCTTCGCGTTCGGCATGGGTGAGGAAACCGTAGAGCTGTTGTGCGTCTTCCCGCACCACGAACTGTGTCAGCACTTGTAGCGGTTCGCCGATGTTCGGCAGCAAAAAGAAGCTGCTCATCGGCAACTGGACGTCGTAGCCCACGCCCTGCACGTCGATGAGGATCCAGGGCGGGTTTTTTTCGAGCAAACGGCCTGCGAGGCGACCGATCATAGCGGTGTTTTTTCTGTCGGAGGTGGCGGCGGTGCGAGCTCGGTGCGAATCAACGTTGCAAACTCGGCCAGTAACTGCGGCTTGACGCGCAGCAGTGCCTGCTCGAACAGCTCGGGCAGCCGTGCTTCCAGCATCGAGAGGCGCCAGGTTTCGTTCGGTCCGGCTGTGGCAGCGTCGATACTGGCCAGCCCTGCCTCGATGACGTCGGTCAAGAGCGGTACGTCGGCGGCCTCTGCTGGGGGAGCAGCATTCATGATTTGCCCAGGTCGTGGAGGTGCAGGGGGTAGCCGCGGTCGCGATAAAACTTGTAGCGGTCGCGGCCGGCGGCCTTGTCCGATTCATCCAAACCGACCAGCTCGATGAGTCGTTCGAAACGCGCGAAAAAAGGTGGCCAGTCGTGGTCGAGGTTGATCAGTACCTCCTCGTGCGGCAAGGCCGCGTCCGGCGCGCTGGCCAGAATGATCGGTGTATCGACCGCCAGCGCATGGCCGGCCGGCACATGCGGCAAAAAATCCAGCGCTGAAAAGCTCCACAGCGCTTTATCGAACTGGCTCAGCAGCGCCCCGTCCCGGCTGTAACAAACGACTTTCTTACCCGCTTGATAGGCTTTGCGCACCACTTTGCAGGCGTGTAACAGCTTGTCGAGCGTATTCACATGAAAATCGACTTGCGTCATTTGGCGCGGGCCCGCAGAAAATTGACGAGCAACGGGACCGGTCGGCCGGTCGAGCCCTTGATGGCGCCGGATTTCCAGGCCGTGCCGGCGATGTCCAAGTGCGCCCACCGGTAGTTTTTGGTGAACCTTTCCAGAAAACACGCGGCGGTGATGCAGCCGGCCATGCGACCGCCGATGTTGGCGACATCCGCGAAGTTCGACTTCAACTGTTCGCGGTATTCTTCGTCCATCGGCATGCGCCACGCCGGGTCGGCCGCCGTGCGGCCTGCGGAGGCGAGTTCGTCGGCGAGCTGGTCGTCTTTCGTGAACAGGCCCGAGTTGATGCTGCCCAGCGCCATCACGCAGGCGCCCGTCAAGGTGGCGATGTCGACCACGGCTGCCGGTTTGAACTTTTCGGCGAAGGTCAGCGTATCGCATAGAATCAGGCGGCCCTCGGCGTCGGTGTTGAGAATCTCGATCGTCTGCCCGGACATCGATTTGACGATGTCGCCCGGTTTGGACGCGTTGCCGGCCGGCATGTTCTCGCAGCACGGCATGATGGCGACGACGTTGAGCTTAAGTTTGAGTTCGGCGACTGCCTTCATCGAGCCCATGACGGAGGCCGCGCCGCACATGTCGAACTTCATTTCGTCCATGTCGGGGCCGGGTTTGAGCGAAATCCCGCCAGTGTCGAAGGTGATGCCTTTGCCGACCAACACGGTCGGCGCCTGCTTGGCGGGGCCGCCCTGGTACTTGAGCACGATCAGCTTGGGCGGTTCCGTCGAGCCTTTGGCCACCGACAACAAGGACCCCATGCCCAGGGCTTCCATCTGCTTGCGTTCAAGGACTTCGATGCCGAGGTTGTACTGCTTGGCGAGATCTTTCGCGGTTTTGGCCATGTACGTCGGCGTGCAAATATTGCCGGGCAGGTTGCCGAGGTCCTTGGCCAGGTTCATGCCCAGCCCGATCGCCCGGCCGATGGCGATGCCGGTTTGCAGCCCGACGGCCGGCGCGGCGCCGGGTGCGAAATTGACGACGGTCGGGCCGTCGTCTGGTGGTGGTTTATGGCTGGGCTTGTCGTCCTTGCCGGTCGCTTTACTTTTGCACTGATCGAATCGATAGCCGCTGTCGAGCAAACTCTGCGCGGCGTGCATGCTGGCCCATTGCTCGTCGTGCGTGGCGACTATGATTTCGTGCAGAGTCCAGAGGCATGGCCCCGGTGGCAACGCAAACACTGTTCGGGCGGCGGCCCGCAAGGCGCTCAGATAGCCCTTGGTGTCGAGTTTGTCTTGCGGCCCGAGGCCGACGACCACCAGCCGGGCGCCAGGCAGACCTGGAACCGGCCGCAATACCGTCACCGTGTCTTTTGCGCCAGTCAAATCGCCCTGCTCGAACGCCTCGCTGATGACGCGTTTACAGCGTTTATCCAGCAGCTTGGCGGACGGGCCGAGCTGTTTGTCCTCGAACACGCCGACCACGATGCTGCCGCCGCCGAGGGCGGTCCAGTCGATTGCTTCGACCCGGAAATCCGGCACGCGTGGGCCGCCCCGTTGGGATAGCCCGATGGCACTGCGGACTTGCCGGCCTTTGGTCGTGGCCGTGGCCGGTTTGTTCAGGGCATCGGTTTTGGAAAATGTTTCGGACGGTTTGCCGGTTAATTGACGGTGCATGTTTTGCAGCTTTCGAAGGCGTGAGACAATTTGCGATTATGGTCAAGCGTTTTGTCCACGTCAAAGCGAGCCTCCCGTCTTATGCTGTTCAGAACCTCCCTGCGTCAGGAAATGGCGCAGATCGCCAGCGCCACTTTCGTGACCTTGCTGACGATCGTGATCACGACGGCGTTGATCCGAACGCTGGGCGATGCCGCCAATGGCAAGGTCGACCGGCAAACAGTGCTGGAGCTGATCGTCTTCACGACGATGAATTATCTGGCTGTGATCCTTGTACTGACGGCATTCATGGCGGTCATCATGGTGGTGTCGCGCGCTTTCCATGATCGAGAGGTGACGATCTGGGCGGCATCCGGCTTGTCGCTGAGCGCCTGGATCCGACCGGTGCTGACGTTTTGTCTGCCGGTGACGCTACTCGCGCTCGGGTTTTCGACGGTGATCACTCCCTGGGCCAAACAGCAGGGCCTGGAAATCAAGCAGCGCTACGAGAAGCGCAGCGATGTCAGTAAAGCATCGGTCGGGCAGTTTCGCGAATCGGTCAGTGGCGAACGCATTTTTTTCATCGAGCGCGAATCGGCCGATAAAGGCGTGGTGGAGAACGTATTCATCATCACGCGCAGCGCGGACCGCACGTCCATCGTCGTCTCCAAAGGCGGACGCATCGAAACCCAGGCCAATGGCGAACGGTTTCTGGTGCTGCGGGCCGGGCGGCGCTTCGACTGGCTGGCCGGACGGACGGATTTCAATGCACTGGAGTTCGAGCGCTATGGCATTCGCCTGGAGCCGGGGTTTTATTTGCCGCCGGACACGACCATTCAGACCGTCAGTCTGCCGGTTCTGCTGGCGACGGGCACGCCCGGCGGTCGTGCCGAGTTGCTCTGGCGGCTGGGTCTGCCGCTGTCTTGCGTGTTCTTGTGTTTGTTGGCAATTCCGCTGTCGTTCATCAATCCCCGCGCCGGGCGCTCTCTGAACCTGATGTTCGCCGTCCTGGTGTATCTCGTCTACAGTAATTTTCTGTCGATCGCCCAGGCCTGGGTTCTACAGAAAAAAATGGCGTTCTGGCCGGCGTTCGTATTACCGCATTTATTGGCTGTCGCGGTTTTCGGCGTGTTGATGTATCGCCGAACGCGCCTGCCGGCGATCGGCTGGCGTCAGCGCCTGCGGTTTTGTTTGGTGCGGGGCGCCGCATGACGCCGCGGCTGATCACCAACTATTTGCGCCGCGAGGTCTACACGGCGGTGACTTTTGTCCTGCTGGTGTTTTTAGGGTTGTTCGCGTTTTTCGACTTGATCGGCGAGGTCGATCAGTTCGCTAAACCCTCCGTCAGCATCAACGGTATTATTCTCTCGGTGCTGCTGACCATGCCGGCGCGGGTCTATGAACTGGCGCCGCTCGCGACGCTGATCGGGACGATTTACGCCCTGGCGCGGATCGCCGCCAACTCGGAATACATGGTGATGCGCGCCTCGGGTTTGTCGACGCGCATGGCATTAACGATCGTTTTGCGCATCGGTGTCGGCATCGTTCTGCTGACATTGATCTTCGGTGAGATCGTGACTCCCGCGACCGAGCGGCTGGCATTGCAGGCGCGAGCCCGGGCCCTAGGGGCGGGCGGCGACGGGCATTTTCGCTCGGGTCAATGGCTGCGCGACTCGGTCGAGGTCGATGGCCGGGTCCAGGTGCGCTTCGTGAATTTTCTTTCGCTGGATGCCAACGGTGACATCAGTGATCTGAAAGTGTATGAATTGGACGCCGCCGGACTGCTGCGGCAAACGATCGTCGCCGAATCGGCTGTTTATCTGAGCGACGGCAACTGGTTGCTGCGCAAAGTGGTCAGCCAGCAGTTTCCCGTGAACCTGCTGCTGCCGGACGCCATGCCGGTACTGAATAGCCAACCCACGGCCACTTGGCTGTCGTCGCTTACTCCGGAGCTGCTGGCAGGGCTTTATCTGCGGCCCGAGCGCATGTCGGTGCTGCAATTATGGCGCTACAAGGCATTTCTGGAGCAAAATTTCCAACGGACCGACAGTATCGTGCTGGCGCTCGCCAAAAAGCTCGTTTATCCCCTGGCTATCATGGTGATGCTGCTGATCGCCTTGCCGTTTGCGTACTTGCAAGCGCGGGCCGGCGGGCTGAGCGTAAAAATTTTCACCGGTATCATGCTGGGCATCGGGTTTCATTTGGCTAACAATTTATTTTCCCACCTGAGCATGATCGCCCAACTGCCGCCTCTGCTGAGCGCGGCGATTCCGACTTTATTCGGTTTGACGGGCGCCATCGTTGCGTTGTGGTGGCTTGAAAGGGTGAAATGAATCAGTTATTGCAACGCGCGGTTGTTCTGTTTGGGCATGGGGCGCGCGACCCGCGTTGGGCGGAGCCTTTTCTGGCCCTGCAGCAGCGCTTGACCGGGGTGCTGGGCGATGGTCTGCTTGTCCGCCTGGCTTATCTGGAGCTGATGACGCCTTCGCTGGAAAACGTGATTGCCGAGTGTGCCGCCGCCGGGATTGCTGAGGTCACGGTTGTGCCAGTATTTTTCGGGCAGGGCGGGCATTTGCGGCGCGATTTTCCTGTGTTGCTCGAAGCGTGCCGGGCTGCGTATCCCCGCGTGAAGCTGGAAGCGACACTCCCTGTGGGTGAATGGGATGGGGTGCAGGGGGCGATCGCCCAAGGTATTGAAACGCTATTTAGGCAAAGCTGAGTGTGGTGTGATGCTAAAGCGCCCGCCCGATCAATATCAACGTCGGCCCCTCGCGCCGGCAAGCTGCCTCGGGCAAGCCTGCAAGCCCAGCCAGGCTCAGCGAGTCGAACGACTCATGTGCCGTGCTGATGCTTTCGCAGACGATCACCGGCGTCTCATCGGACCAGCCGGTTTGCAATAAACGTGCGGCCCAGATTCGCGCCTGGTTCAGTCCCATGTACACGGCCAAGGTGTCGGCGCCGATGCTGGTCGTCGTTACATCGTGCGGATTTTCGTCGACCCCGACCGCCGGTGTGATGAGCGCCACCGAGCGTGCCACGCCGCGCAGGGTCAGGGATTTTCGCAGGCTGGCGGCGGCGGCCAACGCGGCGGTGATACCCGGGACGATTTCGAAGTCGATCGCGGCGGCGTCGAGCGCCGCCATTTCCTCGGCGGTGCGGCCGAAAATCATCGGGTCGCCGCCCTTGAGGCGGACGACCCGTGCGTGGCGTCGCGCGGCCGTGACGAGCTGTGTATTGATCGTGCTCTGCACGGCCGATGGTTTGCCGCAGCGTTTGCCGACTTCGATGATCTCGGCAGCGGCTGGTAGCAAGGCCAGCAGATCGGCACTAACCAGGGCGTCGTGCAAAATGCAGTCGGCGGTTTGCAGGTAGCGTAACCCGCGCATTGTGATGAGGTCAGCCGCGCCCGGCCCGGCGCCAACGAAGGCCACGCGTTTCATCGGTGGCCGGTCGTTCATGTCACGGCAACGCGACGATCATGCCCGCCGCGACCGTATGGTTGGTGGCCGGATCGATCAAAATAAAGCTGCCGGTCGATGGCGATAGCGTATACGCATCGGCGACGATCGGCTGAGCCAGCAGCAGTTCGATGCGCGCAATGTCGTTCATCGCAACCGTATCGGTCTGACTCGACTGCGACAGGGTTTCGATATCCAACACGTACGTGATGGTTTGCAATTTGGCCTGCACGGTGCGCGATGCATGCTTGAGCAGATATTTGCGTGCGGGGCTGAGCGCCTCCTGGTCGAGCCAGCAAATGTCTGCGCGCACCCGCTTGCCGACCACGGGCGGCTGGGCGTCCTGCGCAAGAACGAGCTGATCGCCGCGCGAGATATCCAGGTCGCGGTCGAGCACCAGGGTCAGGCACTCGCCGGCACTGGCCGCTTCGATGTCGAGCCCTCCACGGACGATCCTGCTGAGCTGGGCATTCTGGCCGTTCGGTAATACCCGCAATTCATCGCCGACCCGCAACGCGCCCGTTGCCAGCCGTCCCATGTAGCCCCGAAAATCGTCGGCCTTGTGACCATCGTGCCGCGCCACCATCTGCACCGGAAAGCGCGCCGTGCACTGCTGCGCGCCAGTGCCGAGCCGATCGGCCCGGCTGGGCAATCGTTCCAGCAGGCTGAGCAGCGGCGCACCCGCATACCAGGGCGTATGCGCGCTGGCGGTCACGACGTTATCGCCGGTCAGGGCCGACAAAGGCAGGACATGCGTTTCCTGAATACCGACCGAAGTGGCCAGCGCTTCGACTGCGCGCCGCGCCGCGTCGAACTTAGCCTGGTCGAAACCGACCAGATCCATTTTATTGACCGCGAAAATGACTGCGGGCAGGCCGAGCCGCGCGGCGATCGCTGTGTGTCGCTTGGTTTGCGAGAGCAGGCCCGCCGTGAGTACGCCGTTGAGCTCGGAAAACGTCAAGCGCGTCACGTCGACCAGCACGACGGCCGCATCCGCCGTGCTGGCACCGGTGACCATGTTGCGCGTGTATTGCACATGGCCGGGCGTGTCGGCAACGATGAATTTGCGCAGTGGCGTCGCGAAATAGCGATAGGCCACGTCGATCGTGATGCCCTGTTCGCGCTCGGCTTCCAGGCCATCGGTCAACAGCGACAAATCGACCGCGTCGCCGACCGTGCGCGTGTTTTTAGCGCGCGACAGCGCCGCCAACTGATCGGCAAAAATTCCTTTGCTGTCGAACAGCAGCCGGCCGATCAGGGTGGATTTACCGTCGTCGACGCTGCCGGCGGTGATGAAGCGTAGCAGGCCCTGCTCCTGGACGCCGAACGGAGTGGTCGGCGAAGTGTCGTCGGCCGTGCCATCGGCGCGGCTTTGCAAAATTGCGTTCATGCTCAGAAATAACCTTCTTTTTTACGGCGTTCCATGGAGGCTTCGGACGTTTGGTCGTCCATGCGGGTCGCGCCGCGTTCGGTGATCGTCGTCACCGCCGTCTCCATGATGATGGCCTGCGGCGACGCTGCGGTACTTTCGACCGGGCAGGTGCAGGTAATGTCGCCGACCGTGCGAAAACGCACCGTGCGGGTTTCGACCGTCTCGCCCGCGCGCGGCGGTGTCAGCGGCGTCAGCGGCACCAGCAGACCGTTACGCGGCATGACTTCGCGCTGGTGCGCATAATAAATCGATGGCAATTCGAGCGCTTCGCGTTCGATGTATTGCCACACGTCCATCTCGGTCCAGTTGGAAATCGGAAACACGCGCATGTGCTCGCCCGGATGCACCCGGGTGTTGTACAGATCCCAGATTTCGGGGCGCTGCGCTTTTGGGTCCCATTGACCGAAACTGTCGCGGAAGGAAAAGATCCGTTCCTTGGCGCGGGCTTTTTCTTCGTCACGCCGCGCACCGCCCATCAACGCGTCGAATTGCAGCTCTTCGATGGCTTCCAGGAGCGTGACGCTCTGGGCGGTATTGCGCGAATCGGTCGCATGGCGCAGCTTGACCGTACCACGTTTGATCGAATCCTCGACCGAGCGCACGACCAGGGTTTCGCCGAGCTCGGTCGCCCGTTTGTCGCGAAACGCAAGCACTTCCGGGAAGTTGTGTTCGGTATCGATATGCAGCAGCGGAAACGGAAATTTGCCAGGCCGGAAGGCCTTTTCGGCGATCCGCAGCATGACGATCGAATCCTTGCCGCCGGAGAACAGCAGCGCCGGCCGCGCGCATTCTGCGGCGACTTCGCGCATGATGTAGATGGCCTCGGCTTCGAGCCAGTCGAGATGGGTGTGTGTTTTCACGGGGGTCAGCATAAATTTAATAACGAGAGGGTGTCATCCGTCGAGCGGAGCGCATTTAAACACGATTGCCGACATGCAGGCCGCATTCCTTGTTGGCGGGATCTTCCCACCACCAACGGCCGGCGCGTATTTCTTCGCCGATGCTGATGGCCCGGGTGCAGGGCGCGCAGCCGATCGAAGGGTAGCCGCGATGATGCAGTTCGTTGACCGGAACGTCGAAACGGCGGACGTAGGTCCAGACGTCGGCTTCTGACCAGTCGGCCAGGGGGTTGAACTTGGTCGCCGCATGCGCGGCGTCCGTCTCGCGGACCGCCAGGTCGGCACGCGTGGCGGACTGGGTGCGGCGTTGCCCGGTGAGCCAGGCATCGGCGTCAGCCAGCGCGCGGCCGAGCGGCTCCACCTTGCGGATGTCGCAGCAGTTTTTGCGCAGGGCGACACTGTCGTAAATCGCATCCAGCCCGTGCGTGGCGACGAACCGCTCGACTGCTTCGGGCCGGGGCTGAATGAGCTCGACCGTTTGCCCATAGCGCGCCGCGAGCGCTGGCACCACGGCCAATGTCTCGGCATTCAGGCGCAGGGTATCGAGGCTGAACGCAGCAATCGGCAGCCCCAGGCGGCTGATCGCATCGAACAGTACGTTGTCTTCGGCCGCCAAGCTGGATGCCAGCCGCACGGTTTTGAACTCGTCGGCAATCGAGCGCAACAGGCCTTCCAGCTCGGCGAGCTTGCCCTCGATGTCGGTATTCGGCTGCTGCGGTCCACGAAATACCGCGACCGGCTGGGCAACGGTACTCATGCCACGCGCCTTTTAAAAAGCGGCAAAGGCTCGTCAGCGCTGTTCTGGTATGTGACCGTGAAGTCGTCGAAGCCGAGCAGGGCGTCGTCGAGCGATTTGCCCGCCTTCACCACAAACTCGTCGAAACCGACGCGTCGCAGGTAAAACATCTGATCGCGCCAGATATCGCCGAACGCCCGCAGCCGCCCGGCATAGCCGTAACGCGTGCGTAGCAGCACGGCCGTCGAATAGCCTTGACCGAACTTTGTCAACGGAAAATCGCAGGCGATACGCCGCAACACTGCCACGCTGTCCGCCAGCAAGGCCGGCTCGTCGTCGGGGAGTAAATACACGCCCAACTCGCCGGCCGTGGCGCGGGCTTCCAGCCCAGCTTTGTCGTTCAGCCAGCGTTTGAGCGAAACCAGGACGACGCCCTGAGCAGGCAGGGCATCTTCGTCGCGAATTACAGCGACCTCGTCCGCCACGATCGCCGGGCCGTTTTCCCCAAACGCTATGATCCGGCTCATGCGGCTTCTCCGGTGGGCTCGGAGGCATCGGCCGGCTTGGCGTAGACCTTAGCCTTGAAGGGTTCGACGCCGATCCGGTCGATCGTGTCGATGAACGCTTCATCGGGATGGCGATGTGCCACGAAAGCCTCCAGCAGCTTGCCGATCACGCCGGGTACCTCGTCGGCGGTAAACGACGGCCCGATTACCTTGCCGATGGACGCGGCCATGCCTTGCCGTCCGCCCAGCGTGATCTGATACCACTCAGAGCCATTTTTATCCACCCCCAGGATCCCGATGTTGCCGATGTGATGGTGACCGCAGGAGTTGATGCAACCGGAAATGTTCAAAGAAATATCGCCGAGATCGAAGAGATAGTCGGCATCGTCCAGCATGTCCTGAATCTGCAGGGCGATCGGAATCGACTTGGCGTTCGCCAGCGAGCAGAAATCTCCGCCCGGGCAGGCGATGATGTCGGTCGCCAGGCCGATGTTCGGTGTCGCCAGGCCAAGCGCCTTGGCCCGCTCCCACAGATCGAACAGGCGTGCCTGCGGCACGTCCGACAGCACCAGGTTTTGCTCGTGCGTGACCCGCAGCTCGCCGAAGGAATAGTCGTCGGCCAGGTCGGCGATCGCGTCCATTTCGTCGGCCGTGGCGTCGCCGGGCGCGATCCCGTTGCGCTTGAGTGACAGGCTCACGGCGGCGTAGCCGGTTTTTTTATGGGCGTGCACATTGCGTTCGCACCAGCGCGCGAACCCGCCATGCTGGGCTTTCAGCGAAGCTAGTTCGGTGGCGATGTCGGCTTCGTCCTCGGCCGGCACCGCCGCGTAAGCCGGGTCGGCGAAGTGCCGCGCTACGCGCTGCAATTCCGCCTCCGTCAGCGTTGCGGCACCGTCCTTGAAATGATGCCACTCGGTTTCGACATCCTGTGCGAACTGCTCGGCGCCGAGAGCCCGTACGAGAATCTTGATCCGCGCCTTGTAGATGTTGTCGCGCCGACCGTAGCGGTTATAGACCCGCATGATCGCTTCGATGTAGCTCAACAGGTCCTGCCAGGGAAGGTTGTCGCGAATCACCGTGCCGAGCACTGGCGTGCGCCCCAAACCGCCGCCCACCGAAACCCGCGCGCAGATTTCGCCGAGCGGGTTTTTGTACAGATGCAGACCGATGTCGTGCACCGCCACGGCGGCCCGATCGGTTCGCGCGCCGTTGACCGCCACCTTGAACTTGCGTGGCAGATGGGCAAACTCGGGGTGAAACGTCGACCACTGCCGCAAAATTTCGCAATACGGCCGCGGATCGACGATTTCGTCGGGCGCGATACCGGCGAACGGGTCGCTGGTGATGTTGCGAATGCAGTTGCCGCTGGTCTGAATGGCGTGCATTTCGACCTCCGCGAGCTCGGCGAGAATATCCGGCACGCGCGCCACATCCGGCCAGTTCAGCTGGACGTTCTGCCGCGTCGTGAAATGCGCGTAGCTTTTATCGTATGTGCGCGAAATTCGTGCCAAGCGCCGAAGCTGCGCGGCCGACAGCAGACCGTACGGCACGGCGATGCGCAACATCGGCGCATGGCGCTGAATGTACAGGCCGTTTTGCAGGCGCAGCGGGCGAAACTCGTCCTCGGACAGATCGCCGCGCAGATAGCGTTCAGTCTGATTGCGAAACTGGGCCGCGCGTTGCGTCACTATCGTTTTGTCGTGGTCGTCGTAGCGGTACATGGTCAAATCACTGATTATCAGCTTATATGATAAAGCGCACAGCTTATAATTTAAACAATCGTTTTCCCATTTGCATATAACATCCCGCTATATGAATATTCACCAATTGCGATTCATGCGCGAAGCCGTCCGCCGCAACTTCAACCTGACCGATGCCGCCAAGGCCTTGTTCACGTCGCAACCGGGCGTCTCCAAGGCCATCATCGAACTGGAGGATGAGCTGGGTGTACAAATCTTTCAACGCCATGGCAAGCGCTTGAAAGCGTTGACCGAGCCGGGCCAGGTGGTTTATGCCTGCGTCGAAAAAATCCTGGCCGAGCTGGAAAACCTCAAGCGCATCGGTCAGGAGTTCGCCGAGCGGGAAACCGGCGAGCTGCGCATCGCCGCTACGCACACCCAGGCGCGTTATGTCCTGCCCCCCGTGGTGGCGCAGTTTCGCCGGCGCTATCCGCAGGTGCGGCTGATTCTTTTACAGGGCACGGCTTTGCAGCTCGCCGACTGGGTGCGTACCGACCAGGCCGATCTGGCGATCGCGACCGAGGACATGGCGTTTTCGCCCGAACTGGTGACTCTGGCCTGTTATCAATGGGAGCATATCGTCGTGGTGCCGCCCGTGCATCCGCTGTTGGGCGCGCCTTTGAGTCTGAAGGCGCTGAGTCAGTACCCGTTGATCACCTATGACAAAGCGTTTGCCGGGCGTGCCAAGATCGATGCGGCGTTCGCTGCGCAAAAGCTCCAGCCCGAAATCGTCCTGGCAGGTATCGATGCCGATTTGATCAAAACTTACGTATCGCTGGGACTGGGGGTCGGTATCATCGCGGCGGTCGCTTTCGATGCGCAGAAAGACGCGCCCCTGGCGCGCATCGTCACCGACGGTTTGTTCGGCATCAACACCACGCGCGTCGGCATTCGCCAGGGCGTCTTCATGCGGACGCTGGCCTACGATTTCATTCAGATGTTTGCGCCCGCGCTGACCCGCAAACTCATCGACCGTGCTTTGGCCGGCGGACAGCGCTACGATATTTAGTACCTATAGACTTCGGCGGTTTCGGGAGGCTGCGTAACATCAGTTAGGAATACAGTTCTTTTTTAACCGTGATGGTTTTATTGGGTAGGTGAAGGGTAAATGCGCGTTTTGTGTAATAAAAAGTATGACCACATTCTGAAAAATGCTCCGCCAGCAAAGTGGCATCATCTACCGCTGTTGGATTGTTTTTCCGTTTTTCCTCCAGCATCCCATCATAATAATGAACGATCATTTTTTGTATGAAACCCGAGCTGTCCCTGTTGATTACGAGTCGAGAGTCGTCATCTTTACGGAATCTTTTGCTGTGCGATTGGGGGAGAGACAATTTGGTCACTATTTCGTGTGCGTCTCTTGCCTCTGTTAAGTTCCCTTGCTCGTTATAGTAAAAAATTTGAACCCCTGCTTGTATTAAAGACTCAAGAGGGCCGCAGAGTAGGCCCGCGTATTCTTCAGTCTCCTGGCCAGGCGGAGGAGCTGGAAACCCTTCGAGTATGATTGAGCGAAAGGCAGTCGATGAATTCACCGCTAGGCGGCGACGATTTTTCAGCTCCCCTCGCATCATACGTTTTATATCCAGGTCACCATGGTCTGTCGTAAATTCATCACCGCTGCGCTCAATCGAGTCTGTAGTTAAACCTAATATGTTTGGAGGTAGCGGATAAAGCGACGATGGATTGCGTGGAGACCAACCTATAACAGTCGGAGCCCGCCTGGACGGCAGAACCGTATCATCATTTTCCAGAACTTGCGGAGCAGTAGAAATATTTACATGCTTATCGGATTGTCTTGCGTGTCGTTGGGTTTTTTCTTGGCCTGGAGTTTCAAGCGCAGCATGCCGGGATGGCAGAACCGTATCATCACTATTAGGTGAGGTAAAATCGACGGAGTGCCAACTACCCTCCTGGTCACAGTATTCTACCCAAGCGTGCCCTTCATTCGGAATGCCACCTTGCGGGTTATCAACCAAGCGCCCAGAACAAACCCTGGCAGGAATTTTAAACTCCTGCATGAGTAATGCTGCCGCTGCGTTATTGAACTCAAAACATACTCCTCTGCCGTGCGTTAAAAAGTATTGGGTTTTTTCGATTGGGTCACGTATTCGGTTAATTTTTTCTGCATGGATTTTGTCGTCAGAATACATAAAATAATTAGCATCTAAAAACAATTCT
>JBKCTV010000011.1:0-3066 GCA_046318595.1 Burkholderiaceae bacterium | reverse complement strand
CGCCCTTGCGCGATCGTTCGGGGCGCCGCAATCATGAACGCGCTAACCGGTGCCTGCAAATCGACGGCCCCCGCACGCAGCTGGCGACGTAAATCGCCGTCCGTAAAAATACCAATCGCGCGGCGCCCTTCGAGCACCATGGACAGGCCCAATGCTCCGCCCGGATGGCTGCGCGCGAAGTCGTACGCCTCGAAGCCGCGCGCCTTCAAAAGCGCCATCGCGGAGCAGTTGCCAAAGGTTGATCGATGGACCAGATTGCTGCGCTCCATCTGTCAGCGTTTCGCACCAACAATCGCCACCCCTATTCCCGTCGCAGCGCTTGCGGGCTACGGGTAACTGCCGGATTTAGGATGAAATATCCGGGTTAGCTTGAGGGCAGCTTGGGAGTTACCTTTTTTTGCTGCTAATCAGCTTTCACGGGAACCTTTTTGCTGGTTGGTATCACTCACTCAGTATAAGTAACTCATTTTTTAGAAAGCATCATGGCTCCGCCAAGAATCGTACCTTCCGCAATCATTCACCGATTCGACCCCATACCTCACGATGCAGCCGACCAGCCAGGACACCGCATTGGCAACGACGGCGCTGCGCAGCAGCAAATCCAGGTGGGTTTTGGCGAACTCTGCGATGCACTGGTGGAGGAAAATCCGATGACCAATGCACATGAGCAATACGCCGGACAGGCGCACGGGTTGGACGACAGGCGCTACGGGCCTTTCTTGGATTGGTCGTCACAGCAGCTCTCCCCATTGGGCACTGAGGAGCCAGATATTCCGAACGACTCGGTTGCCGTACAGTCTCTTATGGATGAACTGGCGCAGCTGATTGGTGTCGACGATGCTATCGTAAACGCTCCTGCTGAGGGCACTGCGGCTCATCACGCAAATATTCTACGAATCGGTAGCGATCGTTTATCTGAGCAGGGCCCTGGGACTATCCTGCAACCAGTCCATTCAATCATTGAAAACACCCATCGAAGCGGCAGCAAACGAAAGCGCCCAGAACACTGCGGCAATGCGCCGGCAAAAACAAAAATACAGTTTCCAGTAAAGACCAATCACAGCGACCCAATCAATTCAAAAACACGCGCTGAAACACAGGCTGCTTTATTGGAATTAGGGTTTCCGATGCAGCAAGTCAATACCTCCATCATTCGATGGCCCTGCTTGTGCCTTGTGGCCCGGCTGAGCGCTAGGCTTTTTACCTGATGGCTCACACATGGAGCGGATCTTTTTGCTGGACGTATCCGACGAGTGTTGCTTGCTGGAGTTGCTGCTGTTTTTGTTTAGTTGCGCCCGCAGTTTTGCAATTTCTGCGCTTAGCATTTTGACTTTTGCGGTAAGTTGTTGCATCTGCGCAAACAAAAAACAAATGAGCTAGTCTTTTTGTTCATGCGTCAGTTGGCTGAGGTCAGGCAGTTCAAGCTTGGCTAGCAGTTTGGCAAATTAACGCTCTGCCGGCAAACTTTGCGGAATAGTTAGCTTATTTCGCAATTCACCCAACAAAAAAGAAATACTTTTCGCCAAAGGAATTAAACCCGATGGGTAATTGTGTCAGCTTTCGCCGAAGCCCGCTGGGCGCCCCCACCTTAGACACTGATCAGGCGGGTCAAACAGTCTCCCTGGACCGCCTCCAAACGGAAAATCCTAGAATCCTGGAGAGAGTGGCGGTCACCGCTGCGCTAGACCAGTGGTGTGAGGAGGCGCCGGCAGATGCGCTTCCTCAATATCAAGCGGTAGCTTGCGACATACTCGCTAGTTTCGACGCTCAAGACGCTACCCCACAGAGCATCGAAGCCACGGAATTGGATTTATCGAATTATCACCAAGTACTCAGCCTACCGTTGGTGATGGACAAATTAGCCACGCTACAAACCCTAAAATTGAACGGCTGCCACGCACTGCAAACTCTGCCTGACGGCTTAGAGGATTTACCAAACTTGCGCGACCTGCATTTGCCATACAACAGCGGCGAAAGATTCGACCAAACGAGGACCAGGCTACGAGAGCGTCACGTCTATGTAACGGATGGCCACGATTTTTCTGCCCTTCCTGAGGAGATTCAGATAAACATCGTGCAAAAACACATTAATGTCAGACAAAGCGGCAGTCCTGCTAGCCAGGTCAATCGTCAATTGCAAAAGTTGATGCAAGCACACGCAAAGCTGACGATCAGGACACCAGAAGATCTGACCAACTTACTCAAGAATAGACAATTAGTCACTCACGTCAAGCGCATTAGCGTTTATTGGTCATCATCATTTTCAGACCACGACATCCAAGCCATTCGAGAAGCTTTTCCGGCTCTGGAATCGCTTGATCTGTTCAGTTTTGATCGAGTCGACGACGCCGGGCTGGTCGATTTACGAGACATGAAGAAACTGACATCGCTTAATCTGTGGGACTGCAATCGCCTCACCGACGCCGGGCTAGCCCGCTTGCAAGCCCCGCAGCTGACATCTCTCGGTCTGTACAACTGCATTAACCTGACCGACGGCGGGCTGGCCCATTTACAATGCATGGATAAACTGACATCGCTCAGTTTGGAATCCCGCCATCATAATAAAATCACCGCAGCAGGGCTGGCCCATTTGAAAGGCCTGCAGCTGACATCGCTTAATTTATCCCGCAACTATTGTGGTGTCACCGACGCCGGGCTGGCCCATTTGCAAGGCATGCCGCTGACATCGCTTAATCTATCCTGGTGCTCTCAAATCACCGACGCCGGGCTGGCCCATTTGCAAGGCATGCCGCTGACATCGCTTAATCTGTACCTATGCTATGACATCACCGACGCCGGGCTGGCCCATTTGCAAGGCATGCCGCTGACATCGCTTAATCTATGCGGGTGCGGCGGTATCACCGACGCAGGGCTGGCCTATCTGCAAGACATGCCGCTGACATCGCTTAACCTGCAGGCGTGCCATCACATCACGGAGGCCAGGCGGAACGCCTTACGCGAGGCACAACCGAACTTAAATAGCTAAAGAATTTTTGCGGCGATCAGGCCATGTAAGGTAACGATGCCCTGCAAGTCACCATTGACGTCGGTAACCCCGATCGCATT
>JBKCTV010000010.1:0-112698 GCA_046318595.1 Burkholderiaceae bacterium | reverse complement strand
CTTCTGTCAAATACTTGAATAAAGCGGGGCAGACCATCGACATCACGATCGTCGGTTTGGATGAGGTCGATCCGCTGAACGGGAAAATCAGTTGGATGGCACCCGTGGCGCGGGCCTTACTGAAAGCCTACGAAGGCGATGAGGTCAGCTTGAATACGCCGGGCGGGCAGGATGCCCTGGAGGTTCTGGAGATCAAGTATCCGGCGTGAGAAAACGGCCGATCCTGAGGAAATTTTCAGTCGGCCTGCACCTTGACCATCTGCCACGCCTTGACCCGCTTGACGCGACAAACGAGCGGAATGGCGCGAATCGCCCGCATTACTTTTGCCAGGTGCGTACGATCACTGATCTGTATCGTGAAATGCAACACGTTTTTGTTCGTGGCATCCTCGCTCATCGATAAATTCGCGATATTTGCCCCATGGTCCGCGAAAGTGGCCGCGATCCGCGCCAGGGAACCTTTTTCGTTGATGACGTCGAGGTCGAGGTTGACCTCGAACTGGCGGTTGATCTCGCTGGCCCATTGCACTGGTGTCCAACGCTCAGGCTCGCGCTCGATATTACGCCGTGCCGTGGCGCAGTCGCAGTTGTGAATCGACAAACCCGTTCCGCGCCGTAAATAACCGATGATGTCGTCGCCCGGAATTGGGAGGCAACAGGTGGCACGCTGCACTGCCGGGCCTTCGCTGCCGGTGATGTAGATGGGCGCGCGCTCGTTGCCGCTGCTGACTGGAACCGCGCCGTCGCGCACCCCGAGAATCATGAGAATGCGGCGCATGACGACCGGCGCCACCCGTCGACCGGCACCAATGTCCGCAAGCAACTCCTGGCGGCTGCGCGCTTGACAGTCTTTGAGCAGCTTTTCCCATTGGGCGGCGGTCAGTCCGTCCAGCGTCAGATTATCGGCTTCCAGTACCTTGCTCAGGAGCCGTCCGCCCAGGCCGACGGTTTCTTCCATGTCGAGTGATTTCAGAAAATGGCGGATTTCCGAGCGGGCCTTGCCGGTGCGTACGAAGCTCAGCCATGATGGGTTCGGGCGGGCATGCGGCGCAGTAACGATTTCGAGGACATCGCCGCTTTTGATTTCGGTGCGTAAGGGCTGCATGAGCTGGTTGACCCGCGCGGCGACACAACGGTTGCCTATGTCGGTATGGACTGCATACGCAAAATCCACTACCGTCGCCCCCCGCGGCATGGCCAGAATCCTACCTTTGGGCGTGAACACGTAAACGGCGTCCGGAAACAGATCGACCTTGATGTGTTCCAGGAACTCCGCCGAGTCGCCCGTCTGGTTCTGAATGTCTAGTAGCGATTGCAGCCACCGGTGGGTGTTTTTTTGCACGTCGTTCAGGTTGGAGCCATCGCCCTTGTAGAGCCAGTGCGAGGCGACGCCGCTTTCGGCGATCTGATGCATTTGCCGGGTACGGATCTGAAATTCCACTGGAGTGCCGTACGGGCCGATCAAGGTCGTGTGCAGGGACTGATAGCCATTGATCTTGGAGATGGCGATATAGTCCTTGAACTTGCCCGGAATCGGCTTGTAGAGCTGGTGCAGGGCACCAAGCGTCAGATAACAGGTGGGCACGTCCTTGACGACGATCCGAAAACCGTAAATATCGAGCACTTGCGAAAACGACAGGTTTTTTTCCTGCATTTTCTGATAAATGCCGTACAAGGCTTTTTCGCGTCCTTGAACCTCGGCCTCGATGTGCGCGGCGGGCAGATGCTTTTGCACGGCTTCGAGGATTTTACTGACGACTTCACGGCGGTTGCCGCGCGCGGCCGATACGGCCTTTTTGAGGATGGTGTAGCGATACGGATGCAGGTGCTGAAAGCTGAGCTCCTGCAGTTCGCGAAAAATCTCGTTTAAACCCAGACGGTGCGCGATCGGGGCGTAAATCTCGAGGGTTTCGCCAGCGATGCGGCGCCGTTTAGTGGCGATCATGACCCCTAGGGTACGCATATTGTGCAGCCGGTCGGCTAGTTTGACCAGAATGACGCGAACGTCGCGCGCCATGGCCAGTAGCATTTTGCGGAAATTTTCCGCCTGCGCCTCCTCGTGGCTGGAGAATTCGATTTTGTCGAGTTTGGAAAGCCCGTCGACAAGTTCGGCCACGGCCGGTCCGAACTTGTCGATCAGCTCTTCCTTGGTCGCGCCCGAGTCTTCCATGACGTCGTGCAGCAGCGCTGCTTGCACCGCCTGAGCGTCCAGCCGCCAATGCGCGCACACTTCGGCCACCGCGATCGGATGTACGATGTACGGCTCGCCAGAGGCGCGGTACTGACCCAGATGCGCCGAGTCGGAAAAGCGGTACGCTTCGCGTACTCGCTTGATGTCCGCCACCGATAAATAAGTATTCAGGGAGTCCAGCAAACGCCCGAGCGAGATGACGACGCCGTTGTTGGCGGTCGCCGTGACGTTCGAATCCGAAGGTACTCGTGCGTTCAGTGCCATTACCTTATCTCAACGCAATAAAGTGGCGTCGGTTGACTACTTTTGATCGGGCAATACGATGTTTACTTCCAACACTTCCAGATTGCCTTGCTTTTGTACATTGAATTTAATGTCGTCGCTGCCGATTTGCACATATTTTGCAATGACTTGCATTAGTTCATCGCGCAATTGGGGGAGGAAGTCGGGCCCTGACGAGCCTTCGACGCGTTCGCGGGCGATGATGAGCTGCAGACGCTCTTTCGCAACATTCGCGGACTTCGGTTTTTCGCCAAACAGCAATTTCAGGATAGACACGATCAACGGCCTCCAAAAAAGCGTTTGATGAGGCTGGGTTTTTCGTACTGCACGAAGCGCAGCGGCTTTTCCTGGCCAAGGAAGCGGTCGATGGCGTCCATGTAGGCCTGAGCGGCTTCAGTCTCGGCAACATGCACGACCGGCAGGCCCTGATTGGACGCATATAACACACTGTCGGATTCGGGAATGACGCCCAGCAGCGGCAGCCGCAGCATGTCCATCAAATCGGTGTAGGACAGCATTTCGCCTTCCTCGACCCGTTTGGCCGAGTACCGCGTAATCAGCAGATGCTCCTTGACCGGCTCGCCGCCGTCGCGGGCACGCCTCGATTTTGCCTGCAAAATCCCGACGATGCGATCAGAGTCGCGGACCGACGAGACTTCCGGGTTGGTGACGACGATGGCTTCGTCGGCAAAGGTCAGGGCCATGACGGCGCCACGTTCGATGCCGGCCGGGCTGTCGCAGATGATGTAGTCGAAACCCATCTCGCCCAGGTCCTTCAAAACCTTTTCGACGCCTTCCTCGGTCAGCGCGTCCTTGTCGCGGGTTTGCGAGGCCGGCAGAATCGACAGGTTCTCGGTGTTCTTGTCTTTGATCAGCGCCTGGTTGAGCGTGGCCTCGCCATTGATGACGTTGATCAGGTCGTATACGACGCGGCGTTCGCAACCCATGATGAGGTCGAGGTTGCGCAGACCGACGTCGAAATCGATCACGACGGTTTTAAAGCCGCGCAAAGCCAGACCCGAGGCGATACTGGCGCTGGTGGTGGTTTTTCCCACGCCGCCCTTTCCGGACGTTACAACGATGACTCGACTCACGCACATGCTCCTAACGGATATTGATGGGTTCTATTCTTAGGGTTGACGATTCGCAGTCCGCGTCCAGAAAAACCTGGGTGGGCTGCTGAACCGTGCCGGGAGGATGACCTTGCTCGAAGGTCATGTAAAAGCCGGCCACGGCGACCAGCTCCGGGCTGAACGACGTGGCGACGATGCGGGCCGCCCGGTTGCCGTCAGCACCGGCCAAGGCGCGCCCGCGCAAAGGGCCGTAAACGTGGATATGACCGTCGGCGATTACTTCCGCGCCCGGGCTCACCTGACCCAATACGATGACATCACCGCCCTGGGCGTAAATTTTTTGACCGGAACGCACCGCTGTATCGATCACCAAGGTGCCCGATGTGATGGGTGGCAGTACCCTGGCCGGATGCTCGGCTTCGGTCGCTGGCGCAGCGGTTTCGGTGGTCGGCAAAGACACCGTCTCGGCGACCTTGGCCTCGGGGCTGCTTAAAATCTGCAGTCCCAAAGCCTCGGCCTCGCCGTGCCAAGCGCCAGCCAGACCCCGTGCCCCGACCAGGTTGGCCCCAGCGGATGTCAGCGCTTTCATTAACGCGCCGAGCGGCGGCGGTTCGGCGGCGTTCCATTCGGAGCAGTCTAGTATTGCGGGCTCGCCGGCATAGGCGCCGGGCGCCTTGCCGACCTTGCGGGTGAGCTGCGCGAGCAGTGCTCCCGGCTCGGCCGCACGCACTACCACGGCGAGACAATCGACTTTCGCGAACTTCAGTTCAATCGGAGAGCTGGTCACGGGCTGATTTCGAAAAATGACGATTCAAAACAAAGGCCCGCTGTTCCTAAGAACGACGGGCCCGCCGGTATTGCGATCTGTTCAGGTCGGGACGCGTTTGAGCATTTCGACCCCGATCTTGCCTTCGGCGATCTCGCGCAGTGCGGTCACCGTTGGCTTGTCGCGGCCCGGGTCGACCTTCGCTGTATGGCCTTGAGCCAGCATCCGGGCGCGATAGGTTGCGATCAATGCTAATTCGAACCGGTTGTGTATTTTTTTCAGACAATCTTCGACGGTGACGCGGGCCATGGATTTTTATCTCTCGAGAAGGTTCGGTAAAAAATTTTCAAAGTCCGAATTGTCGGAGCTGTTCTCCTCGCCGGACGGCTTGCTGAGGGAACCGGCAGCGCGACGCTACGACGATACTTAACAGTTCGTGGAGTGCGACCTCGAAATCATCGTTAAGGATAACATAATCGTATCGGCTTGCCTGCGCCAGCTCGGTGCCGGCGGCGGCCAGGCGCCTGGTGATCACAGCGGCGGAATCCGTGCCGCGACCCTGCAGCCGCCGTTCGAGTTCGGCCATGGACGGCGGCATAATGAAGACAGACACGGCCTGCGGCAGAATTTTCATGATCTGCTGTGCGCCCTGCCAATCGATTTCGAGCAGTACGTCCTCGTCGGCGGCCATTTTCGATGCGATCCACTGCTTGGCGGTGCCATACCAGTTGCCGTGGACGTGCGCGTATTCCAAAAACTCATCCGCGTCGCGCATGCGCGTGAAAGTGGCCTCATCGACGAAATGGTATTGTTGGCCATTGCTTTCCCCGGCGCGCGCCGGGCGCGTGGTATGGGAGATCGACAGGCTGAGGCCCGGGTCTTTTTGCAGAAGCGCTGCCACCAGGCTGGACTTGCCGGCGCCGCTGGGCGCACTGACAACAAAAAGGCTGCCGGCGTATTCGACTTTATTCAAGATTTTGCACCTGAAGTCCGAATGCGGCTCGGAGCCCGCAAGAATGCTCGATGTGCAGAAATTGGTCTCGTTGTTGGTACATGCTTGGGTACACACAAAATGTTGGGTGGAACGAACCGGCCAAAACGCCAATTTTTTTCTCGATAACTACTGCCAAGGCACGAATTTTTTAAGTTTCCGCCGCTCTACTCTCTATTGTAACCGCCGCCGCTTTCGGTGAATTGCTTACCTTCAAAGCTTTGCTGGGTGACAGCTCCGCTCAAGGCCTGGGCCGTGACTGTGAAAACGGAGCGACAAACCTCCTGGCCCCGGAACAAGTCGCAGACGGCCTCGATTGCTTCGATTTGGTAGGGCAAATCAGATTCAAAATGCAGTTTCACGCAGCGTTCTTGTCTAGCTTCAAATTCTGAAACTAATCCTAGATAACATATAAATCAATTGGTTACGAAAATTTTTGTCTAAAAACTTGCCTAAAAACAAGGCCTAGTCAGCCTTATCCAAGACAGGCTCGGCTCCGAATTTCCAGGCAGCAGACTAGCGAGGCCTCTCAGGGCGTATCAGTGCCTGTAACAAAAGCGGTTTGCAAGGCGATCACGGTATCCATCCAGAAGAAAATTCACTCTAAATTCTGGACCTGTTCGCGGATCTGTTCGATCAGCAGTTTTAGTTCGACTGCGGTCTGAGTTTGCTGTAGCGCAGCCGCCTTGGCGCCGAGCGTATTGGCTTCGCGGTTCAGCTCTTGCAATAGAAAGTCGAGCCGTTTGCCGACCGGACCGCCTTGTTGCAGTATCCGCTCGACCTCGCCCAGGTGGATCCGCAGGCGTTCGAGCTCCTCGCTAACATCGGCCCGCAGGCCGTACAGCCCGACTTCCTGCTGAATACGCTGGATCAGTCCGTCGTGGCTGAATGCTTCGCTTGCCGGCGAGCGGGAGAATGATTCGGCGATTCGCTGCGTGGCTTTGTGCTCGTACTGCTCGCGCCATATCGGTAGCTGCGGCTCAAGCTCGACGATCAGCCGGCGCATCCGACCGACTTTGTCGGCAATCAGATCCGCCAGGCGCTGGCCTTCGCGGGCGCGGGTTTGTTGCAGGGCGTCCAGTCCTTGCTGGCCGAGCTGCTGTCCGGCGGCGTGCAGTTCGGCCGGCGTCAACGCCGTGCTTTCGATTGCGCCTGGCCAGTCGAGAATGTCGCGCATTCGCAAACCAGGCGTGTCGGGCATGTGCTCCCGCACCTGCGCCTGCAACGCGGCCAGACGCTCGATGATCGCCGGGTTGAGCCGGGGCGGCGCTTCGCTCGGGTCAGCACGCTGCCATTGCACGCGACATTCGATTTTCCCCCGCTGCAGCTGCGCGCTCAGGGTTTCGCGCAATCCGGCTTCCAGGCTGCGCAGCTCGTCGGGTAGACGACAGACGAGGTCGAGGAAACGGGCGTTGACGCTGCGCAATTCGATGTGCAGCGTGCCGGCGCGGGTGTCGAGCGCGCAGCCGGCAAAACCGGTCATGCTGCGAACGGGCGAGCTTTTGACTTCGGAACGACTCATGGCATGATAGACCTTGACCCTGCAAAGCGCGATGTTACCTCATGCTGCTCAAGCCCGGCGCGCCGCCGGCCGAGGCGTTTCCTGATTTACAATCGTTGCCTCTATTTGAGCATTTGACCGACGACCCGCCATGACTTCGACACTGCAACGTTTCGCTGATCGTTCCCCCGAGGCACTACGCCCGGTGAGCTTCGAGCGCGCTTATACCCGCCATGCGGAAGGCTCGGTACTCGCCAGCTTCGGCGCCACCAAAGTGTTGTGTACCTGTTCGGTGCTTGATAAAGTGCCGCCGTTTTTGAAAGACAAAGGCCAGGGCTGGCTGACAGCCGAGTACGGCATGCTGCCGCGTTCGACCCATACGCGCATGGACCGGGAGGCGGCCAAAGGAAAGCAGAGTGGCCGCACGCAGGAGATTCAGCGGCTGATCGGCCGGTCCCTGCGGGCGGCGGTCGACTTGACTGCGCTCGGCGCGCGGACGCTCGCCATCGATTGCGACGTGCTCCAGGCCGACGGCGGCACGCGCACGACGGCGATTTCCGGCGCCATGCTGGCGGTGGCCGATGCGTTGCACAGCCTGCAGCGTCAGGGTGTGTTGACCGAGTCGCCGATTCGGCGATTCGTGGCGGCGGTATCGGTCGGGATCGTCGATGGGGTCGCCTGTCTCGATTTGGATTACAACGAAGATTCGGCCTGCGATACCGACTTCAACGTCGTCATGACCGACGCCGGCGGCTTCGTCGAGGTGCAGGGAACGGCCGAGGGGGCAGTGTTCGACCGGCGCGAGCTCGACCGCCTGCTCGACCTGGCCGCGCACGGCATCCAGACGATCTGCCTGGCCCAACGGCAGGCGCTGCTGCAGTCATGAGCGCCCGGCCGCGTTGGGTGCTCGCGACCCACAATACCGGCAAGCTGCGGGAGTTCGCCGCTTTGCTCGTGCCGCTCGGTGTCGAGCTGATCGCACAAAGCAGCTTACAGATCGAACCCGCGCCCGAGCCGCACGTCACCTTCATCGAAAACGCACTGGCGAAGGCCCGGCACGCCAGCGCGCGGTCGGGGCTGCCGGCTTTGGCCGACGATTCGGGCTTGTCGGTGCCGGCGCTCGGTGGCGCACCTGGGGTCCTGTCTGCGCGCTATGCGGCGCAGGCCGGGCTTGAACCCTCGGATGCGGCCAACAACGGATTGCTCGTGCGTAATTTGCAGGCGTTAGCCGATCGACGCGCGTATTACGTCTGCGCGCTGGCGTTTTTACGCAGCAGCACCGACCCGTGCCCTCTGGTCGTGCAAAGTTTCTGGCATGGCGAAATCGTCGATACGCCGCAGGGCGCTGGCGGCTTTGGCTACGATGCGCATTTCTGGCTGCCGGACCGGCAACAGACGGCAGCGAGCTTAGCGCCTGTCGACAAGAACCGTCTCAGCCACCGGGGGCGGGCGCTGCGGGCTTTGCTGGAAGCGTTGGCGGACCGCGGCGATGGCCCGGCATGTTGAACCGCCGGCGCGTGTTTGCACGGGCTGGCTGTATCGCCCTGCGCGAAACCGTTTGCGTGCAGGGAGCAGGCCGGTCAACGTGAAAACGCTTTACTCGTGAAACCCATCGCCGTGTTTCGCCCGGCAGACATCCGGTTCACGGCCTTACCGCCGCTGGCCTTGTATATCCACATTCCGTGGTGCCTGAAAAAATGCCCGTATTGCGACTTCAATTCGCATCAGAGCCCGGCCGGTGCGTTACCGGAAAACGACTATGTCGATGCCTTGCTCGCCGATCTGGATAGCGAACTGCCGCGCGTCTGGGGGCGCAGGCTGCACAGTATTTTTATTGGCGGCGGTACGCCGTCCCTGTTTTCTGCTGCCGCGATTGATCGGCTGCTCACACAGGTGCAAACGCGGTTTGGTATGGTCGGCAGCGAAGAAATCACGCTGGAGGCCAACCCGGGCAGTTTCGAAGCACAAAAGTTCCGCGATTTTCGCGCCGCTGGCGTGACGCGGCTGTCGATTGGCGTACAAAGCTTCAACGATGCTCATCTGCGGGCGCTCGGTCGGGTGCACGACGCCGGTCAGGCCCGCGCAGCGGTCGAGCTGGCGGCCCGGGTGTTCGAGCGCTTCAACGTCGACCTGATGTATGGCTTGCCGGGCCAGACGCTTGAGCAGGCTGTGCAGGACGTCGAGCAGGTCTTGCAATTCTCTCCGCGCCACTTATCCTTGTATCAGCTCACGCTTGAGCCTGGTACGGCGTTCGCCGCCCGGCCGCCGGTGTTGCCGCCCGACGATGCGCTCGCTGACATAGAGGACGCCGTGCATGCCTGTGCCGCCACAGCCGGGCTCGAGCGGTATGAAGTATCCGCCTTCGCAGCTCCTGGGCAAGCCGCGCGGCATAATCTGAACTATTGGCGGTTCGGCGACTATCTGGGGATTGGCGCCGGCGCCCATGGCAAAATATCCCTGCCCGACCGCATTGTCAGAACGGTGCGGGTGCGGCAGCCGGGCCATTACATAGCGCAGGCACTCGCAGGCAATGCGCGGCTGGAAGAGAAAAACGTACCTGCCGCCGAGCTGCCGTTCGAATTCATGTTGAACGCCTTGCGACTGAGCAATGGCGTACCGCTCGAAGACTACGCTGAGCGCTGCGGCAGGCCCTACACCGACATCGCCGCGCGGGTGGCGGCCGCCGAGCAGGCGGGGTTGCTGCAAATCTGTGATGGTCGGCTATCCGCGACGCCGACCGGTTACCGCTTCCTCAATGCTGTACAGACGCGCTTTCTGTCTGAATGATCGAGGCGTCGATTTCCCATTCGGCCTGATCGCAGGCCCTGGCGATGAGGTTGTACAGCCCGTGCTGTAACTGCTCGGCCATGCGCAGTTCGAAACCTTGCCCGCTGGCGGTAAACAAACGCAGGATAATGTCCGGCGCACCGTTTTCGCCCAGTGGGTGCAGTTCGATCTGTGTCACCAGCAAAGGCTCGGCACCCAGCGGCAGGCTGTCGAAATTGTCGTCGTAACGCGTCGCCAAATCGGCCGAGTAGATGGCGACTTCCCGGTTCATCGCCAGTATGGCGCTACGGGCCGCCGGGCTCAGAATCCGATCCGAGGTGAGCAGCTTCTGCATCATGTCGGATAAGTTGGGCAGCAGCATTTTGACCATTCGCCGGGTAAGCCAGCAGCGCACTTCCTGTTTTTCGCTCGAACTGATACGAACCAGGATTCGATCGTGCTCGGGGGCGTAGCCAACCTGAAACTGGCGAATATGCATCGTTGACCTCTTGAAAAAATCGGTTTCAGTCCCAGCTATGGACTGACTGGCGAAATGCCTGCCTGAAAGGTGATTATATGCGTATCGAAAAGTTTACGACCCAGTTTCAGGAAGCGTTGGCCGACGCTCAAAGTCTGGCTGTGCGCAGCGACAACCCGTATATCGAGCCGGTGCATTTGCTGCGGGCTTTGCTGGCGCAGTCCGGTGGATCCGCCCAGGCGTTGCTGGGGCGTTCCGGTGCCGATGTGCCGCGTCTTGGTCAGACCTTGCAGCGTCTACACGAAAGTCTGCCGCAGTTGCAGGGCAATGGGGGGCAGGTGCAGTTCAGCCGGGAGCTGACCGGGCTGCTCAACCTGACCGACAAAGATGCCCAGCAGCGCGGTGACCAATTCATCGCCAGCGAATTGTTTTTACTGGCCGCCTGCGACGACAAAGGCGGCTGTGGTCAAGCCTTGAAAACCGCTGGTGTGCAAAAGAAGGCACTGCAGGCGGCGATTGACGCGGTGCGTGGCGGGGTGCCGGTCAGTTCGGCCGATGCCGAGTCGCAACGCGAAGCCTTGAAGAAATACACCCTGGACCTGACCGAACGCGCTCGTCAGGGGAAGCTCGACCCGGTCATCGGCCGCGATGACGAAATCCGTCGCACGATTCAGATTCTGCAACGTCGCACTAAAAACAACCCTGTGCTGATCGGTGAGCCCGGCGTTGGGAAAACCGCGATCGTCGAAGGGCTTGCGCAGCGCATAGTCAATGGCGAAGTGCCGGATACTTTGAAAAACAAGCGCGTGCTGGTGCTGGACATGGCCTTGCTGCTGGCTGGCGCGAAGTACCGCGGCGAGTTCGAGGAGCGTCTGAAAGCGGTGCTGAACGACGTCGCCAAGGACGAGGGCCGCACCATCGTTTTCATCGACGAGCTGCACACGATGGTCGGCGCCGGCAAGGCCGAGGGTGCGATGGACGCTGGCAATATGCTCAAGCCCGCGCTGGCGCGCGGTGAGCTGCACTGTATCGGCGCCACCACCCTGAACGAGTACCGCAAGTACATCGAAAAAGATGCAGCTCTCGAGCGGCGTTTTCAAAAAGTGCTGGTCGGCGAGCCGAGCGTCGAATCGACGATCGCGATTCTGCGCGGTTTGCAAGAGCGCTACGAACTGCATCATGGCGTCGATATCACCGACCCGGCGATCGTCGCTGCGGCCGAGCTGAGTCATCGCTACATCACCGACCGGTTTTTACCCGACAAAGCGATCGATCTCATCGACGAAGCCGCCGCGCGGATCAAAATGGAAATCGACTCCAAACCCGAGGTCATGGACCGGCTCGACCGGCGGCTCATTCAGCTCAAAATCGAGCGCGAGGCCGTGCGCCGCGAAAAGGACGACGCTTCGCAAAAACGCTTCGACCTGATCGAACAGGAAATCGAGCGCCTCAATAAAGAATACGCCGACCTCGACGAGGTCTGGAAAGCCGAGAAAGCCGCTGTACAGGGCAGTGCGGCCATCAAAGAGGAGATCGAGCGCGTCAAACTGCAAATCGACAAGCTTAAACGCGAAGGCGAGTGGCAAAAAGTCTCCGAACTGCAATACGGTAAGCTCCCCGAGCTCGAGCAGCGCTTGAAAACGGCGGATGCCCAGTCGGCCGGCACCGACAAACCACGCCTACTGCGTACCCAGGTCGGCGCCGAGGAAATCGCCGAAGTCGTGTCGCGCGCCACCGGTATTCCGGTATCGAAAATGCTCCAGGGCGAACGCGAAAAGCTCTTGCAAATGGAAGATGCCTTGCACAAGCGCGTCATCGGCCAGGAGGAGGCCGTACGCCTCGTGTCGGATGCCATCCGGCGCTCGCGGGCTGGCTTGGCCGACCCCGACAAGCCCTACGGCTCGTTTTTATTTCTCGGGCCGACAGGGGTGGGCAAGACCGAGCTGTGCAAGGCGTTGGCCAGCTTTCTCTTCGACTCGGAAGAGCATATGGTGCGCATTGATATGAGCGAGTTCATGGAAAAGCACACGGTCGCGCGGCTGATCGGCGCGCCGCCGGGATATGTCGGCTACGAGGAAGGCGGCTACCTGACCGAGGCCGTGCGGCGTAAACCCTACAGCGTCATCCTGCTCGACGAAGTCGAAAAGGCGCACCCGGATGTGTTCAATGTGCTGTTGCAGGTGCTCGACGATGGGCGCTTAACGGACGGTCAGGGGCGCACCGTCGACTTCCGCAACACCGTGATCGTCATGACCAGCAACCTCGGTTCGCACGAGATTCAGCGGTTGGCTGGCGAAAGCGGCGATATCGTCAAGGCAGCCGTCATGAGCGAGGTCAAGGCGCATTTTCGGCCGGAGTTCATCAACCGTGTCGATGAAATCGTCGTGTTCCACGCGCTGGACAGCGCCAATATCCGTTCGATCGCTGCCATTCAACTGCAACGTCTGGCCCAACGCTTGGCGGCCCGCGATCTGCGGCTCGACGTGTCGGATGCGGCGCTCGACGAAATCGGCAAGATCGGTTTCGATCCACTGTACGGTGCGCGTCCCTTGAAACGCGCCATCCAGCAGCTCATCGAGAACCCGATCGCGCGGCTCATGCTGGAAGGGCGATTTGCGCCGAACGAAGTCGTGCCGGTCGATTTCAAGGACGCCGGGTTTACCTTCGAGCGAACCGTGCATTGACCGGCCGCGCCGCCGCTATACTGGTGCCTGTGTTCACGAAGGAATTGTCATGAGAAACTGGATACGCGTCGTCAACGACCATGGTCTGGAAGCGGCGTCGTTGATCGCCCTGGCGGCTTTGGCCGCGGCGCTGTATTTGCAGCATATGCACGATTGGCAACCGTGCCCGCTGTGCATACTGCAGCGCCTGGGCTTCATCGGTGTGGCGCTCTCCGCCCTGCTGGCCGTGGCGCTGCGGGGTTCTGCCCGGCGTTTGGCGATTATCGGCGGCGTGCTCACAGGCTTGGCCGGAGCGGCTGCGGCGGGCTATCACGTCTGGGTGCTGAAGCATCCGGGAACGAGCTGCGGTGTCGACCCGCTGGAAACCGTGATTAATTCGCAACCGGTGAGTGACTTGCTGCCCTGGTTGCTGAAAGCTGACGGCTTATGCGCGACACCTTATCCGCCGTTGCTGGGTCTGGAGTTGCCGATATGGAGTCTTGGCGTTTCGTTGTTGTGCGTACTGATATTGGCGCGGGCTTGGGGCCGGTAGGCGCTGCTCGGCTGAGTATTGCAGCCGGATTCAATTCAAATCTTTGTTACCTGGGCAAACTGGCAGGGTCAGGGTGCCAATATCGATGATGTCCAGCGGCGTGGCCATTGCATACTGGTCTATGCGCGCCGACTGTTCCAGCGCATCGATATAATCGAGCAGCAGCGCGAACGATAGCTTCGCTTGTCCCGCGCGCCGCTGATGCACGAGTTCGGCGACCGTGGTGATCGCGTCGTCGATCGACGTGATTCGCTTGATGTGCCTGACATGTGTTTTGTGTGCGACGTTCGTATTGGGAGACGATCCCTTGTCTTCGGCCACCGCTTTGAGTATGACGGGTTGCATGGTTTTCCCTGATCGTCGATGGTTCGAATGGGTACTCATAAACTTGACAATTGCGCCAGGATCGGTTGCGCCGATGATACGTCGCCGCCGAAGTTTTTATAAAAGACGCAGTTGCGCCCCGACCGTTTGGCGGCATAGAGGGCATCGTCCGCGCATTGCAGCAAAACCTCTGCGTTGGGCATGTCCTGGGCCAACTGAGCGACCCCGAAACTGCCAGTGATCGGCATCACCTTATCCTGATAAATGACCGGCGCCAGGGCGATCTGCTGCCGCACCCGTTCGGCCACCAGACACGCACCGCTCAGATCCGTTTCTGGCGCCAGCAATAAGAACTCTTCGCCGCCATAACGCGCTAGCATGTCGTGGCCCCGTATGACCGGTTTGCAACGGTGCGCGATTTCCCGCAAAACGGCGTCGCCGGCCTGGTGACCATGCGTATCGTTGATCGCTTTGAAATGGTCCAGATCGAACATAATGACCGACAGGTTGTGCTTCAAATCGCGCGCGCGGCTGAACGCGACCGGAAAACGTTGTTGAATATGGCTGCGGTTGTACATGGATGTCAGGGCATCGGTGATGCTCGTGCGTTCCAGTTTCTCCAGCGTATCCAGCAACTTTTGTTGATAATACGCGGCGTCGGTCGCGTCGATCACCACCAGGGCGACAAAGTCGCAGTTGCCGTCGGTGATGATGGGCTGCACGACGATGTCCTGGCGCATGTAATCGATATCGCCCGGAACCTGTCGGTCGTGCTTGAACTGAAACAGCCAGGGGCGCGATTGCCAGGCGATAAAAGAAGCGGTTTTCACCCGGAACACGCCGTTGATTTTCTGCTCCAGCCATTGGCTCGGTAGTTCTGGGAAGCGGCTGAACAAATTATGGCCCACGACGTCGCTCGACATCAGGCTGGAATGCTTCGCCATGAAGTGATTCCAGGTATGAACCTGAAACTGACGGTCAATGACGACGACACCGATACCCAAATGTTCGATAATCGACGCATTCAACTGCTCATTCGATAGCATCACTGACACCTTCGACCACTCCCTTTCACTTCGGCTTGACACATGATTCAATATATCGGTGAGCTTGCATACCACCAATGACGGGGAGTTAGCCGAAGCGCCATGAACGACGGGGCTTTCTGGCGGATTGGTTGATCTACGCCAACCGGTTAATCCGGTTTCGTTCTACCCTGCCGATATAAAGCGTGATATAGATATCACCGTCAGGATTAGGAGTCGTTTAGCATGATGCAGCTCATCACTCTCGAACAGTTGAATTTTTCGCAACCCTTGCCATGTAACCTGTACGATCAGAAAGGCAAGGTGCTCCTGCGCAAAGGAAGTTTGCTCGATTGGGATGATGCGCGAACGCGCCTGTGCAGTCTCAAGCTATTCATCCTTCCCGAGCCGGCTGAGCGGATATCGGCGCGTGATCCGGAAAAACCGCAGCCGCCCGTGACGATCGCCGATCCATTCGAAGAATGTCAGCATCTCGAAGCGCGGTTGCATACGACTTTGCAAACGGACGACCCCGGCGAATTCCACCAGAACATGCACGAGTTGGTGGAGCGGCTGGAAAGACTGGTACATCAACATTTCGACTTGACGTTTGCTTTTTTGGTGTTGACACAGGGCGATAATTATCCGACCGCGCATCAACTGCATGCCGGTATGGTGGTAGCCCGTCTGGTCGGAAAACTGCCGAGCATCAAACCGGCGCATCACCGGGGCTGCATCCAGGCTGCGTTGACGATGAACATCGGCATGATGGCTTTGCAAAGCGAATTGGTTGTTCAGCAGACCGGACTGACCGACGCTCAGCGTGAGGCCATTAAACGGCATCCCGAAGAAGGGATGCAGCGTCTCAAAAAGCTGGGCGTGACCGATCCGATCTGGTTGCAAACCGTGCTCGATCATCATGAACGGCCCAATGGTAGCGGCTATCCAATGGGCACCCGGCACGTCAGCCTGGAAGCCGAGCTGGTGAGTATGGCGGATATTTTCTGTGCAAAAGTCAGCACCCGCGGCTACCGCCGGGCGATCACTCCCGGGCAGGCGGCCCGTGATCTATTGCTGCTGCAGGGTGGTGGTGCTGCACAGCAGGATTTGGCGTCCTTGTTGATTCGGGAGGTTGGTGTGTACCCACCCGGCACTTTCGTGAAGCTGGCGTCCAATGAGTTGGCCATCGTGGTGCGTCGCGGGCTGACAGCCGTTACGCCTACCGTCATCAGTATTATGACGCATTCGGGAATGCCGCTGAGTCGTCCAATCAAACGCGACTGCAGCGCGAAAGAATTTGCCGTTGTGGGAGTGGTGCGACGCGATAAAATTCCTATGCATTTAGGCCCCCCCAACGGTTTCTGGGATCTGGTCTCAGAAGTGGAGGGCGCTCAGCCAGCCTGAGCTGCTTGGCGAATGCGCTGCAGCGTCGCTGTGGTCGAGCGCTTCACTTCAAAAGGGATCGACAGCACCTGGCCGCCGCGCGCCAACACGGTGGTGGCACCGACGATGCGCTCGACCGGCCAGTCGCCACCCTTGACGAGAACATCGGGCCGAATGCGCAGAATGAGATTAAGCGGTGTATCCTCATCGAATACGGTCACCAGCGCGACGCTGGCCAATGCCGCGAGCACCTGCATGCGATCCACTTCTGAATTGATCGGCCTGTCTGCACCTTTACCCAGGCGTTTCACTGAGGCGTCGCCATTGACTGCAACGACCAGGCTGGCGCCGCATTGTCGTGCCTGGTCGAGATAACGCACATGACCGGCATGCAGCAGATCGAATACGCCATTGGTAAAGACCAGGGGCCGCGCCAGCTGCTCCACCGACTTGTCCAGGTTATTGCCACGTTCGCAACATTTTTTTAAAAAACCTGGTGGGCCGAACGTGGCAGCTGTCGGATGTTTCACGCAGCAGCGACGCTGCCGCCATCATCGATGCCGGGCACGGCACCCGCCAGACGCGCCGTCAACTGCTTGCGATACCGGTTGAGGTCCTGCACGCTGTCGAAGCTGCGCTCGAACAGCAAACCAATGTTATGCAGGATGCGCTCGACGACCTTGGACTCCCAGCCGGCGTCGAAGCGAATCTGGCTGTCCAGCCAATTCTCCAGCCATTGCGGATCTGGCATGCGGGACTGGACCGTGTCGCGCGGAAACAAGTCTTTGTTGACGTGCAGGTTGGTCGGGTGCAGGGCTTGGCTTGTGCGCCTTGCGGATGCCATGAGCACGCCGATTTTGGCGAACGACAGACGCGCAGTATCGCCGATATTTTGCAGGGCTTTTTTCATGTAGCGCAAATAGGCACCGCCGTGGCGTGCTTCGTCCTGCGAAATGATTCTATAGATCTGCTTGATGACCGGCTCGGTATGCCATTCGGACGCGCACCGATACCAGTGATTCAGGCGGATTTCTCCGCAGAAGTGAAGCATCAAGGTTTCCAGTGGCGGCGCCGGGTCAAAGTCGAAACGAACCGCGTGCAGCTCTGCCTCGCTGGGCACCAGGTCCGGCCGAAAACGGCGCAGGTACTCCATCAAAACGAGTGAATGCTTTTGCTCTTCGAAAAACCAGATCGACATGAACGCCGAGAAGTCGCTGTCGTGACGATTGTCGCGCAGAAACATTTCTGTTGCAGGCAAGGCCGCCCACTCGGTTATCGCGTTCATCTTGATGGTTTGCGCCTGCTCTTCGGAGAGCAGCGAACCATCGAACTGATCCCAGGCGATATCGTCGTCCATGGACCAACGGACCGACTCCAGCGATTTGAAAAGTTCGGGGTAAAGCATTTCTATCACTCGCTAACAATCGACAACAGATTATAAGCTTTTACGCAAAAGTCTTGTTGGGCTGCATTGATCGGTAATGCTAAGCTTGGAGTCAAAACAAAGCGCGATTGTTGCTCGCTTTCAGGCAAACACGTCGTTTTTACGATGACGTACAGAAAAAGTGAAAACTGCTGTTGACCATCTTTGACGCTAAAACCATGCGCTTCGATCCCGATCCGATCGTCGGGGCGCTGCCCGCATCGATCCGGGTTTATCTGGTGGGCGGAGCGGTACGCGATCATCTGCGCGGGGTCGTAGCCAAAGACTGCGACTGGCTGGTCGTGGGCGCGACGCCCCACGATTTATTGACTGCCGGGTTTCGCCCGGTCGGCGCGGATTTCCCGGTGTTTTTACATCCAGTGACGCACGAAGAGTATGCCCTGGCCCGCACCGAGCGTAAAACCGCGCCCGGTTACCGGGGGTTTGTTTTTCATGCAGCGCCGGACGTGTCGCTGGAAGACGATTTGGCGCGCCGCGACTTGACGATCAATGCCATGGCGGTGGATGGTGCCGGGCGGCTCATCGACCCCTTCGGCGGTCAGCACGATCTAAGACGAAACGTTTTGCGCCACGTCGGGCCTGCTTTCAGCGAAGATCCCGTGCGCCTGCTGAGGTTGGCGCGCCTGCGCTCCACGCTCAGCGACGCGCGGATATTCACCATCGCCGTCGATACCTGTCGCTTATGCGAAAACATGGTGGCGGTCGGTGAGGTCGACGCGCTGGTGGCCGAGCGGGTGTGGCAGGAAATGGCGCTGGGCTTGTTGGGCGCGCGGCCGGCCTTGCTGGTCGATACCTTACAGATGTGCGGCGCCTGGCCGCGTCTGGCGGGCGCGGAGGCGGCCGAGCTGCTGGGCCGGGCCGAGGTGCTGGCGGGGCTGAGTGCCAGCAGTGCGGCCTTGCCCGGTCTGGCGCAACGCTGGGCCGCGTGGTGGCTGTTGGCCGCTGCGCATTCGAGCCGGGCGGCCCGTTTGCAAGACGAGCTGGCTGTGCGCTGGAAAGTGCCCGGCGAGTTGACGGCCCTGGCCACTACCGTTCTTAAAATCGCCGCGCAGGAACTACCCGAGGTGTCGGCGGGTGCGACCGATGCAACACCGATCGTTGACCTCATTCAACAAACCGACGCGCTGCGTAAACCGGTGCGTTTCGCCATGGCGCTCGATGTCGTGCGGGTGGTGGCCCGGCCCGACGTGTCGTTGCCGAGGTGGTCGAGTGTCATTGAGTCACTGCGTCGGCAGCCCCTGCAAGCGGCGATCGACGCCGCAAAGCGCCAGGGGCAGGCGCTTCCCGAGGCCGTTCGGCAGGCCCGCATTGCGTATTGTCAGGCTTATTTGCATCGGGCGGACGCGGCGCCAGCCGCAAAATAAGCAGAGCTTGTTAAAATGAGCGGCTGTTCACCTATCGGATAAGCCATGCTGCCCACTCATCGCCAGCGCATCATAGACGCCTTGGAGCGCGCCGTTGCGGCAGTCATTCCCGAAGAAACCGCGTCCGCAGTATCGCTCGAACGTCCCAAACAGGCCACGCATGGCGACGCCGCTTGCAATATTGCGCTGCAAATGGCTCGCCAGACAAAACAGAACCCTCGTGCCCTGGCCGAAAAAATTGTTGCCGTCTTGCAGGCCGACGATGCTTTACGGGAGGTCGTCGCCGCAGTGGAAATCGCCGGGCCGGGATTTATCAATTTGCGTTTGAGTCAGCAGGCGCATGTCGAGGTGCTGCGGCACATCGACAGCCAGGGCGATGATTTCGGGCGTGTAGCCGATGGTGGCGATGCCCCGCCGGCGCATGTTTTACTGGAGTTCGTGTCGGCCAATCCGACGGGGCCGCTGCACGTCGGCCATGGCCGGCAGGCGGCGCTCGGCGACGTCTTGGCGAATGTGTTGCAAACGCAAGGACTGACAGTGCAGCGCGAGTTTTATTACAACGACGCGGGTGCGCAAATTCAAACCCTGGCCCGCTCGGTGCAGGCGCGGGCGCGGGGCCTCCAACCCGGTGGCGCCGACTGGCCAGAAAATGCTTATAACGGCGAGTACATAGCCGATATCGCCCACGACTTTCTCCAGAAAAAAACCGTGCAGGCCGCCGACGGCGCAGCGGTTGGCGCGTCGGGCGATGTCGCCGACCTGCTCGCCATCGAACGTTTCGCCGTGGCCTACCTGCGGCACGAGCAGGATCTCGACTTGACGGCCTTCGGCGTACGTTTCGACCGGTTTTATCTGGAGAGCTCCTTGTACTCCGAGGGTAAGGTCGAGGAGGCGGTGCAAGGCATGACGGCGTCCGGCCACACCTACGAGGCCGATGGCGCGCTCTGGCTGAAGACGACCGATTATGGCGACGACAAAGACCGTGTCATGCGCAAGTCCGAGGGGGGGTACACGTATTTCGTGCCCGACGTGGCCTACCATTTGACCAAATGGCGGCGGGGCTTTACGCAGGCGGTCAATATTCAAGGGTCGGACCACCACGGGACGATTGCCCGGGTGCGCGCGGGTTTGCAGGCGCTCAATGCCGGTATTCCGGACGGGTATCCAGATTATGTTCTGCATAAAATGGTGACGGTGATGCGCGGGGGGCAGGAAGTGAAAATTTCCAAACGCGCCGGCAGTTATGTGACCCTGCGCGATCTGATCGTCTGGTGCGGTGGTGCGGACGAAGCGCGGCCGTTGAGCGAACAACCCGAGGCGATGCAGCGTGGCCGCGATGCCGTGCGGTTTTTCCTGGTGTCGCGCAAGGCCGATACCGAGTTCGTGTTCGATGTCGACTTGGCGCTGGCGCAAACCGACGAAAACCCGGTGTATTACGTGCAATATGCGCATGCCCGCATTTGCTCGATCTTGCTGAATGCCGAGGGCGATGTTGCCCGGGTTCAGCCTGATCTGGCGCTGCTGGTGGCGCCCAGGGAGACAGCGCTCATGGTACGTCTCGCCGAGTATGGCGACGTGCTGCGCCAAGCCGCCACCGAGCGTGCGCCGCATCACATCGCTTTTTACTTGCGTGAGCTGGCCGCCGATTTTCATGCGTTCTATGGTGCTGAGCGGGTTTTGGTGGGTGACGATGCGCTCAGGTACGCGCGCTTGGCTTTACTGGCGGCGGTGCGTTGGGTGCTGGTTAACGGCTTGAGTTTGCTGGGTGTAAGTGCGCCGCAGCGGATGTGATCGGCTTTGCAAAGTGCGGGTGCAAACCTCGGTTAACCCAGCTACAATCGGTTTTTAGCGGATCGAGATTCAGCGCATGAACGCACCCACTTCCTTGCAGTCCTTGCTTTCGTCCGCCGACGCACCGGCGCGCTTGCGGGAAATTCCCTATAACTACACGTCTTTTTCCGACCGCGAAATTGTCATCCGGTTATTGGGTCAGGAAGCCTGGGCGACGCTCGATACTTTACGCAGCGAACGGCGCACGGGCCGGTCGGCGCGGATGCTGTACGAAGTGCTTGGGGACATGTGGGTCGTCAACCGCAACCCCTATCTGCAGGACGACCTGCTCGACAATCCCAAGCGCCGTCAAGCGCTGATCAATGCCTTGCTGCACCGCTTGAACGAAATCGACAAACGGCGCGTGTCCGTGGCATCGGCCGACGACCAAAACGAGGCCCTTCCCGCCGATCGCAGTGTCCAGGTCGAACCGCTGGTTTCACAATTGGTCGCTGCGGCCCGGACCGCCGTCAAAAACTTTCAACAGCAGTTCGACCAAGCCGCCGAGCTGCGTAAAAAAACCCTGCGGGTGCTCGGACGGCATACGGCGCACGACAATATCAAGTTCGACGGTCTGTCGCGTGTCTCGCACGTCACGGACGCGACCGATTGGCGCGTCGAATATCCTTTCGTCGTCTTGACGCCGGATACCGAGTCTGAGATTCCCGCGATGGTGAAGGGCTGTATATCGCTCGGCCTGACGATCATTCCGCGCGGCGGCGGGACCGGTTACACCGGCGGGGCGATTCCCTTGACGCCGTTGTCGGCCGTCATCAATACCGAAAAACTGGAAAAACTCGGCGAAGTCGAGCACATCGACCTGCCAGGCGTCGCCCAGAAAGTGGCGAGTATTTTCTCCGGCGCTGGCGTTGTGACCAAGCGCGTCTCGGAAGCCGCTGAAAAAGCCGGACTGGTGTTCGCAGTCGACCCAACCTCGGCCGAAGCCTCGTGTATCGGCGGCAATGTGGCCATGAACGCCGGCGGCAAAAAAGCCGTGCTGTGGGGTACGGCGCTGGACAACCTCGCGTGGTGGCGCATGGTCGACCCCGAGGGCAACTGGCTCGAAGTCACGCGCTTGAACCATAATCTCGGCAAGATTCACGACGTGCCGCAGGTCAGTTTTCAAGTTCAGGTCTCCGATGGCCGCAACAAGCCCGGCGAACGGATCATTCGCAGCGAACGTCTGGACGTCAATGGCGCCGACTTCCGCAAAACGGGTTTGGGCAAGGATGTCACCGACAAGTTTCTCGCGGGATTGCCGGGCGTGCAAAAAGAGGGCTGCGATGGGTTGATCACCTCTGCCCGCTGGATATTGCATCGCATGCCGGCAAATATCCGCACAGTCTGTCTGGAGTTTTACGGACAAGCCCGCGACGCGGTGCCATCGATCGTCGAGATCAAAAACTTTCTCGACACCGATGGCAAAACCACCGGCGTACTGTTGGCTGGGCTCGAGCACCTGGATGAACGCTACTTGCGGGCCGTCGGTTACAGCCCAAAATCCAAGCGTGGCCATTTCCCGAAAATGGTGCTGATCGGCGATATCGTCGGTGACGACGACACCGCCGTGGCGCGCGCCACCTCCGAAGTCATTCGCCTGGCCAATGCGCGCTCGGGCGAGGGCTTCGTGGCCGTCAGCGCCGAGGCGCGCAAGACCTTCTGGATGGACCGCAGCCGCACGGCGGCGATCGCCAAGCACACGAATGCGTTCAAAATCAACGAAGACGTGGTCATTCCGCTGCCGCGAATGGGCGAATACACCGATGCCATCGAGCGTATCAATATCGAGCTTTCGACCAAAAACAAGCTGAAGCTGCTCGCCGCGCTCGATCATTACCTGCGCACCGACTTACCGCTTGGTAAAAGCGAGGATGCCGAGGTCGATAAACTGTCCCGTCAGGAAGTGCTGGGCGACCGCCTGGCGCAGGCGCATGAGCTGATCGCGGCGGTGCATAAGCGCTGGAGCTGGCTGCTGGCGCATATGGACATGCCGCTGCAATACGCCTTGCTGCACCTGGATGACATTGGGCTGGGCTCTCTACAAGGCGATATGCGGCAGCGTTTCGACCTGGATTCCGGGGCCAGAGTCATTGATTTACTGCAGGAACGCGTCATCCGCATTTCCTGGAAACGCGAAGTGCGCGCCGGTTTGCAGACTTTGTTCACCGGCAGTGCGTTCGCTGCGATTCTGGCGCAGTTCAACGCTATTCATAAGCAAGTCCTGCGGTCACGGCTCTTCGTCGCCCTGCATATGCATGCGGGCGATGGCAATGTGCACACCAATATTCCAGTCAATTCGGACGATTACGAGATGTTGCAGGAGGCCGAGCATACCGTGGCGCGCATCATGCAGATCGCCCGCGATCTGGACGGTGTCATTTCCGGCGAACACGGCATCGGTCTGACCAAGTACGACTTTCTGACCCGCGAAGAGCTCAAGCCTTTTCAGGATTATAAAAACCGTGTCGATCCCGAGGGGCATTTCAACAAGGGCAAGCTGATGCCCGGCGGCAATCTGCATGACGCCTATACGCCGAGTTTCAACCTGATGGGCCACGAAAGCCTGATCATGCAGCAGTCGGACATCGGTGCCATTTCGGCATCGATGAAAGACTGTCTGCGTTGCGGCAAATGCAAGCCGGTTTGCGCCACCCACGTGCCACGCGCCAATCTGCTGTACAGCCCGCGCAATAAAATCCTCGCGACCTCCTTGCTGATCGAGGCGTTTCTGTACGAAGAACAAACCCGGCGCGGCATTTCGATCCGGCATTGGGAAGAGTTCGAGGACGTCGCCGACCACTGTACGGTATGCCATAAGTGCGAAGCGCCTTGTCCCGTCGATATCGATTTCGGCGATGTGTCGATGAATATGCGGGCACTGTTGCGCAAGCTCGATAAAAAATCCTTCAACCCGGGCACGGCATCGGCCATGGCGTTTCTGAACGTGACCGACCCGGCGACGATCAAGGCCCTGCGGGTCGGCATGATCGATGTCGGCTACAAAGTACAACGCTTCGCTTACAAGATGGCCAAGTCGTTCAAGCTGATCGGTAAGCAAACCAGCAAACCGCAATCGACCCACGGCAAACCGCCGATGCGCGAGCAGATCATTCATTTCATCAACAAACCGATGCCTGGTAACCTGCCGAAGCGCACGGCGCGCGCCCTGCTGGATATCGAGGACGCCAACTATGTTCCGGTGATCCGCGATCCGCGCGCGACGCAAGCCGATACCGAGGCGGTGTTTTATTTCCCCGGATGCGGCTCGGAACGGCTGTTTTCGCAAGTCGGGCTCGCCACGCAGGCCATGCTCTGGCAGGTCGGCGTGCAAACCGTGTTGCCGCCGGGTTATCTGTGCTGCGGCTATCCGCAGCGCGGCGCCGGGCAGTACGACAAAGCCGAAAAAATAATTATCGATAATCGGGTGCTGTTTCACCGGGTTGCCAACACGCTGAACTACCTAGACATCAAAACCGTGGTGGTGTCCTGCGGCACGTGTTTCGATCAGTTGCAGGGCTATGAGTTCGACAAAATCTTCCCTGGCTGCCGGATCGTCGACATCCACGAGTTTTTGATGGAAAAGGGAGTCAAACTGTCGAATGTCACCGGTACTCGTTATATGTACCACGATCCTTGCCACTCGCCCATGAAAAGCTACCAGCCGTTGCAGGTCGTCAATACGCTGATCAACAGCGACTTGCAGGGCCAAACAGTCGAGAAGAACGAGCGTTGTTGCGGCGAGTCAGGCACTTTTGCCGTGTCGCGGCCGGACATCGCCACACAGGTGCGGTTTCGCAAGGAAGAGGAGATGCGCAAGGGTGCGGCCAAGGTTCGAGCTCAATCGTTGCTAAGCGACGCACCCCTGCCCGAAGTGGCCGAGCAGCCACCAGTAAAAATCCTCACCAGTTGCCCTTCGTGTCTACAGGGCTTGTCGCGCTACGCCGACGATGCAGAGGTCACGGCCGACTACATCGTGGTCGAAATCGCCAGGCATGTGCTCGGCGAAAATTGGTTGCCCGAGTATATAGAACGGGCCAATGCCGGGGGTATCGAACGGGTGCTCGTCTAATGACGGCAGCGTGTGAGCTGTGCAGCATGCCGGGCGGCGAGTTGATTTTTCAAAACGACGTCTTGCGCGTCGTGTTGGTCGACGATCCAGACTACCCGGGTTTTACCCGCGTGGTCTGGCAGTCGCATGTCAAGGAAATGACCGATCTCGAACCGCTCGACCGCCAGCGTATGCTGAAAACCGTCATGCTGGTCGAGCAGCTCCAGCGCGACGTGCTCAAGCCGGATAAGATCAACCTCGCCAGCCTGGGCAATGTGACGCCGCATTTGCATTGGCATGTCATTCCACGGTGGCAGACGGATCCGACTTTTCCGCAGCCCATCTGGGCCAACAAGTCCCAGCGTATTTCCAGTCGGCCTTTGGTGCGCACCGAGCATTTGGTCGTGTACCGGCGGGCATTGGCTGATGCGCTTGCCTCCTCGACGGCTTGAGTGGGCGCGCTGCGTCCTGTTCAGATCGAGCCGGCCGCTGTCACTCGCTCGAAAAGGCGTCTGGCCCGATGTATGGCTCCGGCGTCACATATCATATAGATAGGGTTACCGGGAGTTTACTGAAGCGCGAATAAGGGCAAGAAAAACAAGCTGTTCAAACGATGTGCTGAATAGTTAATCAAGTAATCTACCCATACATTTTTCATTATAGGATTCAGATTATGCGTGCCAACTTTCTATCACTTGCCACCTCGGTTTTATTCAGTGTCTCAACCCTTAGCTTTGCCGCAGAGGAATTTGCTACGCCTAAAGACGCCGAGGCCATGGTGAAAAAAGTGATGCCTGCAATTAAAGCGGGCAAAGAAAAAACCTATGCGGAAATTACAGCCAAGGATGCCAAATGGATTGATCGCGACTTATACCCTGTCGTATACGATTTAAAAGGCCATGTCTTAGCGCATGGACAAAATGCCAAACAGGTTGGGAAAGACCTCATCGAACTTAAAGATGCGGATGGCAAAGAGTTTGTGAAAGAGCGAGTAGAGCTTGCTCAATCAAAAGGCAAGTTTTGGCAGGATTATAAATTTACTGATCCCGTGACCAAAAAAGTGCTGCCAAAAAGCATGTACTGTGAAAAACTTGATGACACAGTGGTGTGTGCCGGTGTGTATAAGCGCTAAAAATCAGCACTTATAATATTCGTTATTTAAATCACTGCCTCGGAACACCCTCATGAACTTATTTTCTAAATCGCTTCTTGCGCCAGGCCTGAGCTGTGCCCTTTTGGTTTTATTGAGTTTAATGTCGTTTAACTCACTCAAGCAGCAAAAAGCGGTATTAGAAAATGTGATTGAGGAGCGTTTCGATCACTCCATGATTGCCAATCAAACACGATCCGCAGTCAATGGAACTCTCGCCCGCACCTATCGAACACTTACTTGGAGCAGCACGCGCGGCGATGCCTATGTGGAAAAAGAAACGAAAGAACTCTTGGCGCAATATGCAAGTACGGTAGAAAAGTTTAAAACTTTCGCCAACGCTCCAGATCTACTTTCTTCAGAGATTGACATTGCAAAAAAAACGATTCCTCAGATGCAAAAATTCGAGAAATCGATAAAAAACGCACTGGACATGGCCACCGTTGACATCAACACTGGCGTATCAGCGATGCAAACAGCGGATGATGACTTTAAAAAATTATCTGTGTCACTTTCTGAACTGATTGATTTAGAAAAACGTCTAAGTAGCGAAGCATCCGAGCATGCTGGCCAAGTGTATAAGCACTCAGCCATTACCTCTGGTGTAATTTCTGTTGTCGCCGTGTTGGTATCGTTAATATTGAGTTTACTCATGGCTCGAGCCATTACACGTCAAATCCGTCACGCCAAAAATTTGGCTGAAAAAGTGGCCTGTGGCGATTTAAGCAGTGAAGTAAACGTTACAGGTAAAGATGAGGTTGCCGATTTAATTCGGGCACTGTTAAAAATGCAAAGCGATTTGAAAGATGTGGTCAGCGCCATCGCCAACGATGCGAACGAACTTAAGCATGCATCAGAAAATATGACGCTTGCATCAGCCAAGCTCGACAAAGCCACCTTAGAACAAAGCCAAGCAATATCAAAATCGGCCGCTGCAGTTCAGGAAATTACCGCTGGTATCGCCGATGTGTCTAAAAACGCAAGCGACTCACAAGCAGTAGCGCTTGAGACGTCCGAGTTTGCGCAAAGAGGCCAGTCCAGCGCTGATATAGCCGCTAAAGAGATCAACAAAATTGCCTGTTCTGTCGAGTCTAGCGCGCAGTCAATGGCTGAGCTATTGTCTAGCTCTCAAGAAATTAGCAATATAGCCAACGTAATTCGGGATATTGCCGATCAAACTAATTTACTGGCGCTCAACGCGGCGATTGAAGCCGCACGCGCAGGCGAACAAGGCAGAGGGTTTGCCGTAGTCGCAGATGAGGTGCGCAGCCTGGCCGAAAAAACAAGCCAAGCCACAAGCGAAATTAAATTAATGATCGAAACTATTCAAAGCCAAACGGACGCAGCTTCAAAACAAATGAATGGAGCGAGCGCCCAAGTTACGGCAGGCGTTACGATGATTACGCAATTACAAGCCCCCCTTCAAGATCTTCAAAAGAGCTCAAAACAAGGCTTAAATAGCTTGATAGAGCTTACTAACGCGACAACAGAACACTGCAAATCGTGCTTCTCGATCTCAGAAAATATAGAATCTATCGCCAAGCAAAGTGAGCAAACCTCCTTAGTTGCCACTGAAACAGTATCTTTGTCAAAAACACTGTCTGTCATGGCTGATAGCTTGAATAACGTCGTCGCTAAGTTCAAGCGTTAACGAGACATTTTGGTCTGATGCATAACGATTAAGATGCCCCCCGGCCGATCAGTCGGTCACGACTGGAATACCGCCGATTTTTCTCTGCCAGGTTTTTGGGCCGGTTTGATGCACTGACGTTCCCAGGCTGTCGACCGCCACGGTGACTGGCATATCTTTGACATCGAACTCGTAAATCGCTTCCATGCCGAGATCGGCGAACCCCGCCACCCGTGCGCCGCGGATCGCTTTGGAAACCAGGTAGGCTGCGCCACCGACCGCCATCAAATAGGCTGAGCGGTTGTCGCGAATCGCATCGATCGCCGTCGGACCGCGTTCCGCCTTGCCGACCATGGCGATCAAACCGGTTTTTTCGAGCATCATGCGGGTGAATTTGTCCATGCGCGTGGCGGTCGTCGGGCCAGCGGGGCCGACGACCTCGTCGCCCACTGGATCGACCGGTCCCACATAGTAAATGACGCGGTTGGTGAAATCGACCGGCAGCGGCTCGCCCCGGTCGAGCATGTCAGCGATGCGTTTATGCGCGGCATCCCGGCCAGTGAGCATTTTGCCGTTCAGCAACAGCGTTTGCCCCGGCTGCCAACTGGCGACCTCGGCCGGTGTCAGATTATTCAAATCCACGCGCAACGATTTTTCCGTATCAGGCGTCCAACTGACTTGCGGCCAGTTTTCCAGCGACGGAACGGGCAGTTGGGCTGGCCCTGTACCGTCCAGTTCGAAATGAACGTGTCGCGTGGCTGCGCAGTTCGGAATCATGGCGACCGGCAGGGAGGCGGCATGCGTCGGGTAGTCCAGGATCTTGACGTCCAGCACGGTGGTCAGACCCCCCAGGCCCTGAGCGCCGATACCCAGCGCATTGACCTTTTCCAGCAGTTCGAGACGCAAGGCCTCGACGCGGCTCAAAACCGCACCGCCAGCGGCTTTGGCTTGCAGATCCTGAATGTCGATCGGGGCCATGAGCGATTCCTTGGCGAGCAACATGGCTTTCTCGGGTGTGCCGCCGATGCCGATGCCTAACATGCCGGGGGGGCACCAGCCCGCGCCCATGGTCGGCACCGTTTTCAATACCCAGTCGACGATTGAATCGGATGGGTTGAGCATGACCAGTTTGCTTTTGTTCTCCGAGCCACCGCCCTTGGCCGCGCAGGTGATCTCGACATGGTCGCCCGGCACGATTTCGTAATGAATCACGGCGGGTGTGTTGTCTTTGGTGTTGATGCGCTTGCCTGCCGGGTCGGTCAACACGGAGGCGCGCAGCCGGTTGTGTTCGTCGTTGTACGCGCGCCGCACCCCTTCGTTGATCATGTCGCTGACGCTGAGCGTGCCTTCCCAGCGCACGTTCATGCCGACTTTAATGAACACCACGGCGATGCCGGTATCTTGGCAAATGGGGCGTTTACCTTCGGCGCACAGGCGGCTGTTGGTCAGAATCTGCGCAATCGCATCCTTGGCGGCCGGGCTCTGTTCACGGTCGTAAGCACGGCCGAGGGCTTGAATATAATCGAGTGGATGGTAGTACGAAATATACTGAAAGGCATCGGCGACGGATTGAATCAGGTCATCCTGGCGAATGGTGGTCATGGGGGTCCTTGCGCGCGGTTGGTTTTGCGCCGCATTTTACTACGTTGGTTGGCGGGCCGCGTGCCAGGGCCCGTACTTCGTCACTGTTAAACTCGGCATCTGCTCATTAACTGACCGGCACGCCATGTCCCATATCGAAAAACTTGCTCAGGAAAGTCGCATTTTTCATCCGTCGGAAGCGTTTTCTGAAAAGGCTGCGATCCCCGATATGGCTGCGTATGAGGCGCTCTGCGCCCAAGCGAATAAAGACGACCTTGGCTTCTGGGCCGGTTTGGCGCGCGAGCATTTGCACTGGCATACACCGTTCACGCAGGTGCTCAACAATGCCAATCCACCTTTTTATAAATGGTTTACCGATGGCCGGCTGAATGTATCTTACAACTGCCTGGACCGGAGGGTCGAACAGGGCGACGGGCAGCGCACCGCCATCATTTTCGAGGCCGACGATGGGGCGGTGACGCGCATCACTTATCAGGCGCTGCTCGACAAAGTCTGCCGCTTTGCGAACCTGCTGAAAACGCTCGGCGTCACGGCTGGCGATCGTGTCATCCTTTATCTGCCGATGTCGATCGAGGGCGTGGCGGCGATGCAGGCCTGTGCGCGGCTCGGTGCGATCCACTCGGTGGTCTTCGGCGGGTTTTCCGCCAAGTCGCTGCACGAGCGGATCGTCGACTTGCAAGCTTGTGTTGTGATTACGGCCGACGAGCAGATGCGTGGCGGTAAATGCCTGCCCTTGAAAAGCGTCGTCGACGATGCTTTGGCGCGCGGCGGCTGCGATAGCGTTCGGCATGTGCTGGTGTATCGCCGCACCGGCGCGCAGGTGAATTGGGTGCCGCATCGGGATCGCGATTTATGTGCGCTTGCCGAGCAATGCTCCACTGCGTGCGCACCAGTCTGGGTCGACGCCGAGCACCCGTTGTTCGTCCTGTACACCTCGGGTTCGACCGGCAAGCCCAAAGGCATCGTGCACGCCTCGGCGGGCTATCTGCTGTGGGCCATGCAGACCATGCGCTGGACTTTCGACAGCAAATCCACCGACGTGTTCTGGTGCACGGCCGATATCGGCTGGATTACTGGCCATACCTATGTAGCCTATGGACCGCTGGCGGTCGGCATCACCCAGGTCGTCTTCGAGGGTGTGCCGACCTATCCGACGGCTGGCCGCGTCTGGAGCATGATTCTGCAACACGCGGTATCGGTGTTGTATACCGCACCAACGGCGATTCGTGCGCTCATCAAGGCCTGCGAATCCAACGAAAATGTTCATCCCCGGCACTACGACTTGTCGAGTCTGCGGCTACTGGGCTCGGTCGGCGAGCCGATCAACCCGGCGGCGTGGCTGTGGTATCACCGCGAGGTCGGCGGTGGGCGCTGCCCGATCGTCGATACGTTCTGGCAGACCGAAACCGGCGGGCATGTGATTACGCCGCTGCCGGGGGCCACACCCCTGGTGCCGGGGTCGTGCACCTTGCCGCTGCCGGGCATTCAGGCGGGCGTCGTCGACGAAACCGGCGCGGCCGTGCCGCACGGGCAGGGCGGTTTGCTGGTCATCAAACGCCCGTGGCCGTCGATGTTGCGCACGATCTGGGGCGACGACGCGCGGTTTCGCAGCACTTACTTTCCCGACGAGCTTGGCGGACGTTTTTACCTGGCCGGCGACGGCGCGGTGCGTGATCCCGAGACAGGTTATTTCACCATCATGGGCCGCATCGACGATGTGTTGAACGTGTCCGGTCACCGGCTGGGCACGATGGAAATCGAGTCTGCGCTGGTGGCGCATGCGCTGGTAGCGGAAGCCGCTGTGGTGGGGCGGCCGGATGAGGTGACGGGCGAGGCGATCGTCGCGTTTGTCGTACTGAAGCAGGACCGACCGACGGGTGCGGATGCGGCAGACATGACGCTGGCTTTGATGAACTGGGTGGCTCAGCAAATCGGTGCCATCGCCAAACCGAAAGACATCCGTTTCGGCGATAACTTACCGAAAACACGCTCGGGCAAAATCATGCGGCGTTTGCTGCGCGATATCGCGCAGGGTAAGGCGATCACGCAGGATGTGTCGACTTTGGAAAATCCGGGTGTGGTGGCGCAGTTGGCGGGGCTGGAATGAATATTGGTGGCGGGTAAAACCTCACGTCAACCAGTTCGCCTCGCCGCTGAACCAGCGCTGTGTCAGACGCCGGGCCACGCCCCCCGGAACGGCTACGCTTTCCACGAAATGCCGCGCTGCCCGCACGAGTTCGATATCCCGGACCGGGTCGGCATAGCGCAGCATCGGCAGGCCCGACTGTCGGGTGCCTAGTAGCTCGCCCGGCCCACGCAGTTCGAGATCTTTTTCCGCCAGCCAGAAACCGTCGTCGCTTTGATGCAGGGCTTTCAAGCGCTCGCGGCCGATTTGCGACAGCGCCTTGCCATACAGCAAGACGCAAACGCTTTGCGTTCCGCCGCGCCCGACCCGACCGCGCAACTGATGGAGCTGCGCCAGCCCGAAGCGCTCGGCCTGCTCGACGACCATGATGCTGGCATTCGGCACGTCCACACCGACTTCAATGACCGTCGTCGACACCAGAATGTCGAGTTCGCGGGCGATGAAAGCCTGCATCACTGCTGCCTTATCGACGGTCGCCATTTTGCCGTGCAACAGGCCGATCCGCACAGCAGGCAGGGTTGCCGACAGCTCGGCGTGTGTTTGCTCGGCGGCTTGCAGTTGCAGCTCCTCGTTTTCTTCGATCAGCGGACAAACCCAGTAAATCTGCCGCCCTGCCTGCACCTCGGCCGCCAGGCTCAGCATGAGCTCGTCGCGTCGCTGCAAATCGACGAGCTTGGTGACGATCTTTTGCCGGCCGGGCGGTTTTTCGTCCAGCACAGAAATGTCCAGGTCGGCCAGGTAGGTGTGCGCCAGGGTGCGCGGAATCGGCGTCGCCGACATCATAAGCTGATGCGCGGCGAGTGCTTGCGCGGGGTCGCCCTGGATGATCGCCAGCCGTTGCTGAACGCCGAAGCGGTGCTGCTCGTCGACGACCACCAGGCCCAGCTTGCGGAACCGCACGGTGCTCTGAATGAGGGCGTGCGTGCCGATGACGATGTCGATGTCGTCGGTTGCGAGTTGCGCCGTGATCCGCGCTTTCTGCTTTTTGCTCAAAGCACCGACCAGCTTGCCGCAACGCAGCCCAAGGGCCTCGAACAGCGGTTGCAGCTTCGCCATGTGTTGTTCGGCGAGGATTTCGGTGGGCGCCAGCAGCGCAGCCTGCGCACCGCTGGCGGCGACTTCCGCACAGGCCAGCGCGGCAATGATCGTTTTGCCGCTGCCGACGTCGCCTTGTAGCAGCCGTTGCATCGGAACCGTCTTGCCGAGATCGCGCTGGATTTCACCCCAGGCGCTTTGCTGGGCCTGGGTCAAGCTAAACGGCAGTTTGTCGATTAGCCGTTGGTCGATGCCGGTGGGGTTGGCGAAAGCCGGCGCACGCCATGCGCTGCGTGTTTGCCGGACGAGTTGCAGCGCCAGTTGTTGCGCGACCAGTTCGTCGAACTTGATTCGTCGCCAGGCCGGGTGCTCGCGGGTATTCAGTGCGTCCAGGGTATCCACCGTGGCGTCCTGATGCAGCCAGCGCAAGGCGTCTGCCCACGACGGCAAGCCCAGGCCGGTCAGCCGGTTGTCCGACTGCGACGCCAGTAAATCGTCGTAACAGGCCGGGGGTAGCAGCGCCTGCCAACGTTGCCACTCGATTTGCTTGATGTCGTTGATCGTCGAGTAAATCGGCGTCAGGCGACCACCGCTCTCGCTGATGGCTGCGCTGGCTGGCGCGGTGGCATCCGGCGCATCGAAACCGCCGGTGCCGGGATGCGGCAGTTGCAGTTTGGGATGGATGATTTCCAGACTGCGCCGCGCCCGCCGTACTTGACCCGTGGCTTTCAAGAGCATGCCGGGCTGGTATTTCTGCACCTGCGATGGGTAAAAATGCAGCCAGCGCAGCACGAGCTCACCGGTTTCGTCGGCGAGCACGAGTTGCCAGCATTTGCGCGGCCGCTCCTGAACTTCTGACGAGACGATGGTACCTGTCGCGCTCGCCAGATTACCCGCCTCCAGATGCGCGATGCGTGTCAGCGTTGCCTCGTCCTGATAGCGCAGCGGCAAGTGCAGCGCTAGATCGATCCAGCGGCGAATGCCGAGCGTCGGCCCCAGCCGTTCGAGCAGGGGCCCAGGCAGTAAACTGGATTCGCTACCGGTTTCGTCGGTCAAGTCACAGCGCCAGAATGGCTTCCACTTCGAAGGTCGCGCCTTTGGGCAGACTGGCCACGCCGATCGTGGAACGCGCCGGGTAGGGTTGCGGCACCCATTTTTTCATGATCTCGTTGGCGATCGAAAACTGTCCGAGGTCGACCAGGAACAGGGTCAGCTTGACGGCGTTCGACAAATTGCCGCCGGCGGCTTTGGCAACGGCGGCGAGATTTTTGAATGCCTGTTCGACTTCTGCTTCGAAACCGCCGGCGACGATGTCGCCTGTTGCCGGGTCGAGCCCGATCTGCCCGGATGCGAAGACCAGACTACCGGTACGAATTGCCTGGTTATATGGACCGATGGCGGCCGGCGCGTCGGGCGTGGAAATGATATGTTTGGCCATGATCTTACTCAGAAAGAATCGAAACCGGATGATACCGCGCCTCTTGAAAATTATTGATTCGGCGCCCGGGCGGTCGCGATGAAACGCCTGCGCCTGTATCTCGAACTGACCCGTTTAAACCGCCCGATCGGGATTTTGCTGTTGCTGTGGCCGACGCTCTGGGGGCTGTGGCTGGCCGCCGGCGGCTGGCCGGGCTGGTGTTTGCTGACCATTTTCGTATTCGGTACGGTGTTGATGCGGTCGGCCGGTTGCGCGCTCAACGACTACGCCGACCGTGACTTCGACAAGCACGTGCGGCGCACGGCACACCGGCCCGTCACAGCGGGTTTGATCGCGCCATGGGAGGCGCTGGCGGTGGCGGGGGTGCTGAGCGGCTGCGCCGCCGTGTTGCTGGTTCCATTGAACCTGCTGACGATGCTGCTGGCGGTGCCGGCGGTGGTCTTGGCTTGCAGTTATCCCTACTTCAAACGGTTTTTTGCGGTGCCGCAGGCCTATCTCGGCGTGGCGTTTGGCTTTGGTATTCCGATGGCCTTCGCGGCGGTGCAGGGCCGGGTGCCGGCGGTCGCGTGGTTGCTGTTGCTGGCGAACGTGTTCTGGACCATCGCCTACGATACGGAATATGCAATGGTTGATCGCGCGGATGATTTGAAAATCGGCATTCGCACTGCGGCGATCACGTTCGGGCGCCAGGACGTGACGATCGTGATGCTCTGCTATGCGGCGTGTCTGGTGGTGTGGGCGGCGCTGGCGGTTGGGCTGGATTTCACGCCGTGGTTTTGGCTGGGGTGGGGCGCGGCTTGGTGCACGGCTGTCTACCATTATCGACTGATCCGAACGCGTGACCCGGCACAGTGCTTCAAAGCGTTTTTGCATAACAACTGGTTTGGGGCTTGTTTATTCGCCGGCCTATGTATGCAGTAATGCTGGTAACACCAAACGACCTCAAAAATTTGCCGTCATGCGTCATCGTCGACTTTATTTTCCAGCGAGCTAAGCAGCAGCACACTGCGTTTGTGCGCTGCGTTTGCCGCATGGAAGATTCCTCGTCCAACATCGGCCTGTTCCATTGCTTCCAACGCCGCCGCGGTCGTGCCGCCGGGCGACGTCACCCGTTCGCGCAGCACATCGAAACCTTCAGCGCTTTGCGCAGCCAGCAGAGCGCTGCCCTTGAATGTCTGCACGACCAGTGTATGCGCATCCTCGGCACTGAAGCCCAAATCCCGCGCCGCTTTTTCCAGCCACTCCATGAAGTAAAAAATATAGCCCGGGCCGCTGCCGGAAATCGCGGTAATAGCGTTCAGCATCGGCTCTTCGGCAACCCATATAAACTCGCCGCACGCCTGCAAAACTTCCTCGGTCAGTCGACGGTCGTTTTCATGGGCCTCGGGAAAGGTGATCGCCGCTGTCATGCCTTCACCGATCATTGCCGGCAGGTTCGGCATGCTGCGCACGATACGCGTATGCCCGCCCAGCCATTCGGACAGACGCACGATTGGCACACCGGCAGCGATGCTGATAATCAAGCTGTCGCGCAAATGATCGGCCAAAGGGCGTAAAGCCGCCTCCATCTGCTGCGGTTTGACAGCCAAAACCACAGCATCGAACCGTTTGTCAACCGGCCAGGTGTCCGCGCAGGCGACTGACCATGCCGCCCAGCGCGCCCGCGCTGCCGCCTTCACTTCCAGCACGAACAGCCGCTCTGCCGCGCAGCCTTTTTTGAGTAAGCCGCCGACGATGGCCTGAGCCATGTTGCCGCCGCCGATGAATGCGATCGATGAATTCATGTCGAATGTCCCTTATATATTCTTTCGCCAAACAAGGCCGTGCCTACCCGAACGCAGGTCGCGCCGTGCGCGATCGCTGTTTCCAGATCGTGCGACATCCCCAGCGACAAAGTGTCCACATGCAGCCCGGCCGCGCCCAAATCCGCCATCAAGCCCGCCATGCGTAAATAAGGGACGGCATCGGAGCCTGGCGCCGGAATCGCCATCAAGCCGCGCAGCCGCAAGCCGGGCAGCGCAGCCACGGCTTTTGCCAGCCCCACCGTTTCTTCCGTGGCCACCCCGGCTTTACTGGGCTCCGCGGAAATATTCACCTGAATGCACACGTTCAATGGCGCCATACCCGCCGGTCGCTGCACCGCCAGGCGCTCCGCCACCCCCAGTCGGTCGAGCGAGTGCACCCATTGGAAGTGTTCCGCCACCAGGCGGGTCTTGTTACGCTGCACAGGACCGATGAAGTGCCAGGTCAGGCTGTGGTGGTTTTGCATCGACTCGTTCACTTGGGCGATTTTAGCGACGGCCTCTTGCAGGTAATTTTCACCAAAGGCCCTCTGTCCCAGGGATGCCAACCGAGCGACATCGACGGCCGCAAAAGTTTTGCTGACCGCCAGCAGTTCGACCGATTCGGGAGAACGGCCGACCGCCTCGCAGGCGGCGGCGATGCGCTGGCGGACCTGGGTGAGCTTATCAATCATGGACTTGGCTTTCGAGGCAACCTGGAGATTATAACGAGATGGACATTAAGCAACTGCTGGGGTTTTCGGTCAAAAACGGGGCGTCGGATTTGCACCTGTCTGCCGGACTGCCGCCCATGATCCGCGTCGATGGCGACATTCGCCGTATCAATTTGCCGCCTGTCTCGCATCCCGAGGTGCAGGCGTTGCTGGCGCAAGTCATGAACGACGCGCAGCGCAAGTATTACGAAGAACACTGCGAATGCGATTTTTCTTTCGAGGTGACCGATCTGGCACGCTTTCGGGTCAATGCTTTCGTGCAAAACCGCGGCGCTGGTGCGGTTTTCCGGACCATTCCGTCGAAGGTGCTGTCGCTCGAGGATTTGAAAGCACCCAAAGTGTTTACCGAAATTTCCAATCAATCGCGCGGCATCGTGCTCGTCACCGGACCGACCGGCTCGGGAAAAAGTACGACGCTTGCCGCGATGGTCAACTATGTCAATGAAAACCATTCCTCGCACATCCTGACGGTCGAGGACCCGATCGAATTCGTTCACGAGCCGCGCAAATGCGTCGTCAATCAGCGCGAAGTCGGCGAACACACGCATTCGTTCGCCAATGCTCTGCGGGCGGCGCTGCGCGAAGACCCCGACGTGATTCTGGTCGGCGAACTGCGCGATCTGGAAACTATCCGCCTGGCGTTGACCGCTGCCGAAACCGGCCACCTCGTGTTTGGCACCTTGCACACCTCATCGGCCGCCAAGACCATAGACCGGATCATCGACGTGTTTCCGGGCGCCGAAAAAGAAATGGTGCGCTCGATGTTGTCGGAGTCGCTCAAGGCCGTCATCTCGCAAACCCTGCTGAAACGCAAGGAAGGCACGGGCCGCGTGGCCGCTCACGAGATCATGATCGGTACCCCTGCGATCCGCAATCTGATCCGCGAAAATAAAGTCGCGCAAATGGTCTCGTCTATTCAGACCGGCAGCAGCATTGGCATGCAGACGCTCGATCAGTCGTTGATGGACCTGGTCCGTCGTAACGCCATCAGCGTCGTCGAGGCGCGCAGCGTCGCCAATCAGCGCGACATGTTCGCTTGACCCCTTTACGGAAGGCTATCATGCACGATCCGCTCGGCTATATCGAAACCTGTCTGAAAACGCTACGCGCGCGGCGGGCTACCGATCTGTTTCTGACGGTCGCCTGTCCCCCGACGCTCAAGCTCGATGGTGCCAATGTTCCACTCGATCAGCCGGTGTTGAGCGCCGAGCAGACCGAGGAGCTTGCCCGCTTGCTCATGAAACCGGAGCAATGGCAGGACTTCAAACAAACTAGAGAGGCCAACTTTGCACAGCAGTTTCCCGTCTACGGGCGTTTCCGGGTGAACGTATTCGTGCAAAAAGGGCATGTTGGCATCGTCATGCGTGAGATCTGCGAAGCCGTGCCGCAAGCCGCCAGTCTAGGCATTCCGGCGTCGGTCCTCCCGATGGTCATGCTCAAAAGGGGTTTGATTCTGATCGTTGGCAGCGCCGGCTCCGGTAAAACGACGACACTCGCGGCACTGGTCGATCACCGCAACCGGTCGAGCCGCAGCCATATCGTCAGCCTCGAAGATCCCATCGAGTTTATTCATCAGCCGCAGGGCTGCATCGTCACGCAACGCGAAATCGGCAGCGATACCGAGTCGTGGGCCAGCGGCCTGAAAAATGCTTTACGCCAATCGCCCGACATGATGGTGATCGGCGAAATCCGTGACCGCGCCACGATGGAGTATGCGCTGAACTTCGCGGAAACCGGCCATTTGTGCCTGGCAACCTTGCATTGTAACAACAGTTCGCAAGCCATCGAGCGGATCCTGAACCTGTTTCCGGAAGAGCGGCAGCAACAGGCCTGGCTCGACCTGTCGATGAATCTCCGGGCCATCGTCGGGCAGCGGCTCGTGCCTTTGCAAAAGCCCGGGGCCGACGGCAAAGGGCGGATGGCCGTGCACGAGGTGTTGGTCAACACGCCGCTGGTCGCTGATCTGCTGCTGCGTGGCGAACTGCACAGCCTGCGCGAGATCATGGACAAGGGCCGCGATCATGGTATGCAGACCTTCGATCAGGCCCTGTTCGACCTCTACGAGCGGGACTTGATCCGCTATGAAGACTGCTTACGGTTCGCCGAGTCGGTGAATGATCTCAAGCTGTCGATCAACCTGCGCAGCCAGCGTTTCCGCCAGGATACGGCGCATCACGAAAAAGTTAAAACGCTGAGCCTGATTTAAAGCGTTTGCCCCAGCCAACGGCTCATGCCGGGCGGAACGACCCCGCCGTCATCGGAAACTCGAACAGCCGGCATTCGATGTCGCCGTTATACAGCGGCGTTCGCCGTTTCGGCGACAAGCCGAGCGCGCGGCGCACTTCCAGGTCGCCCGAGAGAATCGCCACCCGCCAGCCGGCAAACTGGCGTTTCAGTTGACTCCCGAGCTGTGTGAATAGCGCCTGGTAACGCTCGTCGTCCAGCACGCCTTCGTCGCCATCGATCGCTTCTTCGCGGTGCGCCGAGTCATCGTAGCCCTTCGCACGGAGCCGTTCGCCATAGGGCGGGTTTGTCAATAACAGACCCGGCGTTGCGGCCGGTGGTAGCGCTGCGCGGGCATCGATCTGCTGAAACTGTAGGCGCCCGGCGGCCAGCAGCGGTTCCAGCCCGGCCTGGATGGCATTCTCGCGAGCAATATCGATCAGCTTGCGGGTCACGTCGCTGCCGTGAATGTGCAAGGCATCGTTAGCACACGCCTGCGCAATCCCCGTCTCGAAACGCTTGGCCGCTTGTGTCCAAATCGGCTCCCAGAGGTCGACGCGGTGCGGTTTTAGTTTTTCGAACCCGAAGCTGCGGTCCAGGCCTGGCGCTTTGTCGGCGGCCAGGCAGGCGGCTTCGATCACGATCGTGCCGCTGCCGCAGAATGGGTCGAGCAGGGGCTGTGCGGGTTGCCAAGCGCTGATCGCCAACAGCCCGGCCGCCAAATTTTCTTTTAGCGGCGCATAGCCTTTGGCCGCACGCCAGCCGCGTTTGAACAGATTCTCGCCGGACAAATCGATGTAGAGGCTCACCTGCTCGACGCCCAGCCCGGCGAACACCCGTACGTCCGGTGCGTCGATACGCACCGATGGGCGCTCGCCGGTTTCTTGGCGGAATGCATCGCAAATCGCGTCTTTGATGCGGAGCTGCGCGAAACGCAAATTAGGCAGGCGCGTGCCGATGTTATTGACGTCTACACGGAAAGTCTGGTCGATGCCGAACCATTGTTTCCAAGGCTGACGCAGGGCGAATCGATAGAGATCCTCTTCGCTGCGGCACGGCGCCTGCGCGATGCGCAAGCCCACGCGGCCTGCCAGGCGGCTCCACAGGTTGATGCGCAGCAGGGTCGGCCAGCTCGCCTCGAACTCGGCACCGCCACCGGTCGGTTCGCACAGGAAAGCACCCAGCTCGGCCAGTTCGCCGGCCAAATGCGCCTCCAGCCCTCGCGGACAACTGGCGAAGGCCGGGAAAATGGCGTCGTCGAGCTCGAGTTTTAAGGTGTTTTTCATCAAAACGGCTTGACGATGACGAGCACGATGATCGCCGCCAGCAGTATGACAGGCACTTCGTTGAACCAGCGGTAAAACGTATGGCTACGGTGATTGACGCCCGCTGTGAACTTTTTGAGCATGCGCCCGCAGGCATGGTGATAGCCGAGCACCAGAATGACCAGCGCCAGCTTGGCGTGCAGCCAGCCATTCCCCGGGCCTTTGCCGATGCCGTAATGCAGCCAGAGCAGCAGGCCGAGCAGCAGCGCCGGCAGTGCCAGCAAACCCGTGAAGCGGTAGAGCTTCTGCGCCATCAGCAAGAGCCGCGCACGCGCCGCCGGCTCGTGGTCGAGCGCGAGATTCACGAAAATACGCGGCAGGTAGAACAGGCCGGCGAACCAGGAGATGACGAACAACAGATGAAACGATTTGATCCAAAGCATGAAGCAGACCTTTTTATTGATAGAGAGGTGTGTGTTACGCCGCTTTGCTACGATGCAAGTGCGTTAAGGCGGCTGTGCTAACCATCAAGCTCTGACCTCACCATGTCCCAGCACAACATATTTCAGGCTGGTCAAACCTTCCAGCCCGACCGGGCCGCGCGCATGCAGCTTGTCGGTGGAAATGCCGATTTCCGCACCAAGGCCATATTCGAAACCATCGGCGAAGCGGGTCGAGGCGTTGACGATGACCGAGGCCGAGTCTACCTCGCGCAGAAAACGCAGCGCGGCGCTGTAGTTTTCGGTGACGATCGCGTCGGTATGATGCGAGCCGTAGCGATTGATGTGCGCGATGGCATCGTCCAAGCGGTCGACGACACGGATCGCGAGAATCGGCGCCAGGTATTCTGCCGTCCAGTCCCCCTCGGTGGCGGGCAGCGCGCTCGGCAACAGCGCCCGGGTCCGCGCGCAGCCCCGCAGCTCGACGTTTTTGGCGGCGTACGACGCCGCCAGCGGTGGCAGTAGTTCGGCTGCGCGTACCTGCGCGATCAACAGCGTTTCCATGGTGTTGCAAGTGCCGTAACGGTGGGTCTTGGCATTGTCGGCGATCCGCAGGGCTCGGTCGGCGTCGGCTTGGTCATCGATATAAACGTGGCAAACGCCGTCCAGATGTTTGATGACCGGCACGCGCGCATCGCGGCTGATGCGTTCGATCAGCCCCTTGCCGCCGCGCGGCACGATGACGTCGATATACTCCGGCAGCGTGATCATATGACCAACCACCGCGCGCTCCGTCGTATCGATAACCTGCACGCAGGCGGCCGGCAATCCGGCGCGTTCCAGGCCCTCATGGACGAGCCGCGCCAAGGCGCGGTTGCAGCGAATCGCTTCGGAACCGCCGCGCAGGACGGTCGCGTTCCCTGACTTGATGCACAGGCCGGCGGCGTCCACGGTGACGTTCGGCCGTGCTTCGTAAATGATGCCGATGACGCCGAGCGGCACGCGCATCTGACCGACCTGAATGCCACTTGGGCGCAGACGCAGGTTCGTGATTTCACCAATCGGGTCGGGCAATTGCGCGATTTGCCGCAAACCTTCGGCCATGGTCGCGATTGCTTTATCGGTGAGCGCCAGCCGGTCGAGCAGCGCCGGCTCCAGTCCGGCAGCGGTCGCGGCGGCTACGTCGGCGGCATTGGCTGCTTGCAGTTGGGCGACGTCGCGCATGATGGCCTCGGCGATGAAACCGAGCGCTGCATTCTTCTGCGCCGTGTCGGCGCGGGCGATGATGGGTGCCGCTGCGCGGGCGGCACTGCCGATTCGGATGGTTTGTTCGAGCAAAGCGTCTTCGGTGATGGTCATGCAGCGGATTCCAGTCGGATGGGAGCCGGTACGCCGGCAATCGCCAGCGCCAGGCTCAGTAGGCAATGCCAAACGTCGTCCCGGCCCAAGCCTTTGGCGATTTTATCAGCATGCTCTGCGCGGCGGTGCAGGTCGCGTACCGCAGCGGAGGTATGGCGTTTCAAGGCGCGGCCAAAAACGGGTTGCCGTTCGCCCCAGACCCGCGCCAGGCGTAGCGCGTCGGATAGCGAAACGCCGTTTCCCAGGCCTGTCTGGACGACGCCCAGCGCCCGGATTTCTTCCTGCAAAGCCCATAGCACGAGGGTCGGCGCGGCCCCTTCGGCCGCCAGCCCCTGCACGATCCGGTAAACCCGCGCCGCATCGCCGGCCAGCACGGCCGGCCCCAGCTCGAAAGCGCCATAGCGGGCGAGCTGGGTCACGTTCGCCTTGAGCGTATCGAGCGTCAACGACCCGGGTGGCAGCGTCAACGCCAGTTTATCGATTTCCTGCTGGGCGGCCAGCAGGTTGCCTTCGACCTGGGCCGCCAGCCACTCGACGGCGGTCGGGTCGGCCGTCAGCCCGGCTTGCTGCAGCCGGTGGCGGATCCAAGCCGGCAGTTGCGCTGTGCTCGGCGGGCTGCAGTTGACGACCACCCCGGCGGCTTGCAGGGCGGCAAACCACTTGGCCTGCATCGCGGTTTTGTTCAAACGCGGCAGACTGACCAGCAGAAAATCTTCGCTGCGACCGCTGACCAGCCACTGCGCTGCGGTCTCCAGCGCGGCGGCGGCTTCCTTGCCGGGCTTGCCGGTCGGGATGCGTACATCGGCCAAGGTTCGGTCGCCAAACAGCGAAGCTGCGGCGAGCGTGCCGAGAAAAGCGTCCGTATCGAAGCCGCGTTCGACGTCGAACACCTGCCTGTTCGTGCAGCCCTGCGCGCGCGCGGCGGCGCGAATGCTGTCGGTGGCTTCCTGAGCGAGCAAGGGCTCGTCGCTGCAGACGACGTAGACGGGTTTGAGCCGCGCCGCTGCGCCAGCGCCGTGCAAGTGGGCGGCGAGTCGATCAGCGGTGATTTGCATGACGGCCGCCTAGCGCTCGACAGCCGGCGCGCTGGGCGCCGGGACTGTCCCTGGTTGAACCTTGGTCGCCTCCAGCCGGCGCATCAACTGCTGGACGACGTCCGATTGCATGTCTTTGTAGAGTAGCAATTCTTCGGACTCCTTCGCCAGGATCTGGTCGTCGCTATAGGTGATGTCGCGCTGCAAGGCGATATCTGAGGGTGCCATCAAAAACAGACCGGCGCGGTCCTTGAGCTGCACGGTCACGATGTAACGCAGTTGCACCTCGCGTGCACGCCCGGTCGATGTGAACGACAGCACATTGCGCAGGCGTACTTCGTTGGTTACGGCCAGTAAGGCGTCGGCCCGCCGCACATCGGTCGCGAGGGTGATTTTATTGGCGCGCAGCACCCGCCGCAGCTCCTGTGTGAGGGTCGATGAGTTGTTCGCTTCGAGAAGTACCGACTGGAACGGTAGCTGACTCTGGCCGCGCAGCTTGAAACCGCAGCCTGGCAGCAGGAGGGCTGAACATAATCCCCAGTAAAGCGCCCAGGCAGCGGTTTTATTGCGGAGTATTTTGTTCATAAGACGATATTGACGAGCTTACCGGGCACGACGATGACTTTTTTTACGGCTTGGTCGGCGACGAATTTGCGCACGTTGTCGTTGGTCAGCGCCGCTTGTTCGATGGCGGCGCGTTCGGCAGCAGCCGCCACCCGGATCGACCCGCGCAGCTTGCCATTGACCTGAACCATCAGTTCGATTTCGGCCTGCGCCAGCGCGTCCGTGTCGACCGCCGGCCACGGCGCGTCCAGCAGGTCGCCCATGGCCCGGTCGTGACCCAGCATGTTCCAGAGCGACCAGGTCAGGTGTGGCACGATCGGGTACAGCACGCGCAGCAAAATGCCGAAGCCTTCGCGCAGCGCGCCGTCGTCCGTCGGGCCAGCAACCAGCTTGGCGCTTTCGAGGCTGTTGAGCATTTTCATGCAGGCCGAAACGATCGTGTTGTACTGGCGGCGCTGATAGTCGAAATCAGCCTGCTGCAATACGCCATGAATATCCCGCCGCAAGGCTTTGGCGGCGTCGCTCAGCCTGGCATGGTCGAGCGGCGCGGTCGTCGCCTGCAAGCGCGGCTGGTAGTCGTGCGCGAAGTTCCAGACCCGGCGCAGAAAGCGGTGCGCGCCCTCGACCCCGGCACCCGACCATTCCAGCGACTGCTCGGGCGGCGCTGCGAACATCGTGAACAGCCGTGCCGTGTCGGCGCCGTACTGGTCGATGAGCGCTTGTGGATCGATACCGTTGTTTTTGGACTTGGACATTTTCTCGATGCCGCCGATGATCACGTCCAGGCCATCGCCACGCAGCACCGCGCGCACGGGGCGGCCGCGTGCGTCGGTCTGGACGTCGACATCGGCCGGGTTGAACCATTCCCGGCGGCCGGCAGCATCTTCACGGTAATATGTGTCGTTTAGTACCATACCCTGAGTCAGTAGATTGCGGGCCGGTTCGGAAAAATCGATCAATCCGAGGTCGCGCATGGCGCGGGTCCAGAAGCGTGAATACAGCAAATGCAAAATGGCGTGCTCGATGCCGCCGATGTATTGGTCCATCGGCAGCCAGGCGGCGACACGCGCGTCGACCATGGTCGACGCGTCCGGGCAGGCATAGCGTATGAAATACCACGACGAGTCGACGAAGGTGTCCATCGTGTCTGTTTCGCGCCGCGCCGCCTGGCCGCAGCGCGGGCAGGCACATTCGTAGAACGACGGTGTTTTGGCGAGCGGATTGCCGCTGCCGTCGGGAATGAGGTTTTCGGGCAGCACTACCGGCAACTGGTCTTCCGGCACAGGAACGTCGCCACAGGCATCGCAATACACGATGGGAATCGGCGTGCCCCAGTAACGCTGCCGGGAAATGCCCCAGTCGCGCAGGCGGAACTGGCTTATTTTCTGGATGGGTATGCCAGCGAGCTCGAAAACAGGTATGTAGTCATTAATGAAATCTTCTGCTGTTTTTCCCGAGCTGATGACGATGCCTTTTTCTGCGTAATGCGCCTGCCAGGCATCGGTCGAAAACGGCTTGCCCGTATCGATGACCTGTCTGATCGGCAGGTTGTATTTTTTCGCGAATTCGAAATCGCGTTCGTCGTGCGCCGGCACACCCATTACTGCGCCATCGCCGTAGCTCATCAGTACATAATTGGCTACCCAGACTGGAATTGGTTCTCCACTCAGGCAGTGTTCCACGGACAGCCCCGTCGCCATGCCTTTTTTCTCGGCTGTCGCCAAATCGGCTTCGGCGACGCCGCCGCGCAGACACTCGTCGATGAAAGTTTGCAATTCCGGGTTTTTGGCGGCGGCCGCTGTGGCGATTGGGTGTTCCGGTGCCACTGCGCAAAAAGTCACGCCTTCTACCGTGTCGAAACGCGTAGTGAACACGAATAAATTACCGTCGTTGATGAGTTTTGGCTTTTCGGGTATGTCGTCCCACGTCTCGGGAATCGAATGCTTGAACGCAAAACGCACACCGACCGATTTGCCGATCCAGTTCTCCTGCATTGTCTTGACGCGCTCGGGCCAGGCCAGCGCCTCGATGTCGTCGAGTAGCTCCTGCGCGTAATCGGTGATGCGCAAGTAGTACATCGGAATGGCGCGTTTTTCGATCAAAGCCCCCGAGCGCCAGCCGCGCCCGTCGATGACCTGTTCGTTCGCCAGGACGGTCTGGTCGACCGGGTCCCAGTTCACCGTGCCGGTTTTTTTGTAGACGATGCCCTTTTCCAGAAGCTTGAGAAACATCCACTGATTCCATCGGTAATAGTCCGGCTGGCAGGTGGCGATTTCGCGGCTCCAGTCGATCGCCAAGCCGATGGCCTGCATCTGCTTTTTCATGTAAGCGATGTTGCTGTAGGTCCAGGCTGCCGGCGGCTGTTGGTTGGCCATCGCCGCATTTTCGGCAGGCATGCCGAAGGCATCCCAGCCCATGGGCATCAGCGCGTTGTAACCCAGCATCCGCAGGTGGCGAACCATCACATCGTTGATCGTATAGTTGCGGACATGGCCCATGTGCAGTTTGCCCGACGGATACGGCAGCATTGATACACAGTAATAGTTTTTTTTCGGCTGACCGTTGGCGTCCAGGGCCCGATCGGCCGCGCGGTAGACGTCTTGCTGCCGCCACGCGGACTGCGCCTTTGCTTCGAGAGAAACCGCAACGTATTTTTCTTGCATAGCGAAACCGCAAACCTGATGGCGAGTCTGGAATTATAGGCGATCGTCCGTTAAAAAAATTTAATCTTCCCCGAGCATTTTCCTGTAACACGCGTATGGCAGAGTAGCGCCATGTCATCCACCATCCACTCTCGTCTAGCCCGGTTTATCGTTGCGCCTTCTGCCAGCGCGCGCGAATCCGCTGCGATCGCCGACATGTCAGACGCCGATGCCTGGGGACGTTTGCGGCAAATCGTCGAAGAAAACGCTAGGACAAGGACGGCGCGCCAGGTCGAATCGCTGCTGACCAAGTTCGCCGATCTGGATGTTTGCCTGTATGATGAGACCCAAATAAACCGTGAGCAGCGCATCGCGGTGGCCTTGCAGGGTATTCATGTTCTGCTTAGCAAAGGCGGCTTGCTAAATACACGTGACCGCTCGCTTCAAGAGCACGCCGAGACGCTTTTGGAGTATTTGAACGCATCTCAGTCGCATCGCAAGAGCAACTATATTCTGGCGATCGAACGTGCGTTGTCGACTTGGCCCACATCGAGGGCGCTGGAAGATCTGCGTAATCGCCAGGGCCTGTGCATGGACCCGGCTTTCGACGGTCTGTTTGCCAAGCCAGTCTTATTCAGCTTTAAAAACACTGATCGGTTCGCGCGTCTGCAACATCACCGCACCTACCTGAAAAAGTCTGTATTGACCTGGCGCGGTGCCGGTGTAACCGGTTTTTGTAGGAGAGTGTATCGTTCAAGAAAACAAATGGGTTGGTATCACTCAAAAAGCCATTATGAGGAGCAGCTCGTAAAACGGAATGCCGCGATCGCCGATCTATTCCTGAATGAGCACGACGCCGCACTCGCCAAAAAAGAGCCGCTCGCGCGAAAAGAAGCCGCTGAGGATTTTTTCGATGAGCAATCCGTCGATGAGGTTATAGAAAAATCCGCCGCTACGGTGAATCAGTCTTTTCGATCTGGCTTTCTGGGGCAAAACGGCCTTCTGGAGGAACAGAGTTTCTTTTTGTTTTGGCAGCGACGGCAGCTCAAGTTGAACCGCCCGGCAATGCCGGACGATGCTGCCGGCTTTGCCGCCATGGCGAGCAGGGCCGTCAGTGGTTTTGCCGCTTGTTATGACCGTTTTTTGCAAGAAGCTTGGAAAATTTTGCAAGAAGCTCGGAAGAGGTCTTCCAATGCTGTGGCAGCCGGGCCCGTGCCTGCCGCGCGCACTTCTGCTGACAAGAGCATTCCTTGGCAGAACTTTGATAAAAATACGCCCAACTGGCAGGAAAGAGCTCAGACGGAGGACCTTGCTCGGCGCATCAACGGTTTTGATTGGGATTGCGCCGAAAACGAGCGAGTGTTTTTCCAGCAGCAGTTTTTGAGTCACCTGAGCCGGTTGGCCGGCAAGCCCCGTGTCGCATTGGATGTCGTTAAGTACTTGAAGTCGGCCGATCTCGCTGCGCAGTTGAACGCCTCATTGGCGCCGGATGGCGAATCACCGCGACTGCCTGCCGACTTTCTACCGAACACGCCGCGGATCGCCTGGCAGGTTTTGAGTCAAGTCGCGCAAGGGCCGGCAGGTGCGGCTATCATCAAAGCAGTGCTGGGCCCCCGCTCGGAAATATTCACGCAAGACTGCGGAAAAGCCGGTCTTTTTTTCCGTGCCTGCCGTCAGGCTTACGACTATATCGACGGGTTTGAGACGCCGATCGATGCGATTCGAGGCATGGCGCATGGCTCTGTTAACGCTGCGACTGAGTTACATAAGGCCCTGCGGGCAAGTGCGCTTTACATGAGGGGCGACGCGTGGGAGTCAATCCCTGACGTTTGGACCTTGGGGGCGCTGAAAAACGATCTGATGTCCGCCCGACGCAATCGGTTTTTCAACTTTGCCGAGCATCGGTTGAAAAAAGTGGATGTGTGGCTGCAGCGTGCCGTAGAGTATCCCTGGTATACGTTCCTAAGCGCCAGTTTGCCCTGGGAAAAGTTGGTTCGCCGTTACATCTCTCCAAGCTGGTCGAAAACGCCTTTCAGCGCTTTGCATAAAGGAACGGGTGGTGCGGAACGCAAAACCCGTGATGTTTATCAAACGGCTTATTTCGAGGCTTTGTCAAAAACCTTGGATGACTTGAAAACGAGTATTCCCGACGATATCGACAATACCATAAGGAATACCCGGGGGTTTTCTCAAAAAAAAATCAGGGAACGGGTGATTCGGCAGGCCATCATCTTTGGTGCCATAGAGCAATACCAGCAGATGAATAAGGAGTACCTGGCGGGTTTGAAAAACCCCCCTGGCGCTAATCGCACTAGTCTCCGTTTTGATGGGGCCGGGTATAAGGGCGGGTCTTTGATGTTGAGCGTGCTTTCCAGAGCCGAACAGCTTTTGAGCAAGAAAGCATTTCGAATCAGTCGTGCCGACATCAGAAAATCCAGCGTTTTCCGTCGTTTGACTAACGCTCAGATCGATCTGAAACTGCTGGATCGGTGGCTCGACAGTTTGAGTTTTTCGGCGGAAGACCGTAAAGCTATCCGTGACAAGCACAAGCTGGCGAAGGCCAACGACACCTTAAATCGAAAAACAGAACCCCCGGAAATAATCACGGTGGAAACCGTGGCCAACAGTCTAAAAGATGTGGCTGAGCATATGCAAGGTTCGGCGCGGCTGAAACTGCAGAGCGGTGGCGTCACGGGTATTAGTACCAAAGGCCTCACCTATTTTGTACCGATCAACAATTTTTTGTTGCGGGTCCGGGTCGATGGGCTGTTGGGGTGGAAGCGCCGGGCGGTGTATGAGCTGGGCACCACCAGCAGCTATGCGGAGCTCGTCATCGGGTCGCAAAAAAGCATTCCGGCGCAGTTTGGGCTGTGGGCGGCGGTGGGTCCGTCATTCGGCAAGTATTTTAATTTGACTTTTGGTGGCAGGGGAGTGATGGGCGCAGAAAGACCGACGTTTAGCGGTGTGATTTTACGCCTTCCACTCAAAACTAAAACACCCTATTACCGTCGAGATCAGAATGGCAGCTTGCAACTCGTCAAAGACGAAAAAGGCGAGCCCTGTCCTCAAACCCTAGCAGCGTTGCAGGCCAGGTTGCTGACGCTGCAAGCCTCTCCCGAGTACGGGTCAGTCGAAACCACGGTACTCGAAACATTATTGGCAGAGTTTCCTGATTTGTCGGTGAGCGTCGTCGACAAGACGCAGGAGTTCAGCGTCACGTATTCTGGCTCCACCGAAACTAACTTTGGCGCAGCGGTCCCTGGTCACGAAAACCTCGCTGCGGTTTCCTTGTCAGCCGGTTTTCTGGGTCACTACCAACCCAGAAATCGCCGTTCAACGGTAGAAGCATCCGGTTACATTCGCATCCAGCGCGAGGTGATCGGTCGGGAAAGCAATTTGAGCGCTTTCGCCGCGGGTGGCTGGCGGCCTGTCAAAGAAGCTTTTAGTTTTGGTGATGGTTTTGCTTTCAACATGGAAGTGGCGCGCGCCGAAGCCAGCCTTTACAATAAAAGTGCCTTGGCTCGGTTCGAGCTGCCGACCGAAGGCGGTTTTCTGACCAAGGACGCCTACTATGAGGTGGAGCATCCCACGCTGTCTTCACTGAGCGACTCGATGGCCAACAAGGAACTGGGCAAGCAGGCGCCTTTCGATTTTTTGTCTCGCGACGAAACAGAAAAAATGCATCGGTTCTTGCAAGGACAGTCGTTGGATGAAAATAAACTGCAGCGATTCGCTGAGCGCCATTGCATCAAACCCTCGGTTGTTGAGCAATACAACCGTTTGACCGCTCAGGCAAATGCTTGTCGGGCTGGTTCAGCCGAAGCGGTCCGCCGAGCCGATGAACTGTATGACGAAGCCTTGGCCCTGGCCAAGGACCCTGCAAACTATGATTTTGCTTCGCTGCGTGTCTACGAGCGCTTCCGCCATGAGACTTATAGCGGTCTGAATTTAGCCATTCAGGTGCAGCGCCTGAATGGGCTCGAAGGCACACATGTGGCGGCAAAGTTCGAGGTCAAACGCGCGTCGTCGTGAAGTCTTCTAGGCATAACTCTAGCCATGATCGACCTGGCGTTTTTTCGATCAGAATCCGGCCCTGGTTCAGCCGATAAGTCAGATAGCAGCAATGCCTGGGGCCGGACAACACCGCCGGGTTGAAAATCGCGTAGTTGTTGCCCGAGGCGTCGCGCGCGGAGCGCGTCAGCAAGCCAGGGTGGCCTTCGCGGTGAATCCGGGATCCCACTGCCTGCGGGTAGCCGTAATCGGTCTTGTGTAACAAATCGGGGTGGGTGCTGAGTGCCGGCCGGCAGTCCAGCAGGGCGGCGGTGCAGTTCACGGTATACACCTTGCGGTCGGCCATGATGCCGTCTTGATCGAAGCCGGCGTCGTGCAGCAAACCATGCAGCCAATGGTAGGCCGTCTCGTAGACGGTCGTCTTGAGCGTTTCCGAGCCATACCAGACACCAAACGTGCCATCCGAAAAACGGCTGCGCTGCCAATGCCGGAAAGGCCATTCGATGGCGTTGAACCAGGCAGCATCCTCGAAAGGGCGGTGAATCGCCGGTTTGTCCGAAACATAGGGTGGTGGTTTGACCGCATCCTCCACTTCCTGCGCCAGTGCCCACTGCGCCGGATCGTCTGTCAAGTCGTCGAATAGGTTTTGCGATTCGCGCAGGGAGACGATATTGCGAAAAACATCCTGCCGCACGTCGATCAAACGCATGCTAGCGAACAAACCCTCGTCGAGCGGCGCGTTTTTCAATTGCCGCGTGCCCGGTCCAGGTAGGAGCGAACCATCAGCAGGCCGACGAAATTCCACTGTCGGGCGACATCGACCGGCGTGAGGTTATCGAAGGCTTTATTACGCGTACTCATCCAGCGATAGGCCAATTCGCGGTTGTGCGGGAACAGCAGGCGCAGGTTTTTGTGAATGCCCAGCAGATGTCCGACGCGCTCGAACTGATCGGGGCTTGTGCCGATCGGGTCGCCTTTCCGATAGCGGTTCAGCGTGGCCCGGTTACTTGGGGCGATGCCCAGCAGGACCGCCTGATCGGCGGTGGGTAGCTGCCACAGATCGAGCAGCGTCATGACCATTTTGGCCAATGCGCCCCGGTCGTTGGAGGGCGGAATGGGTTGATCGAGCAGAACGCCCATGCGGTTCCATGTATCAATACATCAAACCCACTATAAAACATTGTTTAGAAAAAAACAACAAATGTTTCTAAAAAAACAATCCGGTGCTCGTCAGCGAAGCGGCGAATAGCCCGTCAAGCTCGCGATGACCGGCGCATGATCCGACGGCTGTGGCTTTTTACGCGGTGCACGGTCGACAGCACAGCCCGTGCAGTAAGGCTTCAAGGCGTCGGACAACAAAATATGGTCGATGCGTAAACCTTTGTTTTTCTGAAACCCCAATTGCCGGTAATCCCACCAGGAATAAGTTTTGGGTTGCTGCTCGAACAGCCTGAAGCTATCGTGCAGGCCCTGCTCAAGCAGCCGGAAATAACGCTCCCGTTCGGCGGGGGAGCACAGCACTTGGGCGCCCCATGCCACAGGATCGTAAACGTCCTCGTCCGTCGGGGCGATGTTGAAGTCGCCGACGATGGCTAGTGCAGGGTGGTCCTGCAACCACTGCCGGCTATCGTGCAGCAGCGCATCCAGCCAGGCGAGTTTATAGACGTATTTGTCGGAATCAAGACTGGCGCCGTTGACTACATAAGCGCTGACGAAGCGCAGTGCGCCGAAACTCGCGGCAATCACGCGTCGGCTGTCGTCGGCGTAAGAGGGCAGGTTGACTTGAACGTCGGTGGGCTCGGGGACGGTCGCTTTGTTGTAAACGATGGCCACGCCGTTGTAAGTCTTTTGTCCCGCGAATACGGCGTCATAGCCGATTGCTTGCAATGCGGCTCGTGGAAACGCGTCGTCGGTGAGTTTGAGTTCTTGTAGGCCGAGGATGTCGACTCGCGAATTCGCCAACCAGTCGAGCGTATGCGGCAGACGAACTTTGAGGGAATTTACATTCCAGGTTGCAATTTTCATTATTGCAGTTTCAAGTGCCAAGTGCAACGGGTTTAATAGTTTAACGGTTCCGTGAGTTTTGCAAGGCCTGTGCGAGTTCGATCACGGCCAGAGCATAAAAACTCGCCCGGTTGTATCGTGTGATCACAAAAAAATTCTGCGGTCCCAGCCGATACTCGGTTGGGTCGTCTTTGCCGCTGGCCTGCCGGTTCGGCAAATCGATTAATGCAAATTTTTCCGTCACGCTGACCGGCTCGGTGGGTTTTACTTGATATGCGGCGAGGTTGGCTGCCGTGAATTTCGGAATGACATCCGATTCCACAAGTGCTTGTGCTGTCGCCGGGTTTTCGACCAGCGCGCCGATCACCCATGAACCCCCTGTGACCCAGCCGTGTTTGGCGAGAAAGTTGCCTACGCTGGCAATCGTATCGTCGGCATTGTGAAACAGGTCGATGCGGCCATCGCCGCTGCCGTCGACGGCGAATTGCCGCCACGAGCTCGGCATGAACTGTCCGAGGCCGATCGCCCCCGCGTACGAACCACGGATCGTCAGCGGGTCGAGCTGGGCTTCGCGGCTCAGCCGAAAAAACTCGCCCAGCTCTTTACGAAAAAATGCCGAGCGGTCGCGAGGTGCGGGCGGATAATCGAACGCCAGCGTCGTCAACGCATCGAGTGTGCGGTAGTTGCCGGTTTGTTCGCCATAAACCGTTTCGACCCCGATGATGGCGACGATGATCGTCTGCGGTACGCCATAGGTGGCTTCGGCCTTGGCAAGCGCATCTGCATGGTTACGCCAGAACTCCAGCCCTTTGCGGATGCGGTAGGGTTCGACGAAACGGCTGCGGTAGCGCTGCCAGTTTTTGACGTTGGGACTGGCGGCCGGCAGGATGGCTTTCGCCGCGCTTGGCTGGTAGACCGCCTGCGACAGCAAATTCAGCACCATCGCCTCATCCAGGCCCGGTGTTTGCGCCAGTTCGCGGGCAAAGCTGCGCACATCGTCGCGGCTGTCATAGGGGCGGTCATCGAGTCGTACGACGCTGTTTTTCGGTGCGGAACTGGGCGGGGCGGCGCAAGCGCCTTGTGAGGCACAGACCAGACTCAGGGCCAGGGCGATGGTCGGGCGAAAAGTTTTTGTCATGGTGGGGCGTGCTTGAAAACGTCTTGTCATGATAATCCATCCCCACGCTTCGACTGCTGCGCCCCGCCTTTTTCGGATAACCGTATAATTCGGCTGATAAGAATTCATCGAGGTGAGTCATGAAAGTGCTCGTACCGGTCAAGCGTGTGGTGGATTACAACGTCAAGGTGCGTTGCAAGACCGATGGCTCGGATGTGGATATCGCCAACGTCAAAATGTCCATGAACCCGTTCGACGAAATTGCCATCGAAGAGGCGGTGCGTTTGAAAGAAGCCGGTGTCGCGACTGAGGTCGTCGCCGTATCGTGCGGAGTTGCCCAATGCCAGGAAACGCTGCGCACGGCCCTGGCGATCGGCGCCGACCGCGCCATTCTGGTCGAGTCCGCCGAAAACCTGCAGCCGTTGGCCGTTGCCAAGCTGTTGCAGGCCATCGTCGCCCGCGAAAATCCGCAGCTCGTCATTCTTGGCAAGCAGGCCATCGACGACGACAGCAATCAGACCGGCCAGATGCTGGCGGCGTTGCTGGATTGGCCGCAGGCCACGTTCGCATCGAAAGTCGTTGCGGCCGAGGGCAGGCTCACTGTTACGCGTGAAGTCGACGGCGGCCTGGAAACATTGGCCCTGAGTTTACCGGCGATCGTCACCACCGACCTGCGTTTGAACGACCCGCGCTATGTCACCTTGCCCAATATAATGAAAGCCAAGAAAAAGCCGCTCGCGACCATGACACCGGCCGAGCTTGCCGTGGATGTGGCGCCGCGTCTGAAAACGCTCAAAGTCGCGGATCCGCCGGTGCGTAAGGCAGGTGTTGTGGTCGCCAGCGTCGCTGCGCTGATCGATAAACTGAAAAACGAAGCCAAGGTCATTTGAGGAGAACCATATGACGGCACTGGTACTTGCCGAGCACGATAATCGAACGCTCAAGCCCGCCAGCCGCGTGGCAATCGCGGCCGCTCTTAAATTAGCGGCGTCCGTCCATGTGCTGGTCGCCGGCAGTGCCTGTCGGTCGGTGGCGGAGGCCGCTAGCCAAGTGGCCGGCGTCGATAAGGTGCTGCTGGCCGATGCGACGCAGTTCGCCGACCAAACCGCGGAAAACGTCGCCGCCCAGTTATCTGCCTTGTTGCCGAATGCTTACACGCATGTGCTGGCCCCCAGCACGGCATTCGGTAAAAACGTGTTACCGCGGGTTGCGGCTAAACTCGATGTCGCGCAGATATCGGACATCACGGCGGTCATTGCCGCCGATACTTTTGAACGGCCGATCTACGCCGGTAATGTGGTGGCCACCGTGCAGTCGAGCGATCCCGTAAAAGTGATCACGGTCCGCACCACGGCGTTCGAACCCGCCGGTGAGCAGGCGCCGTGCGCCATCGAAGCCGTCCAGATCGCACCGGCATTTGCCGCCACCACTTTCGTGGGTCGTGAACTGGCGGTGTCCGGGCGCCCTGAGTTAACGGCCGCGCGCATCGTCGTGTCGGGCGGGCGGGGCATCGGCTCGGCCGATAACTTCGCTATTCTCGGTCACTTGGCGGACAAGCTGCAAGCGGCCATCGGCGCGTCGCGCGCGGCGGTCGATGCCGGTTATGCACCAAACGATTGGCAAGTCGGGCAAACCGGCAAGATCGTTGCCCCCGATCTCTACATTGCCGTCGGCATTTCCGGGGCGATTCAGCATCTGGCCGGTATGAAAGATTCCAAGGTGATCGTTGCGATCAACAAAGATGCCGAAGCCCCCATTTTCGGGATGGCCGATTATGGGCTGATCGGCGATTTTCATGAGCTGGTGCCGGAGTTGACCGCCAAGCTGTAAAGCATTTTTGAGTCAACCGGCCGGGTCGTTTTGCCGGGTTGCCCTGGGTTCGGAACCGAGAGGATGATCGTATGTCTTACAGCGCGCCAACCGCCGACTACTTATTTCTTTTCGAGCATCTTCTGGCGCCGAGCGACATTCGCCGTTGGCCCGGGGGCGAAGATCTCAATCCCCTCACATTTGCGGCGGTCCTCGCCGAGAACGGCAAACTGGCCAGCGACTTGCTGGCACCGCTCAATGCCGTTGGCGACCGGCAGGGCGCCCGCTGGGTCGACGGCGATGTCCACATGCCGAGCGGCTTCAAGGCGGCTTTCGACGCTTACACCGGCGGTGGCTGGCAAGGTTTGCAGCATCCCGTGGAGTTTGGTGGTCAGGCTTTGCCGAAGTTCCTGGCCGGCGCTTGCATGGAAAACATCAATGCCGCCAACCTGTCGTTCGCGCTGTGCCCGCTGTTGACCGATGGCGCGATCGAAGCCTTGCTGACCGCCGGTAGCCACACCCAAAAGCAGCGCTATATTCCGAGGCTGATCGCTGGGGAGTGGACCGGGACGATGAATTTGACCGAGCCGCAGGCCGGTTCCGACTTGGCGCAGGTGCAAACGCGTGCCGTTCCGCAGGCCGATGGCAGCTACCGGCTGACAGGTCAGAAAATCTTCATCACCTATGGCGACCACGACTTGGCGGCCAACATCATTCATCTCGTATTGGCGCGTACCCCCGATGCGCCGCTTGGCGTCAAGGGCTTGTCGCTGTTCATCGTGCCGAAATTGTTGATCGCGGCCGATGAAACGCTGGGCGAACGCAACGCGGTTTTTTGCCGCTCGATCGAACACAAGCTCGGTATTCATGCCAGTCCAACGGCGGTGCTGGCTTTTGACGGTGCCGTCGGTGAACTGATCGGTCAGGAAAACGCCGGTTTGCAATACATGTTCGTCATGATGAACGCGGCGCGTTTCGCCGTCGGTCTGCAGGGCATCGGTATCGCCGACCGGGCTTATCAACAGGCGCTCGACTATGCCCGCGAGCGGGTGCAGTCGCGGCCGGTGGATGGTAGCAGCGACCAGCCGGTGCCGATCGCTCAGCATCCGGATATCAAGCGTTTGCTGCTGACGATGCAGGCCTCGGTCGAGGCGGCGCGCGCGCTGGCCTGCTGGGCTGCCTATCAGCATGATGTGGCGCAGCACGCCGACGAGCCGGCGGTTCGCCGACAAGCAAAAACGGTATACGAGTTTCTCGTGCCGATCGTCAAAGGCTGCTCGACCGAGATGGCCGTGGAGGTGGCGTCGATGGCTTTGCAGGTCCATGGTGGAGCTGGGTATATCGAGGAAATCGGCGCTGCGCAGTACTATCGCGATGCCCGTATTTTGCCGATTTACGAAGGCACCACTGCCATTCAGGCAAACGATCTGCTGAGCCGGAAAACAGTACGCGATCAGGCCGCGACGGTGCATCATCTGCTGGGTATGCTGGAGGCGACCGTAACTGAGCTTAATGCCCTGGGCGGCGTGCATGAAGAAGCTCTCCCGCTGGCCGAGGGGCTACAGGCGGCCGCCGCAGATTGGCGGGCATGTGCCGAGTATTTGTGCGTGCGTTATCACGACGATATCAATACCGCGTTTGCCGGGGCCGTGCCTTTCCTGCGGATGAGTGGTGTGGTTCTGGGGGCCTGGTCCTTGACCAAAGCGTGGGCAGCGGGTGTTCGGCAACCGCCTCTTGCCACGGATAGCGATTTTCTTTCGCGGAAAGGTCTCGTCGTCCGGTTTTTCGTGCATCATCTTCTGCCGCAAACCGGTGCGCTGCGGCATGCCGTGTTGCATGGCCGCCTGGTGGGTCATTCGTGAACCGTGCGCCGGTTTTCAGGCTTGCCGGCTTGAAAGGCGCATAGCAGGCCGACAGGTTATAATGAGGGGTTATTGATCGGGCTCTTGCCGCCCTCAACGGAGTTCTTCTTGTCGATCCTGAATACAAGTGCCCATCCGCGCGCCTGGCTGGCGCTGGCCGACGGTACCGTGTTTGAAGGCATATCCATTGGCGCAGCCTCATACACCGTGGGCGAGGTCGTTTTCAACACGGCCTTGACCGGCTACCAGGAAATCCTGACCGACCCCTCGTACGCCAAACAAATCGTCACCCTGACTTATCCGCACATCGGAAATGTCGGCATCAACCGCCAGGATGACGAGGCCCAGTGGCCTTTCGCGGCTGGCCTGGTCATTCGCGATCTGCCGATTCGCGCCTCGAATTTCCGCGCCACCGAAACCCTGGCGGACTACCTGCGGCGCACCGGCACGCCGGCCATCGCGTGCATCGATACCCGTAAGTTAACGCGAATATTGCGCGAAAAAGGGGCGCAGGCCGGCTGTCTGCTGGCCGAAGATGCGGCGGCAGGCGCTGGCCCAGCCAAGGCCGTCGAGCTTGCGCGGCGGTTTCCGGGTTTGGCTGGCATGGATCTCGCCAAAGTCGTTTCGACTGAAAAGCCCTATGAGTGGCGCGAAGGCGAATGGCAATTGCAGGGCGCCAACGAGGTGCCCGGCTTCCATACGCCCACCGAGCAGCCATACCATGTGGTTGCTTTCGATTACGGCGTGAAACGCAACATCCTTCGGATGCTGGCGCAACGTGGCTGCCGCATCACGGTGTTGCCGGCGCAGGCGACCGCCGAGCAGGCCCAGGCCCTGCGCCCCGACGGTATTTTTCTGTCGAACGGCCCGGGCGACCCGGAGCCCTGCGATGATGCAATTGCAGCGATCCGGCAGCTGTTGAACCATACCAATCTGCCGATGTTTGGTATTTGTCTTGGACATCAGCTCCTCGCACTGGCCGCCGGCGCCAAAACCTTGAAAATGAAATTTGGCCATCATGGCGCCAACCATCCGGTCCACGATCTCGACACCGGACAGGTGTTGATCAGCAGTCAAAACCATGGCTTCGCGGTCGATCCGGCCAGCTTGCCGCCCGAGCTCCGCGTGACGCATGTATCGCTGTTCGATCAGTCGATCCAGGGTTTAGCGCATACTAGCCGCGCGGCTTTCTGTTTCCAGGGGCATCCCGAAGCCAGCCCCGGGCCGCACGACCTGGCCTATCTCTTCGACCGGTTCGTCGCCGATATGTCCCGCTACCAAACAAGCTCCGAACAACAACGCTCCGCCAGCCGATAAGCCAACATGCCCAAGCGAACAGATATTCAAACCATTCTCATCATTGGCGCGGGTCCGATCGTCATTGGTCAGGCTTGCGAGTTCGATTATTCGGGTGCGCAAGCCTGTAAAGCACTGCGCGAAGAAGGCTATCGCGTCGTGCTCGTCAACAGCAACCCGGCGACGATCATGACCGATCCCGAAACGGCCGATGTGACCTACATCGAACCGATCACCTGGCAGGTCGTCGAAAAGATCATCGAAAAAGAACGCCCGGACGCGCTGCTGCCGACCATGGGCGGGCACACTGCGCTCAACTGTGCGCTCGATCTGTACAAGCACGGCGTACTCGACAAGTACGGCGTCGAGATGATTGGAGCCAATCAAGCAGCGATCGAAAAAGCCGAGGATCGCCTGAAGTTCAAGGAGGCAATGACGTCGATCGGTCTGGCGTCGGCCAAGTCCGGTGTCGCGCATTCGATGGACGAAGCCTGGGCCGTGCAAAAACGCATCGCCTTGGATATCGGCACCAACGGTTTTCCGATCGTCATTCGGCCCAGCTTCACGCTGGGCGGTACGGGCGGTGGTCTTGCCTATAACGCCGAGGAGTTCGAAACGATTTGTCGGCGCGGTATCGAGGCCTCGCCCACCAGCGAACTGCTGATCGAGGAAAGCCTGATCGGCTGGAAAGAGTACGAGATGGAGGTCGTTCGCGACCGCGAGGATAACTGCATCATCGTCTGTTCCATCGAAAACCTCGACCCCATGGGTATCCACACCGGCGATTCGATTACAGTCGCACCAGCCCAGACCTTGACTGACCGCGAATACCAGATACTGCGTAACGCCTCGATCGCGATTCTGCGCGAAATCGGCGTCGATACCGGCGGCTCGAACGTGCAGTTTTCGATCAACCCGGCCAATGGCCGGATGATCGTCATCGAGATGAACCCCCGCGTGTCGCGCTCATCCGCGCTGGCCTCGAAAGCGACTGGTTTTCCGATCGCCAAGGTGGCGGCTAAGTTGGCGGTCGGCTATACCTTGAATGAGCTTCGAAACGACATAACCGGCGGCAAAACGCCCGCGTCGTTCGAGCCGTCCATCGATTACGTCGTTACGAAGATTCCACGGTTCGCTTTCGAAAAATTTCCCCTTGTCGACAATCGTCTGACCACGCAAATGAAATCGGTCGGTGAGGTCATGGCGATGGGCCGCACCTTTCAGGAGAGTTTTCAAAAAGCGCTGCGCGGACTGGAGGTTGGCGTCGATGGGCTGAATCAAAAAACCACCGACCGCGAAACCATCGAACAGGAACTCGGCTCGCCTGGTCCAGAGCGCATCTGGTATGTCGGCGATGCATTCGCGCAGGGCTTCAGCCTCGACGAGGTGCATCAGCTGACACGCATCGATCCGTGGTTCCTGGCGCAGATTCAGGAAATCGTCGATATCGAGTTGGCTCTGGAAAAGAAAACGGTCGGCGATCTGAACCGCGATCTGTTGTACTTGCTGAAACGCAAAGGGTTTTCCGATCGGCGACTAGCGTATCTGCTGGACTCCACCGAGACTGAAATTCGCAAAGTCCGCCATCAGCACAATGTGCGGCCCGTTTACAAACGGGTCGACACCTGTGCCGCCGAATTCGCCACCGACACTGCGTACTTGTACTCCACTTATGAAGAAGAGTGCGAGGCCGCACCCACCGACCGTAAAAAAATCATCGTGCTCGGCGGTGGGCCAAACCGCATCGGCCAGGGCATCGAATTCGACTATTGCTGCGTACACGCGGCGATGGCGCTGCGCGAGGACGGTTTCGAGACCATCATGGTCAACTGCAACCCGGAGACCGTCTCAACCGACTACGACACATCCGATCGCTTGTACTTCGAGCCTTTGACGCTCGAAGACGTGCTTGAGATCGTGCACAAGGAAAAGCCCGTCGGCGTTATCGTGCAATACGGGGGACAAACGCCGTTGAAGCTCGCCAAGGCGCTTGAGGCGAACGGCGTACCGATCATCGGTACCAGTCCGGAAAGCATCGATATCGCCGAAGACCGCGAGCGTTTTCAAAAGCTCCTCGTCAAGCTCGAGCTTAAGCAGCCCCCCAATCGAACGGCGCGCACCGAAGCAGAGGCCATCGCGCTGGCGCAGGAAATCGGTTACCCGATTGTCGTCCGGCCCAGCTATGTGCTGGGTGGTCGTGCCATGGAAATCGTCCACGAGCAGAAAGACCTCGAACGGTATATGCGCGAGGCGGTCAAGGTGTCCAACGACTCGCCCGTCTTGCTGGACCGGTTTCTGAATGATGCCATCGAAGTCGATGTCGATTGTATTGCGGATGGCAAACATGTGCTGATCGGCGGCGTGATGGAGCACATCGAACAGGCGGGGGTGCATTCTGGCGACTCGGCCTGTTGTCTGCCGCCGTATTCGCTATCCTCTGAAATGGTCGACGAGCTCAAACGCCAAACGGCCGTCATGGCCAGGGCTCTGAACGTGATTGGCCTCATGAACGTGCAGTTCGCCATTCAGCAAGGCACGGTTTACGTCCTCGAAGTCAATCCCCGTGCTTCCCGTACCGTCCCCTATGTTTCGAAAGCCACCGGTATACAGCTTGCCAAAGTGGCTGCCCGCTGCATGGCCGGCCTCGGTTTGCAGGAGCAGGGCGTAACGGCGGAAGTCGTGCCGCCGTATTTTTCGGTCAAGGAAGCCGTTTTCCCGTTCGTCAAGTTTCCTGGGGTTGATACCATTCTTGGCCCCGAAATGAAGTCGACAGGCGAAGTCATGGGTGTCGGCCGCAGCTTCGGCGAAGCTTTCGTGAAGTCGCAAATCGCTGCCGGCGTTCGTTTGCCGGAAACCGGCGATGCGTTCATCAGTGTCAAAAACGAAGACAAGGTTCGTGCTGTCGAAGTGGCGCAAGCCTTGCGCGCCATGGGCTTCGATCTGATCGCCACGCGCGGCACGGCCGCTGCCCTGGCTGCCGCCGGCCTGCCCGTGCAAACCGTCAACAAGGTGACCGAGGGCCGGCCGAATGTCGTCGACATGCTGAAAAACGGCGAAATCGCGCTGGTCGTCAACACCGTCGAGGAAAAGCGCAACGCAATTTCCGACTCGCGTTACATTCGGACGACCGCGCTCGCCACCAGCGTGACCTACTACACCACGATGGCTGGGGCGCGCGCCGCAGTCGAGGGCATGAAACATTTACGCAGTTTGGAGGTCTATGACCTGCAAGGCCTGCACGCTTCGTTAAACTCACTTTCAAAAAAATTGCCATGACTACCATTCCGCTTACCGTCAAAGGCGCCGAAAAGCTCAAAACCGAGTTGCAGCGCCTTAAAACCGTCGATCGTCCGGCCGTCATTTTGGCGATTGCCGAAGCGCGCGCTCAGGGCGATCTTTCCGAAAACGCCGAATACGATGCGGCAAAAGAAAAACAAGGTTTCATCGAAGGGCGCATTCAGGAGGTTGAGTCCAAGCTGTCGAATGCGCAGGTCATCGATCCCCAGACTTTGGATGCCGAAGGGCGAATCGTCTTTGGCGCCACGCTCGATCTCGAAGAGTTGACCAATGGCGAAAAGGTGCGCTATCAGATCGTCGGCGACGACGAGGCCGATATCAAGCTCGGGCTGGTCTCGATTTCCAGCCCGCTTGCCCGGGCCTTGATCGGAAAATATGCCGGCGACGTCGTCGAGGTGCATGCGCCTGGCGGAATGCGCGAGTATGAGGTCCTCCATGTGCGCTACGAATAAATGCACATGATCGAATCAAACGGAATGCGAGCGGCGCGGCGGCTTTCCTTGTTGGTCGAGTTTACGCTCTGGGCGATTTGGCTAGGCGGTATGTGGACACTGGCGCTACTCGTCGCCCCGGCACTGTTCAAGTGGTTGCCGCGTCCCGAAGCCGGTTTGGTCGCACGTCGGCTCTTTATGATTTACGGCTGGCTGGGTTTGGTGCTGCCGCTGGCTTTTTATTTACTCGCGCGGCCGAATGTTTCCGCATGGTCGCGTTGGCAGATAGCTGCGCTGGTGAGTGTCGCGGGGCTGGCCGGTGTTGGGCTCTTCGTCATTCACCCACAAATGGTGCGGCTGGCGCATGACATGGTCACGGCTTCGGCCGGCGAGGGCGCGAGCCTGAACCGGCAGTTTGGCCGTTGGCACGCGGTGTCGAGCGTGCTGTTTTCGCTGCAGATGCTGATCGGGCTTTGGTGGGGCTGGCGGCGGTTTTTAGCGCGGCCGGTTTTGCTGGCTTGACCGCTGGGCCGGCGGCAACGGGTGCTTTTTGAGGGTTGCTTCTGTAAATAACCACGAGTTTGCCGATATGCTGCACAGCTACGGCCTGGGTCGTTTCAGTGATTGTTTCGATCATCGTCAGGCGCGCTTGACGATCGTCTCCGGTCATCCGAATTTTAATTAACTGATGAGCACTTAAAGCCAGATCGATTTCTTTCAGTACCGCTGGGCTGGCGCCTTTGTCGCCGATCAGGACGACCGGCTTCAAGCCGTGTGCCAATTGTTTCAACGTTTTCCGCTCGTTGGCGGTCAATACACATATTTCAGACATTATTTGCTCGATGGCCAAAAATAAATTCAATAAAGCATGGATGCACGAGCATTTGAGCGACCCCTACGTCAAACAAGCCCGGCATGCCGGCTATCGTTCACGTGCGGCCTATAAACTCAAGGAAATCGCCGAGCAGGATAAACTGATCCGGCCCGGTATTCGAGTTTTAGACCTGGGCGCTGCGCCCGGCAGCTGGTCGCAGTTTTTGCGCAATACGATGGTTGGCACCGGCGGCGAAATCCGGGGCACCATCATAGCATTGGATTTGCTGGAAATGGAGCCGGTGGCCGGGGTTCATTTTCTTCAGGGCGATTTTCGTGAAGAAGTGGTTTGGCAACAACTGGTCGCCGTCGTCGGCGAAGAGCCGCTCGACCTGATCGTGTCGGACATGGCCCCCAACCTGTCTGGCGTCGCTTTGGCCGATGCCGCCCGCATGATGCATATCGGCGAGCTGACGCTCGAGTTCGCTCTAGCGCATTTGAAGCGCGATGGTGCCTTGCTGATGAAGAGTTTTCATGGCAGCCAGTACAGTCAGTTGGTCGAGTTGTTGAAAAAGCATTTTCGGACTGTGGCGCCGCGCAAGCCCAAGGCGTCGCGCGACAAATCGTCGGAAATTTTTCTGCTCTGCAAAGGCCTGAAATAAAACCTGTGCCGCTGTTCCCCCTGCTTGGGAAGGTTGGCATCGAAAAATGAGAGTAAAGTAATCGAACCTGTCGAATAACGGCTTGTCTTATCTTATCGACGAGTCTGGATCAAAGGCCGACCATCGCTGTTTTCAGTCGGCCGGACGCTAATTTACCTTGGGTGAGAAATTTATTGCGCACCTGGGTTTAAAATGCAATTGTTGGCCCCATTTAATAAAGAATTGTCCAGGAGCGGTCCTGGCGTCTAGGAGATACGGCGTTGAATAATACGTTCTCAAAAGCAGGCATTTGGGTTGTCATCACCCTGGTCTTGTTCATGGTATTTAAGCAGTTCGATTCGCGCCAGGCGCGTACCAATGAAACTTCGTACTCTCAGTTCATGGACGATGCCAAGGCTGGTCGCGTCAAAAGCGTCACGATCGACGGGCGCACCTTGCGCGCGCGTACGAGCGAAGACCGCGACATGGTCGTTTACGCGCCGGGCGACTTGTGGATGGTCAGCGATCTGATCAAGTATGGCGTACAGGTCAAAGCCAAGCCGGAGGAAGAGCAGTCTTTGCTGATGACCTTGTTCGTCGCATGGTTTCCCATGCTGCTCTTGGTCGGCGTGTGGGTGTTTTTCATGCGGCAAATGCAGGGCGGTGGCAAGGGTGGGGCGTTTTCGTTTGGCAAGTCCAAGGCAAGGTTGCTGGATGAGGCTACCAATCCTGTCACCTTCGCCGATGTTGCCGGTTGCGATGAAGCCAAGGAGGAAGTGCAAGAGTTGGTCGATTTTCTGAAAGACCCGACGCGCTTTCAAAAGCTGGGCGGTCGCATTCCGCGAGGCGTGCTGATGGTTGGTTCGCCCGGGACCGGTAAAACATTGCTTGCCAAGGCGATCGCCGGTGAGGCCAAGGTGCCGTTTTTCTCGATTTCCGGTTCGGATTTCGTGGAAATGTTCGTCGGCGTGGGCGCCGCCCGGGTCCGCGACATGTTCGAACAAGCCAAGAAACAAGCCCCTTGTATCATTTTCATCGATGAAATCGATGCGGTCGGACGGCAACGTGGCGCCGGTCTGGGTGGCGGTAACGACGAGCGGGAACAAACGCTCAACCAAATGCTGGTCGAAATGGATGGTTTCGAGACCAACCAAGGCATCATCGTGATCGCCGCGACCAATCGTCCGGACGTGCTCGATCCCGCTTTGCTGCGGCCCGGCCGTTTCGACCGGCAAGTGGTCGTCAGTCTGCCAGATATCCGTGGACGCGAGCAGATTCTGAAAGTCCATATGCGCAAAGTGCCGATTTCGCCGGACGTCGATGCGATGATCCTGGCACGCGGCACGCCGGGTATGTCGGGTGCAGATCTCGCCAATCTGGTCAACGAGGCGGCACTGTTTGCCGCACGCGGCAATAAGCGCTTCGTCGACATGGACGATTTCGAGCGTGCCAAAGATAAAATTTTCATGGGGGCCGAGCGCAAGTCGATGGTCATTACGCCCGAGGACAAAAAAAACACGGCTTACCACGAGTCGGGTCATGCGATCATCGGCTCTGTACTGCCAGGCTGCGACCCAGTGCATAAAGTGACTGTGATCCCACGCGGTCGAGCTTTGGGTGTGACGTGGTCTTTGCCGGAAATGGACCGTTTCAGCCTCTATCAAAATCAGATGTTGGCGCAGATCTGTATGTTGTTCGGTGGGCGCGTTGCCGAAGAAATCTTCATCGGCGACATTTCGACCGGCGCGTCCAACGACTTCGAACGCGCCACCAACATTGCCCGTGACATGGTGACGCGTTACGGAATGACCGAGGCCTTGGGGCCCATGGTGTATGCCGAGAACGAGGGCGAAGTTTTTCTGGGCCGCTCGATCACGACGCACAAAAATCTTTCGGAAGCCACCTTGAGCAAGGTCGATCAAGAAATTCGCCGGATCGTCGATGAGCAGTACGCCTTGGCCCGCAAAATTCTTCAGGAAAATCGCGATAAAGTCGAAATCATGACCAATGCTTTGCTCGAATGGGAAACCATCGATGCGGAGCAGATCAAGGACATCATGGCTGGGAGGCCAGTACGGCCGCCAGCGCCGCTCGGCAGCGCTCTGGCAAGTAATACCGAAGGTACGACACCGCACAATCCACCCTCCGGCGGTGTGGCTCCGACCAATACGACCGCCCCTGCTGCTTGATCGATAGGCAGGATGGAGCAGCGCAGCTTATGGCAGGCCGGTCGTTTTAGCCTAGAGCTGCATTGCCGCTCGGAGTGTCGGCCCCTGATCATGGGGGTCGTTAACCTTACGCCCGATTCGTTTTCCGATGGCGGCGAGTATTTTTCCATGGGCAACGTAAATCCCGGCATTGCCCATGCCCGTCGGCTGCTCGATGAAGGAGCCGACATCCTCGATATAGGCGGCGAATCGACGCGGCCCGGTGCTCTCGAAGTCGATGCCGAAACCGAATGGCGGCGGCTTGCGCCGGTGATCGAAGCGGCGCGCGAATGGCAAGTGCCGATTTCGCTCGACAGTCGCAAACCCATCATCATGCAGCGTGGCCTGCAGGCCGGTGTCGATATTCTGAACGACGTCAGCGGCTTTCGCGATCGGGATGCACAGCGTTTATTGGCCGAGTCGAAAGCGGGGGCGGTCGTCATGCATATGAGCGGCGACCCGCACACTATGCAGCTGGCGCCGCACTACGGCGATCCGGTTGTCGAGGTTGGTCGATATCTCGATGGGCAAGTGCAGCATTTGCTGAGCCGGGGGGTTGCCCGTGAAAGGCTGTTGATCGATCCCGGGATCGGTTTTGGCAAGACTACCGCGCATAATGTAGCGCTGTTACAAGCTATCGGCGAACTAAGCACGATTGCGGGTGTGCTGGTCGGTGTTTCCCGAAAATCCATGATCGGGGAGCTGACTGCACAAGCCGACCCTGCAAAACGCCTTGCTGGGTCCGTCGCTGCCGCTCTCTTTGCGGCGAGCCTCGGCGCCTGTGTGCTGCGGGTGCATGATGTACGGGCAACGGTCGATGCCTGTAGGGTCTGGGCGGCTTTGAGCCGCCGCGAACCAGCGTAAAATAGACATTTGCTCATACCCAGGATTAACGATGTCTCGTCGATATTTCGGCACTGACGGTGTGCGTGGCAAGGTAGGTGTGGCGCCTATCACCCCCGATTTCGTCATGCGTCTAGGCAATGCTGCGGGCCAGGTGCTCGTACGTCGGCATTCGCACTCCAAACCGAGAGTTTTGATCGGTAAGGACACCCGTGTCAGCGGTTATTTGTTGGAGGCGGCGCTGGAGGCCGGGTTTTCCGCTGCGGGGGTGAACGTTACCCTGGCCGGCCCGATGCCCACCTCGGCGATCGCTTACTTGACGCGCACCTTGCATTTGACGGCAGGTGTCGTCATCAGTGCATCCCATAACCCATTCGACGACAACGGCATCAAGTTTTTTTCCGAGCATGGCACCAAACTGCCGGATGCGCTGGAGGCCGAGATCGAATCGCTCCTGGATCAGCCGCTGCAGTGTGTTCCGTCGGAAAAGCTGGGCAAAGCAAAGCGCTTGCGCGACGCCGCTGGCCGCTATATCGAGTTTTGTAAAAGTACATTTCCGAACCGGCTGGACTTGGCGGGTTTTAAGATCGTCGTCGACTGCGCGCATGGCGCTGCTTACGACATAGCGGGGAGCGTTTTTACCGAGCTGGGTGCCCAAACTACGGTTATTGCAGCCGAGCCGGACGGTTTCAATATCAATGAAGGCGTCGGCGCGACCCATCCGGATTTCCTGCGCCAGGCCGTATTGCAGGCTGGTGCCGATATCGGGTTTGCGCTGGACGGCGATGCCGACCGTTTGATCGTCGTCGATCATACCGGCCGACTCTATAATGGCGACGAAATCTTGTATGTAATTGCCATGCAACGCCACCGTGCGCGGGCGCTCGAGGGGGTCGTCGGCACCTTGATGTCGAATATGGCGCTCGAAATGGCGTTTTCGCGTCACGGCATCGCATTTGAGCGTGCCAAGGTGGGTGATCGTTACGTCCATGAGCGACTGCTTGAAAAAGGCTGGCACATCGGTGGCGAAAGCTCGGGCCATTTGCTTTGTCTGGACACGCATTCGACCGGCGATGGCATCATCAGCGCACTGCAATTACTGCTCGCCTTACGTCTGGCCGGTAAAACGCTTCCAGCTCTCACTCAGGATTTGCAGCTGTTTCCGCAGGTGATGAAAAACGTTCGATTGAAACCGGGATATCGCTGGGAGCAAGACACCGCTTTACAAACTGGCCTGCAACGCGCCCAGGCTCAGTTGGAAGGCCATGGACGCGTGCTGGTCCGGGCATCCGGCACCGAGCCGCTGTTACGTATCATGGTCGAAACAGCCAATTCTTCCCGCTCGGAAGCCATGGCTGCGGAGCTGGCCGCATCGATCATCATGGATTAGCACGGTAACGATAAACGATTTTCGGCGCGCAACGCTTGTAGTCGCATTCGCGCCCTAATAAAACTTGAAATGTTTAATTATTTCAGGGCTTTATATCGAATCCTTTTTGGCTTCGAACCTTCTTCGCCTAGCCGCTTGCGTTTATCAGCTTCGTATTCCTGGTAGTTGCCATCGAAAAAAGTCCATTGCGACTCGCCTTCACAGGCCAGTATATGCGTGGCGATTCGATCCAGAAACCAACGGTCGTGGCTGATGACCAGAACCGAACCGGCAAATTCTAGTAAAGCGTCTTCCAGGGCGCGAAGGGTTTCGACATCGAGGTCGTTCGAGGGCTCGTCCAGCAACAGGACATTGCCGCCTGCGATCAAGGTTTTTGCCAGATGTAACCGGCCGCGTTCGCCGCCGGACAGCTTGCCGACGATTTTTTGCTGGTCGCCACCTTTGAAATTGAACCGCCCTGCGTAGGCTCGCGACGACATTTCGAATTTGCCGACTGTCAACGTATCGGCGCCATCCGAAATCGCATCCCAGACAGTTTTATCGTTTTCCAGGGCATCACGGCTTTGATCCACATATGCCATTTTCACGGTCGGCCCGCGCTTGACCTCGCCGCTGTCGGGCTGTTCCTTGCTGGCGATCATTTTGAACAAAGTCGATTTGCCCGCGCCGTTCGGACCGATGATGCCAACGATCGCACCCGCCGGGATTTTGAAACTTAAGTTGTCGATCAGCAGACGATCGCCATAGGCTTTCGAGACATTAACGAACTCAATGACCTCGTTGCCGAGTCGCTCTGCCACAGGAATGAAAATTTCCTGGGTTTCGTTTCTTTTTTGATATTCGAAGCTCGACAGCTCTTCGAAGCGGGCAATCCGCGCTTTCGACTTGGCTTGTCGCCCTTTGGGGTTTTGCCGTACCCATTCCAGTTCTTTTTTCAGCGCTTTCTGCCGCGCGCTTTCACCCGATTCCTCTTGTTTCAGACGATCCTGTTTCTGGTCTAGCCAAGAACTGTAATTGCCTTTCCACGGAATGCCGTGACCACGGTCGAGCTCGAGGATCCATTCAGCGGCATTGTCCAGAAAATAACGGTCGTGGGTCACAGCCACGACGGTACCCGGAAACTTCTGCAAAAACTGCTCCAGCCAATCGACTGACTCAGCGTCCAGGTGATTGGTCGGTTCATCCAGCAAGAGCATGTCGGGCTTGGACAGCAACAGCTGACACAGGGCCACGCGCCGTTTTTCCCCGCCCGACAAATGGCCGATCGTGGCGTCCCACGGTGGTAGCCGCAAAGCATCGGCCGCGATCTCCAAGGTATGTTCGATGTCGTTGCCTGCCGTCGAGATGATCGCTTCCAGGTGCGCTTGCGCTTCGGCGAGCTTGTCGAAGTCGGCGTCGGGTTCGGCATACGCCGCATAGACCGCTTCGAGCTTTTGCTTGGCCTGCATGACCTCGCCCAGGCCGCTTTCGACGGCCTGACGAACCGTATGTGTTGGATCGAGCGCGGGCTCCTGCGGCAAATAACCGATGTCGATCCCGGGCATCGCCGTGGCCTCGCCTTCGATGTCGGTATCCACGCCAGCCATGATCTTCAGCAGGCTCGACTTGCCCGAACCGTTCAGGCCGAGCACGCCGATTTTCGCACCGGGAAAAAAGGACAGCGAAATGTCTTTCAGGATGTGCCGCTTCGGCGGCACGATTTTGCCGACGCGGTGCATGGAATAAACGAATTGAGCCATGGTCGACCTTTTACTTTGGAGGGGTTGATGTTGGACCGCCGGCGGGCACGACTTGCAACGCGGGGTCCAGGGTACGCCGCTCGTCGAAGACGAAACAGCTCCCTTGGTAGTGCTTGCCGCCCATCCGTTCGAAATATTGCAAAATACCGCCGTCGAGCTGGTAGACCCGCTCGAAACCGGCATCCTGCATGACGATGGCGGCTTTTTCGCAGCGAATGCCGCCCGTGCAAAACGTGACGACGGTTTGTCCCTCATATGCGTTTGCGGCGTTCTCGATGCGCGCCGGAAACTCGCTGAATTTGCTTAAACGCAGATCCTGCGCATTCGTGAACGTGCCCAGGTCAACCTCGAAATCGTTGCGCGTATCGAGCAGCGTCACCGGGCGGTTCTCGTCGTCATGGCCGCGGTCCAGCCATGTGGCGAGCGTGGCTGCATCGACCGCCGGCGCGCGCTGGTTTTCCGGGTTGATTAAAGGCCGGCGCATGGTGATGATTTCCTGCTTTTGCTTGACCTGCATTTTTGCGAACGGCTGGGTTGCAGAGAATGATTCCTTGGCCTGCAAGTCGGCAAAACGTGGGTCGCTGCGCACATGCTCCAAGATCGTATCGATCGCCTGACGCGAACCGGCCAAAAACAAATTGATGCCTTCCGGCGCAACCAGAACGGTGCCTTTGAGGTCGACGCTGGCGCACGCTGTTTTCAAGCTCGCGACCAGTTCGTCGGGCCGGCCTATGGACACGAATTTGTAAGCGGAAATGTTGACGATTGGACTGGCGGCAGGGTGGTTCATAATCAGCAGACGATAAAAGCGCGCACATTTTGAACTATCATGACCCGTATTGTAAACCGCAGAGGATAAGACATGAAAACATGGATAAACGAAGATGCACAGGCACAATTATTCACTGCCGCCCGGACGCATACCGCCTGGCTGGACAAGCCCGTGGATGCCGCCCTGCTGCAGGCGGTTTACGATTTGGCGAAGTGGGGCCCCACGAGTAGCAATACTTGCCCGATGCGCGTGCGCTTCATCGTCTCTGCCGAAGCCAAAGACAGGCTCAAGCCTTGCCTGGCTGCCGGCAACGTCGACAAAACCATGAGCGCGCCGGTCACTGCCATCATCGCCGAAGACCATGCGTTTTATGACCAAATGCCGGTTTTGTTTCCCGCCCGCGATGTCCGGGCGGGCTTCCTCGGCAAACCCGACCATATTCGCGACACCGCTGTTTACAACACGACGCTGCAGGCCGCTTACCTCATCATGGCGGCGCGGGCTTTCGGCCTGGATTGTGGCCCAATGGCAGGCTTCGATAAAGCCAAGGTAGATCAAGCGTTTTTCGTCGGTACGACGCTCAAGACCAATCTGCTTGTCAATATCGGGTATGGCGATGCCGGCAAGCTTTATTCGCGCAATCCGCGCCCGAGCTTCGAGCAGGCCTGTCAGATACTCTGAAGCTGTAGTGCGCATATTGAACTTTTTTGTTCAATATGTCACCAATGGGTATTGTCTCTCTTATCTTGACTTATAAAAATGCCCCCAAATTCTGTACTCGGCCCGACGCTGGTGAACGGCACGTCTGCTAAACCACAGCATCACCCCTACGATCGCCTTGCCGACTTGGTGTCTACTGACACAGGCAGTCAGGCAGAGGCTTTAGCGTATGTTCTCGGGGTCGCGGGTGACAAAAACGCCGGGGTTTTCGGTGCCGATGCTATCGAAATTCTTTTCAACATGGTGGTAGGCCCGGACCAAAATGACCCTGACCAAAAGCGATTGTCCTGGATTGGACGCCGAGCCGAACTGGGCTTGATCGACATCCTCAAAAAACCGCACGTCGATATATCGGTGAAACATGAGATTCAGCAACAAGCGCTTGCGCTGCACCGGCTGCACGGTGTTCGACGGGACCTGATTCTGCCCGCATCGATCAGTTATCTGGCCGGGCGCCATGCTGTCGATCCGCACGAAAAATCGGCGACTGCCAATGCGCTGCGAGAGAAACTTTACGACTCAAACTATGCAGAAAAAATCACCCAGTCGGAAAATGAGGCCGCCAGCTTAACAGACGAATTTCAAGAAATCGACAGCTCGACGCGTTTTATAAGTCAAGAAGAAATGGTGCTTTCCGCCGCCGACCTTGCGGACCAGCAGACTGGAAGTGCTGTGTTGAGCCTGAGCGGTTCGTCAAGTTTCAAAGATGGTTTGAGTCGTTTGATCGAATCGGGCAAGCAGCTCAATTTGATTTATCTGCACGATGCAGAGCATTGGTTTCCGCTGGTTTTGCAAAAAGCATCTGATGGGTGTAGATACGACGCTTACGTGCTCGACAGTATCGAGGGGCCGGGCAGTGAAACACGTCACACAAAACTGCAACACCTGTTGGACCAGGTTACGGAAGACACAGGCGTGACTTGCAGCTTGTCTTATAACGCCAGGAATATGCAAATCGCGACTCCGAACGCCTGCGGTTTGTTGTCGATGAGGTTTTTGCAAGAGTTCAAACCCCATTTTTTTTCCGGGCAAGGCGTCAACCGATTGCCCGCGACGATCAATCGTTTCATTAGCGATTACCAAACCGACTGGGATAAAAATCCGCTCGAACAGCAGCAAATCGCGATTGACGCCTTTAGAGCGGAAGCCTTTGCTTTATGGGATCATAAGAAGCAAGATGAGGAGAAATGACCGGTACCGTGGCTGCCTGATCAGTGTTAACCCCGCCCCGGGGGATGGTGAGCGCAGGGGCTAGCTAGCAAAGTGGTGTTGTAATCGGTTTCGACAGCAAAGTCCGCGTTGCCTGGAAAATCCTTTCTGCAGCGCTTGTTAGGAGGAAGCATGGACACCATTTCGACCAACCCCGGCTCAAGCGATATTTTTGGCGCATATCAGCAACGCTTTTCCTCTCAGCTCGAAACCGAGATGTCTTTGGAGGCGTATCTCGACCTTTGTAAAAAAGATCCACTGGCGTATGCCACGGCAGCCGAACGCATGTTGAGCGCCATCGGCGAGCCGGAGTCGATCGATACCCGGCACGACCCCCGCCTATCCCGAATTTTTTCCAACCGTGTCGTGCGCCGTTATCTATCGTTTGCCGAGTTCTATGGCATGGAGGATGTCATCGAAAGCATCGCCGCGTACTTTCGGCATGCAGCGCAAGGTTTGGAGGAGCGCAAGCAGGTGCTGTATCTGTTGGGTCCGGTCGGCAGCGCCAAGTCCTCACTGGCCGAACGCCTCAAGCAGCTGATGGAGCAAAAGCCGATTTACGCCTTGAAAGGTTCACCCGTTTTCGAGTCGCCGCTTGGGCTGTTCGACCCGGTGCAGTTCGGTGTGTCGCTTGAAGACAGATACGGGATTCCCAGGCGTTATCTGACGGGCATCGCCAGCCCATGGGCGACCAAACGGCTCAAAGAGTTCGGTGGCGATCTGCGCAAATTTCGCGTCGTCCGCCTGCAGCCATCGGTGCTTAACCAGGTGGCGATTGCCAAAACCGAGCCGGGCGATGAGAACAATCAAGATATTTCAGCTTTGGTCGGCAAGGTCGACATCCGCAAACTCAACGAGTTTTCCCAGGATGACCCGGACGCTTACAGCTTTTCCGGTGGTTTGTGTTTTTCGAATCATGGCCTGCTCGATTTCGTCGAAATGTTCAAAGCCCCCATCAAAATGCTGCATCCGTTGTTGACAGCGACCCAGGAGCGTAACTTCAAAGGCACCGAGGGGTTCGGTTCGATCCCGTTCGACGGCGTCATCCTCGCCCACTCGAACGAATCCGAGTGGCAGCAGTTCCGCAACAACAAAACCAACGAAGCCTTCCTGGATCGGGTATACATCGTCAAAGTGCCGTATTGCCTGCGGGTCTCCGACGAGGTCAAGATCTATCGCAAGCTGCTCGAAAATTCTTCGCTCGCCAAAGCAGCCTGTGCCCCCGGCACCTTGGAAATGATGGCCCAGTTCTCGGTACTCACGCGCCTGAAAGAGCCGGCCAACAGCAATATTTTCAGCAAAATGCGCGTCTACGACGGCGAAAACCTGAAAGATGTCGATCCGAATGCCAAACCGATGCAGGAGTATCGCGACACGGCTGGTCCCGACGAGGGTATGAACGGCTCCTCGACCCGTTGGGCCTATAAAGTTTTGTCCCGCGTATTTAACTTCGACCATCAGGAGATCGCCGCCAACCCGGTGCATTTGTTGTACGTGATCGAGCAGCAGGTGATGAAGGAAGGCTTGCCTGACGAGCAGGCGCGCCGCTATCTGGAGTTCGCGAAAAGTTACTTGATGCCTAAGTATGCCGAGTTTGTCGCCAAGGAAATTCAGACGGCGTATTTAGAAAGTTATAGCGAATACGGGCAGAACCTGTTCGAGCGCTATATTCAGTTTGCCGACAAATGGATTCAAAACGAAGAGTTTCGTGATCCCGACACCGGGCAGATTTTCGACCGCGACTCTTTGAACGAAGAGCTCAACCGCATCGAGAAGCCCGCCGGAATCGCCAATCCGAAGGATTTTCGCAACGAAGTGGTCAACTTCGTGCTGCGCGCCCAGGCGTCACAGGGCGGCAAAACGCCGTCCTGGACCAGCTACGAAAAGCTGCGCCAGGTAATCGAAAAAAGTATGTTTTCGAAAACCGAGGATTTGCTGCCGGTCATTTCTTTCGATGCCAAGGCATCGCGCGAAAATCAGGATAAGCATCAGAACTTCGTGGCGCGCATGGTTGCCAAAGGGTATACCGAGAAGCAGGTGCGTTTATTGGTTGAATGGCATATGCGCGTCAAGAAAGCATCCTGAGGTCTGCGTGGCTAGCCTAATACAGGAGGCAGCATGAGCAACTCCACGGTCATCGACCGGCGGCTCAACGGTAAACATCGCAGTTTGCCGAACCGCGAACGGTTCATCCGACGCTACAAATCGCAATTAAAACGTGCGGTCAGTGATGTAGCGACCAACACCTCGATCGCCGACATCAGCAAGGACGGCAAGGTTAGGGTGCGGGTACCCAGTCGGGAAGTGTCCGAGCCGACTTTCGTTTATGGCGAAGGCGGCGACCGCGAGCGCGTCATTCCCGGAAACCGCGACTTTTCGCCTGGTGACCGTGTGCCGCGCCCACGCAAAGACGGCAAAGGTGAGGGTGGCAATAAACCCGGCCAAGGCGAGTCGGAGGATGGCTTTAATTTCGTGTTGTCGCGCGATGAGTTCTTGAGTTTGTATTTCGACGATCTGGAGCTGCCCGAGCTGTTGCGTAAAGAGTTGTCGACCGTGCGCTTAATGAAAAGTAAAAACGCCGGGTTTACGCATTCCGGGCCGTCTACGGCGTTGTCGGTGATGCGGACCATGAAGGCATCGCTCGCCCGGCGCATCGCTTTGCTGCCGGTTGCGGAAGAGGAAGACGAAGACCAGGATCAGGGCGACGCTAAAGAAAACGCCGAGCCGGCCCTCTACAGCGGCGAGTTGCCGCCGCATGCCAAAAAGCGCGCACCCTATGTGCCCTTTCTCGATGAGATCGATTTGCGCTACCGGCATCGGGTACAGGTTCCCGAGCCGTCGACGAATGCGGTGATGTTTTGTCTGATGGATGTGTCTGCCTCCATGGACGAAGCCAAAAAAGATCTGGCGAAAAGGTTCTATACGTTGCTCTATCTTTTTTTGACACGCAAATACGAATCGGTGGACCTGGTGTTCATTCGGCATACGGACGAGGCGGAAGAGGTCGACGAGCAGTCTTTTTTTTACGGCAATAAGTCCGGCGGTACCGAAATCATGCCGGCGGTCGAGCTGATGCAGGAGATCGTCGTCAAGCGTTATCCTCCCGCGCTCTGGAACGTGTATGTGGCGCAAGCCTCCGATGGCGATGCGTCCGACCGGGATGCGCGGGCGTGCACGGCGTTTTTGCAACAGCATCTGTTGCCCTATGTGCGCTATTACGCCTACGTCGAAACCATGCCATCGGCGATGCTGGGCATTCATCGTGCTTCCGATCTCTGGGATGCCTACGAAACCCTCGCCCAGCGCTTCGATGGTTTTTTCGCGATGCGTCGCCTTTACAGCCGGCGCGATATTTACCCGGTGTTCCGCGGTTTGTTCGAAAAGCGCGGTGCCGGTATGCCGCATCCTCATTCCTGACCCGTAGGAGACACCATGCAAGAACGTCTGGATGCACTGGGCAACGAATGGACCTTTCCTTTGCTCGAGCAAATCGACCAAACCATCGCCGATATCGCCTGTAACGAATTCAAACTCGACATCTACCCCAACCAGATCGAAATGATCTCCGCCGAGCAGATGCTCGATGCGTACTCGTCGTCGGCCATGCCGGTGATGTATCCGCATTGGAGCTTCGGTAAATCGTTTGCCAGCAACCAGCACTTGTATGAAAAAGGTATGCAGAACTTGGCCTACGAAGTCGTTATCAACTCCAATCCGTGCATTTCCTACTTAATGGAAGAAAACACGATGACCATGCAGACGCTGGTCATTGCCCACGCTTGCTATGGGCATAATTCTTTTTTCAAGGGCAATTATCTGTTCCGGCAATGGACCCAGGCCGATGCGATCATCGACTACCTGGTATTCGCCAAAAACTATGTTATTGATTGCGAGGAGCGTCACGGCTTCGAAGCGGTCGAGGAAATCCTCGACGCGGCTCATGCATTGCAGATGTATGGCGTCGACCGTTACAAACGTAAGTCGCTCGAACCCACCGAAAAAGTCAAAGCGCGCCAGGATGCGATCGATGAAGAAAAGCGTTTGCAGTACGATCAGATAATGGCTACTGTCTCGCCCCATGAAGCCGCCAAAATCGAACGTGAAAAAGACAATTACCCTTCCGAGCCAGCCGAGAATCTACTGTATTTCATAGAAAAGGACGGTCAGAAACTGCAAAAGTGGGAGCGCGAACTGATTCGTATTGTCCGCAAAATGGCACAGTATTTCTATCCGCAATCCCAGACAAAAGTTATGAATGAAGGTTGGGCCAGTTTTTGGCATTACACTTTACTTAATCGTTTATATGATAAAAAACTGGTTTCCGATGGCTTTATGCTCGAGTTTCTGACGTCGCACACCAACGTGGTTTTTCAGCCGCAGCCTGCCAAAGGCAATTATGCGAGTTTGAATCCTTACGCGCTCGGGTTTGCGATTTTCAGCGACATCAAACGAATGGCCATCGATCCGACGCCGGAAGACCGCGAGTGGTTTCCCGATGTCGCGGGTTGTCAGGACTGGGTGAAAGCAACCGATTTTGCGATGCGTAATTTTAAGGACGAGTCTTTCATCCGGCAGTTTCTGTCGCCCAAGGTGATGCGCGATTTTCGTTTGTTTGCGATTGCCGATCACGCCAGCGAAGAGCATCTGATCGTCGATTGCATTCACAATGAAACCGGTTATCGGCGGATTCGCCAACTCCTGGCCGACCAGTATGCCCGCGAGTGCATGGTGCCGGATATTCAAGTGACCTCGTTTGCGCGGATGACCGACCGGTCGCTGACCCTGAGTCAAATGCGTCGCCGGGGCCGTCCGCTGCATCAAGACGAGATGGAGAAAACCATGGCGTACGTCGAACGGTTATGGGGCTTTCCCGTGCATATGGAAACAGTTGATGTCTGAGGACACGCTACCCGGTCCAGCTTTGAATCTGGCGGTTGTTCTTGCGCCGGACCCCTATCCCTTACCGCCCATGGCGCCCGAGATCTGGCAAAATCTCCCGTATTTCGACAATACCTTGGTATCCGCCGCGCAAACGGCGTATGGGTGCGCGCATGTGCTGCCAGTATCTGGAGCGGAAGCCGGTATCGCCGCCTTGGCGCGGCTGTTTCAGACCTGGTATGGGTCGATGCGCGTCGTACTGGCGGAGCCGTCTTTCGAGGCCTGGGGTGACCGCTTGCGGCGGGCCAACCATGTCGTGCTCGATTGGCCCGCCGAGATGATCGCCGAGGGCGAAATCCCTGAGTGCGATGTGGTCATCGTCGGGCGTCCTGTCAACCCGGTGGGGCCAGTCATCGGTGTCGATCCTTTGCTCAAGTTGGCGACTAAGTGCCGCGAGCAAGGCGGCTGGTTGGTGGTCGACGAAACTTTTGTTGATGCCGAGCCGATCGAATCGTTTTCCGCGTATGCCGAAAAAGCGCCGGCTATCGTGTTACGGTCCATCTCGCCGTTTTTCGGGCTGGGTGGGGCGCGTGTCGGCTTCATCTGCGCGCCGCAGGCCGTCGTCAAAGCGCTGAACGGCGAGGTTGGGCCATGGGCCGTGTCGGGTCCCGCGCTTTGGGCGGCGAGCGTTGCGTTGAAAGACAGTGCGTGGCAGGCCGAGCAAAAAATTCGTTTGCATGCACATTCTCGGCGACTGGCGGAGTTATGGCGCAATATCGGCTTGCAATGCCACCCCACTGGCTTGTATCTGGGCTTGTCGGGTGTGGCCACCAAAGCCGTTTATCAAAAATTATTGCAACTCGGCATCAAAACCAGATTGTTCGATCTCGATGAACCTCTGTTGCGCTGTTCGATGCCGGTTTGCGAGCAGGATTGGCTAAGCTTGGATCACGCCTTACAGGTGGTCTGTGAGCAAAATGCTGTGTTGTCGACGCGCTAAGAGCTCACTATTTGTCGATATGGTGCTGTGCTATTGGTCTATGGCCGCGTGCTGCCTCTCGTTCAGAGCACCCTCGCTCAGGAAAGCCCTCGGCGCATTCCGATCAACGTTTCGAGTCCGATGGGTATCTGATCGTCAAGCGTGTTCCCGCCAGACGATCCTGCAAAAACTGTTTATCCCGATCCACGAAAGACCAGAGCCAGCCCAAACCCGTCAAGACCAACGGCCAACTCAATACATAACGGCAGGCTGCGCGCCAGGGCCTGACCGGCTGGCCGGAGCGCTCAAGCAAGTATAAATGCCAGGTCTTCATCGGCAGTGTCTGTCGTCCGGCCGACCATGACCAGACGAAATAAGTGCCGATAATCAGAAAAAGCATAATTTGTCGCGCATGGCGATGCATCAGCGCATGCCGGCTTTGAGTAATGACATCGAAAATATACCCGGCCATAAAAACGATTCCGAACAGCAGAACGGCTTCGTAGATGGCACAGGCCAGGCGTTGCCAACGCGACGGCGTTTTATAGGCTTCGAAAAAATTTTGGCACATGACGGGCTTCAAAATCGGTGATACAAATACGTCCAACTACTTCGCCGCACCTGAAGTTTCGGCAAGTTTGACTGGGTTTTATGGTGTGCGTGGACGGGTATAAGCCGCCGCGCCCGCAGGGCGCGCCGGATCGGTCCAGCCTTGACGGGCGCGACGGGCCTGCTCGGAAAGCGATTGTTTTTCTTCGTCGCTCAGTTGCTGGTACTGCTCCCATTGCTGCTGCCGCTCATCCTTGGGGAAGTTCTGCACGCGGCGGTAATTTTCGCGAGCCAAACGACGTTGCTCAGGCGTCAGGGCCGCCCATTCCCGCATCCGCTCCTGCATGCGGGCTTTCTCGTCATCGGTCATCAATGGATAGCGCTTGGCGATTTCCGACCATTTTTTGCGTCGAATTTCGGGCATCTCGGTCCAGGTTTGCTCGAGGGGCTTCAGAATAGACTTTTGTGTTGGATTAAGCGTAGACCACAAGGTGTCGCCTGTATTCGACTGATGTGGGGTATCGGTCGCCGAAGCGGCATGTGCACAAGCACCGGACAAGCCAACGAGCACCAGTAGGCTGAGTAATGCCAAGCTAAGCGTCCAAAAAATGCTTTTTGTTGCAGCGACAGTCGATACCGATGTGTCCGCCATCAAATCAAGCTCGTGCTGGTGCTATTGGCGGCAGCGCCATCCAAAGTATCGCTCTTTTCGTTCGGACCGCCAGAGTAATCATCCGCTGCGCGCCCAGCCGGGTGGTGCCCCACATATAAAGTAAATCCTTGGTCCAGGTAAGCGGATAAAGGCAGGTCGTCTGCTAATACCTCCGAATCGATTTCGGCCAGCTCTATGGCACGGCTGTTGAGCTGCTCATCGGCAACGAAAGCAATACCTAAGACCAGGGCGATGGCCGGAATGGCGCTGGCTAGACCGGTACCCCAATGAGACCTACCTAAAACCGTGCCAAACCGCTGTAAGGACTTTCCAAAACCGCTTTGCAAAAGCCCGGCCAAACGCGAGGCAGGTAGCGCCTGCCTGCGGGCCAGCGCTAGCGAGCGAATATTTACCAAGCGATCCAAAGTGGTCGCTGGAATATCGTGCGTGCCGGCATTCAAAATTTGCCGTATCTGCCAGCCCAATCTATCTTCGGACATCATAATTTTATTCCTCGTGCTTTCAGAGCATCCGCCAGCGTATGCGTGGCCCGCGAACAATGGGTTTTAACGCTCCCTTGGGAGCACCCCATGGCCGCAGCGGTTTGCGCCAAATCCATCTCTTCCCAGTAACGCATCAGAAAAGCTTCGCGTTGACGTGGCGGAAGCTTTTCGAGTTCTTTTTCTATGATTTTCAATAATTGGGACCGTTCGAGCAGTTTTTCGGTGCTCTCGTGTCCTACCTCGCTAGTGATACTGAGCAACTCCAATGGGTCGATTTGCTCATTTTCATCGTTTGTAAACGAAGAAAATAGGCTGACCCACGTCGACCGAACTTTTTGCCGGCGATGGTGGTCGAGCGTGACGTTTTGCAGAATGCGCGTAAATAACAGCGGTAGCTCCGCCGCTGGGCGGTCGGCATACTTCTCGGCCAGCTTCATCATGGCTTCCTGAACCAGGTCGAGAGCGGTTTCTTCGTTCCTGACCGCATAAAACGATGTTTTGAACGCACGCCGTTCGACGCCTGCCAAAAAGTCCGCAAGTTCTTTATCGGTCGCCATGCACCAGCACAATCATCCTCTCGGATTCAAAAACATACCAATCGTAGCAAAAGAATGACATTTATGCTTGACCAGTAGTGGATTGTCTTTTAATCTTCTCGGCTTACCCGAAAATTGCTAACCCAATTCTGTCACCCTGCAGGATGCGTTGGCGATACCCCGAGCTCTTGTGGCCTGTCTGCAAGGCGCTCATGGCTTACCCATCCGACACGATCGGACTGTGCCGCCGCTTATCCGTGTTCACATTGTGCGCCGGATAGGCATAGCCCCACGGCTGGCGTCCGGGAAGGCATCCAATCAATCTCCCGTGGACTTTGAAAGGATTCAAATATGGAAATGACCGGTGCGGACATTCTGGTTAATTGTCTCAAGGAAGAGGGGGTCGAACACGTTTTCGGCTATCCGGGCGGTGCAGTTTTATACATCTACGACGCTATTTTTAAGCAAGATAGCTTCCAGCATATTCTCGTTCGGCACGAGCAGGCCGCAGTGCATGCTGCGGATGCCTATTCCCGTTCGAGTCGGCGTACAGGCGTCTGTGTCGTAACTTCGGGGCCCGGTTTGACGAACGCCGTGACGGGCATCGCCACGGCATATATGGATTCGATCCCTCTGGTGATCATTTCCGGTCAAGTGCCGACCCATGCAATCGGACTCGATGCTTTTCAGGAATGCGACGCGGTGGGCATTACCCGCCCATGCGTCAAGCATAATTTTCTGGTCAAGGATGTCAGGGATCTGGCGTTGACCGTCAAAAAAGCATTTTACATCGCTCGTTCCGGGCGTCCGGGGCCAGTGCTCGTGGACATTCCCAAGGACATCACGGTCGATATGGCTGTTTTCGACTACAGCATGCCGCTCGACATGCGTTCCTATAATCCAGTCGTCAAGGGTCATCCCGGGCAGATCAAGCGCGCCGTACAACTGCTGCTGGCCGCTGAGCGGCCGATGATTTATACCGGTGGCGGCGTGATTCTGGCCGATGCGGCCCCCGAGCTGAACTGCTTGGTCGAGTTGCTGGGCGCGCCCTGCACCAACACCTTGATGGGTTTGGGCGCGTTTCGTGCCACCGACGACAAGTTCGTTGGCATGCCGGGCATGCACGGTACCTACGAAGCCAACATGGCGATGCAGCACTGCGACGTGCTGCTGGCCGTCGGTGCGCGATTCGACGATCGGGTTATCGGCAACCCCAAGCATTTCGCGCAGACGCCACGCAAGATCATTCATATAGACATCGACCCGTCGTCGATTTCCAAGCGCGTGAAGGTCGACGTGCCGATCGTTGGCGACCTCAAGGACGTATTGCTCGAACTGATCGCGCAGATCGAAGCTGCGCGCGCCAAACCGAATACTGCCGCGCTCTCTCCCTGGTGGCGACAAATCAATGAGTGGCGCAGTAAGCATTGTCTAGCCTACGCTACGTCCGATGAGTTCATCAAACCGCAGGCGGTCGTCGAAGCCTTGTGGCGAGTCACCAATGGCGATGCGTTCGTCACGTCCGACGTCGGCCAACACCAGATGTGGGCAGCCCAGTACTATCGTTTCGACAAGCCGCGGCGCTGGATCAACTCCGGCGGCTTGGGGACGATGGGCGTTGGCCTGCCGTATGCGATGGGCGTGCAGATGGCCAATCCGGAAGCGGATGTTGCCGTCATTACCGGCGAGGCCTCGATCCAGATGAATATTCAGGAATTGTCAACCTGCTGGCAGTACCATTTTTCACCGAAAATCGTGAATTTGAATAACCGCTATTTGGGCATGGTGCGTCAGTGGCAGCAGATCGATTATGGCTCGCGTTATTCCGAGTCTTACATGGACGCGCTGCCGGATTTCGTCAAGCTGGTGGAGGCTTACGGTCACGTCGGCATGAAAATCGAGAAGCCGGCGGATGTCGAGCCGGCTTTGCGTGAGGCGTTCAAGCTCAAGGACCGGCTAGTGTTCATGGACTTCATCACCGACCAAACCGAAAACGTCTGGCCGATGGTCAAGGCCGGCAAAGGCCTGACTGAGATGCTGCTCGGTTCCGAAGACTTGTGAGGCACCGGAGAACTCCATGAGACATATCATTTCTGTATTGATCGAGAACGAACCGGGCGCATTGTCGAGAGTGGTGGGCCTGTTTTCCGCGCGCGGTTACAACATCGAAACTTTGACGGTAGCGCCCACCGAGGACGCTACCTTGTCGCGCATGACGATCGCCACTTCTGGCTCGGATGACGTGATTGAGCAGATCACCAAGCACCTGAACAGGTTGATCGAGGTCGTCAAGGTCGTGGATTTGACCGAAGGTCCGCACATCGAACGCGAGCTGATGCTGGTCAAGCTGCGCGCCGTTGGCAAAGAGCGCGAAGAGCTGAAACGCACGGCGGATATTTTCCGCGGTCGAATCATAGACGTGACTGATAAGTCGTACACCATCGAGCTGACAGGCAACACGAGCAAGCTCGACGCTTTTCTGGGCGCGATTGACCGCGCTGCCATTCTAGAGACCGTACGTACTGGTGGCTCGGGGATTGGCCGTGGCGAACGGATCTTGAAAGCATAATCCTGACATTGAATATTAACTTTAATTGTAGAAAGAACGACCGTATGAAAGTTTATTACGACAAAGACGCCGACCTGTCCATCATTCAAAAAATGCAGGTCACGATTCTCGGATATGGCTCACAGGGTCATGCGCACGCACAAAATTTGAAAGATTCGGGCGTGAATGTCACGGTGGGTTTGCGCGCGGGTGGTCCAAGCTGGGAAAAGGCGCAGCAGGCTGGTTTGACTGTCAAGGAAATGGATCGGGCAGTGGAAAACGCCGACCTCGTCATGGTGTTGCTCCCGGACGAAAACATTGCCGCAGTCTATAACGACGTCGTCAAGCCAAACCTCAAGAAAGGCGCCGTTTTGGCGTTCGCGCACGGCTTCAATGTTCATTATGGTCAGGTCGTACCGCGTACAGACATCGATGTGGTCATGATTGCACCCAAAGGTCCCGGCCACCTTGTGCGTTCGACATATACACAGGGCGGCGGGGTGCCGAGCCTGATCGCGATTTATCAGGACCGGTCGGGTCGGGCGCATGAGATTGCGCTGTCGTACGCGGCAGCGAATGGCGGCACGCGCGGCGGTGTGATCGAAACCAGCTTCAAGGAAGAAACCGAAACTGATTTATTTGGCGAGCAGGCGGTGCTGTGCGGTGGCGCGGTCGAACTCATCAAGGCTGGTTACGAAACCCTGGTCGAGGCTGGTTATGCGCCCGAAATGGCATATTTCGAATGTCTGCATGAATTGAAACTGATCGTCGATTTGATTTACGAAGGCGGCATTGCCAACATGAATTATTCGATTTCGAACAACGCCGAGTATGGCGAGTATGTCACAGGCCCGAAAATCATCACCGACGAGACCAAACAGGCGATGCGTCAATGCTTGAAAGACATCCAGACCGGCGAATATGCAAAAAGCTTCATTCTGGAAAACCGTGCCGGTGCGCCGACACTCAACGCCCGGCGTCGTTTGACGGCCGAGCACGAGATCGAGAAGGTCGGCGCTCAGCTACGCAGCATGATGCCTTGGATCGGTAAAAACAAACTCGTCGACCAATCGAAAAACTGAGCCCGGCATGAATGCATATCCGCACCCTATCATTGCCCGCGAAGGCTGGCCGCATCTGGCGATTGTCGGGGCTGCGGCGCTACTCCTGACTTTATTCGCGCCCGCTTGGGCGGCGGTGCTCGGATGGATAGTTTTGGCTTTCGTGTTGCAGTTTTTCCGCGATCCACCCCGCGTGGTGCCACAGGCTGACGAAGCTATCCTGTCGCCCGCCGATGGCCGGGTCGTGGCGATCGAAAAGACCCGCGATGTTTACGCGGACCGGGACGCGCTGAAAATCAGCGTATTCATGAATGTCTTCAATGTGCATTCGAACCGCGCGCCGATCGACGGTACGATCATGTCGGTGAGCTACTTTCCTGGTAAATTCGTCAATGCCGATCTCGACAAAGCCTCTCTCGAAAACGAGCGCAATGCCGTGGTTGCGCGGCGGGCTGACGGTCAAGTCGTGACCTTCGTGCAGGTCGCAGGGCTGATCGCCCGCCGGATACTTTGTTATGTGGCGCCGGGCGAATCACTGAAGCGCGGGCAGCGGTACGGGTTTATTCGCTTTGGCTCGCGCGTCGACGTTTATCTGCCAACGACCGCTGTACCGAAAATCGCTATCGGTGATGTCGTTCAGGCCAGCAGTACCGTGCTGGCGAACTTGCCTGGTTTGGTCGCTATCGCCGTGGAACCTGTTTAATGGGTTTCATCCGCCGGCGCCGTTTACGCCCGCTCACGCTGCGTAATTCGCGAACGACTATCGTGGCGCGCGATCCCGTGTCGGCCGATGGATTTGCTGATCAGTTGCCCAAGCCTAGCCGGCGCGGGATTTATCTTCTGCCTAATCTGTTTACGACTGCTGCCTTGTTTTGCGGGTTTTACGCCATCGTGCAGGCCATGAACCTGCAATTTTCGAACGCGGCGGTGGCTATCTTTTGCTCGATGGTCCTCGATAGTCTGGACGGGCGGGTAGCGCGCATGACCAATACCCAAAGCGCTTTTGGCGCTGAATACGACAGCCTGGCAGATATGGTGTCCTTCGGTGTTGCGCCTGCGCTGGTGATTTATGAGTGGACGCTCAAGGGAATGGGCAAGCTCGGCTGGGTGGCTGCGTTCATTTATGTGGCGGGCGCGGCTTTGCGCCTGGCAAGGTTCAATACGAATATCGGCGTGGTGGCCAAGGGCTGGTTCCAGGGTCTCCCTAGCCCGGCGGCGGCGGCACTGGTGGCGGGTTTCGTGTGGGTCGCGGATGATCTGCGGCTCGATGCCGCTTCACTCAACGTCGTGGGTTGGATTTTTGCGGTGTATGCCGGTTGTACGATGGTGTCCAATGCCCCGTTTTACTCGTTCAAGAATATCGACTTCAAACGCAGCGTCCCTTTCGTGGCGCTACTGGCTATTCCGCTGACGTTTGCGGTGGTATCGCAAGACCCGCCCAAATGGCTATTCAGTCTTTTTGTCGTCTATGGGGTGTCGGGCTGGCTAATTTGGTTGTACCGTTTATTCAGGCGCGCCGCCAAACCTGCCGGCAAGACGGCCGAGCTCTAGCTAAACGGCTACTTGCTTTTTTACGCCTGGGCTCATACACTCGAACGCATGAACGCCTTTGTCACATTTACGCATACCATCGCTTCTGCCTTGTTGGCCCTACCTCTGGCGCCAACCGGGCCGCTTCGACTGCGCCCTGCGCGCATATAATTTTCCGCCTAAGGGGCTTGAGCCCCGGTGCCGCAAGGCACACACCTCAGACACCCCTGAATTCTAAAGACTAGCTTACTATCGAGGCTGCGATGAGCACATCCCATAATCAATTGATCATATTCGATACAACTTTGCGCGATGGCGAGCAAAGTCCCGGCGCGTCCATGACCCGCGAAGAGAAAATCCGTATTGCACGCCAGCTCGAGAAGCTGCGCGTCGATGTCATCGAAGCCGGTTTCGCGGCCGCGAGTAACGGTGACTTCGAGTCGATCAAAGCGATTGCCGCCCTCATCAAAGACTCCACGGTTTGCTCCCTGGCCCGTGCTAACGATAAAGACATCATCCGCGCCGGCGAAGCGCTCGCCCCTGCCGAGCGCCGGCGTATTCATACGTTCATCGCAACTTCGCCATTGCATATGCAAGTCAAATTACGGATGACCCCCGAGCAGGTGCTCGAACAGGCCAAACGTTCGGTCCGGCTTGCCTTGCAGTACACGGATGATGTCGAATTTTCTGCGGAGGACGGTTATCGCTCCGATTTGGATTTTCTGGCCCGTGTATGCGAAGCGGTGATCAAGGAAGGTGCACGGACTGTCAACATTCCGGATACTGTTGGTTACGGGGTACCCGAGCTGTACGGCAATTTTTTGAAGCGCTTGCGCGAAATGACGCCGAATGCCGACCAGGCGATCTGGTCCGTTCATTGCCACAACGACCTCGGCATGGCGGTTGCCAACTCACTGGCAGGCGTGGCGATCGGTGGCGCCCGCCAGGTCGAATGCACGATCAACGGGCTGGGCGAACGCGCGGGTAACTGTTCTTTGGAAGAAGTCGTCATGGCAGTCAAAACCCGCCGCGATTATTTCGATTTGAATGTGAATATCGATACCCGGCAAATCGTGGCCGCGTCAAAAATGGTGTCGAATATCACGGGTTTCGTCGTACAACCAAACAAAGCCATCGTTGGCGCGAATGCTTTCGCCCATGCATCCGGCATTCATCAGGACGGCGTCTTGAAATCGCGGCAAACCTACGAAATCATGACGGCCGAGGATGTGGGCTGGGCAGCGAGTAAAATTGTGCTCGGAAAGTTATCCGGCCGTAATGCGTTCAAACAGCGCTTGCAGGAACTCGGTATCGGGCTCGATACCGAGCACGACATGAACGAGGCGTTCCAACGCTTTAAAGACCTGGCGGATCGCAAGTCGGAAATTTTCGACGAAGATCTGCATGCCCTCGTCTCTGGCGAAAATTTCAGCGACCACGACGCCGAGCATTATCGTTTCGTGTCTTTGTCGCAAAGCTCAGAAACCGGCGAGAGGCCTCATGCGCGTGTGGTTTTCAGCGTCGAGGGGCGCGAGCTGGTGTCGGCGTCCGATGGCAATGGACCGGTGGATGCGACCGTCAAGGCGATCGAAGCGCAGGTCGGGAGCGGCGCGGAGTTACTGCTGTTTTCGGTGAACGGCATTACGTCGGGGACGACCGAGTCGCAGGGCGAAGTCACGATGCGCTTGACCAAGGCCGGACGTATCGTCAACGGCGTGGGCGCAGACCCGGATATCGTTGTGGCGTCGGCCAAGGCGTATTTGTCGGCGCTCAACAAGCTGCAGTCGAAGGTCGAGAAAGTCAATCCGCAGCTTTGAGCGGTTCGGGTCAACGGCGCAGCACTTAAATCTGTGCTTCGTCGTTGGCTTTGAATGGTTCGTGGCCGTTTTTCTGCGGCCAGCAAAAAAAGCGTAAGCTACGATCCCTGCCGTTACCGATAAGTGGAGGCATCGGGGCCATTCTGGCTGACCAGGACTCGGTCCGAATGTTCGCTAATAGCCGCACGGAGTTGCGCTGCCATGCTCCCCAAGCGAAATCGTTGATCGTCTGTAAGTGCGCACGGTCAGTCGTCAATCGGCTGGGTTGATGTAGGACAGGCGGCGGAATGTCACTGTCGGGCCGAACCGGTCGAGCAACAAACGTTCCCACGCAACTGCATCCTCTTCACTCAAGAGTCGTTCGAAAACCACGTCCAACTGAAGCCGTCCTTGCAAATAATGCAGCTGCAGCTCCACTGGTCTGGGTAGATGAGCCTTGTCGTCGGTATCGAAAAAGGCCCTTACTGCTTTTCGCATGGGCAAAGGCAAGCCCAAGGAGGCATCGGCATCGAGCGGGTCGACGTGAATGTGGACATCAAGCACATGCGGCTGGCTCACCAGCTCGGAACGGGCGCGCGCGGCGATCCAATGGCCTTCGCTGACACTAATCCAGGGGTTGACGCTGATATGAACGTCGATCAGCGCGTCGTCGCCCATTTGCCGGGTTTTGAGGTCATGCACGTCGATCACGCCTGGAATGGCGCGCAACAATTCCCGCAGCGCGCTGGTCTTTTCTTCGGGCAAGGCGCGATCGGTCAATTGGTGCAAGGATTTGAGTGCGAACGAACCACCGGTGCGGCAAATAACCAGCCCGATCACGAGGCTCGCGAGCGGGTCCATCAAGGGGTAGCCCAGCAGGTTACCGATGACCCCGATCGACACTACGAGTGACGAGGCGGCATCCGACCGCGCATGCCAGGCATTCGCGGTCAGCATGTCAGACTTGACCTGCTGCGCGCGCGCCAGCATGTAGCGAAACAGCACTTCCTTGGCGAGCAGGGCACTCAACGCCATCCACAAAGCCGCCATGTGCACGGTCGGGATATTGCCGACGTCGGTTATTTTATCGACTGCTGAATACAGCATGCCCAGACCGACGACGATCAGCAGCAGGCCCAGCAGCAGCGAAGCGGCGTTTTCGAAGCGCGCGTGCCCGTAATGGTGATCGTCGTCCGGGCCTTTGTGGCTGTGCCGATTGACGAACAGAACGACGCCGTCGGCGATCAGATCGGACAGGGAATGCAGACCGTCGGCGATCAGCGCCTGCGAATGTGCCCAAAAGCCCACGATGATCTGGGCGGCCGATAAAACGATGTTGACCGCGGCGCTCACCAGGGTCGAACGTCGGGCGACGGTTTGTTTCAGCGATGAATCCATGGCGAAATAGGGTTCGAATCACGTCATGATACGCCAAACCCGACCCTGGTCGCCAGCGTGTGCTGGCTCAGCTTTGGATGAAGTCGCGTTCCAGACCGGCTTCCAGTAAGCGAGTTAGTTCCTTCCCAAGCATTGGCCGGCTGAATAAAAAGCCTTGCATGCTGTCGCAGTTGTGGTCGCGTAGAAAGTTCAACTGCGCATCACTTTCCACCCCTTCGGCCAGCGCTTTGAAATTCAAGTTGTGCGCCAGTTTGATGATGGAACTGACGATCAGGTCTTGGTTGGTTCCCTGGCCGATACATTCGATGAAAGATCTGTCGATCTTGATGGCGTCCAGCGGAAAGCGCGTCAAAAACGCAAAGTTGGTATAGCCCGTACCGAAGTCGTCCAGTGAAATCCGCACATCCAGTGTTTTTAGATGATGCATGGCCTCGATCAGCAACTCGGCGTTTTCCATGGCAGTGCTTTCCGTAATTTCCAGCCCCAGGTACTGGCCGGGTAAACCGGTTTCGCTGAGCACCTGCTGCACGACTTTACCCAGGTTATTGCGTTTCAGTTGCCGGGAGGAAAGGTTGACGCTCATGACCAATCGCTTCAAACCGGCGTCCTGCCATTTTTTATTTTGCTCGCAGGCAGTTTTGAGTACCCATTCGCTGATGGTTACGATCAAATCGCTTTCTTCGGCGATCGGTAAAAAAACGCTTGGCGCGATCAAGCCTCGTTCGGGATGCTGCCAGCGGACCAATGCCTCGGCGCCGATGATTTTGCCGGATGCGATCTCGATCTGCGGCTGGTAGCGCAAAAACAGTTCGCCGTGTTCCAGCGCGCGGCGTAGCTCTGCGCCCAGTTTGACGCGCTGGCGAAGCTCTTCGCTCATCTGGTCGGCGAAGTACAGATAATTGTCTTTGCCGAGCGCCTTGGAGCGGTACATGGCGGTATCGGCCTGTTGAATCAGTACATCGGCGTCCTGTTGCTCGTGGTTGGAAATCGAAATGCCGATATTGGCTCCCAGGCGCAGCTCGGTATTGCTGATTGTGAAGACTTCGGAAAGTTTGTTCATGATGCTGTCGGCCAGCAGGCCTGCGTCCAAGGGCGATCGGATATTTGGCATGACAATGCCGAACTGATCGCCGCCGAGCCGTCCCACGGTCTCGCTGCCGCGTAAACAGCCGCTGATCCGCTCTGCTGCTAGTTGTAAAGCCTGATCGCCAGCCATATGGCCCAAGGTGTCGTTGATGCATTTGAACTGATGGAGATCCAGAAACAGCATGCCTACGGTCCACCGGTTGCGTTTGGCCTGCAGCAAGGATTGCTTGAGGCGATCGCAGAACGTGGTGCGGTTGGCTAAGTTGGTCAGGCTGTCGTGGTTCGCCAAAAAAGCCAGTCGCTCCTGCTCCAGCCGCGCATTGGTAATGTTTTCATGAATAATCAACAAACGTCGTGGACCGTCCCCGGGAAACCGCGTCGCCGTCACCTGCAGCCACTGTTGCTCGGCGGGGGTGTGGTTGCTGTATTCCAGCCGAAACTCAGTGCGGTCGCCCCAGAGCATTTCGCGCAAGGCGGCCGCCAGGCGCTGCACGCCGCTCGCGGCATCCCCGGTCGTGTTGTCGCATAAGCTCAGATAGCTCTGGCTTTCCCAGGCGGTGGCGGCTGCCGCATCGCCCTGTGGCGTTTGCTTCGCATGAAAATTACGCCATTCCTGGTTGACGCTCAAAATCCGTCCGTTTTCATCGATCACGCATATTTGCTTGGGGAGTGCGTTGATCGTGGAGCGGGTGAAGTGTTCAGATTCGGCTAGAGCCTGCTCGGTTTGCTTACGGCTGCCGATGTCTTCGATCACCGCGATCAAATGATGCGGCGACCCGTCATCGTTGCGGACGACCGAAATCGCAATCACCATCCATCGCGGGGTATCCTGTTTACGAGTTATGCATTTTTCGATGACATTCGCATGTGGCGTTTCCTGCTTCAGTACCGAGGTGATCAGTTCGCGCAGGTCTTCGACGTCTTTGGCGCTGACGAGTTGTTCGATGCCCATGGTCAGCAGCTCGTCTTCGCTGTAGCCGGTCATTGCGCAGAATTTGGGGTTGGCCAGCATGAACTGGCCGTTCGACGCCAAGTGCGCGATGCCGACCGGTGCATGGTCGAAGGTCATGCGGAACCGGGTACTGTCTTTCAACTGCGCAACAGCATCGGGCCGGGTCAGGCTGTTCATAAGGGCGCGTTCAATACGCTGCGGACAGTTCGCCGAGTACCGTGTAATGCTCCGCGAAGTCGCCGTCCGCCACATAACGGTCCAGATCCAAATGCAGAATCACGGTAACGTCGAGTTTTTCTATGGCGGCTTCCAGCGATTCCTGGGCCGTCACCATAGTCGAAATTTCATTGGCCAGATGCAAAACACCATTCAGCCAGGAGGTGCCGGGCCCGAGCCGGTCGAGATAGCCGGTCAAGGCCTTGCCGACTTCCTGGGGAAAGTCCATCTGGTCGGCCCACAGCCCTCCGACGACCGCATGATCGGTACCGAAAGCGGCACGCTCCTGTTCGGCCAGCGCTTGGCCCGACAAAGACGAGGTCGACTTGAAAGCGGCCCGGGCGTTTTCCGGAAACGCCTGGCATAAAATCAAATGTCCGATGTTGCTGAGCAAACCGGCGCAGTAGGCGATCTCGGGGTCTCTTTTCAAACGTTGCGCCAGAATGCGCGCACTGTTGGCGGTCACGATCGCGTTTCCCCAGAATCTGCTCAGGTTGACTCCGGGCACTTCAATGAATGCCGCCGAGACGCCGCACGACAACACCAGCGTCTGTAAAGCTTTGACCCCGATGACCGCGACGGCGTCCTGCACCGAGGCCAGGGTGCGGCGGCCGGAAAAAAACGGCGAATTCGCCAGGCGCAGCACATGGGCGCAAAACGCCGGGTCCTGCTCGATCTGACGCACCACGTCGCTTAAATTGACCGACGGGTCGCGTAGCGCGACGAGCAGTTGTTGAATGGTTCGTGGCATGGTCGGCAGTTCGATACGGCCCGCCACTACATCGTCGATGAAGTTTGTCATGATGTCGTTGCCCGGTCAGGTTGCATCCTTATTAAGTTTTCCCAGTTTACGATTTGCCGGGCGGCGGGCGTTACACTCGATTAGGTGGGGCCGGGGTCAGTATTTACGCTGCCCGATCCGTTGGGTCTGGTAGATCCTGCGATGTCCGGAGCACGAGTGGCTGAGGATACCTCGATCAGTGTGGCGGTGGTCGACCATTTCACAAGGTGGCGAAGAAATTTGATGGTGTCGACGTTGAAGCGTTTATTGGCGGACGGAGACGAATTGTAAAGCGGAATGCCCGAGTAAAATCCGTTCTGCAGAACTGAGTTTGTGTGTGAAAGTATGGAACGAAAAATTGTTTTTTGCAACCCAGTTTGGCTACCCATAACTTGAAAAGGAAATTCAAATGCCGCATATGGATATTCAAAGACTTCCCCAGGCTTCTGCAACGGCAACGCAATATACCGATGATGCATTGAGAGCGCTTCCTGGCGAGCAGGAGTCCAATATTAGTCGTGCTTTTGGTTTGGCAATGACGGGTTTGACGGGAGCGCTCGGCGGTGTGACCGCCAAGTTAGCCTGGAATGCATTGGATGGTGGTCAGTTGGTCAAAGCGGCTTTGCTGGTGGCCGGTGCTGCGATTGGCGGCGCGGTCACCAACGGTGTTAGTCAAGCCAAATGGTGGAGTAATGTCTCCAACGGTTTGCAGTCGGCTCCCAAGTGGATCGCGCAATGCCCCGTTACTATTGGCTACGGTTTGGCTGCGGGTGTCATGGCGGCCGTTTTTGCCCCCAGCGTCGCTATCCGCGCAGCTTTGGGGGGAGGCGCGGCGATATTAGCCACAGAGGTGGTTCGCTCCTCGGTCAGTAAAAATCCGTTTAAACCAGAGGGTAAAAATGCCACATATCTGCCTGTCTGAGTCAGGTCTTCGGTATTGGTTGGCAGCGGGCCGGGCGCTGTCCGTCGCTCGGAGTGCGTTCGCTCCAGAAAGCGTACCTCCCGCCGCCTAGCTTCGTTGTCACGCCTTAGCTACACCGCAGCTTGCGCATTCGACCAGAACCGAGGTGTTTTCGGCGGCGGCGAATGCGCAAGCGGCAAACACAAACGCGTCAGCATTTTGTGCGGGTTGCTCAAGCGGTGCGCTCCAGGGGATTTCGCTATTAAAATAACTTTTTCTGCAAAGCATGTCGGATATTCATGGTGGGCAATCTCCCCGCGATGGGGTAGATTAATGGATTGAACCCGTGCGCCGCCGTTTATATGTCCGAAGCCGCTTTTTTTTTGCCACCCGAGCAGCCCAGCCCGCCTGCTGCGACCTGGGAACGCGATGCGTTCGACAAAGCAATTGCGCGTTTGCCCGATCAGGCGCAGGCTGGTCGCCAACTCTGGCGCTCGCCGGATGGTGCCGTGCACGGACAATTCTTCGATACCCCTGTGGGTAGCCGTTTCCGGGCGATCCGGCGGCTGGTTGACGAACCGCCGATCGGTCACGAAGCATCGGTCGATGTGCCAGCGCTTGCCGACTGGGCGCAGCGTGTGGACACTTTGCAAGATGAGCAGTTGACGGTACTTGACCGGTTGCTGCGCGTGTTGCATACAATGAACTTTTTTCGCTTGTCGCCGCCGCCGTCGTCTTTGCTGTTTTTGAAGGTGCATAACCGCTTTTTGTCGGCAGTGACCGAAAACCATGGTCAGGCTTTTCGCCGGGTCATCGAGTCGTTCGGTCTCCATCCGCAGCAGTTCGTCATTCAGGTGCAGGGCCGCGCGGCTACCGATCTGCATGCACTGGGTTTCGTCATGGACAATTACCGCCGCAACGGATTCTTGACCGGCCTGCACGCGAACGACTTTGTCGAGGCGGGCAGCTTGCTGGGCCAATTGCGGCCGGATTACTTATCGCTGGCCGCGAACGAAAACTGGTTCGCCGGCAGCGTCGACGGGCTGGTGGAGGCCGCCCGCCGGTTTCATGTGCGGCTGATTGGCCGTTGTCCGCCCGATAGCGCGCAGCCTCCTTACTTTGCGGATTACGGTATTCTTTACGATGCGGAATATTCATAAAAGGAAAAGAGCATGAGCACTTTACGACTGGGCGACATCGCCCCCGATTTTACTCAGGACTCGAGCGTCGGTCCGATCCGTTTTCACGAATGGCTCGGCCAGAGCTGGGGTGTGCTGTTTTCGCATCCGGCCGACTTTACGCCGGTTTGCACGACCGAACTGGGTTTGACTGCCAAGCTGCAAGGCGAGTTCGAGAAGCGCAACGTCAAGGCAATCGCCTTGTCGGTCGATCCTGTCGAGTCGCACCGCGAATGGATCAAGGATATCAACGATACACAGAAGACCGATGTGCGTTTCCCGATCATCGCCGACGCCGACCGCGCAGTCGCCCAGCTCTACGATATGATTCATCCGAACGCGAATGCGACCTTGACCGTCCGCTCCTTGTTCATCATTGATCCGAATAAGAAAATCCGTCTCGTCATCACCTACCCGGCGAGCACTGGACGTAACTTCAATGAAATCTTGCGGGTCATCGACTCTTTGCAACTGACCGACAGCCACAGCGTTGCTACGCCAGGCAACTGGCAAGACGGTGATGATGTGGTCATCGTCCCGTCGCTGCAGGACCCTGTCGTCATTGCGCAAAAATTTCCGAAAGGTTACGAGGCGGTGCGGCCATATCTACGGATGACGCCGCAGCCCAATAAGTGAATGGGCCCTTGAGCGATTCGACCGATCACTCAGCGCCTCCGCCAGATCTGAGTTTGCAGCACCTGTAAGGTTGTCTGTTCGAAGACGGTCGATAGGTAAGGCAGGCTCATCCATAGTATCCAGAACCCTGCAAGGAGCGTCACGGCGAAGCCAACCGAGGTAATGTTCATTTGCGGTGCTGCTTTGGCCAGAATGCCCAGTACGACGTTGGCCGTCAGCAAGGCGGCAATCACCGGTAGCGCGATTTGCAGGGCGATCGAAAACAGCAGGGTGCCGAAACTGGCCAGCCGGTGCGTATCCAGAAAGTCGAAGCTCGCCGATATCGGCACGATCTCGAAGCTTTTCACCAGGGCGTCGATGATCATTAAATGGCCGTCGGCCGCCAGAAACGCCAGGCTCGTCAGAATGCTCAAAAAGCTGCCCAGGACGGGCGACGGCGCGGCGCGTTGCGGGTCGATGAACTGCGCGAAAGCCAGGCCCATCTGCAAACCGAGCAGATCGCCGGCCATTTCTATTGCCGTAAATATGATCCGCAAGGTGAAGCCCAACGATATTCCGATCATGATTTGCTGCAACAGCACGATCAGCGCCTGAGTATCGCTCATCGCTGGCGGCACGGGCAGGAGTGGGCCCAGCAAGATGGCGATCAAGGCGGCAAGCGCAATCCTGACGCGGCGCGTCACAGCACGGTTTTCGAAAACGGGCGCGGTCGACAACAACGCCAGAATGCGGATGAATGGCCACAGCCAGCTTGCCAGCCACTGTGCAATGACGGCGCTGCTGATGGTCACCACAGCGTCAACCGATTATGAAGGGGATGCTGGTGATCAGTCGGCGCGTATAGTCCACCAGCGTGGCGAGCATCCAGGGGCCGAGCAGCAACAGGGTACCGAAAATCGCCAGTACTTTTGGAATGAAAGACAGGGTTTGTTCGTTGATCTGCGTTGCCGCCTGCAAAATGCTGACGACCAGTCCGGCGACCAGCGCCACACCAAGTAAAGGGGCAGACACCATCAGCATGGTTTCGACGGCCTGCTGGCCGAGGTTCAGAACTGTCTGGCTGGTCATCATGCCTGAAAACTCGCAACCAGCGAGCCGATCAGCAGGTTCCAGCCATCGACCAGAACGAACAGCATCAGTTTGAATGGCAGGGAAATCAGCATCGGCGAAAGCATCATCATGCCCATCGACATCAAGACGCTAGAGACGATCAAATCGATGATCAAAAACGGCAAAAACATCATGAAGCCGATTTGAAATGCCGTTTTCAACTCGCTGGTCACGAAGGCCGGAACGATGATTTTAAGCGGCAGATCGGCAGGTTTGGCGACGTCGGGCTGGTTGCCCAGTCTCATGAACAATGCAAGATCTGGTTCGCGGATTTGCTTGAGCATGAACGCCTTGATGGGGGGCTGGGCGCGGTCGAGCATGACGTCGAAGCTGATCTGATTGTCGCTGAACGGTTTGTAGGCGTCTTCATAAACCCGAGTGATGGTGCTGCCCATGACGAAAAACGTTAGAAACATTGCCAGACCGATGACGACCTGGTTGGGCGGCGAGTTTTGTGTGCCGAGCGCCATGCGCAACAGCGACAGCACGATCACGATGCGCGTGAAGCCGGTCATCATCAGAATCACGGCCGGTAGAAAGCCCAGAAACGTCAGAAACAGCAGGGTCTGGATTGGCACCGAGTAGTTCGTTGCGCCGGCGCCCGCCGGGGTGGCGGTAATGCCTGGAAAGGCTTGTTGCGCCATGACGGTGCCGGCTTGTAGCAGGAGGCTCAGTGTGAGCAGCGCTGCCGTCCAGCCGAAAGGCGCGTGCGCCGGGCGAAAAGCGTTGATCGCCATGGCTTTCAGGGTCGCTTGACGCGTTCGAGCAGTTTGGCGAACGCCTGGGCCGTGTCTCTGGTGCCAGGCAATTCGAAGCTGCCCTTTGGGAAAACATGCAGGGTGTTGATGGTCGAGGGAGTCATGCCCAGCACTAGCCAGGTTTCGCCGATCTCGACCAGAGCGATTTTTTCGCGGGTACCGAGGTTGGCGACCGACAGCACCTTCATAAAGCCGCCCTGGCCTCCAAGCCGGGCGACGCCGGCGCGCTTCAGAAACCAGGTCAGGCCCAGCAGCAGCAAAATCACCAAGAGCATCGCAAAGATGCCCGGCATCAGCGAGGTGCTGGCTACGGATTCTACGGGAGTAGTCGTCATCGATTCAGTTTGCGTAGCCGTTCCGAAGGGGTAATGATATCAGTCAAACGAATTCCGAACTTATCGTTGACGACCACGACTTCGCCCTGGGCGATCAGGCAGCCGTTCACCAGGACATCCATCGGCTCGCCGGCCATACCGTCGAGTTCGATGACCGAACCTTGCGCCAATTGCAGGATGTGTTTGATCGGAATCTTGGTCCTGCCGAGTTCGACCGTCAACTGGACGGGGATGTCGACGATCATTTCCAGGTCGTTTTGGGTGGCCGCCACGACCGTATCAGAAAACGTTTGAAACAGGTTGGCGCCGGCCGGTTTGGCCAGCGCAGCAGCGCTTTCTGGGGCGGGATTGCCGGTCGAGCTCGTCTGCTCGGCCAGAGCGGCAGCCCAGTCGTCGCTCGCGTCGGTGTTGTTGTCAGGCATTTTGTTCTCCGGTTACTGCAGCCGTGGCTACCGATGCGGTGGGCTCGTCTATTGGGTTGTTGTCGCTGGACGAAAACGTCAGGCTTTTTTCTACACGAATGGCGTACTGTCCACGGCTGGTGCCGTAACTGCATTCGAACAGCGGTACGTTATCGACCGAGGCTTCAATGTGCGGTGCGATATCGAGCGGAATGACGTCGCCTTTTCGTAGGTGCATGACTTCTCCGATGCTCAAACGTGCCTGCGACAGCTTGGCGATGACTTCGACATCGGCCTGCTGGACCTGCTTTTTCAGCATTTTCAGCCAGCGCCGATCAGGCTCGGCCTGATCGCCCTGCATGCTGCTGTAGAGCATGTCGCGGATCGGCTCGATGGTCGAGTACGGCATGCAGATATGCAGCGACCCACCGCCGGCGCCCAGCTCGATGGCGAACGAATTGGTGACGACGATTTCCGATGGCGTGGCAATATTTGCGAATTGGGTGTGCATTTCCGCGCGTAAAAATTCGGGTTGCAGCGGAAAAACCGGCATCCAGGATTTGGCGTATTCTTCGAACACGACCTCAAGCATATTGGCGATGATGCGCTGTTCGGTCGGGGTGAAGTCGCGCCCTTCGACCCGGGTGTGAAAGCGTCCGTCGCTGCCGAATAAATTATCGATGACGGCAAACACCAGGCTCGGGTCGAAAATGAATAAGGTGTTGCCGCGCAGGGGTTTGAGTACGACGATGTTCAGGTTGGTCGGCACGACCAGATTCCGGATGAATTCGTTGTATTTGATGACTTTGACCGTACCTACCGAAATTTCCGGGTTGCGGCGCATGAAATGAAACATGCCCAAGCGCAAAAATCGCGCAAACCGTTCGTTGATGATTTCGAGCGTCGGCATCCGGCCGCGGACGATCCGCTCCTGAGTTGCCAGGTTGTAAGGCCGCACCGACTCGCTGGTGGCGTCGGCCGTCCTGTTTTCCTCTTCGCCGTTGACACCGCGCAGCAGTGCGTCGACTTCGTCCTGAGAAAGAAAATCAGCCGGCATGATGCGTTCCGTTCCTACTGAATGACGAAGCTGGAGAAATGCACGTCCACGATTCCCTTGTCCTTCGTGGGCCCGGCGATCGTTTCACGGGCCATGTCGAGCAGCTCATCCATGACCTTCTGCTTGCCTTCGATGGTGCCGACGTCCTTGACTTCCTTGCTGGTCAGTACGAGTAAAATGCGACTGCGCAGAATGGGCGTATACGCTTTGACGAGCTCGCTGATTTTGGCATCCTTGACCTCGAAAGCGATGCCGACCTGCAGATAGCGTTCGCTGCCTGCGTCGTTAAGGTTGACGACGAAGGGCTCGAGCTGCGTGAAGACGGGCGGGCCGTGTTTTTCTGCTTCATGGGATTCTTCGGCCGCTTCCGTTTTTGGTTTTTTCTTGGCCTTCATCATTAGGAAAGCACCGGCGCCACCGCTGAGCAGCATGACGACCACCAGCACGAGGACGATCAGCTTCATGTTGCTTTTTTTCGGCACCGCATCTGTGCCAGCAGCCGCTACAGCAGGCTTCGCCATCCTCATCTCCCCTGTTTCATCTATTCGACCATTATCAACTTATGCGTATAAATCTACACCCCCCGGCGTGGTACTGCGCTGCTCGGGTGAGCCGTCGGCGATAAGGGAGCCCGCTGGGAGAGTATCGCGGGCCGATCGACCGGACTGGGGTGACGGTTCGGAAGACGATTGTTGCCGGCCCGAACCAGACTGGCTGGCCCCACCGTCGGCGCCGCCGCCGCTGACCTGCACGTCATTCAATTGAATGCCGCTTTGCGACAAAATTTCTTTCAAGGCGGGTACTGCCTGGCTGAGCAATTGCTGCGCTTGCGGGTCTTGCGCGGCGATGGTGAGCTGGGCTTCGTTGCCCCGCATCTGTAATTTAAGATTGATCGGGCCCAGCGCTTCGGGGTGGATCTTGATGTCGGCCTGCGTTAAGTCGCGGCTGACCATCCAGACGATTTTCTGCGACATCTCCGCCGGGAAGCGGGGAGTGCCGAGCGGTGCGGCGATCTTGACCGTGGTTGCTGACGTGCTGGTGCCGGCACTGATCGTCGCGCCTGCGTTGAGGCCGAAAGGGGGCGAGCCTGGCTTATTGCCGACGGTTTTCGCCGACTCGATGCTTTCGGCTGTGTCCGAGGTCTCGACCGCCTTGGTTTGCAGACTTGCGGTCGATGGAGCCGCGTGCAGGGCGGCGGGAGTATCAGGCGCCTTATGGTCGAAGGTGGCAGTTTTCTTGTCGGTTGCAGTGATGGGCGAGACCGGCAGTACAGCTTCTTCGTGGGCCGTGGCGCCGGTGACTGCCGTGTCGGTGGTGGCGACTTCTTTTTTCCGGATGCCGCGCAGTGCTGAGTCGATGCTCGGCTTGGGTTGCGATTCGATGACCGGCTGCTGGCTGGTCGGCAGATCGGAAGGCGCGATCGCCGCCGTCTTTTGATCGTGGTCGAGCAGGCTGGCGGCGATTGCTGTCTTTTCTGTTTGGGGGTGTACTACTTGGGTTTGTACTACTGCGGTCGTGGCTGCCGTGAACGGTTTGCTGGCGAGCCCGGCATCCAGGACTGGAGCATTCGGACCGCCCGTTGCGGCGCTGTCCGGCACGGGCTCTGTATTGGCGTCGTTAGCACTGTCCGCGTCGGTAGCGGCCCAGGCGGCATTGGATTCGTCGGTCGTCGTTTTTTCGGCGTTGTCGGATGCAACACCGGCGTTTTTTGCGGTGGTGTCCGCGTCTCCGGCGGTGGTGTCCGAGCGACCCGCAGGGCGGTCGGTCGCCTCGGTCGTGACTTTTTCGTCCGGTGCGTGTTGCGCCGCCTTGACCGGCGTTGCGGCGCTCAATAAAGACGGGTTGAGGGATTGCGGGCCGGCTGTCCAGTCGACCGTCGGCCCGCTTTCGCTCGTTGCGGGTACGGCGCTTTCTTTTTTGCGCTCGCTTAGGTGGCGCGGGCCCGGCTCTTCAGTTTGTTCGCTTTGAACCAAGTTGTCGAATAAAATTTGAAAGCCGGTATTCAGTGTCGTCTGCCGTGTTTTGCCGAGCGATGCCGCCAAAGCGTTGGCGATATTAGTACGCTCGGTCTGGGGTAAGTTTTGTACGGGCATCTCAACCTCCACTGCAGTTGGCGCGGTAAATCCGCGCAGCATATTCGTCGTTGGCTTTTTGTTCACTTTTGTCTTGCTTGCGCCGGGCGGCCAAAGTGGCGCGGTCGAGCAGCACTTGATATTTTTTCAAATCGGTCTGGGCCAATTGCCATTTTTGTAATGCGGCTTCGATGGCTTGTGCCTTGAAATGCACGTCCTGTGTTTGCTGCCGAACGGCATCGTGCAGACGTTCGATGAAGTGATGCTGATGCCGCAGCCGTTGGCCGCTCACGCCCTGCATCGCTTCACCGGCGACGCCTTGCTGATATTGATCGCGGTAACCCTCGACCAGTCCGAGGCGTTCGATTGCTGTCTGATGATGCTGACGGGCAAGCGCCAGTGCGCGGCTGGCCTGATCAACTTTGTCTTCGGTCAGGTCGATCAGGGCAAAGAGCGCCTGGCTCATGCGGCCACCGCGGTTTTGGTTTTGCCGGCGGACTCTGGGTAAATGGCCTGGAGGGCCGACAGACTGTCGGCGTAGCTGCATTTTTCGTTCATGGTTTGTTGGAGTAAAAATTCGATTTGTGGAAAGAGGGCCAATGCGCGGTCCAGCGCCGGGTCGGCGCCAGCGGCGTACGCGCCCACCGTGATGAGGTCGCGGTTGCGCTGTACTTTCGAAAACGCGCTTTTCAACTGCCGTGCGCTGTCCAGGTGGGCGCTCGGTACGATGTTGTGCATGGCACGCGATATCGACTGTTCGATATCGATTGCCGGGTAATGGCCGGCTTCGGCGAGCGAGCGCGACAACACGAAGTGGCCGTCGAGAATGGCTCGTGCCGCGTCTGCGATCGGGTCCTGCTGATCGTCGCCTTCGGTCAATACGGTATAAAACGCCGTGATCGAGCCGCCACCGCTGGTGCCGTTGCCGGCGCGTTCGACCAGCGCGGGCAGCTTGGCGAATACCGATGGAGGATAGCCCTTGGTCGCTGGCGGCTCGCCAATGGCCAGGGCGATTTCGCGTTGCGCCATGGCATAGCGCGTCAGCGAGTCCATGATCATCAGAACGTTGTGTCCCTGATCGCGAAAATGTTCGGCGACCAGGGTCGTGTAGGCGGCACCCTGTAAGCGCATGAGCGGCGGCGCGTCGGCCGGTGCAGCGATCACGACCGAGCGCTTGAGGCCTTCCTCGCCCAGAATCTGTTCGATGAACTCTTTTACTTCCCGGCCGCGTTCGCCGATCAGACCGACGACGACGCGATCCGCCGTACTGTAGCGCGCCATCATGCCGAGCAAGACGCTCTTGCCGACGCCCGAGCCCGCGAATAAGCCGATCCGCTGGCCGCGACCGACGGTCAGTAGCGCATTGATGGCGCGCACGCCGACGTCGATCGGCTCTTTGATCGGTTCGCGCTCGATCGGGTTGATGGGGCGGTTGGTCAGCGGCGCCCGTTTTTCGAAATGCAACTCGCCCAGGCGGTCGAGCGGCCGGCCAGCGGCGTCGATGATTCGGCCCAACAGCCCGTCGCCGACCGGTAAATGTTTGGTGCGGTCGGCCATCCGGCGGCGCGGCGGGGTTCGTTTGCCGATCTTGGGCAAGGTGCTCGGTGGCTCCTGCACGACGATGCGAGCACCCGGCGCCAAGCCGGACACATCGGCGCTGGGCATGAGGAACAGTTTTTCGCCGGCGAAGCCGACCACTTCGGCATCGACCGGCGCCATGCCGCTTTGCATCACCTGACACATGCTGCCGACTGGCAAACGCAGGCCGACTGCTTCCATCACCAGGCCGGTGATCCGTATCAGGCGGCCGCTCGCCGCGACCGGGTCCTGTGTTTCGACCAGCGCCGTGCAGTCGCTCAACCAATCTAGAACAGCCGTCATCGTTGCGTCTTTTCCATCATGTTGCGTTGTCGCCATCCGGGGCCGGCGTGGTCTGCCAGTCAGTCAAGGCCGTGTCGCGGGTCAACGTGCCGACCACCCGTTCCCAGCGGGATTCGACCGACATATCGAGATCGCCGTCGGCATATTGCAGACGAAATCCGCCTATCGCCAAACTGGCGTCTTCTACGATACGCAATCCGCCGAGCTCCGCGCCATCCCCGAACTGAGCTCGCAATAAGCGGGTACAGTCGGGGTGCGCCTGCACGACCAGTTGCCGCAGAGGCTGCTTCAAACCGTCCAAAGCCTGATTCAGCAGTACCGCGACACCATCGGGCTGAATCGCGATGCTGTCGAGCACAACCCGCCTCGCCGTTTGCAGGGCCAGGCGCAATACTGCTTCGCCGAGGTGTTCGTGGAGTTGTTCGATTTCTTCGCTGAGCGTTGTTCCCAGGCGTACCAACTGCTGTCGCTCTTGGCCGGCCTGTTGCCAACCGGCGTCGTAGCCAGCGTCGAAACCTTCCTCACGAGCTTTTTCCAGGGCGGCTTGGCGGTCTTGTTCGGCGTCCAGCGCCGCCTGGCGCAGGCTTTCCTGGAGAGCGCGCTGCGTGGCCTCTTGATCTAAGAGTTCGGCCGCTTCGGCTTGCGCGGCCGGCGTGAGATTGGCCATGTCGGCAATGTTCCAGGTGCGCAGAAGCGCGGCGTCGCCGCCCCGCAGGATGCGGTCATACGAAGGCATCGTCGCCTCCGCCGGCCATCACGATTTGCCCTTCGTCGGACAGGCGTTTGATGATTTTGAGAATTTCTTTCTGCGCCGATTCGACTTCGGACAGACGCACCGGTCCGCGGCTTTCGAGGTCATCGCGCAAGCTTTCGGCGGCCCGGCTGGACATGTTCTTGAAGATTTTTTCGCGCAGCTCTTCGGCGGCGCCCTTGAGCGAAATGACCAGCATGTCGCCCTGAACCTCGCGCAGCACCGTTTGAATGCCGCGGTCGTCGATGTCCATGATGTTTTCGAACACGAACATTTCGTCCTGAATTTTTTGCGCCAGGTCTGCGTCGTATTCGCGAATCGACTCCATGACCGCCTGCTCGGTGGCCCCACCGGCGAAATTAAGAATTTCGGCGGCTGCTTTGGCACCGCCCAGCATGGATTTCTTGAGGTGGTCGCCGCCGGCCAGAACTTTGGATAACACGCCGTTGAGTTCTTTCAAGGCGTTCGGTTGAATGCCGGCGATGGTCGAGATGCGCAGCACGACGTCGGTGCGCAGTCGCTCGGAAAATTTATTGATGATCCCTGCGGCATGATCACGTTCCAAGTGAACCAAAATGGTGGCGATGATCTGCGGATGCTCGTTCTTGATGAGCTCGCACACGTCGCCGGCATCCATCCATTTCAGGCCTTCGATGCCGGCCGTATCGCCGCCGTGCAAGATACGGTCGAGCAGGAAACCGGCTTTTTCGTTACCCAGTGCCTTGTTCAGAACCGAGCGGATGTAGGTGTCGGAGTCCAGGCCGAGCGTGGTTTGATTGCCCATCGAGTCGATGAACTCATCGGTGATTTCGTCGATTCTCTCCTGCGGCACGTTCTTGATCTTGGACATCATAGTGCCCAGTTTTTGAACCTCTTTCGGCCCTAAATAGCGCAGCACTTCGGCGGCTTCCTCTTCGCCGAGTGATAGCATCAGGATGGCGCCTTTTTCGGTACCGACTTCAGCATTCGCCACGTTATTCTCCTGTTACCCAGTTTTTAACGATGCTGGCAACGAGTTGCGGGTTGTCTTTTGCGAGTCTTCGCAACTCTTCCATGCGGGCTTTCTTGCGGTTGGTTTCTTCTTCATTGGCGATTTGCGCCAGCATTTCGCGATCGTCTTCGCCGACGACTGTGGAAAGCCGCTCGCCCGATGGTAATAAGTCTCCGCCGTTCTCTGCACCCCCCGCTTTGGTTTGCAGCATCGGTTTGAACAGACCGAAGATCAGCAGGGCAGCCACGGCTGCTACGCCGAGTGGCAGGCCAAACGATTTCGCCAGGTCCATGACGTCCTGGTTTTGCCAGAGCGGGATCGGTTTTTCCTCGGTTTTGGTGAAAATCTGATTCACGACGTTGACGGTATCGCCGCGGTCTTTGTTGAAGCCGACGGCCTCTCTGACGAGAGAACGGATCTGTTCGATCTCTTCGGGGCTCAGTGCCACTGATTTCGACTCGCCCTTTGGGCCGAGAATGTTTTTATTGTTGACGACGACTGCGGCGGATAAACGTTTGATGACGCCGACCTGCGCTTTGGTGTACTTGACCGATTTGTCGACCTCGTAGTTGACGGTCGAGTTTTTGCTTGAGCTCGTCGGGGCGGCGCTGGCCTGGCCGTTGCCGGACGGTAAACCCGCTTGCGGGTTGGCACCGATCGGCGCGGTCGCGGCGCCCGGTGGCTGGTTGCTCAGGGTGCCGGGAACGCCCTGGGGGTTGGCTGGCGTACCAGACGAGTTTTCGGTCGTTTGCTGACTGCGTATCGCGGAGGCTGTGGGGTCGGCGTTGGGCTTATAGGTTTCTTCGGTGTTTTCTGTCTGGGAGAAGTCGACATCCGCAGTGACGGTGGCGCGGATATTGTCTTCGCCGAAAATGGGCACGAGAATGTCGCTGACCCGTTTGGCATAGTTGTTCTCCAGCGTCTGTACATAAGTGGCTTGCGTGGCGTCCATCAGAGCGTTGTCGTTGGCGTTGCTGGTCAGCAGGCTGCCGGTTTGATCGACGATGCTGACATTTTTCGGTGACAAATCCGGCACGCTCGACGCAACCAGATGAACGATACCCTGGATCTGGGTTTTATCCAGTACCCGGCCCCCGTGCAAGTTCAGCACCACCGACGCGGTCGGCTTTTGCTGATCCCGTAAAAAGATGCTGGGCTTGGGAATCGCCAAATGCACACGTGCCCGATTTACCGAGCCCATCGAGCTGATGGAGCGCGCCAGTTCGCCTTCGAGCGCCCGCTGATAGTTAACTTGTTCCTGGAACTGCGTGATGCCGAGCTTTTGATTCTCCAGAAGTTCGAAGCCGACGACGCTGCCTTTGGGTAAACCCTGGCTGGCGAGTTTGAGCCGTGCGTCGTGTACTTTGTCCATTGGTACCAGAATCGCGTTGCCGTTGTCACTATGGCGATAAGGAACGTTCATTTGCGTGAGCGCAGCGATGATGGCTCCGCCGTCTGCGTCACTGACGTTCGAAAATAAAACTTTGTAGGTGGCGTCGCGCGACCAGAGCAGGGCGGAGGACAACACCGCGATCAAAATGGGAATACCGATCAGCAAGGCTAGTTTGTTGCGTCCCGACACCCCTTCCAAACCACGAAAAATTCGCGTGATGATAGGCGAGGCACTGTTGACTTCGAGTGGTGCTGTCTGGGTGCTGGCGAGTTCGGACATGGCATCAAGCTTGGTTGAATATGCAACTATTGTGCGGGGAGCGTCCTTTTTTTAAAGCTTCAAATAGCCGCGTTAACGTCAGCCAATTGCATTTCTGAAATGAATTAAAGCGGTTTTTTGTCCTTGTTTGGGGGCTGCGACAGGTTAGTCCTGGGGTATAACGTCATATCGACTTTTGGTATTTTGCGAGGGCACGATGATCGATAAGACTGCACTTAATACGGTTGCTGCTGGTGCTGCGAATCCTTTCACCGCTAAAGCAAAATCTGTCGAGCCTAGCGGGACGGACTTTTCCAGCTTGTTGACGGAAATGCTGGCCAAGACGAGCCGGACTCAGGAAACGTCGGCCACTTTGTCGCGCGGTTTGCAAATGAACGATCCCTCGGTAAGCATCGAGGATTCGGTTCTGGCGATGAACAAAGCCAGTTTGCAATTTCAGATGACGGTTCAGGTGCGTAATAAAGTGGTGCAGGCGTATACCGATATCATGAATATGCCGATTTGAATCGCGTGTTGGCGGAAGGATCAAACCCGCGCAGCGGCAGCGCTAAGAAAGACCGAAGCTGCGCATGCGCACTTGGCGTTCGGCCGCAACTACGAAGCTTTGCAGGGCTTGGGCGCTTGCCAGCGACAAGTCTATGAATTGACAGCCGATGCGGGCCACCGGACGATCGTCTGTGGTCAACAGAATGGTTTTTATTTCTACGTCGATGTAGAGCGTACTGTCGGCTGATAAAGCAAGACTCACGCGCAACACGTCGCCGGTTTTGTAAAGCCGTGCGAATTTTGCGTCGACTAGCACGGCACAGCCGCGCCGGCTTAGGTTCAGCACTTCGCTTTGCCAAATATTTTGCCTGGGCGTATGACAATCCATGGCGACCGGTGATATTTCGTCTTCGAGCGGTACCCGATAAAGCGTTCGGCGTTGCAGGCGAAATATCGATGTAGGCAGCAAAGCTTCGATCAGCCGTTTGCCCTCGTAATTGATGTAACGCGTCTTCTGTATCGTGAACTGTACTTTGATGTTGTCCAGCATACAAACGCCGAGCCAGCTTTCCGAGCCGGAGACGAGCATCGAGATCGAGTCGCTTTGTCGGATTTCCAGCAACATCAGCTTTTTATTGAAATCGATATAAGCGATATCGGTCAACGCTTTATTTTTCATTTCGTCGAAAAAGACGAAAATCGGTATCTTCCGATGCAGCATGTCCTGCAGCATCGCCGCCGTCTGTTTGTCGTTATGGCCGGTGGCTGCGAGCTGGTCGTCGATGGCTCCCCTCGGGGGCGGCAAATAAGATTCTGGCTTCATGGGTGGGCTTTTGGCTGAATACGGTTTTCCACCCGGTAGATCCAGGCGAGCAATTCGGCGATCACTTGGTAGAGCGCCGGGGGAATTTGTTGATCCAAATCGACTTGCATCAATAACGACATCAACTCGCGGGATTCATGGACGAACACACCGGAGGCCTGTGCTTTTTTAATGATTTGTTCGGCGATCAGGCCTTTGCCTTTGGCGACCACGCGGGGCGCGGAATGGCCGGCTTCGTAAGCCAGAGCAACGGCTTCCTGCAAACGCCCGTGGCGCTCGTAAATCGCGGTGTCGAGCTCAGGCATCGGGGGGCTCCTGCGCATGCGCGCCGGCATGTTGTAAGGACAAACCCAGTGCGTGCAGGGTGCTTTGAATGTCGGGCCACTCGCTATTGATTTGCTCGGCGGCCGGCGCGTTCGTGCGCAACTGAATATCGATCTGTTTATCGATGAGCCGGATCCCGGCATGAATGTCGCCCAGCCGCGGCATGCTCAGCTTGAGACGGGCCGACCAGATGCGGTTGGCCGGATGTTCGTCATTGGTTTGCTCGTCGGGGCATCCGTCTGGCCCGTCGTCGGGTTGAATCTCAATGGCGACGGCGCTCAGTCCAAAGCCGGGCAGGCTGAGGCTTAAGCGCGGCACGTCGAGCATTTGCAGTTGCATTGACGCCATTTTCGCGGATGGTGGCAGGTTGTCCGGGTTGGATCCATCGACGCCGGTTTTGATGACCTGTTCGGCGGGCCAGGCAGCCTGCGGTTCCTTGGCCAGCGCTTCGAGCGACCGCTCGCCTTTTGCCCATTGCTGCAAATGCGATTCGTAAAACAAGCCGCTGTGTTCCACGGCGTCGGAGACGCCTCGAGCCAAGGTTTGCGCCGGGCTGGACTGCTCCGGTGCCAGCAGCGGCGCGGTGTTCGCGGCGCTGAGGTGCGCGGCCGGGTCTTGGCGGGAGGGCGGGCCGCCGGATGGGTTTGGCAGCACTGCCGCCGGGTGCGCATCGTCAGCCTGCGCCTGCAAAAGCGAGTCCGGTAAGCTGATGATCTGTAAAGGGGTGCGGGGGCTCAGCGATTCGATAGCGCCTATCAGTCTTGCACCTTTCGACAAACCGTCCACCGTGCTGCTGTTGGTCTCATCCGTTTGCGTCTTGCCGGATTGCTCGGCCGTGCGCTGTAGCTTGTCGATTCCCGCCAGCGAGCGCGTCGCCGTTTGACCGGCTTGTGTAATGGCAGGCTGTGCCGTTTCTGTGTCGAACGCCAGGGTCAGCACTAAGTTTTGTCCTGCCGGCGGCAGCTTGGTGTTGGGTTGAACACGGACCTGAATGATTTGTCCGTCGATATCGACCCGAATCTGACCGTCGCCCTGGTTCTCGACCATTTTGGCATTGACGGTCTGGCCGGCGAACTGCTGGGCTGTGGGTAAGGGTAACTGTTTGGACAGAATGGCGATGAGCGCCGCAATCCCGGGACGGTCGGCGCCGATCCGCTCGCTGGCGATCAGCGCGGTAGTTCCTGGCGGGGCGGAGCGGGTGGCAGCGACCATATGTGTCAGGGACGAGAATAGCCGTATGTGCTATTCAGTTTTTGCGAATTGCTGGAAACCTGCAAAAAGCTTTCGAGCTGTTTGAGGCGAGGTTCGGTGATGTTGCGAATCGCGGCGTCGTCGGCCAGGATTTTTTTTATATAGGCGATCCGCCGGCGTTTTTCGCTGTCGGTGATCGAGTGCGCATCCGTCCCGGTGCTGCGATACGTGGTCTGCAGGCGGCCGATCAGACTGGCACAATGTTTTTCCGCCAGGCACAAGGTATCCCAGTCGCCGTTGCGCGCGGCATCAAGCATCTGACCGCTGGCTTCGGCGATCGAGGCATAAAACTGCAGAACGATGGTGTCGTGTTCGAGTGTCGTATTCATGGCGTGATTGCCTCTGGTTGTGGCTGAGGGCTACCAATCGCTGCCCATGCGCCTCGCAAATCTTTCAGTAAGTCGATGCAGTCCTGCAGACGTTGCGGGTCGCTCTGCGCCGATGCCAGGATCAGTTCCCGCGAGACGAAGCCGTACAGGATGGATAGCTGTTCCACCAGGTCGCCGCCGGTCTTCATGTCCAGCCCGGCTTTCAGCCCCTCGTCGATGATGCGGATGGCCTTGGAGATCGCAGCGCCTTTTTCTTCGATGGCGTTGCTCGCCATGTAAATCTGCGCCTGAATGATGGCCTGCACTGCGCCATCGTAAAGCATTAAAATCAGTTGATGCGGAGAAGCGCTGTTGACGCCTGATTCCAGACCGACCTGCGCGTAAGCTTTGGCTCCGAACATAAAATGGCTTCTCTATCGAGTTAAGTAATGGCTACCGATGTTTTATTTAACGGCAGCGTTCCCGATAATCATAAGCCCAAGCATCACGAAAACAGCGAGCGAAAAACGTCTCTTTATCTGGCTTTTTTAAACTTACTTGCTGTTGCTCAATTGCTGCGTAAGGTATGAGCTCGTCTGGTTCATGCTCGCGATCATGGTGTCGAGCGCGGCGTATTGGGCCCGGTAGCGTTTTTCGATGTCGGCCAGCTTGTTGTTGAGCCTGGTTTCATCGGCCGTCATGCGCTTGAGCTGATTGTTCAATGATGCGGTGCGAGTCTGCAAGGCGCCGCCATCAGCGTTCAAATTGTCGACCCAGTTGCTCAGGCTTGTCGCGATCCCCCGCGAAAATGTCAACGTTCCCAGGGCGCCGCTCGCGCCATTGGCGATCTTCACATTCAAGCCTTCCATCGCGCTGCCGACCGGCGCACTCAGATTGTTGCCCAGCCCTATGCCGATCGTATTGTTGAACCCGCCTTGCACCGACACGCCATTGCCCGGTGCCGTACTGACGTTCACGTCATAGGTGGCCAATGGCGTTTTCGCAGTGGCCGAGATGAACGAAACCCGCGCATCGGTACTGATACCGGTATCGGCAAAAATGTTTTGCACGATGGCGGGATTTTTTGTGAGCGCGGCATCGAGCTTGGTGTTGTTGAGCGACAGCACACCGGTTTTATCGAAACTCAAACCAATGTCGGAAATCTGGCTCGAGTAAGCCGGCAAAGTTTTGGTGACCAGACTGCGCAACTGCCGTTGCAGCGCGCCCGGCCCTGTGTCCGATTGCAGTGTGGCGCCTTTGGTCTGCTGATCGGATAACTTGCCGTTGAGGTCGTTGTAGGCTTTGACGAAAGTGTTGAGATTGGTTTTTAGGGTGTCGGTGTCGCGTGCGACATCGATAGTCACCGGCGTGCTCGTGACCTGTGCCAGATTGAATGTGACGCCGTCGATCGCATCGGTGACGGTGTTGCCCGGTTTTTGAATATCGATGCCGTTGAGTTTCAACAGTGCATCGAGCGCCGGCTGTTTCTCGGTGAGGTTTTTTCCACTGCCGGCGGTGGCCGTTGGGTTGTACGCGAATTGCGACAGGCCGCTCCCATCGGTGTTGGTACCGTCATTGTCGCCCGTGGTGATTTGCAGGCTGTTGACCGCGCCGGTTTCCTTGCTAACGATACTCAGCCGGTAACCCTGACCATCGTTGACGATCGAGGCTTGCACACCGGCGTTGGCGTTGTTGATGGCATCGCGCACACCCGCCAGCGTTTGCTGACCTGCACCGATCGTGACCGTGACCGGCGTCTTGCTGGCGTCGGCCGTAAAGGTGTTTTGCACCGAGTCATAGCTGCCGAGCGTGATGTTCAGACTGCCGGTGCCGATGACCGTATCTGGGCTGGCGACCCGGTCGGCCACTAAACGCTGAGCCTGTGCCAGTTGACTCACCGTCAGCGAATACCTGCCAGCGGTGGCCGTGCTGCTGGCGGTCGCACTGATTTTCGTGGTATCGCTGGAGGCGCTTTTCATCGGATTCAGAGATTGACTTGACCGCAGAGTCTCAGCGGCAGCCTGTAAACTGTTTGCCGAGCTTTGGATCATTCCGTAAATAGAGATTTTGGTTTTGGTTTCGGTTTCGGTGCTCCGGATTTTCGTCAGCGGCGCTTGCTCAACACTCATCAGTTTCGAAATGATGCCTTCGACGTCCAGGCCAGAACCGATTCCTGCCGATGTGATGCCAACCATGATTCATCTCCAATAATCCCGAGCTGTCAGGCTTGTTGCCGGATCAGCAGGCCCTGCATTTTTTCGAGCGATTTCGACAGCGCCAACATTTCGACCGACGGAATCTGCCGCAGCACCGTGTTGGTTTCGCCGTCGACCACCTGAACGACCGTCTGGCCGCTGTCGGAGTCTTCGGAAAACTTGACACTCAAGTTGGTCGTTTTCAATGCTTCGCTGACCCGCTCGACCGCGCCTTTCAATTCGACCGCTGATGGCTGCGCCGGCTCGGGTTTGTTGGGCGGCAAGTACGGATCGGTCGTGCGAACTTTACCAGATGGTGCTGTTCGCAGACTGTGTCCTGTACCGAGCTCTGCATACGATTCCAGGTTCCCGGATATTTTCATGTCAATCACCATCCTTCTCGCATCCTAACGCGGATGCGTGTCGTCTTTAATCTAATTAACGACTGTTTTTCAGCTTTCTTCAATCGAATGTTTGTTGCCAAAATCGAAAATGATAGACCGGGGAAATCTTCCCCGGGTTCGCTTTAGCGTCAAACGCTTTATCTCAGCAACGAGAGCACGTTCTGGGGTAGCTGGTTTGCCTGCGCCAGCATCGCGGTGCCCGCCTGTTGCAGAATCTGCGACCGTGTCAGCGAAGCGGTTTCTTTCGCAAAGTCCGTGTCGATGATGCGGCCCCGTGCTGCCGATAAGCTGCTCGACTGACTGTCGAGGTTCGAGACAACTTGTTCTAAACGGCTTTGACCGGCGCCCACCGAGGCGCGAAGATTCGAGACGTTGTCGATCTGCGTGTCCATCGTGCCCATGGCGGTGGTGGCATTGCCCGAGCTGGTGATGTCGCCCAGCGCCGTGGCGATCGCAGCCGCGGTGGTGCCGCCTAAACTGGTCTGCAAATCGTCGCCTGTGGCCGTGCCGTCGCTGGTCAGATTCGATGTCAAGGTATCCGAGGCATTGGCGCCGATCTGCAAGCTGATGGATTTGTTGGCGGCGACAAATACGGCGTTGCCGTTGAATTTGGTATCGACTGCGACCCGGCCAACTTCGTTGGCGAGTTCCGTATATTCCCGGTTCAAATTGGCGCGATCGGTGTTGTTGAGGGTACCGTTACTCGACTGGACGGCCAGTTCGCGCATTCGTTGCAGGTTATCGCTGATTTTCCCCAAAGCGCCGTCGGCGACTTGCAGTTTCGAGACGCCATCGTTTGCATTGCGGGCGGCGACCGCCATGCCGCGAACCTGGGCGTTCATCCTGTCTGAGATGGCTAACCCGGCCGCATCGTCTTTTGCGGAGTTGACCCGCAAACCGGAAGATAAACGCTCGATCGATGTTTGCAAACCCGAGCCGTTCGTGCTCAGGTTTCGCTGAGCCGCCAGGGACGCGGTGTTGGTATTAATCGATAACATGGATAAAACTCCTTCACGTTGATGAATGACTCGTCAGTCGTTTAATTGAACTGAATTTGCCTTTCTGTTTACTCGATGTCTTGCACCGATGTAGCTGTTAACGGGGTGGAGTTACAAATGCAAAAGTCACCCGCGTGGGGTGACCGGCTTGAAAAATATCGGCTAAATGGATTAGGGCGCTGGCTTTTTGCAAACTTAAGTGGCGGACGCCGTAAATGAATACTTTCGAACGGCGGGGTTCACCTAAAATTCCAAACTGTGACCGCAATTCAAACTGCGGTGTTTTGCCAGACTGGCTTTGTTAGCGCTCAGCCTTTGAGCAGGCTGAGCACGCCCTGGGGCAGTTGATTTGCCTGGCTCAGCATGGCGGTGCCGGCCTGTTGCAGGATCTGCATGCGGGTGAGCGAAGCGGTTTCCTTGGCAAAGTCGGTGTCCAGAATCCGGCCACGGGCGGCAGAGAGGTTGGTGGCCTGGGTCTCCAGGTTGGAGATGACCTGTTCGAGGCGGCTCTGCCCGGCGCCGGCCGATGCGCGCAGGTTGGAGACGACGTCGATGTTGGTATCCAGCGCAGTGATCGCGGTGGTGGCGGTGGCCGTGCTTGTGATGTCGCCCAATGCAGTGGCAATCGCTGCGACGGTGGTGCCGCCCAAGCTGGTCTGCAGGTCATCGCCGGTGGCGGTGCCGTCGCTGGTCAGGTTGCTGGTGAGCGTGTCGGCGGCGTTGGCACCGACTTGCAGGTTGACCGATTTATTGGTGGCGTCGAACAGCGCGTTGCCGTTGTATTTGGTGTCGACCACGACCCGGCCGACCTCGTC
>JBKCTV010000009.1:0-2011 GCA_046318595.1 Burkholderiaceae bacterium | reverse complement strand
GGCGGTGCCGTCGCTGGTCAGGTTGCTGGTGAGCGTGTCGGCGGCGTTGGCACCGACTTGCAGGTTGACCGATTTATTGGTGGCGTCGAACAGCGCGTTGCCGTTGTATTTGGTGTCGACCACGACCCGGCCGACCTCGTCGGCGAGCTCGGCGTATTCGCGGTTCAGGTTGGCGCGGTCGGTGTTGTTGAGTGTGCCGTTGGCCGACTGGACGGCGAGTTCGCGCATCCGTTGCAAGTTGTCGCTGATTTTACCCATCGCGCCGTCAGCCACTTGCAGGCGGGAAATACCGTCGCTGGCGTTGCGGCTGGCGGTGTTCATGCCGCGGACTTGGGCGCTCATGCGGTCGGAGATGGCCAGGCCGGCGGCGTCGTCTTTGGCGGAGTTTACTCGCAGGCCGGAGGACAGGCGTTCCATGGTGGTTTGCAGGCCCATGCCGTTGGTGGCGAGGTTGCGTTGGGCGGCTAAGGAAGCTGGGTTGGTATTGATGGTCAACATGATATTTCTCCGTCACTTGATTGGGTATCCGGTGTCCGGCGCTGTGCCGGGCGGTACCTCGGGTTTTTAATTTAACTCGATGTCGTGCACCGATATTCAAATTAACGGAGAGCCATGGCGAATCGCGAGTCGCCCCGACGGGGGAGACTCGATATGGCGCGCGCAGCCAGGAGGCTGGCGGCCCGACGGTGGTGGGTGTCGGCGGTGAGGCGGTCGGTGGTGCTGCGGCGCTAGTAGCTCGTCACGCTTGATTTGTGGGCATCGGACCGGTCGTTGTCTCTCGCTCGGAGCACCCTCGCTCGAGAAAACATCCGGTCTGATGCTTGGGCGATATTCCCAGAGTTCAAGCACGACGAAATACTCGCTATGCAATCAACCCGACATTGCAATATCACCGCTACTCAATCACCACCTACTAATTACCGCCTTACCCGTACCACTGGGTTTTCGCGTCTGACCGCAAGTCCACCCCGCCCACGCTTATCTCAACAACGACAGTACGTTCTGCGGGAGCTGATTGGCCTGGCTCAGCATCGCCGTGCCAGCTTGCTGCAGAATCTGGCTGCGCGTGAGCATCGCGGTTTCCGATGCGAAGTCGGTGTCGACGATCCGACCGCGCGCCGCCGACAGGTTCGTGCTTTGGCTGTCGAGGTTCGAGACCACCTGCTCAAGCCGACTCTGCCCCGCACCGACCGAGGCACGCAGGTTCGAGACGTTGTCGATCTGGGTGTCCATCGTGCCCATGGCGGCGGTGGCGTTGGCGGCGCTGGTGATGTCACCCAGCGCCGTGGCGATCGCAGCTGCGGTGGTGCCGCCCAGGCTGGTTTGCAGGTCGTTGCCCGCGGCCGTGCCGTCGCTCGTCAGGTTGGAGGTCAGAACATCGCTGGCGTTGGCGCCGATTTGCAGACTGATCGATTTATTGGCGGCATCGAACACAGTAATACCATTGAACTTGGTGTCGACTGCGACCCGGCCCACTTCGTTGGCCAGCTCCGTATATTCCCGGTTCAGGTTGGACCGGTCGGTATCGTTGAGCGTGCCGTTGGCCGACTGGACGGCGAGTTCGCGCATCCGTTGCATATTGTCGCTGATCTTGCCCAAAGCGCCGTCGGCCACTTGCAGACGGGAAATGCCGTCGTTGGTGTTGCGCGAGGCTACGCTCATGCCGCGCACCTGGGCGTTCATACGGTCGGAGATGGCCAGACCGGCGGCGTCGTCTTTGGCCGAGTTTACTCGCAGCCCGGAGGACAGGCGTTCTATCGAGCGGGTCAGGGTCGAGCTGTTGATCGACAGGTTCTTTTGGGCGGACAAGGATGCATTGTTGGTATTGATGGATAACATAAATCAAACTCCTCAAGTGTGAGCGCCCTTGGGCACTCGAACGGAAGCACTGCGGTCGTGGGACCGGCAAGCTTTTTCCGGGTGGTGTGTATTTACACAAACTCGATGTCGTGCACCGATGTTTGAGTTATCGGCGCGCCGCAGCCGGCCGCCAGCCCATGCGCTCGGGGGG
>JBKCTV010000008.1:0-20522 GCA_046318595.1 Burkholderiaceae bacterium | reverse complement strand
CCCGGTGGTGAACAGAGCGGGGTTGGCATTGCTCACCGAAGCCAGAGCGATGGTGCGGGGTTGACGGATGGACACAAGGCCAAAGTTGTTTACCGTCCGAACAGCCGTCACATTTCCACCAGATGCCGCCCCCGTAAGAGGAGCGTTCTCGAAGATGGTGAAGGTGGTGGCAGTGGGGGCGGTGGCAACCGTGACCATTCGATTGAGCCACGTCGGGCCCGTGAAGGTCAGGCCGGTCACCTGGCTGATGAAAATCTTGTCTCCACGCAGAAGACCGTGAGCCGTAGCCGTGGTGAACACGCCCGTGGCATTGACGAAGCCGGAGATTGCCACAGAGGGGAACGGCCGCTGCACTTCCACGATGCTGTCAGCCGAGGCGGAGAAAGCAGTGATGGAGGCAACACCCGAGATAGAGAAGGTGGTGTCCGTCAGCCGGCGTACCCGCGACCCATCAAAGAAGCCGTTGATTTCCGTCGAGCCCACCACCTGCCGGATCGTGATATCTTCACCGGTCTGAATGTTGTGACCGGAGGCGATCGTCACCGTGACCACCCCACTGGCGATAGCCGTGCCGGTGACCGGGCCGAAGCGCGTAATCACATTGGGCACATCCATGAACTGGCCGCGGGAGTCTCGAGCTTGAGGCTGCCCAAACTTCGAGATTTCAGACACCAGACCCAGCCCACTGGTCGAGCCAAAGGGCACATTGACGATGTTGGCGAGCCGGAGGTGTTCGGCCGCATAGCTTCCTGTGTGGCGGCTCCGGATTGCAACGGCCCCCAGTTGAAGGCCAAAGCCGGGAACATAGCCAGCAAGACGATGCGAAAAAGGCATTGATTTCTCCTTAGAGATTTTTAATCTCTAAGCGTATGGTAGCATAGTTCGCCCACCCAGCCATGGCCGCGCATACCGCAGCGCCATATTCTTCGGCCGGAATCGACCCTTTTGCAGAGGCGATTGCTGCATCGTCTTGATCTTCAAAGCGATCGACTCGCCCAGCACTCCGCCTTCCCCATCCATCACACCCAGTGGATTCCCCACCGACTCCATCAGCAGCTCCTGCGCTCCTGGCTGGCCCTTCGCCCTCGCGGCCACCCCCGCCAAGTACGGCACCAGCACTCTCGCCGCATCATCCTCCACCACTGGAGAATCACTTGAGACAAAGCTCGAGTCCCCCGTGATCCGGTAGGTGACGGCCAGTACCTGCTGAGAAGCAGAAGGTGGAATGAGCCGGAGAGCCTGCCCCCGGTAAGACCATTCCCCCGTTAGGTTCGCCGCGGCCGCCCGCTCACCAGGATCATAATCCTCACTGTAGGAGAGGGAGCGCCAGGCCGACTGAGGGACACGCACTGCCCACCCCGGATTCGCCCCAACATAGTCAGCCGGATTCCGGATCGTAGCAAAGCACCCATTCAGAATCAGAAACCCACCACTCACCGTCACAGTCCACACATCATTCACCACCCCCTCAAAGCGATGGTCTTGGATGATGGAAACAAAGTCACCCGTCTGGAAGCCGGCAACTGAGGCCGGCTGGACCTGGATGAAGCCCGTAGCTGGATCAGTAGAGGGGGCAGGAGAAAGTGGAATCTGTTGGACAATATCAGGAACGCCGGCCCACACTTCCAGGATAGCGCCCGGATTGGGAAGTCCAGACCTCACCACATCCACATAAGACTGGTGGGGCTGCACGAGGATGAAAGATTCCTTCTCCGTGTAGGGCAGCCCCCATTTCGACATGGCACCAATGTAGTTCGCCCACGCCTCCACCATGAAGTCCGCGAGCATCCCATTAGTGAAAAGTTGGCCGCTAGCCACTTCATCATCGCTCAATCTCGCTCGTACGCGATGATAGATTTGGGAAAAAGTGGAGACGGCCATACTCTTACTTTACCACCGGCTTCCGAGTCAGCCGCTTCTTCTTGGCTTCCATGTTCTTCCACACAGCAATATCAAACTCCTTGATCTCATCCGGAGTGTAGTGCTGCTCGAGGTAAAAGCTCTCGAGATCGGTGCCGCAGTGGGAGCATTTGGTTGCGTCCGCCAGGATCAACTCGGCACACGCCATACAATGCTTCTTCGCCATCTGCTTCTTAGGGTCAGACCAAGCCCGCGGCTCACCCAGAGCTTGCGATGCCCGGACATCTTCCGGCGTGATCGTGTCGAGCGAGGCCCCACTTGCAATGCGCTGGTCAGCCTTCATGACGAGAGTGCGCATGCGCTCCCACTTCATCTCCTGCAGCTTCGCCAGTTCTTCCGCGGTCGGCACTTCACTCTGGATGATCATCAGCCCCTTCGCGAGACTGGAAGAGTGGATGCCTTTCCCCTGCCACTCCTCGAGGAGATCTCGAGCAATCTCATAGGCGCTAATGGGCTGGGGAGGAGATTTGGGATCGCCGCCATTGGTCGACATCTCGAAGTTGGTCGGGAACTGAAACCCCGAGTAGATCTTTAGGATGGAGTAGTGCTGGTTCTTTTGGGGACGCTTGAGCCGGTACTCTGTGGCACGGCCGAGGTCGGTGGGGTTCTCGTCGGTGGGCGCGACAACAAACAGCCGTTTGTAGAAGTCCTCGTCCTCGACGCTGCAGATAGTGACGAATGGGATGGTCTGGGTCATTGAATCTTTCCTGTTCCGAATGAAATGTGGTCCTTCTTGCCAGGCGTGTGAGCCCAGCCGCCGACAGGCATCGCATTGTGCGCCACCTGAGTCCTCTTTTCGATCCGCTCTTCCCGCGCCTTCGTCTCGTCCAACATCATGTTGGAGATCTGGCGGGCATTGAACTGTTCGAGAAACCTCTTATTGAGGCGGATGATGTCGATCGCCCGGCGCTGGAGAAAGGGTGTGACTGGTTGATCGGGATCGCTCATGAGGTGCCCACAGGTGAGGTAACCGCGGCCCCCTCCCGAGATGTCAACGGGCATCCACATCTTGGCAATCCAAGGCGCCTGTTCCCCATGCGCCTCCCGCCATTCCTCTGGAGACATCGGATTTTCATGAAGCCGGCAGAACACCCACCTCTTCGAGAACTGCACCCCCGGCCGGACCTTCTCATAATGATCGGCGTAAAAGTACTTTTGCATCTGCAGTTGCATTCCCACGATCCCGGTGGGCTCCCCATCGTCCCCGCGGTACGCGCTTATCTCAAACTTGGCAGTGCCATCCCCATTCCGGGCCGGCGCCACATAGAAGAGATCAGATCCTTTTTTCCACGCATACAAAGGTTTAGTCCCCAGATCGCGCCGAAGTTGTTCGTTGAGTTCATCAACCATGAACAAACTTTAACGCGATCTGGGGACTGATGTCAATCTCTAGCGACTAGGCGACAGAGAATTCGTTCGGCACCGTCAGGCCATTCAGGACGCAGAACCGACCCGGATCGAAGTACAGGTAGTCCCAGCTATCCACCATGACCATCAGGATGTTGGTCGAGTACGTGCCGTTGGTGGTGGGCAGCGCCATGTAGCCATTGCCCGAGCCACTCGGATTGAAGATTTCGATCTTCTTCCCGACAACCTTCCCGATGCCTTCCGGCACGAGGAACACGAGCTGATTCTTCGGCGCCCGGCGATCCTTGTAGGTCGTGATGCCGTTGATCGAAACAGAGTCACGATACTTGGAATCGTTCGGGGCCGCATCAATGGTCTTGCCGTACACGTCGCCGATCTCGCGCATGTTGGTCACCACGCTCTGGCCGGCCTGGAAGGCTGCCAGATACTGGGCAGGGCTGATCAGCCCCACGAAGTTCGTGGTGTCCGCGATGGCCGGGCGCCGGTATTGCATCTGGTTCATGACCTGCACAGCCTGCGTGAACTGGAAAGGCCCGTTCACATTCAGGCGGTTGCACTGGAGCTGCGGGAACTCACTGCGGCGCTTGCCATAGAACCAGCTCGTCGGATCAGTGTTGATCGCGTACTGGTAGCCATGGCGGAACGGGTCACCGGTCATACCGGTGCCGGCCGCAGTCTGGGTCGTCGGCCACCCCTGATTGAAAGAGGTGAGGGGCGAAGCGCCGGAGTAACCAGCGACGAAGCCAGCGCCCGGGTTCGGGGCAAACAGACCAGGCCATACCAGAACGTCACCCGCGGCAGGCGTAGCAACTTCCTGATTGAGGATCACAGTGTTCGTGAAGTAGTCAACCTTCTCCACGAAAGTGATTTCACTGCCGGAGGCCGGAGCCCGGCGGGTCGTCAGGTTGCTCGCCACAACTTCAACCGGAAGACCTTCGACCAGATTGACAAGGCCAATCGGATCATTGGCCGGGAAGGTGTAGGTCGTTTTGGTGACGCCATTGATCACGACGTTGGAGGTCGTGGAGCCGCCGGCCGCACCGGCCAGAATCCCACTGCCATCCCCGTGGAACATGATGTCGTTCTTGACCGCAATCATTTCCGTGGTGCGGCCAAATACTTCCTTGGTCGTGTCGATGGTCGACAGCGCATTCATGTCTTTCTGAGCCAGCGTCAGCTCGAAGGTATGAGCAAAGGGAATGTGTCCGCCAAAGTAAGCGTCGGCAGCAGTTGCCAGACCGCGGGGCAGCGCACCACCGTCAGGGCTGAACTTAGCGCCGCCAAGCGGGTGCCAGAGCTGGAAGGGTACGCGGACGGGACGGTTGTTGCCCTCCAGTTCAGGGCCAGACGCTTTCACAAGTTTGGATTCAACACCACCCGAGTCCAGCGAGGTCAGCTCCTGCAGTACCCGATTGACATTTTCCAATTGTGCCGGGGTAATCTCAATAGTAGAGGGCATTCAGTAGTCTCCTGCACGCAGGATACCACAAAATGCCCACACCATTAAAAATTTCTAACCTTACTACCGAACCATATTTCGAGCCAGCGCATCCAGCATCTCTTTATTCCGTGCCAGATACTGCTGCACAGTTTCGCCCGGCTTCTTCTCAAGACTCTGCTGCGAGCCCTCAGCCGCTCCCGCCCCGGTCCCAGCTCCCGGCATCACTCCAGTCTTCTGCTCCGCGGCCAACTTCCCGCCGGCAGCCGCCTGGCTCTTCTCCGCCACTCCCACCTTCACATCATTCAAAATCGGAGTGGCAAGCTGAGCCGCGAGCTTCGCACTCCCTGACTTGAAGAGCGCATAGGCTTGGGTAAAGAGAGCCTCAGCTTTCTTGGAATCTCCCGCGGCCAGCGCCCGGTGCCCCTCATTGAACTTGCCCTGTGCCAGATTGAGAGACGGATCCTTCCCGGCCCTCACCGCTTCCTCCACCTTCGACTTGATAGCGAGCTGAGTGGCCTCCCGGAGAGAGGCTGGTAGAGTAGAGGGGAGTTTATTCACATAGGAGTCAATGACATTTGAGAGAAGGCCTGCAGCATACTGCTGCTGCTCTCGCCGGAAAGCCTCAATCTCCTGCTGCCCCTGCTGCTGCTGGCGCTGGGCCAGCTCATCCCGCTCCCGGCGGAGCTGCTCCACCTCAGGCGAGACCTTCGCTTCCGGCGCCGGCCCACCCTTCACGTACTGACGCAGGAACTTGCCCACCTCTTCCATCAGGAACACTTCGGCCTTCAGCGCCTCCGCCTTCCCCTCCAGCCCCCTACTCTCCGCGTACTGAATCTCCTGCTGATAGTCGCGCTTGGCATCCTCCACATCCCTCAGGAGAGAAGCCGTAACAGCCGAGGCCATGACCATCCGGGCTTCTCGCGGCACCGTCCCCTTCCGCACTCCATCCGCCAGCGCCGTCATAAACTTCGCACCCAGCGGATCCAACTTCCCCTCTTCCCCACTCAGGAAGAAATCCACCGCCTTCTGGGGATCGGTCTCGAGATTCTGGTACAACTCCGCCAGCGCCTGGCTGGCCTGCCCCATCTCCTGAATCTCAGCCGCGGTCGGAATCCCTCCAAACTCAGTCTGCAGTTCCGTGACCTGATCCAACTGTGAGATCAGCTCAAATGCTTGAGTGTCCCCAAGGGCTGACCTTAGTTTGTCGACCGTATCTTTCGCAACTGTGACCCCCTCAAATAGTGTCTCGACGCTCGTATCGGGCGCCGACTCTTCGGAGGTAGCTGATCCTTCAGGGGCTTGGCCTTCTTCTGCATTCTGAGTCCCTTCTGCAGGAGCTTCCGGCGCTGCCTCAGTTCCCTCCACCCCAGTAGTGGAGGTGGGGGAAGTTTCCGGAGCGGCAGGGGTAGCGGGTGCGGCCGGCGCAGTATCAACAACAGCGGGAGCAGAATTCTCGTTCATGCTCCCTATCCTATCTACAACATGGGCGGCGCGTCAACTTCTCCCTCAACTGGAGGGAGCGGAGGCCCTTCCCCTCCCGGTATGGGAGGAGGTCCACCCGGGGGCGGCCCCTCAGGTGGGGGCGGCGGAAGCTCGCCAGGAAGTAGAGGCGGACCACCAGGCGGCGGAGGACCACCTCCCGGAGGCGCTCCCATCATGCCCATCATCCCTTCCATCCACTCCACTGCCATGTTCCACTTCTCCGGCTCCGTCGCCAGCAACTGCCGGCCCTTCTCACTCAACAACTCCCCTTTGATCACATCCACAGCCATCTGAGGGTTGATGAGGTTGGTGGGTGGGAGCGGAACCATCTCTCCTTCCATCACCCGGCCCACCATCTCTTTAATAAACTTCACCTCATCCTCACCCGGCACATACATCCCATTCAGTCCCAGCACTTCCTGAGCATTCCGGATGTTGAACGGATGGCTCAGTCCCGTCATCTGGACTGCGGCCGGATTCCCCATCAACTCCCTCAGCGTATCCCGTCGAGCGGCACTCGAGACTGCCAGCGTGGGATCAAACATGTACTTCCACCCACCCTCCAACAGCACATCCACATCCTCCACCAGCATGGGCTGCGTCCGGCCGTCCGGCATCGGCAGCACCCCACCACTAAACTCCGCCAACAACAGTGCCGCATTCTTCTTCGCATCCGCAAAGCACTGCGCCACTTTCATGAAGATGGGGTGGAAGACTTGGAGAGACTGCTCGGCCGCGAGGGTCGCTTCTCTTGCCGTGTTAAAGTTCCCGGCGCCCCACATCGTGGGAGAGATGCCCACAATTTCCCGGGCGGCCGAGATCAAAAACTGCATAAAAGCCTGCGCCACCCCAGACGGCTGGCTAACGGGCAGGTCCGCAAACGCCCCTCTCGCATCCCCCTTAATCGGAATCATTGACCGATACCCCGTCATCAGCCGGTTGACCACTTCCGGGTCGATCATATCCGACCGATAAGCAGTCACCGGTGCAGACGTGGCAATAATCCCTTCCACCAGGTTGAGGATAGAGTTGACAATCTCCACCGCCTCCAGATAGGGGTGGAAGATGGCCTGCTGGCTCAGGAGGTAGTCTTTGTTCTCCGGGCACACCTGCGCCCACACATCGGTGATCGCCTCCCGCTCAATCGCAATAGGCTCATCATTCACCATCAGAACCATGCAGCCCCGCGGGAAGTTCGCCATCAGCCAATCTCTCGACTCCTTACACCCCTCCGGCATTGCATAATACATCGCCGGCGTCCACCACACTCTCGTGATCTTCGCCACATCTTTTAGAGGTTGGGGGAAGATTCCCCCAGGAGTCATCACCCGGTTCCGGACCCACGACTGGAGAGACTCAGGAGCATTGTCCTTGATCATCTTCTCGCCCACCTGATCCAGCAACTGGTTCACATGAGCCCGCGGCGCCGTATACTCGTACAGCCACCAAGGAGCATCACTCGGTCCCGTGCAACCCTTCGGCACCCACGTCGTCAGGAAGTTTGTGACATGGAGCTGGGGCGCCCCATTAATCGTTTCGACTGCCTCCTCCCTCAACTCAATATCCTGAGTAGACGGAATCAGCGCATCCTCCACCAACAGCCCCTGACAGTGCGGGCACCTCAACTCTCCCTCCGGCCCCTCCACTTCTTCCCCCTTCGTCGACTCCTCCCCACACTCCACACATGCCCACCGCGCCGGCGACTCCATCACCTGATGGGAGTAGACCGTAGACTGAGTCTTCCCCAACTTCACATCCGTCACAAAAGGGGTGTAGAGAAAGACCGGTCCATACAGCGCCAGCCCATACAACATCCTCTCTCGCGCATCCCTCACATTCCACACCGTATCCAGATAGTCACTGACCTGGTCCGCCACTCTCATCTTAATCTCAGCCTGACTTTTGTAAGAGGGAGCGATCGGCTCCGCTTTGTGCTGAATGGTTTGCTTGAGGGCCACCGCCACAAACTTGTTCACGTCCCCCTTGAACCAGTTGAGATGATAGTCTGTGATCTCTGGCACACCCTCAGGCGAATCATCCATCAACTGCCGGCGCAGACTCGAGTAAGCCGACGAAGCATCCATCAGCCCCGTCCGCCCATCGCTCAGCCGCATGGTCGCCAAATATTGGATGCCTCGGTAGAAGAGATCCGCTCTCCGGCACTCTCTCATCACCTGATCCCATTCAGGTTGAGTAGCGTTCTTGATCTCTGTGAAGTAGAGCTTCTTAAGCGCCTGGAGAGCTTGCGTTACCGAATCGGAGTTTTGCGTCATGGATGATTTCCTCGAGGGCCTGAACCGGAGTCATTCGCCCTTGTCTTACTTTATCAGACCGAATCTCATCCTTCACCGGTATCGGATCCCCAACCCCAAACCCAAAGCCAGCCCGCCCCATCCAGCGGACCACCTGTCCATAAGCCTCCCGCCACTGCCCCTGCTCTTCCCTCAGCAACTCATACGCCCCGTCCGCTCGCCCCTTCTCCTCCAGCCACCTCCGCTCCATCACCACCCTCTGCTCCCGCTCCCGCGCCAACTCCAACCTCATCTCCCTCATTTGCGCCCTGAGCATAACGCACTGCCGGCGCACCTTTCGCCGGTCACTCATCCACCAAATGACAAGAGCCTTCAGCCTAAACCACACACCTCATTATCAAACACTCTTCTCCCCTTTGCAACGCCACTTCTCTCTCGACAATCTCAGGGGAGAGTTCGGATCTTTGGCCGCGTCCGAATGCTCCCTCATCTGGGCCGCACTCCTCGCGCAGTACGCATCCCCCTTCGCAGTTCCCGGTCTGATCCTATCCCCACCATCCTTCGCCTTCCCCGCCTGCCCATACCTGACGGTGCGCTCCCGGCCCGTAGCCGAGTCACGCACCACCTTCATGAACCTCTTTTTCAAGGGAGCGTGCCCTCTGCGAGGTACTCATCCATGTTGGCATATATCCGGCGCCCATGCCGGCCGTCCGGCCACCTCACAAATTCCCTACCCCCTTTGCCCATCGAAGTCACTCCCGGAGACGGAAGCATCGGCCCCTCCATACCAGGCTGCCCCGGCATCGGCGGCCCTCCCGGCGCCATAAAATCCCCCTCCCCCTTCGGCCGATAAGTCTTCTCAAACGCACTCATCCGTTTATCCAAATCAGCCTTCCCCGGCCGCAGCAAAGGAGGTGTGGGAGGTTGCCCACTTGCAACCCTGGCCCCTACCGGCTTCGTGTAACCAGTTAGTGAGGGCAAAGGAGACGGAGTAACAAGCGCCTCGGACGAAGGAGGGATAGGGTTTGCCCGTCCCCGAGCCCGAACCATCGGAACTTGGCTAAAATTTTCTGCTCCACTCCCAGTAAGCCGACGAGCAGCGGACCCGGGCAACTGCGGCACATATTCAACAGACATCCCTGATCCTCGCGCAGGCACCTGTGACGCAGTCCCCTCAAGAAGTTTTTGGCCTCCCTTACCCGCCAGCCCTTGAGATGCCATCTTTTCTCCGCCCTTCAAAAACTGCTGGGCCTTTTTCAAGTCCAAAGCACTTCCAACTTTTGAAGCTGCCCCTTGCGCCAATTTGCCTAATGGCAGCATTGATGCAAGTGTACCGGCTGCCGAGGTAGATGCAGCCGCGGCCGCATCCATCTCCTCCGGTCCATACGAAGGTCCCGCTTCTCCGCCCGATCCCATCACTCTCTCATTCCGGCCACTGCGAGCTTCCATTGCCCCCAGCACATCCGGACCAGAAATGCCCGGGAGCATGCCATCCCACCCCGGAACCTGCCTTTTCGACCCACCCATCGCCGCTCTCGTAGCGCCCGGCCCCGTCAATCCCGGAACACCCGGCGCCACATTCACCTTCTCCACCTCCTCAAACTTAGCCAGCGGAGACTGCCCCTCCGCAGGAGACTTCCGGAAATTGGGCACAGAAGGACTCACCTTCCCACCTCTTTTCCCCGGAATCTTCGGAGGTCCACCCAACCGCGGCATCTCCAGGCCAATCAACGCCTCTTCCACCCCAGCTCCCAAATCTGGCGGCGGCTCCATCCCCGCCTTTTTCACCTCGGGCTCATCAATCAGCCCATCCGATTCCACCAAAGGCATGTCCGGCGGCGGCTCTTGGGAAGGATCTTGAATCAACCCATCCGACTCCACATCCGTCGGGAGCATGTTGAACTTGCCCCGATTCACCCCACTATACTCAGGATTCAGCTCCTCCTCAACATCCTCAACCGGCGCAGTACGAGGCCGGCGAAAATCCCGATCGTCAAACCCCAGCAACCCCTTCATGGTGCCGCGGCCAACCGCCCGGGCTCCTCGTCCAATTCTCTTCATCACATCAGCAAAGCTAGCCATTGGTCACCATCCTCGGAAACTGCGGCCGCCTCCGCATCGGGGACTGGACAGGCGGCCGTTTCATCTGTCGCATCCTCTGGAAAAACCCACCCGCCCCCCTCGCCACCTGCTCCCGCTGCGCATCCGTCAGATCCATCGCGCTATTAAACGTCCCCTCTTTCCCTCCAAAGGAAGGCATGCGAGTGGACGAGGAGGGAGGCGCGAACATACCTCTATCCTACCTCAAAAATTTACCTCTCCTTCCCACCATCGCCAACCGATCCACCCATCCCCCTCCCAACTCCTCCCTCTTCTCCATCCCCTTCACCTTCATCGAGAACAGCCAATTGCTCATAAACTCCATCTCATTTGTCGGCGGGCGCTTCTCAATATCCATCAGCCTCATCCTCACCAACATCTGATCCGTCACTTCCGTCACATCCAACTTGCTCGACAACAGCCCATACCGAAGGGCGTCCAAAATATCCGCCCCATCCCAGTGCTTCTTATCAATGTCCCCATCCCCCTTCGGTCCATGCTGCATCTTCTGCAGTGCCCTCACCAGCGCCTGGTTGGAGCCATGATCTGATATGATAAAAGCAGGCTTCGGCGCCGGCATTGCTGCCAGCCACGCCTTCCGATACTTCCGCCACGCCTCTTCCCCCTGAGTGCGCCAGACCCTCTCTGCCTCCTCATAACTAAATCCCCTCACTTCCCCCGCTCCCGGCGCCTGCTGCCAAATCATCAATTCACTCAACAACGTCCAGCCCGCAATACGCGCATTGTTTGCCTTCCTCAACAGGATCCGTCCGGGCTCCACCAGCACACCCTGATCAATCGGATCCTCATCCTGCAGGACGACCCTCTCCGGCCCCACCACTCGCGCAATCCCCTTCATGATGCGCTTGGCCTCGCTCTCCACCTCAGACTCCCTCGCCCAGCAATCTGGACTCAGGAACACATCCACCGGCTGATCCAACTGCTTCAGATCATCCTTCACCAATCCCGCAATCAGCTCCCCAAACGAATACGTCGACAGGCCCGGCTCGGCAAAGCTCCGGTCCACCCGAATCCGGCCATCAATCTCCTTCCTCAATCTCACCGCGGCAGCATTATGCTTGATACCCCAGTCCGCCCCAATCACCACTCGATCCCACGGCTTCACCTCCGTTGCCGGCAACACATGCCTTGCATTCTCCGGCTCCCCCACCAGCGGACCACTCGGCCTAAAGTGAGGCAAGTACCCCCCACTAACCGCATCCCACTCCCCATACACATACGCCCGCACCAGGTGCTGCGCGTTGCCGGCCAGCATCTGCCCCTTGTACTCATCCGTGTGCTGGGTGGGATTATCCCCCCACTTCCCGAAATACCAGCTCCTCGTTGTCTTATACTGCTTCCCCGACAACTGATCCGTGACAGTGATGGTCCTCTGCTCTCCCGACGGCACATCATTCCCAAACTCATCCCGGGCCCACCAATCCCTGATCCACCCAACCCCCGGCCCATACGGGTTACAGGTCGCCAGAATTTGAGGCCTGATCGTCTTATGGCTCGACCGGACGCACGTCCTCAACTTCTGATAGGTCTCAGAGTTCTCGATCAGAACAATTTCTTCAATCACCAGACGGTGAATTTCCACCCCCAGATACTTACCCCACGAACTCTCATCCGCCAGATGCCCCGTATAGAAGATGGCCCCACTCGGCCACTTGATGGTGATTGGGTTTGTATAGTAGACCGCTCCCAAAGGAAGAAACAACTCCTTGGAATGCTCAATCCAGTCTCTCAAGTCCTGCTGGTTTTTTCTGAGAATAAGCGCAGTGTAACGAGGATGGTGAATGTAGCTTTCATTCGCCATGATCTTCTTCCCATCGACCGTCACCACCGGCCGATCCGGATTCCCCTTCAGCAACCAGGCCCTTGAGAGCGCAGACTTCCCCGACCCCTTCACCCCACCCAGCAAAATCTCAAACGACGGGTCTTCCAGAATCTTGGCCTGAAAAGGATATGGCTCCCAGAGCGGCTTGCCCTCCCCGATCTTCTCTTTCAGCTCGGGAGGGGCGATCATCGCCCGGGCGCCACCGGCCTTACTCAGCTTTCTAGGCATCCTCAATCAACCTCAGATCCTCTTCGATCGGCACTTCTTCCCCCACCGTCTCCACATCCACCACCTCATCCCTCGCCGCCTGATAAGGAGCAGACCGCGGGAGGATGATCATGTTGCTCAGGCTCAGATTGACCTGAGGCTCCGCTTCCTGCTTGGTAGCGGCTCCCAACTCCCCAGTTACCTCCGCCTCCAGCCTCGTCACTCCCAGCAACACATTCATCGCATCCGTCATCGCCTTATACTGGCGCTTTGGGTCCATCTTCGCCAACTCATACGTCTCGGCCGCCATCTCCTCCAATCTCTTGATCTTCGGAGTGACAATCCTCTGCGCGTGCTTCTGCAGCTCCGCGGCATACACTTTGTTCTCAGCCTGTCTGCTGATGGAGGGAGCAATCTCCGGCTTGTTCCGGTACTTCCATACCGTCATGGCCGACAAAGACTTGCCCCGCTCCTTCCAAAACGCCGATATCTTGGTCGTCGATAGCCGGCCGTCAAGGATCTGCTGCATGAACAGATCCTTCTCTTCGGGCTCCAGGCTGGCGTAGAAGCTAACTGGCGGAGCCAAACGTCTCCTCCAGCCGGCGGCGAATGTCACGACGCGCCGCATTCTCCCCACCTGGATTCTCATTCCACACACCTACCAGGTGCATGGCCGTCATCTCCACCTTCTTCCCTTCCAATTCCAGCCCGCCTTCCGCGGCAAACACACTCGCCCCCAGACTGTCCGTCACATGAGAAACACGGATGGGGCGCCGGCGAGCAAAGTCTCTCACCTCGTCCCGGAAAACCTCAAACAGATCATTCCGGTCCTCAGCCTTCAGCATAAAGGGGGAGTCGGTAGGTTTGATACCCTGATCCAGAAACTGGAAGGGCAGCTCTCGGTACAGGCCGTTGGACTCCAGCCGGAACTGCTGCCCGGTACGGGAATCATAGAGAGTGGAGAAAAAAGAACTGGGGGTCATGCCCCCCATATTAACAACTCTTCACTTAAATGGCAACGTCATCAACTGCCCCGTGTCCAGCAGATTCACCCCATTAAAATGCGAGAGCTGAAACAACTCACAACACTGTCGGCTTCGGATCTCAGTCAAAGGCAAAATAGGCGCTATACACTAGCGGACGATTGCGCCCGACCGCTGCGCAGACGGACAGATCACGCGCCAGTCGTAGCTTCCGGTGCCAGTCACCGACACCACCTGCCGCCGCCCCGTGACCGTGGGAGACGCCCGCGTGTAAGGCCCGGCGCCGCCCGTGCGATACTCTGCCACACAAGGCGAATCCGAGGACAGCCATCGAATCTCGATACCGCCCGCCGTCGCCACACTCACAGCAGTTTCGATGACGCCCTGAGCGTCCGCGATGGTCTGGAGATTCGCCCCCATCCCGACGCCTGAGACATCCCGAGACGCGCCAGCCGCCGCATAGATGGATGTGCGGGGAAGGGAGCCGTCAGCCTGAACGGGAGTGGAGGCGGTCCAGTAGTCGCCAGCGGGGAAGCCCGCCACGGTCGTAGAGCCCATCCAGAGATGGGAGCCCCACGTCCAATTGCCCGCCCCGTACTCCGCATTCATCGCCGCGATGCCGTTGTCTGTGGCCGTGCGTCGGATGCCCGCGCCGGTGTACGGAAAGATGTTCCCCGACATGATAGGCCGCGTGCTTTGCATCGCCGGAAACGCCGTCCCGTTGTTCAGCAAAAAAAACGCCTGAGTGCTTGCCACTCCGTCAGGGATGGCGATATATGCAGTATTGTTTTCGTAGTGCGCGTACCAAGATCCTAAATTCGCCGAAGCGAAAAAAGAACTGGCCGCACCCGTCGCCATCGGCCCCGCATTGAGTTGCGCATCTAGCCGATAGGCGAGATTGTTCCCCACATACCACCGACCACTTGGAACGGGATAAAGCTGGCTCCAGTAAAGATTCCCGAAGCCCTGAAAAAACGAGGGAAGTCCGCTGTGGCGGTTGTTGCGAATTGTAAAATCTTGATTCCCGCGCTTGAGTCCTTGCCTGAAATGCCACACGCCGTTAGCCGGAGCCGGGGAGCATGTAACCGTTGTGGCCGTGCTGGCCGTGACCGTACAAAGCGCCGTAGATGGTGCAGCGTTGCCAGAAGTAGCAATTCCCAGCACGCGTCCGACGGGGTAGGTGGTGATGTTGAATCGATTCGGATTGACCCAGGTGCAGACGCCGCTAACGCAATTAGCAGACAGGGCGGTTTCAATGGTGTTGATCGCGCTGGTTGTAATCGCCGTGGCCGAAGGCGTTGCCGAGGTCCAGCCGCCAATGTAGTCGTTTGCCTCAATCAGTACCGTGTTGCCGTTCTTGAACTCGTTTACTTGTCGTAGCGCGTGGTCCCAACCGTTGTTACTTGGCGATGTCACCCGGTACGAATCCCGCATGAAAAACGTGTTTTTCGCAATTGTCACGTTCTCCATAGCCGTGAAGCTATTCGGACATCCGTCGTCGAGATGCACCATGATTCCGTAGGCTTCAACAACGTTGTTTCGGAAGAGCAAATTATTTCCGCAACTGGCAAAGAAAGCGCCTGATGTGACGTTGGGATTACGGAATGAATTGCGCGTTGGATCAACTGCATTGTTAGTCTGCCACGACGACAGGTTGATGAGGCTGCTATTGATGATTGCGCTATTCGTGCCATTCAGCAGCACACCCGATGAACGCGCCCCGGATGCCGAATTTCCGTTAACATACACACGGTCGAGAACAATATCGCTGGTGCCGGGATCGGCAATGATGTTCCACGCCTGTAGCGTTCCGAACGGCGGTAGCTGCGCAGCCTTCGCCGTCAAGTGCTCGTCTCTTGGATGCGCCACCGAACGAAATTGAATACCCGTGATATAAACGCCCCGGCTATTACCCGTGATCGTCAGCCCCGGCAAGCCACCAGAGATGAGCGTGACTTTCACCCACCCATCAGCGGTGCAGAGGTACGCATTGTTGCGCCAGTCTGGATCTGCCCCGGCCCCGGTGTAGTGCCCCCATCCGGCAAGCGGACTACAAGCGCCAGAAGGCCGCGTCGAAGGGAACGCAGTCGGGGTGATGAGTTGGTAACTAAGCCTCCGCACAACAGGCGAGCCGCCTAGGGTTCCCGTCCACGTCACGCCGGATAGGGTGATGGTGGTGGAGGTCACAGACGAAGCGGTGTAGCAGTCATTGGCATCTACGCCAGTAGCGCCCGAGACACAGAAGCCCTCGCCCGCGCCGATGCCATGCGGTGCCGCCGTGGTGAGTACCAGCGGGCTGCTGGTGAAGCCAGACAACGTAACAGACGTGCCGAGGACGCAGCGCTTCAGGCGGTCCCACACGTTGCCGGTGTTAAAAAATCCCCTGTATTCCCCGGCAACAGTAGCAGCACAATTGCTATTCACCGCAGGATCGCCAAAGGCTACATCTAGCCCCGCCGAATACCACACGGGCATCGCCGCTTCTCGCGACGTGTCGAGAGTCACCGTGCGGGCCGCAAGATCCACGGTGGTTTGATGCACGCGGGTTCCCGGTGGAGGTTGGTCGATGTCCGCCGCGTTGCCTCGAATCGTGACATAGGTGCCGGAAGGCCCACCCGTGCAAGCCTTGGCCGTCAGCGTAAAGCCCCCGGCGCAATCGGTAATGCTAGCCGGGATCACAACCTCTTGCCCGCACGTCACAGCATTCAGGCGCGCCTGTAAGCCCGTGGACGGGTCAAGGCATGATCCCGTAACCGCGAGCGAAGGCGGAACAGCCGTGGGAGTCGGCGGCGTGGTGCGCACCGTGGGAAGCGCTGGCAGGGTTGGCACGCGCTGCTCTGCCATTGTGGTCACTGCTGTTTGGGTGGAGCAAACCTCAGCACCGGGGTTGAAACAGAGTTGGACCTGATACGTTGTCCCCGGCAACAGGCCGCGAATGTCATAGCGGTTTAGCGCCACGTTGTTGATAAGCGCCCCATCGGTGCCGGGTGCCGTGATGTTGGGGTTGTAGATCGTGGACGGCGTGACTGTGCCGAATTTGGCATACGGCGTGATGGGGCCAGTTGCGAGATAAGTCGCTTCGATGGTCGTTGGCGTGCTGCTGGTCCATGTGACGCTGGTGAACGTCTGCGCCATCGCCAGCGCGGGGAGGAGGAGAAAAAGTAGCTTTCTCATTGCTTAGGGCTCCAGAATCATGCCGGGGATGTCACCAGTAAACGACAAACGCGGACCCAGGGTACCTGGCATTACCATAGTGCTAGTCCCCGTGGTGCTGTTGGTAGACTCAAACCACCGCCGAGTGCCCATCCCACCCATCAGCCCTCGAAAAACACTGAGCCCCATTTGCCCGAACCAATTGGCTGTGGTCCCACCACTTTTACCAAAACAGACAATGAAACTGGGAAAAGTCAGTGAAAAAGGAGCAAACGCAAAGGCCCGGGGGCCAGTCACATTCTGATTCAGGGTAGACGACGTGGCAAGCAAATTGCCAGCACTGTCATAAATACCAATGGCGGCAAAGTTTCCAGTGTCCGTTGCAGCAAGATTGGCCCAGATGTTTCTTATGTTGAGAGTGGCATAAGGATTGCTCTGCTCAACACAATACAACTTACCTGGCGTGTAAGCACCGACACCAGTTCCACTTTCAGAAGGTGTGGTACCAATCACCATGTTGCCCTGATTTGGAGTTGTCAAAGACTGCCCACCCCCAGCCCTAGGCAACTGCACCCACGCCGGAGTACCGCCGCTGGCCGTGCAGACGTAGTGTCCTGACGTGCTACCGCTGGCTGTGGAGTCAATGTACTGATTCCCCACTTCGCCCGCCGCATCGCATCCGGTGGACGGTGGAGCGCCCGAGCCACGAGGGATAATCATTTGACCGGCCCCGCTCATATCGCGGGCTGCGAGGACCGTGCAGGCCTCGGAGCGTCCACAAAGTTCTGAGGTCGTCGAAATCACTGTCCCGGTAACTGTAATTTTGCTGCCGTCGCCTGTGTAGATAGTACCGCCACCAGACGAAGAAGTCGGAACAGAACTAATCTGAGCGCTGAGAAGAGTTGCAAAAGCAAGAAAAATATAGATCATCTCAATAATCTCCTTCAAATCTAGGGCTGCGCCGGGAAATAAACCGGTCGCGGTTGCACCCATCTCACTGTCACATTGATCGCAGAGGCTGTCCCCGCCAGCACAAACACACCCCTCTCAAAGAACACTTCCCCTCCCCCTGCCACGCCCGCCACCGACGGCACCCCAATCGGCACCTCATACGTCGTGTTCGCTTGGATAGAGGCCCCAAACAGATAGAGAGTTCCCTTCCCATCCGCAATGTTCACCGTCACCGGGCTCGCTGTGATATTGCTAATCGAAATCGCCCTCACCCAAGCATTCAACCCGACCCCTTGCAAGCTCACCCCTCCCGTATCAAACGTAGCCGGCGCCCCTGCGGTCATCCTCGCCGCGGCCAGGTAAACCCCATTCGTCTTCGCCAGATTCGCAAGCGGCGTCCCATTCGTCACCACCGTGCAAGTAATCGACCCCGTGCAGTTCAAAGTCCCACCCAAATTAGAAACCACCACCACCTGCATCGACGTGATGGTAGTGCCAGTCCCCGTTACCGGCACCCCATAGATAAAGATAGTCCCCGTCTGCCCACCAGCCACACTCGTTAGAGTAAGAGAGGAAGTCATCTGCCTCGGATAAAACTCCCCAATGCCAGGCCCCGCCGGCCGAATCGTCTGAGGCGCCGTCGCACTCGCACCATTACCAATCGTCAGCACCGTTCCACTCGTCCGCACCACACTCACCGTGTGAGTGTCAGTGACATTAGTGGAGGCGGCCGGCACCAGCTCAAAAGTGTTCCGGGGATTTCCGGGGATGGAACTCTGCGCCAACAGCACAGCCCCCCAGAGCAGTGAGCAAATCTTAATCAGGGTCATGATGACATCATACCACCTCGTTGCTAAACTGCTACCATGCCTGAACCTTCCTCTCAGGACGTGCAGACCCGCACGCCCAAAATCAACATCAAGCGAGCCCTTGTCGAGCAGGAGCGTCAACTTCTGGCCGAACACCACTTCGCAGTGGGCGGGGGCTCTCGCCTGTGGATGTTCAAAGAAGGCCGCTACTCACCGGACGCTATCAAATTCCTCCAGAAATGGGTTAGACTAAAATGGACAGGTGGACTCCTCGACGAGAACTGGGACCCCTCATTCCCCCACCGCATAGCTCAATCCATCTCTGCCCTCTCCCCCTCTCTGTGGGAGCGGCCCCCCTACACCCAACTGAACGTCCTGAACGGCCTCCTTCACTCCACTTCCGAAGACAAGTGGGTGTTCCGCCCCCATGACCCGGGCTGGCTCTCCCCTATCCAACTTCCCGTCCACTACGACCCCGCGGCCACCTGCCCCCACTGGGAGGAACTACAAGACGAGCTATTCCCCGACGCCTCCGAGACCGGCATCACCGACCCCCTCTTCAAGATCGTGGCCTGGCTCATGGGGCCAGAGGGCCACGGCTCCCAGGTCGCAGTTCTCCTCCTTGGCGAATATGGTGGAGAGGGAAAGTCCACCGTCATCAACGCCATCCAAGCTTTCCTTGGGGATGACAACTTCCTCACCTCCAACCTCGTGTCCCTCCAACACAACCGCTTCACCACTGCCTACATCCAGAACAAGCTCGCCATCATCTGCCCCGACATGCCCACCTCCGTCATGAGGGAGACAGAGGTCTTCAAGAAGGTGGTCACCTGTGACTTCATCCAGGCTGAATACAAAGGAGGAGAGCAGTTCATGTTCCGGCCGTGGGCCAAAGTCCTGTGCGCCGGCAACCGCATCCCCTCCTCCACCGAGGGCGGCGACGCATGGAAGAGGAGGTGGTTCCCCATTTCCTTCCACAAAAAGCCCAAGCACAGGCGCACTCCGGCCGAGATGGCCTCCCGCCTCCACTCCCCCTCCGAGCTGTCCGGGGTCTTCAACCGGGCCCTCGCCTACTACCTCCCCATCCAGCGCACCGGCATCCCCCTGACGCCCCAAGCCATGCTCGAGGCGCAGGAGGCACTGGACCAGCGTGATCCCCTCCAGAACTGGATCCTGAGCCACTGTGCGTTCACGGTGGGCGCCGCCTGCTTCAAGGCGGAGGTCTACCGCGCTTACCTGCTGTGGTGCGAGCAGCGAGGCCAGTCCCCGCTCTCAGACCGGGCCTTCGGCTACCAGATCACCAAGCTCTTCCCCAAGGCCAAAACAGACAAGGGCCCCCGCCAGGAAGACGGCAGCCGGCCCCTCCTCTGGGTCAACCTCTCCTTCCGCTAGCCTCACCCCCTCTCCCCCTCAAAGCCCCCTCCCCGCCAAAGGAGGGGGTTCTTTTTTGGTCCGAATCTTTTCTGAAAAGGGGGGAGATTCGGCCCTCGCGCGCGCGCTTTCCGGATTGGTAAACTTCAAAATCCCCCTAACCCCTTCAATATCAACCACTTACAAAATGGGGCCCCGGTTTTCCCATCCAAAGCAGGGAGTAGACATGAGCTTTTGACAGGGAGATTCGGACCAATTCTCCCCATCCCCTTGATTCCACAGGAGATATCTTGGTCCAAATCTCCAAAAAGATTCGGACCAGATTCGGACCACATCCCCCTAACCCCTTCATTTTATTAGAAACCCTGGTCCAAATCTTTTCGGACCACCTCCCTCCCCACAACTTATTGATTCCACTACCTTTCGCCTTCTCTTCTCCCCCTCCCTCTGGTCCGAATCTTTTCTGGTCCAAATCTCCTGGTCCGAATCTCCCCCTCCCCAGACCCCTCCTTTCACCTCCCTCCCCCTCTCCCTCTCACATACGCTACCCTACAAGTATGGCCCCCATCTCCTACCTCACTCTCCTCTCCCACTCCCCCTACTCCTCCGACATCCCCCGCTCTGAAATCCCCCTCCCCATCC
>JBKCTV010000007.1:0-6647 GCA_046318595.1 Burkholderiaceae bacterium | reverse complement strand
GGCTGGAATAACCTTTACGGAACAACGCTTTACAGTAGGACAGTGTAACATTGAAGCGGGTGCGCGGGTCGTTTTTCGTGGCTACCGCTTGCAGGTGAGCCAGCACGATGGCGGCGAACGGGTTGCTGGCGGCTTCGAGTTTGGCTTCGCGGCCACGCCAGTCGAGCAGCTTGACACTGGGAAAGTTCATCTGCAGGGAAAACCCCCACAGGCTGTAGCCAAAGCAGTTGGGCCGCCAGTGTGCTGCTGCATCCGCGAGGACGGCGAAGCTGACGACTTGATGTGCTTCGTCTTTTTTTATGAAGCGGTCGTGAATGCGGTAATGGTAGGTGAACATGCGCCGCTCGAAATCAGCGTCGCGCTGCGCCTGTACCTCGACATGCACGAAAACCACGAGCGGCATGCCGCTGCGGCGAAACACCTTGGCCAGCTTGTCCACGCGCAGCAGACCGTTGAGGTCGTCACCGAGCACGGGCGGCAGCTCCTGATCGAGAAACTCGACGCCACGCGCCCAGTCGATATCGGCTGCGGCCTGTGGAAAGAAAAAGCCGATGAACTCGACGAACAGGCCGTCGATGGCTTCTTTCCAGGGTATGTCGTTATTCATCGGAAGCAGGGTAAACGCTGTAAAAAACCGAGCTTACCCTTCAGGCGCGCGCTTCCTTCGGACGGGTTAATCAGTTCAGGGGGGCGCGTGAGTGATGTCCCGTGCAAGTAGCCTGAAGGCCATTTTCGCGTGGACATTTGTTGGCAATTCGGCATGCCCCCGCTTCGTGGCAGCGCTGCGCAAATGCTTCCTTTTCCGCTTGGGTTATCTGTCTCGCCTCTTCGGGGCCCCACCCGGATGCTGGGTGGTAGGCAGCGGCCAAGCGTTCGATACTGCTACACATGGTCTCGAAACTATGGCTAACTTTAAGGAGCGGTGAATGAACAGGTCATTGAAAGCAAGGAAAATGGTACAACGAGGGTTTACCTTGATCGAATTGATGATCGTCGTGGCGATTATCGGTGTTTTGGCGGCGGTTGCGATACCGGCTTATCAGGACTACACGATCAGGGCACGGGTATCGGAAGGCTTGGGTTTAGCGCAAGCAGCTAAGATGTTTGTTGCTGAGGTTGCATTATCAGGTAGTGCCTCCGGTAAGGGATATGGTAACGGGTTTGCAGATCCAGGTCCTACGCGAAACGTTAAAAATATTACTATTGACTCTAAAACCGGTTTTATTAATATAAACTATCCCGAGAATGTGGTTCCTGGTACTAGGCGTACTCTCAGGCTAGTCCCTTTTTCGGGTAACGACTCAGGGACTACACCACAAACCGGGGTTAAACTGCCGGACGCAACACTGGCGGATTTCGCGCCGCCGAAAGGTTCCATTGAATGGAGATGCTTGGCTGAAGGCGCAATTTCTCCGGTAGCAGATCTGACACCAGGTAACCTGCCAAGCAGGTTTGCCCCTGCAGAGTGCCGTTAAAGTTTATCTAAGAATTCGTTAAAAAATAACTGCATCTTATTGGCAATCTGGGTGAACTCCTTAATATCAAGCGATGAGTATTTGTGACTGTTATTTTGGAGCCGGCCCTGAACTGCTTAGGTTGAAAGCGAAGCGTGCTTCGCTTTCAAGTTTGCAATAATACATTCGTACATTTCCTTTTTGTGAAAGCATACAAAAATGAAATTCAAACCCTTTCACTTTCTGACCCGTCTTAAATTCTCCGCCTGGCATTTGCTGGTTTGCCTCTGCATTGCTTCGCTGATTTTTTGTTTCGTGCGCTTTGTCTGGTTCCCGGGTAAATACTGGAACATCGCCGACGGTAAGGGTTTGTTTTTGCTGATTACCGGTGTCGATATCGTGCTCGGCCCGCTGATAACATTTTTCACCGTGAATTTATTGAAGTCTCGCAAAGAGCGTTGGTTCGACTGGTCGTGTGTTGGCGCGCTGCAGATCGCTGCACTGGCTTATGGCCTGCACACGATTTATATCGCACGGCCAGCCTTCGTGGTGTACGCCATCGACCGTTTCAACGTCGTGGCCGGCGCCGACCTCGATAAATCAGACTTGCAAGCAGCCGCCGACGACCGCTACCGGAAAATACCGTTCTGGGGGCCGCTGACGGTGTCGACTCGTATGCCGCGTAATCCTCAAGAAAAACTCCAACTACTCGACGACGGACTCAAAGGCAAGGATATCGAGCTGCAGCCGAAGTTTTATACTGCGTACGAGCAGGGCTGCACCGCAATGAAGGCGCGCATGCGTCCGCTGGCCGATTTACGGCCGCGCAATGCCGCGCCCGCCAAGCGGCCTGTGGTCAACGACTTGCTGGCGGCTTACGATACCCAGCGCTACGCTTATTTGCCGGTGGTGGCGCGTTCGGACTGGGTGGCCGTGCTCGACCGGCAGAGCTGTGCGATAGCGCAGTTCTATCCGCTGAATGGGTTTTAATCCAGCGGTTTTCAGCCCAGGGTGGCGAACAGCGCCACCACGGTCACGGTCATCAGCGCCGTGGCCAGCCAGCCCAGCCAGCGCGTTTTGCGCCCCAGTGTATTGGCTCCCATGATGGCCGGACGCGACGCCAGCAGCATCATGACGGCCATGATCGGCACAGCGATCACGCCATTCAGTACCGCCGACCAGAACAGTTCCTTGACAGGGTCGACACCGCTAAAGCACAGCAGCACGCCGCCAACCGTGGCGGCGGCGATGACCGCGTAAAACCCGCGCCCTTCGCCATGCACCAGGCGCGCCGTCAGCGTCCCCGACCAGCCGGCGGCTTCAGCCACGGCATAAGCGGCCGAGCCGGCCAGAACGGGGACGGCCAGCAGCCCTGTGCCGATGACACCCAGACTGAACAGTAAAAACGTAAACTCCCCGGCCACGGGCCGCAAGGCTTCGGCCGCCTGGGCCGAGGTCTGGATATTGGTCACGCCGCTTGCATGCAGCGTGGCGGCGGTGCTGAGGATGATGAAAAAAGCGATTGCATTCGAAAACCCCATACCGATTGCGGTATCGATGCCGATGCGTTGCAAGGCGGCGCGGGTTTGCCGGGGCGTGGGGCGAAGATTGCTGGCGTTTTCCATTTCCTGGGAGGCCTGCCAGAAAAAAAGGTAAGGGCTGATCGTTGTGCCGAATACCGCCACGATCATCAACAGCGTTTCATGGCTGGCCGATAAATGCGGGAAAACGATGTCGTGCGCGACGCTCGACCACGGAATCCGCAACGAAAACGCCACGCCTACATAGGAAAACAGCGCGAGCGTCAGCCATTTCAGCCACCGCACGTAGGTTTGATAAGGCAGAAAAATTTGCAGCAGTAAACAGAGCAGGCCAAACCCCACCGCGTAAATGTGCGCCGAGCCTCCCACCAGCAAACGCAGTGCCTCGGCCATGGCGGCAATGTCGGCAGCCAGGTTCAGCGTATTGGCAACGACCAGCAGGCCGACGATCGACAGCAGCACCCAGGGCGGAAAGCCGGCTTTGATGTTGGCTGCCAAACCCCGGCGGGTGACGTAGCCGATGCGCGCGCTGACGACTTGAATGGTGATCATGAACGGCAGCGTGAGCAGCACCGTCCACAGCATCGAAAAGCCGAACTGCGCACCCGCCTGTGAGTAGGTGGCGATGCCGCTGGGGTCGTCGTCGGCGGCGCCCGTGATCAGGCCCGGGCCGAGCTTGCCAAGGCCTGTGCGCCAGGCCGTGGCATGGCGTTTACGCATCGGGCGCCCTGTTTTCAGCCAACCAGTCGCCGCTGGCGCCGCCGCGTTTCTCCAGCAGGCGCACATCGTCCATCCGCATCGACCGATCGACTGCCTTGAGCATGTCGTAGATGTTCAGCAGGCCGATCTGCACGCCAGTCAATGCTTCCATTTCTACGCCAGTCGGGCCGGTGGCTTCGACCGTGCAGCGGCACTCGATGGCCCGGGCCGCTGCATCGACCGTAAAGTCCACGGCGATGCGGGTCAGGCTCAAGGGGTGGCAGAGCAAGACCAGCTCGGCCGTTTTTTTCGCGCCGTTGATTGCGGCCAGCCGTGCCACGCCAAGCACGTCGCCTTTGCGGCTGTTGCCTTGGAGGATGGCCTGCAAGGCTTCCGGGCGCATATGAATTTTTCCGGTTGCCACCGCGCGGCGCCGGGTCGTCGGCTTGTCGGCGACATCGACCATGTGGGCCTGGCCCAGGGCGTCGAAGTGGGTTAAGTGCGGGTCGGTCATGGGTGGGGCGGGCGCTTGCCGGAGCGAAACAAGCATGATAGCGCTGATCAAGGCCGCGCACGGTATAGAATCATCGAGCAGGGGGCAGGCCGATGGATCTGCCAATAAGGGCATCCTCACCCCAAACAATCCAGGAGCAGGCAGAGTGAAGCCGCTAGAGAAGTTTTTCACAGAAAGCCCGAAATGGCACGAGAAAATTGGGGCCGTTCATGCTTTGCTGGAACGCGTCAAAATCAGCGAGGAGCAGTCTAACGATGTGCTTCATCTGCGCAAATGCAATCGTATTCTCTCGGTGCACGCCTCGACGGCGATTGAAGGCAACCAGCTTACCTTGGGCCAGGTGACGGATGTAATCAACGGCAAATCGGTTTGGGGCCCGCCAAAGGACATCAAGGAGGTGCAAAACGCCTGGGACGCCTACAACGCTATGCCGGGCTACACGCCTTGGTCGGTGGACGACTTGCTGCGGGCGCACGCGCACCTGACCGATTCGTTGATTGGTGAATCGGGCCGGTTCCGCTCAGGCGGCGTAGCCGTGGTGGGCATTGATGGCACGTTGTTACATCGCGGCGCGCTATCGGTTCAAGTCCCCAAGCTTGTAGAGCAACTTCTGCAATGGGGGGAAACCAGCGAAGTGCATCCGCTCATCAAGAGTTCTGCGGTCCACTACCGGCTGGAATACATTCACCCCTTTCGCGACGGCAACGGCAGAATCGGGCGGCTATGGCAAACGCTGATTCTTTCCCAATGGAACCCGCTGTTTGCCTGGATGCCCATGGAAACTCTGGTGCACCACAACCAAGCGCTGTATTACAAAGCCTTGCAAGATTCACATGCGGGCGCGGAGGTGGATTGCCGTCCATTTATCGACTTTATGCTCGATATTATCGCTAATTCGCTCTACAAGTACATCGATGTGGGGACGCAGACGCTTGTGGATGTCCCTGTAAATGTCCCTGTAAATGTCCCTGTAAAGGACCTCACAAACAAAATTTTGACGATGGTGCGAGCCAATCCGAAGGTAACGGCACAGAATATGGCGCTCGCGCTGAGGGTGACGGACAAGACGATTAAGCGCCATCTCAAAGCGCTGCGTGAGCAAGGCTACATCCAGCGTGTAGGCTCTGACCGAGCCGGCCACTGGGAAATCATCGAAAAAAATGTGTTGCATAATGAGAGCTACCCGCGATAAATTTTCGAGTGCCCTCAATGCCAAGCATCAGCAGTTTTTATGTCCTATACAGCCGCGTATGCCTTAGCTGAAATCTCGATGGCGATAGAATGAAAGCAGTAGAAAAAGCATCATTGCTGATCGTCGCGTTGCTGCTGAGCACTGACCTTGGTTCACCGTCGGTGAGCGCCAGCGAACTGCCCGTGCTGGGCGACGCGGACGCGAGCGACTTGTCGCCGGCGATGGAGCGGCGGCTGGGCGAGGTGGTCATGCGCGACTACCGGGCGTCCGGCGTCGTGTACGACGACCGCGAAGCGACTGAGTTCTTGAATCGCCTGGGGGCGCGCATCGTCGCGGCCATGCCGAATGCGAGCGGCGACTTCGAGTTTTTTTTGGTCAAAGACAATACGCTGAATGCGTTTGCCTTGCCCGGCGGCTATGTCGGCGTGCATTCGGGGCTGATCGCGGCCGCGCAGAACGAGTCCGAGCTGGCGTCGGTCCTGGCGCACGAAATCGGCCATGTCACCCAGCGCCACATTGCCCGGATGTTCGGCCGGCAGCGGCAGGGTAATCTCCTGGCGATGGGTGCAATGGCGCTGGCCGTGCTCGCGGCGCGTTCCAACCCGCAGGCCAGTGCCGGCATCGCCGCCGCCGGTACCGGCCTGGCGGCGCAGCAGCAACTGAGTTTTTCGCGGGACGCCGAGCGCGAGGCCGACCGGGTCGGTTATCAGGCTTTGCTGGCCGGTGGTTTCGACTCCACCGCGATGGTGGGGTTTTTTACCCGGCTGCAACAAAGCACGCGGCAGTACGAAAACAACGCCCCGGTTTATCTGCGTACCCATCCCTTGACGACCGAGCGGATCGCCGATATTCAAAACCGCGCCGTGCCGCCGCAGCGCCTGCCACGTTCCGACAACCTCGAGTATCAGTTGCTGCGCGCCAAGATGCGCGTTCTGGGCGACGAGTCCACACAGGGGCTCAAAGACGCGGTCACTTTTTTCGAGGTCGATAATCAGCGCTGGGGCTTCACCTCGCTGGCGGGGCGGCGTTACGGGCAGGCGATCGCCTATAAAGGGCTGGGCCGCTGGGCGGAGGCCGCCAGCGCCCTGGCCGATGCGCAAAAAGCCGTGGGCCGGCCGCAGCCGATGCTGGAGCGTTTCGGAATCGAACTGCGCTTGGCGCAAATTCTCAAAAAACCTGCCGCCGCCGGTCGTGACGAGCTGAACACCCTCGCCGACGATGCGCTGGCGCTGCGCAAAAAACACGAA
>JBKCTV010000006.1:0-6157 GCA_046318595.1 Burkholderiaceae bacterium | reverse complement strand
GACCGGCAGCAACAACACCTTTGTCGGTGCCTACGCCATGCCCGGTACGACGACGCAGTTAACTTACGCCACCGCGCTGGGCTCTGGTGCCCTGGTCAGCAGCGCCAACACGATCGTGCTGGGCCGTGCCGTTGAGGATGTGACCGTCATCGGCGCTACTGGCGACGACGGTTCGCTTAACAAACTCCAAGTCGCCGGCGGTATCAAGGCCACCAGCGGGATGATCAGTGCTACACGAACATCGCAGATTGGCAGTGGCCTGCCGTTGCTGAGTTTGATGAACGGTGCGGTCGGCGGCGGAACGTACTGCGATATTCACCTCGCTAATTATTCAAACTGGACTAACACACCACCGGCCACGATCCGGTTCATTGATGAGAATCACTCGAATCATATAACCTTCAGAACCAAGATAATCGGCGGACTCGATACTTCTGATCAAGAACGGCTACGTATCACGACTAGCGGGCGGGTATTGATCGGAACCACGACCGACGATGAGTCCAACCTGCTCCAAGTCAGCGGCGGTATCAAGGCCGTTGATGGGCTGAGTGTCGGCGGCACCGGCACCACCAGCTATCAAGGCGCCTATTTGCAATGGAACCGCAACATTGGTACTGGCTCCACCTATATCATCAACCAGAAAGGGTTAGGCGGAGGTGGTATCAGGTTCGGCGAGTCCGACACCAGCAACAACTTCACTCAAAACATGATGCTGTCTGCCGCCGGCAACCTGACGGTCGGCGGCACCGGTACCTTTGGCGGCGCGGTCACGGCAGCATCGTTCTCCGGCAGCGGCGCGTCGCTCACCGGCCTGAACGGCGACAATATTTCCAGTGGCACGGTCGCTGTTGCCCGTGGCGGCACCGGCGTGAACACTGCGCCGGGCAGCGGCCAACTGTTGATCGGCAATGGCACCGGCTACACCCTGGCAAACCTGACGGGCACCAGCAATCAGGTCAACGTCACGAACGGCGCGGGCAGCATCACCCTGAGCCTGCCGCAAAGTATCGCGACCAGCAGCACGCCGACTTTCGGCGGTATGACCCTGAACGGTGGCTTGATCGGTACGACCGGCACTTTTAGTGGACAAGTTGCGGTTGTGCAAAGCGCCAGCGTCCCCGGCTTGCGTATTACCGGCGCCGGTCTGGGGGGAGGGACGACCGACAATTCGAATGGTTTATTCATTGGTTTGGGTTACAACGAGACCAACAACCGGCAGTTGTGGATTGGTCCTACTGAAAGTATTGGCAGTGCTGTTTCCGGTGTTTTTCGTTACACCGCTGGTGCGTATATTGCAACGGTTAATGCTGTCACAGGTGATAATGCGACGCGTTTACCTGTCAATCTAGGCACGGATACGTCCGATGTGGCCGTGGGCGCCCTTGGAACCACTGCTTATAACGCAACTTTGCCTGGTAAGTTGTCAGTTTATGCCGAAGCGGCTAAAAAAGGTTTGGTGGTTAGGGCCGCTGCTTCACAAACAGGTAATTTATTCGAAGCACAAAATAATAGCGGTACCGCGCTGTTTACCATCAATCCGTCTGGCAACACCACGGTTGGCGGCAACTTAGCCGTTGCAAGCTACGGAACATTTTCTGGTGTCGACGCTAATTCTCGCGCGATCCGTGCTTTCTATAACGGTAATGTAGGAATTGCGGTAGGCCGTACCGGAGAGGAGGTTGTTTTAGGAGTCTCTAACGGCGGCGGTGGTTGGGCTACGAATGCGGCTGCGGGCGACGCTGTGCTTCGCACTGCAAGTACGGGTGCTCGAATAATCCTGACAAATGACACTACTAACTCCACCTTGACTGTGTATAACGGTCGGGTCGGGATTGGTAACATCAATCCAGGTACGACGCTGGATGTGACCGGCGCGGGCAGCTTTAGCAGCAACCTGACGGTTGGCGGCACCCTCGGCGTAACGGGTGCAACCACCTTGACCGGCGCACTCGCCGCCAACGGCGGGCTGACCGCTACGACCGGCACGTTCAGCAATACGATCAACCTGGCCGCTGGCACCACGACCGTGGCACCGTTGAAGTTCCAGTCCGGCACGAACTTGACGATCCCGGTGTTCGGCGCGGTCGAATTCGATGGCACAAATCTGTACCTCACCAACAACAGCGGCACGCCGACCCGTAAAACAGTTGCCTACACGGACAGCAACATCACAGGCAACGCTGCGACGCTCACGACGGCGGCGGACAATACCACAAACGCAACGCGCTACTTAACTTTTGCCAATGCGGTCAGCGGCAGCCAGAGCCTCAGCACCGACACGGGGCTGACGTACAACCCGAGCACCGACAGATTGACAGCCGGCGTCTTCTCCGGAAGTGTGGCTGCTACCTCTGGCACGTTCAGCAGCACCCTCGATGTAACCGGCAACATCACGCTGCCTACCAGCGGCACGACCGCGCCGTCCAGCCAGCTGTATTTTGGCGCAGCTGCTCAGTCTAGCGATACGATCGCACTGGGCCGGTTTAATACATCCAACGACAATGCTGTCCTGCAGTTGACCCTGGGCGATAATCCGGGTAGCGCGCCAGGTGGCTCTGGCGATGAGTTCCGGATCGTCACCTCAGCCAATGAGAATGGGACAGGCGCCTATAACACCCGGCATTATTTCCGCAGCAATGGCGATGCCTATCATGCTGGCACCCTGGCCGTAACGGGTGCAACCACCTTGACCGGCGCACTGGCCGCCAACGGCGGGCTGACTACGATCGGCAAAATATCGTTCGACAATACAAACGGCGACAAACTACAGCTATGGTCTAACTTTGGTTTTGGTATAAACAGTAATAATCTCAACGCCTTCATTCCAAATGGAAGTTATTTTAGCCTTCGCAACGGCGGCAGCTCCACCGGTGCGAACGTGTTCCAGGTTGACGGTTCCGGCAACACCACGGTCAGCGGCACCCTCGGCGTAACGGGCGCAACCACCTTGACCGGCGCACTCGCCGCCAACGGCGGGCTGAGCAGCACCACCGGCAGCTTTAGCAGCTCCGTCACCGCCACCAACTTCATCGGTAACATCAATGGCCTCACCTCTGGCCAGATCGCCCAATCCAATTTCTACAATATAATCGGCCCGCAGCAGCTCGACATGAATGCGACAGTGGCGGCTTCGGGGGTTTTTAGGTACGACAACGGTGGACCAGCCATGCTGAACGCCCCGAACGACTCCTCCTCCATCTCTGGCGTGTCGCAAGGCGATGCCAGCAGAGGCATGCAGATCGCCATCCCATTCGACAGTGACAACTTATATTTCAGAAGGGGCGGTAGCGGCTGGGGTGCCTGGCAGCAAACTGTCACCTTCAACAACATCGCTAGCGCCGTCAGCTTTGGTACTAACATGCGGCTGGGCACTAATTCGCTGCCGCCGACCAGCTCGACCGGCACGTTCAACACAGCGGTGGGAGTGTCTGCGCTGGGGGCCAAAACCGACAACACCGGCAGCTTGAACAGCGCGTTTGGCTCTTACGCCTTGGCCAACAATACAGCTGGTACGAACAATAGCGCTTTTGGCTTAAGTGCTATGAATGTTAACTTGGAAGGAAGCAGAAACGTGGCGTTTGGTGCTGACGCCTTGCGTCAAAACATGTTAGGAAACAACAATAGCGCTGTGGGCTATAACACGCTTCGCAACAACACCGGCAGCAACAACACCGGTCTCGGGCATAATGCAGGCAATAGCAACACGAGCGGCTCAGACAACACTTTTCTCGGCCATTCTGCCAACTCAACCAGCAACGCACTCACTTATGCTACTGCGCTCGGCTCGGGGTCGAGTGTTGCCACTTCGAGCACCATCGTACTGGGCCGCACGTCGGATGTCACCGTCATCGGTGACACTGGCGCCGCCACATCCGGCAGCAGCTTGTACCAGGGCAAGCTGCAGGTCACCGGCGACATCCGCACCACCGGCAACGTCTACGCCGCCGGCGTGCAGCTCACCTCGGACGTGCGCCTGAAGCAAAACATCACTCAGTTGAATCCGCAGGACACGCTGACGCGCCTGAAAAGCCTCGGCGCCTACAGCTACGAACTCACTCAGGACCCAACCCGGCAGCGCCGCATCGGCGTGCTCGCCCAGGAAGTTGTCAATCTGTTCCCGGAGGTGGCGCTGATGAACGCCAGCGGCTATTACTCGGTCGACTACAGCGCGCTGGGCGCGATCGCTGCCGCCTCGGTCGGCCAGCTCGCCACGAAGTTCGACCAGTTCGCCGGCCACTTCGACTTTTCTCCGGATGGCGCCAGCCTCGCGCTGAAGGTGCAGCGCCTGCAAGTGGCCGCCGTGGAGACCGACGCCCTGACCAGCAAAAAAATCACCGCCGGGCAGCTCTCCGCCCAGACGCTCGACGGCGAAACGCTGAGCTTCAAAGCCGGTGCCATCGATGCGCTGACTGCGCAGAAGCTGACCGTCAAAAGCCGGCTCGCCACCGACACGCTGGACGCACAGTCCATCTTCACCAAAAAACTCAAAGCCGAGACGCTGGCCGCCGGCCGCGCCGACCTCGACAGCCTGAGCGCCACCGACCTGAGCGCGCAAACCGCCACCGTCTCGCACCTGTACCAGCTCTCCGATATCCGCCTGAAAGAAAACATCATTCAATACAGCCCGGCGGCGGTCCTCGAACGCCTCGGTGCCTTGAACATCTACAACTACAGCCTGAAGGCCGATACGCTGAAACGGCGCACCACCGGCGTGCTGGCCCAGGAAGTAGTGCGGCTTCTGCCCGAGCTGACCCAGATCGACGAAAAAGGCCTGTACGCCGTCGACTACCAGGCGCTCGGGGCGATGGCCGCCGCATCGGTCGGTGCCCTGAATCAGAAGTTCGAGGCCACCGGCTTGCAGGTCAAAGACGCCGGCGGCACCCTGTACGTCAACCTGCCGAAGTTCGAAGTCAGCAACCTGAGCGCCGAGCGCATCGAAGCCAAGCGCATCAAGACCGCTTACCTGGAAGCCGAAGAAGCCAAAATCAAAGAGCTCGAAGTGCAGAACCTGAAAGCGAACAACACCAAGTCGAAAAACATCGAGGCCGGCACGGTCAACTCCGGCCAGATCGACGCTTTCGCTGCCCTGGGCGCGCCGGTCAACGCCTTTACCGCCGCCAACGACGCGCACTACCTGGTGAACACCTCGGCCGAGGACGGCAGCTACTCCACCGCCACGGTCTTCGTCTCCAACGGCACCGCCCGTGTCGTGCCGATTTCGAACCAGGGGATCGACGTGGTGGCGCAGGGCATGCAAGTGCAGGTGGTGGCGCCCAGCAAGAAAGTGCGTGTCAGTTGGATTCGGATGAGCTGACAATCAATACGAATACGCAAAAACTGAAAATACTTGACGATGCGCAATCGTTGTATTGCAGTGAATTACAGTGGTTCGCGTACTCATGACACGCATTGCGCAAGAGTCTGGTGTTTGCCTTGACCATCCAGAAAGAATATATCATGGCCCAAGCCCACCCTGAAGAAATCTCCCAGCCACTGCACGATGCCTATGCCTGCCTGCCAACGGCTATTGGCTGCGGCCAAACGATGATTCGGTGATCAACCTACGCCAGACAGCTTGCCCAAAACGGTTTGGTTTTCAGCCATTTTTTTTATGGTCTTTACGTTATTCTTCTTGGCTGCGATTTGAGTAATTTGTTCGACTGAAAAGCCTGCTGTTTTCAAACTGTCTTGATGCTCAAAAACGGCGTTCAGCGCTTGGGCGCCGCTTTGATTGCCAGCGATTTTGACGATCTGTTCGAGCGAAAAACCCGTTTCTATCAGAGTAGCTGCATGCTTAAGCAAAGCCCGTAGGGCTCGGGAATTGTTTTTCTTGCTGTCAATCAAATCTAATTGCTGCTTCGAAAACCCTAATCCCAATAAAGCAGCCTGTGTGTCAGCGCGTGTATGAGCCGCAGTGCCCTCAGCAGGCGCGTCTACGCTAGCCTCATCGACACGAATCAGTTGCGCCAGTTCATCAATAATAGACTGTAGGGCAGCCGAGTCATTCGGCATGTCCGGCCCCGCGGCGTCCGATGAGGGTGTTTGCTGTGATGACCAATCCAAGAAAGGCTCGTAGCGCCCGTCGTCCAAGTCGTGCACCCGTCCGGCGTATTGCTCATGTGCATTGGTCATCGAACTTTCCTCCACCAGTGCA
>JBKCTV010000005.1:0-2367 GCA_046318595.1 Burkholderiaceae bacterium | reverse complement strand
AAAGGCTCGTAGCGCCCGTCGTCCAAGTCGTGCACCCGTCCGGCGTATTGCTCATGTGCATTGGTCATCGAACTTTCCTCCACCAGTGCATCGCGCAGTTCGCCAAAACCCATCTGGATTTGCTGCTGCGGCGCAGCGCCGCCGTTGCCAATGCGGTGTCCTGGCTGGTCGGCTGCATCGTGAGCTATGGGGTCGAATCGGTGAACGATCGCGGCAGGTACGATTCTTGGTGGAGCCATGCTGCTTTATAAAAATTGACTTACTTATAGCAAGTAAGTGATACGAAACAGCAAAAAGTTTCGGTTAAAGCTGATTAGCAGCGTTCATCACGAGAAGGCGCTGTTTCGTGTTGATAATGTCGATGTTTTTATTGTCGTTTGTCGCAACCTGCGATTCTGCTTTTTGTACAAAAAGATCAAATGTCTTCGTGTCGCTCCTTCGGGGCGATTGGTAGACATGGAACTAAACCGCCCCTTCGAACCACTCAAGTTGAGTCTACATGTCAATGCGGAAATTGCCGTTGAGTTTTCGGAGTCATAAAAATGTATAGAGTTTCACAGAATAACGTTGGCGGAAGCAGCGGTGCCAGCGGCATTACGCCGAACACCCCCAATAACGTACAAAATCAGCCCCCAGTTTCGCATGCGCCGGTCTATTCAATACCGTTCACAACCAAGGTTGCCGAGCAATTGAATTCGCAAGGACATCCTGAACGCGGCGTGATCTTCCCGCCTGGTTCAGGCCAGTTCTTTATGGTCGGGGCCGACGCGCGTGACAGGTTGCCCCCCCTTGGCCAGGAAATCCGGATGGTACTGGATACGTCGGATTTACCGTATGTTCAACTGCCCACCCAACATCCAGTTGAGCAATTGAATGAGGCTCATCTGGTGCCGCTTACCCCGGTTGCCCAGGCACTAGAGGCCGCTCGCACATGGAAGGCCCAAACATTTTCCAGCTACGCCGGCAACTGGACTATGCAACATCGCTTGCGGTCTCAACCGCAATCTTCAACAGGTCCGACCGTATCCAGCGAAAGCTACGCGCGCGCACTCGGCAATGCAGCAAAGAACGGGAAACTGGACGAACTCAAAGCGCTCCTGAATTCCAAAGAATTCAATATCGATAGTTTCGTTCCTGCCGATGGCAATAACTTCAAGCGACCTCTTATCGGTTGGGCGGTCAGTTCCGGCAATGCCGAAGCCGTTCGCTATCTGCTCAACGAGCAGCATGCCGACCCCAACGTTGCCACCCCCAGCGGATCGACGCCGCTGCACATTGCGGCCAACAAAGGGAACGTCGAGATCGTCAAGCTCCTGGTGGAAGGAGGCGCCAATACGAAGGGTGTGTTCATCGCCAATGCTAACACGCGCTACACTCCTCTACATCTGGCTGCGCTCAAGGGCAATCTCGAGGTGGTCCAGTATCTGGTTGAAGAAGCTAAGGTCGATCCGTCAGGGCCTCTCGACTTGTCGCCTGCACACGTCATGGCGCGCAAGGCCGGCAAGCATAATGTCGCCGACTACCTGGAAAAGATGTATGCAGCATCGCCTGCATTTGAGCGGGCGATTGTCCGGAATGCATCGATGGTTGAGGCTCGGCACATTCAAGATGCGCCTGTTTTTTGGGACGGTCACAAATTGATGCACCTGAATGCGATGCCGGATTGCTTCGTACCCGGCATACAAAAGCGCCTAGTGAATCGGCCGATCGAAGGACGACAATCGGGCGTGTTGACCGCCATGATCAATAATTTGTCTACGCAGAACCAGCAATTACCGCTGGCTCCCAAGTTGACTGTAGCGCTGGGCACATCCGGCACATTCCGGGAGACGGATATAGAAAGCGACCGGCGCGCAGTGGAAGCCGGCATTGTCGCCCATTGGGACGGCCACTTGCAATTTAACCCCGACTCCGATGTAATCCAGGAAAACAACATGGAGGTGTCTGAGCAACAACGTAAGAATCTCGGTGCGCGCATGGTGAATGCGTATCTCCAAGGTGGACTGATACAGCCTGGCGATGACGTGATGGATGTCGGAACCGGTCAGGGCTATGTTCCGAAACTGCTCGAACAGAAAGGCGTCTCCGTGGAGGCCATCGAGCCATTTCTGGAAGGCTGCGGAAAGCAGGTATTTGATCGCACGCAGCCGCTGACAGTGGAAGAATATCTCATACGAAATCCGGGTCGGAAATTCTCTGTTGTCCATGCCGGCAATATCCATCCAACTGCACTAGTCACAACTTAATCTGACAAATCATTTAATATACGATTTAACGGAGGAAGTCAGATGAACACGAACAATGAACAGAAGATTATCAAAAATAAAGTAGGCCTGCTCAAGCTGGCCGAAACCTTGGGCAGCGTCT
>JBKCTV010000004.1:0-168716 GCA_046318595.1 Burkholderiaceae bacterium | reverse complement strand
AAAAAAGGCGCAAAAAAAGGCGCTTGATGCGGCCATCGAGCACCGCCCGCATCAGCCAGCGCAGGTTGTAGCCGGCCGCGCTCAGCACCGTGTTCAGTGCGTCGCCCAGTGCGCCCTTGAGCCAGCACTTCGCCATCCGGCCATCATGCTTCAAGTGAACGCAACTGGCTCTGTTGACTTTAAATTTACTTGCTTGGTGAGCGAAAGCTGCGGATCCATTACAATAAACGGCTTCTTCGATTGTTTCCGCCGACCATCGCCCTATGCCTATTTACGCTTACCGCTGCGCCGCCTGTGGCTTCCAAAAAGACGTATTGCAGAAAATGAGCGACGACCCGTTGACCGTTTGTCCGCAATGCCAAGCCACGGCTTTCGACCGGCAGGTCACGGCCGCCGGTTTTCAGCTCAAGGGGGCTGGTTGGTATGTGACGGATTTCCGCGACAAGAGTACGGCACCCGCCGCCCCGGCGGCCAAAACCGACGCAGCCGTCGACAGTAAGCCGGCTGCTGCCGCTGCCGCTCCGGCTACGCCCGCCGCCAGCAAAGGTGGCGAATGAAGCGCTATCTGGTGACCGGTTTGCTGATTTGGGTGCCGTTGGCCGTCACCCTCTGGGTGCTTAACACCATCGTTGCGGCGCTTGATCAGACCTTGCTGCTGTTACCGCTGTCGTGGCAGCCGCTTTCCCTGTGGGGCTTTTATGTGCCGGGGATGGGTGTTCTACTGACTTTGGGCGTTCTGTGGGTGACGGGGTTGTTCGCGACCAATTTCATCGGTCAGAGGCTGGTGCGCTGGTGGGACGGCCTGTTGCGTCGGATTCCGTTTTTCAATTCGATTTATGGCAGCGTCAAGCAGGTGTCGGATACCTTGTTGAGCTCGTCCGGCCAGGCGTTTAGGCAGGCCGTGCTGGTGCCGTATCCGCATGCGCAGAGCTGGAGCATCGGCTTTTTGACCGGCCCGGCGCCGCTGCTGGTGTCGCAGTTGCAGCCCGCCGCGACGGTCAGTGTGTTCGTGCCCACTGCGCCAAACCCCACTTCTGGCTTCGTGCTCTTGCTGCCGGCGACCAGCGTGCAGCCACTCGGTTTAAGCGTCGACGACGCCTTGAAGTACATCGTGTCGATGGGCGTGGTGGCGCCGCCAGTCGCGGCATCGCCGCATTCGTCTTTAGTCACTCAACCGTAAAGAATCGATCATCATGCGTACACATTACTGCGGCCGGCTGGCTCCCCAACAATTAGGCGAAACCGTGGCGTTGTGCGGCTGGGTGCAGCGCCGACGCGACCACGGCGGTGTCATTTTCATCGATCTGCGCGACCGGGAGGGGGTGGCGCAGATCGTCTGCGATCCGGACCGCGCCGAGATGTTCGCCTGCGCCGAAACGCTGCGGAACGAGTTCTGCGTTCGGGTCGAGGGCCTGGTGCGGGCCCGGCCGGCGGGCACCGAAAACGCCGGTTTGCCAAGCGGGGCGATCGAGGTGCTGTGTCACAGCCTGGAAGTGCTCAATCCCTCGGTCACGCCGCCCTTCCAGCTCGACGACGATAATCTGTCGGAAACGACGCGCCTGACGCATCGCGTGCTCGACCTGCGGCGGCCAAGCATGCAGGCCAACCTGATGCTCCGGCATCGCGTGACGATGGCGGTGCGCCGCTTTCTCGACGACAAGGGTTTCATCGATGTTGAGACGCCGATGCTGACCAAATCGACGCCCGAGGGCGCGCGCGACTATCTCGTACCCTCGCGGGTCAATCCAGGGCAGTTTTTCGCGTTGCCGCAGTCGCCGCAGCTCTTCAAACAGCTGCTGATGGTTGCCGGTTTCGATCGCTATTACCAGATCACGAAGTGTTTTCGGGACGAGGACCTGCGCGCCGACCGGCAGCCCGAGTTTACGCAGATCGATATCGAAACGTCTTTTCTGAGCGAGCATGCCATCCGTGACATGTTCGAAGGCATGATCCGCCAGGTGTTCCGCGACACGATGCAGATCGAGCTGCCCGATCCGTTTCCGGTGATGCTGTACGCGGAGGCAATGCGGCGCTATGGTTCCGACAAGCCCGACCTGCGCGTGCAGCTCGAGTTCACCGATGTCACCGACGTCATGCGGGACGTCGACTTCAAGGTGTTCGCCGGCCCAGCCAATCATGCGAAAGGCCGGGTCGTCGCTTTGCGTATTCCCGGCGGCGCAGACATGAGCCGGTCCGAGATCGATGCCTATACCCAGTTCGTCGGTATTTATGGCGCCAAGGGGCTGGCGTGGATCAAGGTCAACGACATCACGAAGGGCCGCGACGGTCTGCAGTCGCCGATTGTCAAGAACCTGCACGATGCGGCGGTCGCGGCCGTGCTCGAGCGCAGCGGCGCGCAGAGCGGCGATCTGATTTTTTTCGGCGCGGACAAGGCCAGGGTCGTCAACGATGCGCTCGGCGCCTTGCGCGTCAAGGTCGGGCGCAGCGATTTTGGCAAATCCAAAGGCTTGCTGGCCGAGGGCTGGCAGCCATTGTGGGTCGTGGACTTTCCGATGTTCGAGTACGATGAGAGCGAAGACCGCTGGACGGCCGCGCATCATCCGTTCACCAGCCCGAAAGACGGTCACGAAAACCTGCTGGAAACCGATCCTGGGGCCTGCATCGCCAAGGCCTACGACATGGTGCTCAACGGCTGGGAGCTCGGCGGCGGGTCGGTGCGCATTCACCGCGCCGAGGTGCAGAGCAAAGTGTTCCGGGCGCTCAAGATCGATGCCGACGAGGCGCAGGCGAAATTCGGCTTCCTGCTCGATGCCTTGCAGTACGGTGCGCCGCCGCATGGCGGGCTGGCGTTCGGTCTGGACCGTATCGTGACCATGATGACCGGCGCGGAGTCGATCCGCGACGTCATCGCTTTTCCGAAAACCCAGCGCGCGCAGTGTCTCCTGACGCATGCGCCGAGCCGCGTGGACGAACGGCAGCTCAAGGAACTGCACATTCGTCTGCGGCAGGCAGACCAGCCGCTGGCCTAAGCGTGAAACCGCGCCGTGTCGCCGATAAGGTCGAGGAAACACGGCGTCACAATCTTATCATTGCGACCTCGTTGCGTGGCTCGAAAACGCTGCTGGCCAACAAGCTGCATATGTACAGCAGCGACATCAGCAATTTGATCAACGGCCGGCGGCTGTTCACCGATCAGTTGGCGCGCGACATCGAGCATGCGCTGGGGCTCCTGCCAATGACGCTCGATGCGCCGTCGCCACTGACCGGCCTGGCCTTCGGGACGCAGGCCCGCACCGCCGCCGAGCTGCAGGCGCGCGCCGGCTGGGCGATTTTGTCGAGCTCCGACAAGGACGACCTCGAATTGGCCGGCGTCAATCCGCTCTGTCAGGCGCTGGTGAAGATTTTGATTCGGAAATCGCAGGAAGGTAGCTTGAGCGATGACTTGACGCTCGAGTTGTTGAACAAAGTCATGCCGCTTTAGGGCAATCGAAAGTCTTATAAAACCTGATTTAACCCCTCATAAGTCTACAAAAAGGGAAAAATGGTTCCATGAGTTTACTTTGTCATGCGGTTATCGACAATTACTGGCAGTGTCGCAGTTCATCCACGTCGCCTGATCTCGGCTACCGAAAGCCATGAGCTTCAAATTTCCCGAATCCGTACTTGTCGTGATCCACACCGCTGCGCGCGATGTGCTGTTGCTGGAGCGCACCGACCGGCCGGGCTACTGGCAGTCGGTGACCGGCAGCCGTGCCACGCCGGTCGAGCCGTTTGCCGATACGGCACGTCGTGAGCTTTTTGAGGAAACCGGCATTCAGGCACGGGGTATGCTCAGCAGCTTGTCCGACCGTTTTTCTGCCGAGGCTGAGCTGTTGCTGAACGATTGCCAACATTCCGTACGGTTTGAAATTTATCCGCACTGGCGGCACCGCTATGCGCCAGAAAGCACACACAATACCGAGCACTGGTTCAGTCTTTGTGTGCCGCCCCCGTGTCCGGTACAACTGTCCCCCCACGAACACACCCGCTATCGCTGGCTGCCGTGGGCAGATGCGGCGGCGGCGTGCTTCAGCCCGAGTAACGCGCAGGCGATCATGCTCTGGGTGGGCGGTCAATGCTGGGAAGACCGGTGATGAACGATCTTTCAGCCGCGCCGCTGATCACGACGCCCGATTTCGGCCTTCGCCTGGCGTCCTACAATATCCACAAGGGTGTGCTGGGTTTTCGCGCCTCGCGCCTGACGATTCACGGTGTCCGCGAACAGTTGCACCAGCTCGACGCCGATTTGATTTTTCTGCAGGAAGTGCAGGGCAAACACGAGGGTTTCGCCAAGTCGTTCAAGGACTGGCCGGCCGAGCCGCAGCATGAGTTTCTGGCGCGGCGCTCGTCCGAAGGGCCTTATCACGTCGCCTACGGGCTGAACGCTTTATATGCCAAAGGTCACCACGGCAATGCCTTGTTGTCGAAGTTTCCGATCCGGTGGTGGGACAACCGCGATGTTTCGCACCACCGGCTGGAGCGCCGCGGTATTCTGCATTGCCTCTTGGACACGCCCATTGGCGAGGTCCACGCACTGGTGATTCACTTCGGACTATTCGCGGTCAGTCGGCGGCGACAAACCGAGCAGTTGCTGCACCATGTGGCGTCGAGTATTCCGGCTGGCGCGCCTTTGCTGATCGCGGGCGATTTCAACGACTGGCGCGGCCGTTTGTCGCAAACCATCGAAAAAGAACTGAACGTCCAGGAGGTTTTTCTGGCGACGCAGCAAGGCAAGCGCGGCGGCGTGTTGAGCTTTCCCGCGCACCGGCCGATGGTGCCGCTCGACCGTATTTACCAGCGCGGGTTCGAGGTGACCCAGGCGCAGGTGTTTTCCGGCCGCGAATGGTCGCGGCTGTCAGATCATGCGCCGATCATGGTGGACCTGGCGTACGGCAAGACCTGATGATGCCCAGGCAGGCTATTGCTGCTTTGCTGCCGCGTCGGGCCCAGCTACGCACGGGAAACAGCCTGCATCTGCTCGAAGCCGGCGGTGCCTTTTTCCCCGCGATCTTCGATGCGTTCGCCGCGGCGCGGCACGAAATTCGCATCGAAACGTATATCTTCGGCGATGATGATGTCGGTCACCGGCTGATCGGCGTTTTGACGGATGCGGTGCGCCGTGGCGTCCAGGTGCGGCTGGTGGTCGACGGTTTCGGTTCGGCGCCGATCGTGCCGATCTTGGTCGACGGGCTGCGCGCCGCTGGGGTCGAGGTGAAAGTGTTTCGCCCCGAGCCGCCGCGTTGGCGCCGGCTGAGTCTGCTTCGGCTGCGGCGCCTGCACCGCAAGCTCATCGTGGTCGATCGGCGCATCGCGTTCGTTGGCGGCATCAACCTGCACGATGACAGCGACATTCGTGCCGCCGTGGCGCACGAAACCCAGCACGCTGACCACACCGACACAACTTTCGGGCCGCGCTATGACTTCGCTGTACGCATCGACGGGCCGCTCGCGCTCGATGTCTGGCTGGCGACCGAATGGTTGTGGTGGGAGATCGGCCCGCAAGGCGACACCGAAGAAACGACCAACCGCTTCTGGTGGCGGCGCCACGCTGCGCAGGTTTTTCAGGCGCTGCGTCAGCCCCTGCGTTACGATGCCTTGCAGCACCCGGCGGGTGTTCCGGCGGCGCTGTTGCTGCGGAACAATTTCCGCTTTCGCCGGGCCATCGAAACCGCTTACTTGCAGGCCATCGGCCGGGCGCGCGAACGCATCATCATCGCCAACGCGTATTTTTTCCCGGGCTACCGGCTACGGCGTGCGTTGCGGCAGGCTGCTAAACGCGGCGTGCGGGTCGATTTGCTGCTGCAGGGCCGGGTCGAGTATTTCCTGCAGCATCGAGCGACCCAGTCCTTGTACGACCGGTTATTGAAAGCCGGTATGAACGTTTATGAGTACACCGACAGTTATTTGCATGCCAAAGTCGCGGTCGTCGATGCTCAGTGGGCGACGGTCGGCTCGTCGAACATCGATCCCTTTAGTTTGCTGCTCGCGCGCGAAGCGAATGTCGTCGTCCATGACGCCCGGTTCGCTGGCGAACTGCAGGCTACGCTGGACCGCGCGCTGGCGACGCACAGCGTTCAAATCCACTTGGCCGATTGCACCAAGCTGCCTTGGTGGCAGCGTGCCATCAACCGCTGTGCTTTTACGATGATGCGTCTGGGCGTGGCGCTGACCGGCCAGATGGGCCGTTACTGAGCTGCCATGAAAGCTTTGTCCTGTCCGCAGAGCTAATCCAAGCCTCCCCGAATAGAGGAAGAAATTTGCCGTCGAACCAGGGATGATGAGCCATGACTTCATTGACAGGCCGCCTCTCTCATGAATGCAATATTGAACAAACTGTCGTTACGCACAAAAACCGTCATTCCTGCGATCGTTTGCCTCGCCGGTTTCTTTTTCAGCACCGGTACGGCTATCAAAGAACAAAATGCCAGTATCGATGTGGCGCTTGCCGAGATCGAGGGGGTCCCCTATATTGCCAAGGTCCAGGTCTGGCAAAGCGAAATACACGAGGTGCTGATGCAGGCGATTGCCAGCGACCAGTCGGCCAACGCTTCCTTGCAGTCGGCCGGTGCGGTCGATGCGCTGATCAACCAAAAAGGCGGCACATTCAGCATCAAAAGCGAATGGGACGCCGCCCAGCAGAAGTTCCGCGAAGTCACGGAGAACGTGGCCAACGTCAACAATTTAAAGCTGCACACCGAGCTGAATGGCCTCGAGACCGAGCTCAACGATGCCGTACTCGACAAGAGCGGTTTGATTCTGGATCCAGAAATACTGTCTTTTTATCAAATGAACGCTGGGACGATTGTGTTGCCAAGGCTCTTGAATGAGATCCAGAGTGCGCAGCGCCAGGTCTTGAGCCTCGTCAAAGGGGTTGGCAGCGTCGGACAGGCGAATATACTGATCGCTCGCATCGAAAGCAGTGCTGAAGCGGTCAGAAAAGCGCTGAGCAAGCTCGCCGAGGTGGATGTTGAGCGCCGTTCGAGTTTACAGAATCAACAGCAGGAAGTTCTGCGCGTCGCAAGCGCCAGCATCCTTGCCTTGAACAAAATGCTGAGCAGTGCAACAAGCCTGGCGCCCGCAGAGGTAATCGGAAATACTGACTTAAAAGCCGCATACGCCACGATCATGGCAAGTGAGCAGGACATCATGGGCGGTTTGCTGAAAACGCTGAACGCGCGCATCGCCGGTCTGGAGCAGCGCCGCCTGGTGACCCTGTTGTTTTGCCTGATCGTTTTTGCGGTAGCGGCCGGTTTCAGTGCCCTGGTGCTGCTCAACGTCTCCAAAGCCGTCCAGCATGTGATCGAGCAAGTGGCGCGCTCGGCCGAGCGCGATTTGAGCCCGTCGCTGGTCTGGCGAGCACGCGACGAGTTCGGCTTGATCAGCCAAAGCCTCGCTCGGCAGACCGGACAACTGAACCTCACCATCGCCGAAGTGTCTGCCGCCAGCCACGCCGTATTGAGCTCGGCGAATGCAATCGCCGGGATGGCGGTGCAGCTCAATCGGTCCGGCGCTCGTCAGGCAGAGTCCAGTTCGACGATGGCTGCTTCCGTCGAACAGTTGACGGTTGCCATCGAAGAGGTGTCGTGCACCTCGCAATCGGTCAATGACCTCGTGGTGCGCGCCAAAGAGAGCTCCGACAACGGTGCCGCGACAGTGGCCGCTACCGAGCAGGGCATGCGCAGCATCGTGGCGTCGGCCCAGACGCTGGGCGACATCGTGTATGCGGTCGGCGAAGGCTCGTCATCGATTGCGAAAGTGGTCCAGGTCATCGACGAAGTGGCCAGTCAGACCAATTTGTTGGCGCTCAACGCCGCCATCGAAGCGGCCCGCGCCGGGGAGCAGGGCCGGGGATTCGCCGTCGTGGCCGATGAGGTTCGGCGACTGGCCGAACGCACGGCCAAATCTACGCAGGAGATTCGCCAGACGATTGCCGATATGCAGACCAAAACCGATTCGGCGGTCGGGTTCGTCGACCAATGGATCGTCGAGGTCAACGATGGCGCCGCCAAGGCCAAAGGCGCCAAAACGTCGATCGAAGCTTTAGCCGCGCAGTCCACCGAGGTGGCGGGCGCAATCGGCGAGATTGCTCTGGCCGTATCGGAGCAGAGCGCTGCCACCTCGGTCCTCGCGACCAATATCGACGCGATTGCCCGGGGGTCCGAGGCGAACGCCTCGGTGATCGCCACCCTGGCTGGCGCCGCGTCTGAAATGGAAAAACTGTCCGGGCAGGTGCAATCGCTGGTCAAGCAATTCAAGCTGGCTTGAGGCGAGCGTGGCGTTACGCTGCTTGAGTTGTCTACATTACTTTTCCGGAGAGGTAAACGGGGCATAGCGGTATCTTATCGGCTGGTATCGGCTTAGTAGGCGTTTCACGCTCGTGTCTGGCCTTATTATCCAAATTGACGTTACGGAGGGCATCAGGCGGGGGGAGGTCGTTAGGCGGGGTACCGTTTTTTTCTAAGTTGAAATCATTTTTGAAGTATTTGTTTCTGCTGTCATGACCATGCACGAAAGTCAGGATACCAAGCCTCTTGCGAAACTCGAGGTTTTCTTCAGAGTTGCTATCCTTTGCAGTCATACGCTTAACAGCATCTTTCTCTTTATTCTCTAGCTTCTTTATGTCTGTGTCTCTTTTCCATATAAAACCGTCTTCCAAACGGCCTCTCCCCTTAAGCATATCTTCTATGTCGCGATCAAGGATTCGTTTATTGAAAGAATGTTTTATGTAAGCAGAATAAAAAAGATTGGCATTTTTAACGAAATCAGGGAATGTGTCCGCGTCGAGCGTGTCAATATTGTATTGTGGGTCATATTCGAAACCGGGAAGCTTCTTTTGTGAAGATGCTTTCTTCATTTGATCATATAATTTCTTGAAATTTTCCTTGACGAGCGGCGCATGCGCATAACATGTTTTGGTGTCCTGGTCGTAATGTATAAGTGAAGAGTCTGTAAGGTGCTTTTCGTAACTCTTCACAAGGTCGTCAAGCGTGCCTTGTTCTTCGGCCAAGAACTTCGAAAAACGAGACGAGCAAGCCTGGTCTCCAGCAACTTTCGGTGCTTGCTTTTCTTTAAGGAGCAGGCTCAGTACATCATGGTCATGGTTAGCCGCAATACGAACGACCCTTTTAGAGTCTCCTTCCGTTATCTTGTCTAGTATTGCAAAGGTAATATTATCCAACAAGCCTCTATCGTGTGATATATCGCCAATTAGGATGAGCTTCCGTTCGCCCCCCGTCCACGTTATGTTTTTTACTAATTTTAATAGTTCGCCCGAAAATTTTTCTAAATTTTCTAATGATTTTGGTTTTTGGATTTTATTGAGGGCATCAATTTCTTCTTGTTTATTTTCAAGCTCTTTTTCTAGGTCATCAAGTGTCTCTACAACTAAAGTATCAAAGATGTCTTTTTCAAGGGTCTTGATTTGATCCGTCAAAGACTCGTTGCTAGAGTCCGATTTGAGTTCGAGATTTAGACGCTCGATTTGTGTTTGTTTTTCTGCCACTTTATCGATGATTTCTTGAATGCTCTTCTTATAATCTTGTTCTCTCTTTGATTTGTCAGGGGCCTTAAGGTACTCAGAATTTTCTGCGTAGAAAACTTTATAGTCGACGTTGTTAATTATGTCTTTGGCAAGATTCTGAAGTTTTTCGATAGACTCTGGGGACATTTCAATCATGCCCGATTCAAGAAGAATCTCAAATAATTTATAACAAGACCCATGCAAGTCGCCCAGTGCTACGACTTGGGCATTCTCCACAGTCAACCCTGGGGTTCTGGTCATCTCCAGAATATTGTAAGGCGCATTTACAACCTCAGTCTTTCGAGGTGTAAATCCAAATGTATGCGCTTCTTCGGCTGGGAGGCTGGTGTCCTGAGGTTTATTGGCCGCATCAGCGAATCTCTTAGTTTCCATACCAAGATCGTGCTTCCTACGTGCGGTTCTGCCGCTACTAAAGCCGCTAAAGCCAGGCAGCCACACTGAGGGGGTTGCTCGTCGCGTCTTGGATGTGCGCTGGAAACCGAAGTTGAAGCGACTCCTCTTAGTTGTTGATTCTGTCGATGCACTCGGAACTCCTTCAGGTTCTTTATTAATACTTTTCCTCGCCTTGGCAGGAATAAGCACCTTGCTCGTAATCTGGTTGCCAAGGCTCCTCTTAAAATCATCAAATCTGTCCAAACGCGTTTCTACTTTGGTCTCGCTGTCAAGGCTGACCCAGGTTTGATCATATAGGCGGTAAGTGATATAGCGTTTCCCGTCAGACAGAATAAAGGAATGAATTTTATCTTCTCGTTCGTAATTAGGGCGCATTAGCTCGGTAATCCGCTCAAACTTTTGTTTGAACTCATCATCAGGAAGAAGTTCACGAAGAAGTGCCTCGTAGCTTTCAGCAATCGCGCTGCCTTTGTATTTTCTTGAAGCTTCTGGTGTTTCGATCGGAAAAGCGACATTAATCGCAGCGGCATCGATATAGCGCTTAAATTCTTTTTGATCTAAAGCTAAAAGATCTTGCTTGAACTTACGCTCGGCGCTGATCCTCTCCTCTAGTGATGAGGCGTTACCCTCTGAGCGCGAACCCGTAACATTTTCTAGCGAAGATTTAAGTCTAATAAAATACTCTTGCCGATTAGGAGCTATGTCCTTCAAACTAAGAATGTCAGGTAGCTCAAGCAAGTTTTTGGCTAGTTCGATTAGGTTTTCGATGTTTTCTGCGTCTTTACCCATCCACGAACAAAATTTATTGTATTCGTTAAAGTTAACGCAGTGTTTAAAAGAGTAGAGTTTTCTCCATGTCGCGTCTATTATATCCGAGACGTTTTTTAGAAAACTATCGGAAAACGAATTCTTCTGTTTTTTAATAAAAGTTTTGTAATCGTTTTCGGTTAGTAAGTTAAATGGCGGTTGCTCATATGCTAAGTTATCTAAAACAAGATCGCATTTTATCTGTAAGTTGACTATATCTGTTTGTAATTTATTGGCGTCTACAAGCAGCTCGGTCAAATGTAAATGGTTCTCTGGTGATTTCGATTTGAGGCTCGATATGTCGAGCGTTTTTCTTAGATACCGCTCTCTTAGCTCAGTAAGAACAATTTTTTTGCTCTCAAGGTCGCTTTGCAGTTTTTCTAGGGTCTTATCGACTTTGGCCGCGCACAAACGCTCATACGCTCTCTTATTCGCAGAATAGACGCATTCTTGCTTGCTTTGAGGGGCAGCCAAAAGAAGAGCATTAATTTTTTGACAACCCTTGCGCGTACTCTCGTGTAGGTCACTACGCACAGCCCTGAGTGACACCTCCAGAACTATTTTGGCTAGGCTGTATGCGATTTGTGCCGGTTGCCCGCTCGTTTCGCTTGGATTCGTACTTTCCGTGAACGCGTCTTTTGCGAGATTCCTCATAAGCGCGAAGTCATTCTTCGATAATTTTTCAAAAGCTTGTTGAAGCCAGTTTTCGCGAATATTTTCTTGATCCTGTTTAATCCCCAGTACTTCTAAAGTGTTAGTAATGAAATCCTCGCCAACAGTTTGATTAATCTGTCCGGTTGAATCCGCCAATTTTGTTAAAAGCCCGGGTGTAAAAGAAAAAACCGATTTTCTAATGTTTGTCAGGGTTGTAGGAATATTTTTGTCTGGGCAAAAGAAATAGTCGATGTTTTGCTCGATGTTCGCCGTTCCAGGGGTTGATAAACACTCGTCCTCACTGAACAAGCGGTCTGCGAGACTGAGGCTTTTTAGATCGCCCGAATTATTTTCACGAACGGGTAATGGTTCTGGGTTTGCAAACCAATTCAAGCTTGACATGCTAAGACGTGGTTTGGTATTTTCTTTTATTTCAGCGCATACGTCTGTTTTAGAAACCCAAGGGTTTTTAAGTAAATTCGCCATATAGCCTGGGACATCTTTATTGGCGTTGATGCTAAAAGGATTGCTTAAAAGTATGTTAAATGCTTTTTCGCGCAGATGGCGCGGACGGTTTTTATCCGGCTCAATCCATGTTTTATAAAACCGTGTAAGGCGATAGATCAATTTCTTTTTAAGCTGATGGTCGCTGGCTATCTGTCTAAGTTCCTGCGTTTCATTGAGGCTCGCTAGCCCTCTTGGTGTGATAGTGGGTGGTTCCGTAATGTTCAGCCTGGGTTTTTCTAAAATTTTTTCTTTTAAATGATTTTTATTCTTTTCGGTTTCGGATATTTCTTCTGTAAGGATATTTTTGACGTGATTAGAATTAATGTTTTTTAAAGAATCACTTAAAAGCTTTGTTTTTGCTTTGGCTAGAGCATTGCTTTCTCTAAGTATTGTATCAAGAGTTGATATGTTGTCTGTTGTCTCAACGCGACTCATTAAGTGTTTGAAATGTTCCTGATAATTGTTATCAGCAGAAAGCTCAACAAGTGAGGTCGACAATTCGGAAATCGCGTCTCTCTTATCAAGAAAATGCCCTGCAAAAAAAGATAAACTCGACTCTGCATCTTTGGATTTGGCCACCACGAATGCTAACCCTAAAACCGCTCTTAGAATACGGTAGGTACGCCATTCGTCGGATTCTGGTTTGGCGCCTTTCAAGAATTCTCGTAATAAAGAAAAATCATCGGCGCTAATTTTTTGGTATGCCTGAGATAGCCAATCTTCAGGATAAGTGTCATGCGATGCTTCTATTTTTAAGAGCTTCATGAGGCTCGAGGTTAAAAAAGGCCCCGGACTCTCTTTATCTCGGCCGAATTTTGTAAGTTTGTCAATTCCTTGTTGGTCAATTGTAAGCGCTGCTTCAGCTAGTTTTTTGACTTGTCTGCTTTTCAGATCAGTGTCACGCGGTGTCATAAACCCAACCAGGCTATCGACCATTTGTCGGGAGGTCGATTTTTGTTCTAAGACATCCGAAGAAAAAATTCGGCCGTATTGACTTTTTTTAACCGTTATTCCTTCTCGGGTCATAATGTCGATTTCCAGCGGATTGACGCAATAATTGCATAGCTCCAGCGAAGGATTTTTACTGCTTACGTCTTTTTCAATTTGACTTGGGTCTATAACGAAAGGCGTTTTCATCAAACTCAAAAATTTGGTAGCCATATTGGCAGAACCTTGTGTCGCCACTGCGTTCTGCAAAGTTCCGTGCGGATTTATCAAGAAAAGCTTGGCCACCCGCTCGCGAATGTGACGTGGCCGGTCGTTAGTTAACCATTTCTCAAGGAAACGAACCCACTTAAAATTCCTGACTCTGGCTGGTTTTTCCGAAAAAATCAGCTTAGGCGTTTCGAGGCCGAACTCACTTACTAGGCTACTAATCTTTGTCTCTTTATCTTTGTGATGTCGACCGGCTAAGTTGTCCAAAATATCAAGCGCTGATTTTTCTAAAAAAGAAAACAAAGGCTGTAATTTAGTAGGGTCCCCCTGGCGCACAAACGGCCACTCTTCTAGTTTAATCTGAGGACATAGAGAGTTCTGCTGTTTATTGTCGTCGCTATTTAGATCCATAAATTCGCGCACGGCTTCTTGTGCTTCGCCGAGCCCCGAGAGCAAAGCTAAGGTTAACTCATCTTTTTGCGCAGAAGTCAGGTTTGGGTTTTTGGAAAAAATATCGATGCTAGTCTTTAAATAAGTCGTGTCGCGTACAGCGGATCCGAGTCGAGGAGTATTCAGATTCTGAATGGCAGGGTATTGGGCCATCATTTTGTAATCGACGATACTGGCTACAATCTGGCTGAATGATTTCGCGTAGAGATCAGAGGGGCTAAGCCCGCTGGGGATATCTGACAGCGGAGTTTTTTGTATATTCTCAATGTTTTCGTGAGCGACTCTAATCGCCTTTCGCAAGTCATCGATTTTACTATTCAAATCTTCAAAGCCTGCTTTATGCCATTTTCTATTTATAAAATCTTCACGCGCGGCTTCCAGATTTTTCCAAGACATTCCTTGAAATTCTGACTCTGACAAACGCTTTTCTTCAGAGTCTATTTCCTCAGTGCGTGGTCGTATGGTGCCGAAACTGAAATTGGAGGTGAATCTATTGAATAGGGAGTAGTTCTGCATAGTTGCTCTTCAGTTTATGTCTTGTTGTATATTGGTGTCGTTTTTTGCGAAAAAGTTCACTGTTTAACAATTTTTTGCGCGGCCTATACAAGGCGGCGGCCTTGGCTACGCCGCCGATTTGCTTGACTTCGAGTACCGATCGGCATAAAAAGAACGAACGTTCGGTTTAATATTGCTCGGGAGGCACGATGAAATCACTGGGCAAGCCAGTGGGCGCGCGGCTTGGTTTTGCGCGTCTGGCGCGATAACGGGGGAGACGTACGATGGGACAATACCGGGCGCCGCTGCGCGATATACAGTTCGTCATGCACGAGCTTTTGCAGGCGGAGCAAGCGTACGCCGCCATGCCGCCGCACGCCGGGCTCGATGCCGAGACGATGAATCAGGTGCTCGAAGCCGGCGCGCAGTTTGCCGGCGAAGTGCTGTTCCCGCTCAATCGCAGCGGCGACCGCGAAGGCTGCAGGCACAGCGCCGTGGACGGCAGCGTCACCACCCCTGTTGGCTTCAAGGACGCTTACCGGCAATACGTTGCCGCTGGCTGGCCGGCGCTCGGCTGCGACCCGGCCTACGGCGGACAAGGTCTGCCGGTCATGCTGAACCAGGCGTTTTACGAAATGCTGAATGCCGCCAATCAAGCCTGGACCATGTATCCGGGGCTGACGCATGGCGCTTACGAATGCCTGCACGCCCACGGTACTGAAGCGCTGAAAAAAGCCTACCTGCCGAAGCTGACGTCCGGCGAGTGGACCGGCACCATGTGCCTGACCGAAGCGCATTGCGGCACCGACCTGGGCCTGCTGCGCACCAGGGCCGAGCCCTTGGCCGAGGGCTCGTATGCGATTACCGGCAGCAAGGTTTTCATCTCCTCCGGCGAGCACGACCTGGCGGAGAACATCGTTCACCTCGTGCTCGCGCGCTTGCCTGGCGCACCTTCCGGCACCAAAGGTATTTCCCTGTTTCTGGTGCCGAAGTTCATTCCGAACGAGGCCGGCGGGCTGGGCGCGCGCAACGCTATCGTGTGCGGGGCGATCGAACACAAAATGGGCATCCACGGCAATTCCACCTGTCAGATGAACCTCGACGGCGCCGTCGGCTGGTTGATCGGCGAGCCGAACAAGGGTTTGAATGCGATGTTCGTCATGATGAACGCCGCGCGTCTGGGCGTTGGTATGCAGTCGCTGGGTCTGACCGAAGTGGCCTATCAAAACGCCGTCGCGTATGCCAAAGACCGGCTGCAGATGCGCGCTTTGTCGGGCACCAAAGCGGTCGACAAACCAGCCGATCCGATCATCGTTCACCCCGACGTCCGCAAAATGTTGCTGACCGCCCGCGCTTATGCCGAGGGCGGCCGGGCGTTGTCGCTGTGGACCGCCTTGCTGCTCGACCGCGAACTGAGCCACCCCGACGCCGACGAACGCGCCGCCGCTGCCGAGCTGGTGGCACTTGCCACGCCCGTGTGCAAAGCCTTTCTGACCGACAACGGCTGGATCGCGACCTCGCACTGCCTGCAGGTGTATGGCGGCCATGGCTATATCGCCGAGTGGGGCATGGAACAATATGTTCGCGATGCCCGTATCAACATGATTTACGAAGGCACCAATACCATTCAATCGCTCGACCTGCTCGGCCGCAAAGTGTTGCAGGACGCCGGTGCGAAGCTGCGCCGTTTCGGTGCTTTGGTCGAAAACTTCGTGGCCGAACAGGCGGGCCACGACGCTATGCAGGCGTTTACCGTGCCGCTCGCCGAGCTCGCCGACCAGGTGAGTCGCTTGACCATGGAAATCGGTATGAAGTCTCTGCAGAACCCGGACGAGGTGGGCGCGGCCGCAGTTGACTATCTGCGCTGCGTCGGGCATCTCATGTTCGCGTATTTTTTTGCGCGAATGGCGCGGATTGCGCTCGACCGGGCAGACAGTGGCGACAGCTTCTATAGCGCCAAGCTGCACACCGCCCGCTTTTATTTTGCCAAGTTGCTGCCGGAAACGGCGGCGCATATCCGGCTGGCGCGCGCTGGCAGCGCGTCCTTGATGGCGATGCCGGCCGAATCTTTCTGATGTTTTCACGCCAGCATAATCACCAGTAATCAAGGAGCCTGCATGTCCAACTTCATCGTTCGCCGCGTCGCGATTCTCGGTGCCGGCGTCATGGGCGCGCAAATCGCCGCCCATTGTGCGAATGCCGGCGTTCCCGTCGTCCTGTTCGACTTACCTGCCAAAGACGGCGACAAAAACCGCATCGTTCAGGCCGCCATCGACAAGCTCGCCAAGCAAAGTCCGGCGCCGCTGGCCAATAACGACGATGCCCGCGCGATTCGCGCCGCTAATTATGAAGACGATCTGGCGTTGCTGACAACGTGTGACCTCGTCATCGAAGCGATCGCCGAGCGTATGGACTGGAAGCACGATCTCTATAAAAAAGTCGCGCCACACCTGGCGGCACACGCCATTTTTGCGAGCAACACCTCAGGGCTGTCGATCGAAAAGCTGTCCGACGGGTTCGATGCCGATCTCTCGGCGCGCTTTTGCGGCGTGCATTTTTTCAACCCGCCGCGTTATATGCACCTGGTCGAGCTCATCCCGACCGATGCCACCGAGCCGCGGATTCTTGACCTGCTCGAAACCTTTCTGACCAGCACTTTGGGCAAGGGCGTGGTGCGTGCCAAGGACACGCCTAACTTCATCGCCAACCGCGTCGGCATCTTTGGAATGCTGTCGACCATGATCGAAGCGGAAAAGTTTGCCCTGCCGTTCGATGTCGTCGACGACTTGACCGGCAGTAAACTCGGCCGCGCCAAGTCCGCGACCTTCCGCACGGCCGACGTAGTTGGGCTCGACACCATGCTGCACGTCATCAAGACCATGCAGGATACCCTGCCCGAAGATCCGTTTGCGAGTGCGTATGCCACGCCGCCGGCTTTGAAAAAGCTCGTCGAGGCCGGTGCTTTGGGACAAAAAAGCCAGGCCGGTTTCTTTAAAAAAGATGGCAAACACATCTTGCAGCTCGATCCGGCCAGTGGCGAGTATCGACCCGCCACCGGCAAAGCGGACGAGGCGATCGGAAAAATTCTCAAAGGCGCCGACTGGGCCGCCAAGCTGCAGGCCCTGCGTGCGGCCGAGCATCCCCAGGGTAAGTTTCTGTGGGCGGTTTTCCGCAACATGTTTCACTACATCGCCGTGCATCTCGAAACCATCGCCGAGACCGCGCGCGACATCGACTTCGCTTTGCGTTGGGGTTTCGGCTGGACGACCGGGCCGTTTGAAATCTGGCAGGCCGCTGGCTGGCGGCAGATCGCCGAATGGGTCCGCAGCGATATCGACGCCGGGCTGGCCTTGTGTGCGGCCCCGCTGCCTGACTGGCTCTTTTCTGAACCAGTGACCGAGCACGGAGTACATACGCCACAGGGTTCGTGGTCGCCTGCCAGCAAAACCTACATACCGCGCCGTCGCCTGCCGGTTTACGAACGGCAGGTGCGGCGTGCGCCCTTGCTCGGCGAAAGTAGTCCCGGCACGCTACTGCCCGGCACGACTTGCGAAGAAACCGCCGTCGTGCGTCTGTGGACCGCACCGGAGCAGGACGATGTGCTCGTGCTGTCGTTCAAAACCAAAATGCACACTGTCGGCCCGGACGTGCTAAAAGGCATTCAGACTGCCGTCGCGTTAGCAGAAAAATCTTATCGTGGGCTCGTGATTTGGTCACCGGAAGAGCCGTTTTCGGCAGGCGCTGATTTGCAAGCGATGCTGCCGGCGTTCCTGGCGGGCGGCGCCAAAGCCATCGATCCGATGGTCGCCGATTTTCAGAACACCACGCTCGCCTTGCGTTACGCCCAGGTGCCTGTGGTGGCGGCCTTGTCCGGCTTAGCTCTGGGCGGTGGCTGCGAGGTGGCGCTGCATTGCGCGCGCCGGGTGGCGGCGCTCGAAACCTACATGGGGCTGGTCGAAATCGGTGTCGGCTTGATTCCGGCGGGCGGCGGGTTGAAAGAAATCGCCGTGCGCGCCGCCCGGGCCGCGCAAACGATCGCTGCCACCGATCTGTTGCCGTTTTTGAAAACCGGCTTCACCGCCGCTGCCATGGCGACCGTCGGTAAAAGTGCGCATGAGTGCCGGGCGCTCGGCTACCTGCAGCCGACCGACCCCATCGTTTTCAACCCGCACGAGCTGCTGTACGTGGCGCTGGGAGAAGCCCGGCAGATGCACAACGCCGGGTACCGGCCGCCGCCCCGTGTGGTCGGTATTCCCGTTGCAGGCAAAACCGGGATCGCGACCATCCTCGCGCAGTTGGTCAACCTGCGCGATGGCGGTTTCATCAGCGCCTATGATTACACGATTGGCAAAATGATCGCCACGGTCATTTGCGGTGGTGAAGTCGAAACGGGTTCCTTGGTCGATGAGTCCTGGTTGCTCGCGCTGGAAAGAAAGTTTTTCGTCGGGCTGCTCGACAACACCAAAACGCAGGAGCGGATCATGGGCATGCTGCAGACCGGAAAACCGGTGAGAAATTGAGCGTGTTGACGATCAAGGGACCAAAAGTTTGCGCCGTCCTGAAAATCAATTCCTGGCCACCGACTTAACTCAAGGAACGCAGCATGATCCGTCAAGTGCAAGAAGCTTATATCGTCGCCGCCAGCCGCACGCCGGTGGCCAAGGCGCCAAAAGGCGCATTTCGTCTCGTCCGGCCGGATGACCTGCTCGTCCATGCGCTGCAAAGCGCGCTGGCGCAAACCCCATCGCTCGACCCGGCGGCCATCGAAGACAGCATCATCGGCTGCGCGTTTCCCGAAGCCGAGCAGGGCATGAATGTCGCGCGTATCGCGCTACTGCTGGCCGGTCTGCCGAACACCATCGGCGGCATGACCATCAACCGGTTCTGCGCCTCCGGGCTGTCGGCCGTGGCCGCTGCGGCCGACCGCATTCGGGTCGGCGAGGCCGATCTGATGATCGCCGGTGGTGTCGAGTCGATGAGCCTGGTGCCGATGTCGGGCAACAAACCCGCGTTCAATATCGAAATTTTCCGGAACGACGCCAACCTCAGCATTGCGTATGGCATGGGCTTGACCGCCGAGAAAGTGGCTCAGCAATGGAAAATTTCCCGCGCAGCGCAGGATGCGTTTGCCCTGCAGTCGCATCAGAAAGCGCTCGCGGCGCAGGCAGCCGGCGAGTTCACCGAAATCGCCCCGTTTAGCGCGACCCAGGCGGTGCCCGATTTGGCCTCCGGCGCGTTGCGCCAAAATGTTGTCAGCCTGGCGCACGATGAAGGACCACGCGCCGACACATCGATCGAGGCGTTGAATCAACTAAAAACCGTTTTTGCCGCCAAGGGATCGGTGACCGCCGGCAACAGTTCGCAGATGTCCGACGGTGCCGGCGTGGTGATTCTCGCGTCCGAAGCGGCAGTCAAGCAGTTCGGCTTGCAACCGTTGGCGCGGTTCGTCAGTTTTTCGGTGCGTGGCGTACCCCCAGCGATCATGGGTATCGGGCCGAAGGAAGCGATTCCTGCTGCGCTCAAAACCGCCGGTCTGCGGCAGGACGACCTCGACTGGGTCGAGCTTAATGAAGCATTCGCCGCGCAAGCCCTCGCGGTCATCAACGACCTGCAGCTCGACCCTGCCAAAATCAACCCGCTCGGCGGCGCGATTGCGCTCGGTCATCCGCTGGGTGCGACCGGCGCCATTCGCACGGCCACCTTGGTACATGCCTTGCAGCGACGCAAGTTGCGCTACGGTATGGTGACCATGTGCGTCGGCACCGGCATGGGCGCGGCCGGGGTTTTCGAACGTGTCTGACTTTGCAAGGAGCTTGGCCTCTGCCCGGAGGCTGAAAATGCCCGACTCGCGCACAGCCATTCAAACGCTTTTGAATAGACGCGGAGCACGCCATGCCTGAGGACATCGACACCGCGCTGCGCGGCAAAACGGTATTCATCACTGGCGGTTCGCGTGGCATCGGCCTGGCGATCGCCGAGCGTCTGGCACAACACGGCGCCAACATCGTGATCGCCGCCAAGACCGCCGAGCCCAACCCCAAACTGCCGGGCACCATTCATTCCGCCGCGCTGGCTATCGAACAGGCGGGTGGGCGCTGTTTACCGCTGCAAGTCGATCTTCGCGACGCTGAACGGCTGGCCGCGGCCGTCGCCATGGCTGCCGACCATTTCGGCGGCATCGATATTCTGATCAACAACGCCAGCGCCATTCAGCTCACCGACACTGCGCACACGCCGCTCAAGCGCTTCGACCTGATGATGGGCGTCAATGTGCGCGGTACCTTCGCCGCGACCCAGGCTTGTCTGCCGTATCTCGAGAAATCCGCCGCCGCCGCCCGCAATCCGCATGTCTTGACGCTGTCGCCACCCCTCGACATGCAGCCGAAATGGTTCGCCCCGCACTTGGCCTACAGCATGGCCAAATATGGGATGAGTTTGTGCGTTCTCGGTCATGCGGAGGAGTTCAAGCCGCTTGGTATCGCCGTCAACGCGTTGTGGCCGCGGACCGTGATCCAAACCGCCGCGCTGCAAATGATTCCCGGGATTCGCCCCGAGCATTGCCGGACGCCGGCGATCCTAGCGGATGCGGCCGTGCTCGTGCTGCAGCATGACGCCCGCTCGCCCGACGCCACGGGCCGCTTCCTTATCGACGAACAGGTATTGGCTGCGCATGGCCTAGTCGATTTGGCGAGGTATAGCGTCGTGCCTGGATCGACGGAATTGTTGACCGATCTTTTTTTAGAGCATGACTGAATTGTCCGGCGCAGTCTGTCAATAAATTCGTGCCGACCACCTCAAACCCGCCGCCCGCGCATCACGCATTAGCCAAAACGGTGCTGTTGTGATGCGCATCGATTCGATCTGGCTATGCACCGGTCCGGCCGACGGTGGCTGCGCGCGTGAGTTTCTGGCAACATCACCCAAAAAGGTCTAACACCGCATCAGCCGACGTCTGTACATTTTTTTATTTATGCGGAAAACGACCTTGAATTTCTTAATCGTTCATCAAAATTTTCCGGGGCAATTTCGGCATATCGTGACGCATTTGGTCGCGCAGGGTCACCGGGTGATCGGTTGTGGCGCACATACCGCGCCAGGCATGCCAGGCATACCGCTCATGCGCTATACCTTGAAAAGGCAGCCTACGGCCGGTTTGCACCGATATGTGGCCCCGCTGGAAAACGGTGTTTTATATGGTCAGGCGGTCTACGAAAAAGCCATGGCACTCGCGGCTCAAGGTTTCGAGCCGGACGTCATGCTGGTGCATCCAGGTTGGGGTGAGGCTCTTTTTCTTAAAGAAGCATTCCCGCGCGCCAAGCTCATCAGCTTTTTTGAGTTTTTTTACCACGCGCATGGCGCCGATGCCGGTTTCGACCCCATATATCCATCCACGCCCGACGACCACGCAAGAATACGCATAAAAAACGCGCTGCATTTGCTCAACCTGGAGATGTGCGACGCGGGGGTTTCTCCCACCGAATGGCAAAGGTCGCTGCATCCAAAGGCTTACCAATTTAAGCTATCGCTCATTCACGAGGGAATAAATTGCGATTACCTGCAACCCGATTCTAGCGCTGTTTTAACGCTGGCCGACGGCAGGACGTTCCGATTCGGAGACCCCGTCGTTACGTATGTGGCGCGCAACCTCGAACCTTACCGAGGTTTTCACATACTGATGCGCACCCTGCCCAGCTTGCTGCGCGCGCATTCCACGGTTCAAGTCGTGATCGTCGGAGCTGATGGTTCTCAATATGGTCGCCCGCCCCAGGAAGCCGCTACTTGGCGCGAATTGTTATTACGCGAAATTGGCGATCGTGTAGATTGGAGCAGGGTGCATTTTACCGGTCGGCTCACATATCAGGCTTATCGGCAGCTGTTGCAGGTGTCGGCGGCGCATCTCTATCTGACCTACCCTTTCGTGCTCTCATGGTCAATGTTGGAAGCGATGAGCTGCGAATGCTTAGTGGTAGGTTCGGCCACACCACCGGTGCAAGAAATCATCGAGCATGGTGTCAATGGACAGTTGGTGGATTTTTTCGACTGCGAAGGATGGTCGCAGCAATTGCTGGACATTCTCGAAAACCCAGGCGCATACGTTGCACAACGTAAAGCTGCCCGGCAAACCATACTAAAGCGTTTCCCGCTGCAAGCCGGCATCGAGGGCTATCAACGACTATTCTGAGCAGGCAGTGGCGGCACCGGCCGCGGTTTGCGATTTTCGTCGGTGGCGACATACGTCAAGTACGCATCGGTCACTTTGACGACGTTCGCTGGATCGAAGCGTTGTTGCGCATACACTTCCACATAAACTTTCATCGACGTGGTTCCCACGTGCTGCAATTCTGCATACAAAGTCAGCAAATCACCGACCATCACCGGATGTTTGAAGGTAAAAGCGTTCACCGCGACGGTCACGACCCGGCCGTGCGCATGCGCCACGGCGCAGACCGAGCCTGCCAGATCGACCTGCGCCATGATCCAGCCGCCGAACACGTCGCCGTTGGCGTTCGAATCCGCGGGCATCGGAATGACGCGCAACACCGGCATTCGACCGGCCGGCAGGCTGACTTGTCTCGGAGGCGGCGCGCCACAGGCTGCCTTGGCTGTGGCCGGATCGTTGGAGGCGTTTTTGGGCATGGCTGATTCGCGGGACGGAAGATATCGAATCATGCCTCAAAAAACCTTGATCCCGCAGTTCTTGCTGCTAAAAAGCAATCAATTCTTCACGCATTTCGGGTTCGATAGCCCGGCCATTGGTTTGAGAGCGTCTTCCGAAAACGCGTTAGCATACGCGCTGCCCGCTTTTCAGAAACCGCCATGCGTCATCGTTCCTCTGCTCCGCCGCCGTCCGATTCGCCTCGCCAGGGCTCCGACTGGCAAACCCTAAAAAGTCTGCTGCCTTATCTATGGGCCTACAAAGGCCGGGTGACGCTGGCGCTGCTGTGTTTGGTCGGTGCAAAGCTGGCGAATGTCGGCGTTCCTCTGGTCCTCAAGCACATCATCGATGCCTTGACGCCGCAGGGCGTGTTGCAGTTGCCCATTTTGCTGCTGCTGGCATACGGGGCGTTGCGGCTGTCGACGAGCGTTTTCACCGAACTGCGCGAGTTGTTGTTCGCACGCGTGACGCAGCGCGCAGTGCGGCGCCTGGCGTTGCAGGTGTTCGAGCACCTGCATCGGTTATCCCTCCGTTTTCACCTCGACCGCCAGACCGGCGGTATGACGCGCGACATTGAGCGCGGCACGCGCGGCATCGCCAGTCTGGTGTCGTATACGCTGTACAGCATTCTGCCGACACTGATCGAAATGGCGCTGGTCATCGGCTACCTGCTCGTGCAGTACGACATCGCGTATGCTGCCATCACTGCTGGCGCACTAAGCCTGTACATCGTTTTCACGATCACCGTGACCGAATGGCGCACCCATTACCGGCGCACCATGAACGACCTCGATTCGAAAGCCAATGTGCGCGCCGTCGATTCGCTGCTGAATTACGAAACCGTCAAATACTTCAGCAATGAAACTTTCGAGGCGCAGCGTTACGACGCCAGTCTGGCGAACTGGGAAACGGCTGCGGTTCGCTCGCAGCGGTCGCTCTCGCTGCTGAACATGGGACAGAGCGCGATCATCGCGATCGCCGTCTCGCTGGTGTTGTGGCGTGCCACGACCGATGTCGCCGCAGGGCGCTTATCGCTCGGCGACCTGGTGCTGATCAATGCTTTCATGATTCAGCTCTACATTCCGCTGAACTTCCTAGGTGTGATTTACCGAGAAATCAAACAGTCGTTGGCGGATATCGACCGTATGTTCGGCTTGCTGCATCAGCATCGCGAAGTCGCCGATGCCCGGGACGCCGCTGATTTACGCCTGCAAGGCGCGGCGCTGCGTTTCGAAAAAGTTAACTTTTCTTATGATGGTCGGCGTCAGGTTTTGTTCGATGTCGACTTTAGTGTGGCGGCTGGCCAAACGGTGGCTGTGGTCGGCGAAAGCGGATCGGGGAAGTCGACGTTGGCGCGTTTGCTGTTTCGTTTTTACGATGTGACCGGCGGTGCCATTCTGCTCGACGGGCAGGACATCCGAAGTGTGACGCAGAGCAGCCTGCGGCGGGCGATCGGCATCGTACCGCAGGACACCGTGCTGTTCAACGACAGTATCGAGTACAACATCGCGTATGGCCAGCCGGGCGCCTCGCGCGTCGCTGTCGAGGGTGCGGCCCGCGCGGCGCACATCGCCGACTTCGTCGCTGCTCTGCCGGACGGTTTCGCCACGACCGTCGGCGAGCGGGGCCTGAAGCTGTCCGGTGGCGAGAAGCAGCGTGTGGCGATTGCCCGGACCATTTTAAAAGATCCGGCATTGCTCATTTTCGATGAAGCCACGTCGGCGCTCGATTCGCAAACCGAGCAGATCATTCAGCGTGAGCTCGAACAGCTCGCCACGCAACGCACCACCCTGATCATTGCACATCGACTGTCCACGATCGTGCATGCCGATCAGATCCTGGTCATGAACGCTGGCCGGATCGTCGAGCGGGGGACGCACGCCGAGCTGCTTCAGGCGCGCGGTACATACGCCCGGATGTGGCTGCTGCAGCAGGCGGAGTCGGGGTGATATGTCGGCGCAGCCCGAATCCAATGACCAAAAATATTGCCGCAATGCAGCACGAAAAATCTGCTATAAAAGCGCCTGTGCAAAAATTGCACCTCGGATACGATCTAAAGTCGAAATAGGGCTGCAGCAATTCGAGAGTCGAATCGCTGGTTTGTCAACGGACATGCCTGTACTGGAGTTAATGGAACCATGAATTCAAGCGAACAAAAAATCCGCGTCGAGCATGATTTGCTGGGCGAACGTGATATTCCCGCCGAGGCCTACTGGGGGATTCACACTCTGCGAGCCCTCGACAACTACCAGATCAGCGGCACGCAGATCTCCCAGCTACCCGAGCTCATCAAGGCATTGGCCTGTGTCAAGTGGGCCGCCGCCAAGGCGAACCTGGACCTGCAGTCGCTCGACGCCGTTCATGCCGATGTCATCGTCCGTGCCTGCGAAGAAATCATCGGCGGAAAGTTTCACGACCAGTTCGTGGTCGACGTCATTCAAGGCGGCGCCGGCACTTCCACGAATATGAATGCCAACGAAGTGATCGCCAACCGCGCGCTGGAGCTGATGGGCCACGGTAAAGGCCAGTACAATTTTCTGCACCCGATCGAGCATGTGAATGCATCGCAAAGTACCAACGACGTCTATCCAACGGCATTGAAAGTCGGTCTGGTGCACGCCATCGTTGGTCTGATCGGCGCGATGGAGTCTTTGAAGCTCGCCTTCGAACGTAAAGCCGCCGAGTTCGTCAACGTCTTGAAGCTGGGCCGTACGCAGTTGCAGGACGCTGTGCCGATGACGCTTGGTCAGGAGTTTTCCACGTTCGCGGTCATGCTCGGGGAAGATGTGTCGCGTTTGCGCGAGGCCATTTCGCTCATCGAAGAGATCAACCTCGGTGCCACGGCGATTGGTACCGGCATCAATACCGACCCGGATTATGCGCAGCGTGCGCGTCAGTATCTGGCTGAAATCACGGGCCTGCCCTTGAAAACCGCCGTCGATCTTATTGAGGCGACCCAGGATACCGGTTCTTTCGTGCAGTTGTCCGGCGTATTGAAACGTGTCGCCGTCAAGCTTTCCAAGACCTGCAACGATCTTCGGTTACTGTCTTCGGGCCCCCAGGCTGGCCTGAACGAAATCCGTTTACCGGCTCGTGCGGCTGGTTCCTCGATCATGCCCGGCAAGGTCAATCCAATCATTCCAGAAGTCGTCAATCAAGTCGCTTTCGAGGTCGTCGGCAACGATATCACCGTAACGATGGCGTCAGAAGCGGGGCAGTTGCAGCTTAACGCATTCGAGCCCATCATGGGCTGGAGTTTGTTCAAAAGTATTTATCATTTGACGGCAGCTTGCGAAACACTTCGGGTAAACTGTATCGAAGGTATACAAGCCAACGTGGAATTGCTTGAGCGCCGGGTACGCGAATCGGCAGGTCTCGCGACCTCCCTGAATCCGTTCATCGGTTATGAACAGTCTTCCGAAATTGCCAAGGCCGCCGTCGCAACTGGCCGCTCCGTTGCGGACCTCGTTCTCGAACGGGGTCTGCTTACGGAGCAGCAGCTTTCGGAAATTTTACAACCCGAAGTTTTAACAAAACCAAGAAGAATTCGGTTGTAGGCTGTAGTGGAAGGGAAGCAAGTCGAAAGATTTGCAACCTAGAGGGGTGTGAGTGTGGAATTTTCCACATATTTCTTTTATGACGAAGGAGCATTAATGAAACGCCAACTCCTAGCTGCATTGTTCGTATGCGCTGGCTTAAATACCGCTCAGGCTTCTTTTGCCGAAGAGTTGACCGGTACCTTGAAAAAAGTTCATGACGCCGGCAAGATCGTCATGGGCGTTCGCGACTCATCCGGCGTGCTGTCCTATACGCTTGGCGATGGTAAATATACCGGCTATCACGTTGAGATTTGCCAGAAAGCGATTGCCAATATCGAGAAACAGATCGGCAAAAAGCTGGAAGTGGTTTATCAGCCCGTGACTTCGCAAAACAGAATTCCGTTGGTGCAAAACGGCACTGTCGATATCGAATGCGGTTCCACAACCAATAACTTGACCCGTCAAAAAGATGTTGCGTTCGGCATTACCACGTATGTCGAGGAAGTACGCACGGCTGTCAAGGCTAACTCCGGTATTACTTCCGTCAGTCAGTTGAATGGCAAAAAAGTAGCGACCACCACCGGTACTACGTCCGTGCAAACTTTGCGTAAAAACGAACGTGCCAACGGTATCAACTTCGATGAAGTCTACGGTAAGGATCATGCCGATTCTTTCCTGCTGCTAGAAACTGGTCGCGCTGATGCCTTCGTTATGGATGGTCAGATTCTGGCAGGTAATATCGCCAAATCCAAAAGTCCAGCCGACTTCAAGATTGTTGGTGAAGTGTTGAGCACCGAACCGATCGCCATCATGTTCCGTAAGGAAGATCCACAGTTCAAGAAATCCGTGGATGACACCATCAAGGGCCTGATGAAATCCGGTGAACTGACTAAGCTGTACGACAAATGGTTCACGCAGCCAGTGCCGCCAACCGGTGCCAAGTTGAATCTGGTGATGAGCGATAATTTGAAAGCCGTCATTGCCAATCCAAATGACAACCCGATGGAAAGCTACGCCAAAAAGTAATTGCTAGCATCCTCATGCGTCAGGGCGGATGATCATCACCCTGACGCTTCTTTTTATGCGGTCGAGTTTGCACCGCTGGTTTTTAAACGAAAAATTTTTCCCGGAGATTATCTTGGGTCAATCATGGGATTGGCAGGTTTTTCTGCAAGATACAGGTGGCGGCCAGACTTATTTAGAATGGATGATGTCGGCTTGGGGATGGACCCTCGCCGTCGCGCTGTCAGCCTTGGTGTTGGCTGTCGTGGCAGGGTCGTTGATCGGTATCTTAAGAACCACGCCCAGTAAATTACTGGTCGGTATCGGCAATGTCTGGACAGAATTGTTCAGGAACATTCCCTTACTGATCCAAATCTTTTTGTGGTATCATGTACTGCCTTCGATTTTTCCGGCTTTACAAAAAATTCCTAGCTTCGTGCTGGTCGTTTTTGGCCTGGGCTTGTTCACATCGGCACGGATATCCGAGCAGGTGCGTGCGGGTATTCAGTCGCTGCCGCGTGGCCAGACCTTGGCGGGCCAAGCACTGGGCTTCACCTGGCCGCAGACTTACCGTTTCGTGATTTTGCCGATGGCGTTTCGCATCGTCATTCCACCGCTGACTTCCGAATCCATGAACCTGATTAAAAATTCTGCGGTCGCTTTCGCGGTATCGATTTCCGAGTTGACCATGTTCGCCATGCAGGCCCAGGAAGAGACATCGCGCGGTATCGAGGTCTATCTGGCGGTGACCTTCCTGTATTTCATTTCCGCATTTACGCTGAATCGTCTGCTGGGGATCGTTGAACGGCGCGTTCAAGTGCCCGGGTATGTTGGAGGTGCCAAATAATGAGATATGACTTTTCATTTTTGGATTGGCATGTCGTGACCGGCTTCTTGCTCAAAGGCCTGTTCTTTTCCATCCAGTTGACTGTGATTGCGATGATCGGCGGGGTTTTGTTCGGAACCGTGCTGGCCCTGATGCGGCTATCGGGTAAAAAATGGTTGGTGGGGCCAGCGGCTTTTTACGTCAATACGATGCGGTCGATTCCTTTGGTCATGGTGATCTTGTGGTTCTTCCTGCTGATTCCCTTGCTTACCGGCCAGCCGATGGGAGCGGAGTTGTCGGCGATCGTGACCTTTACTGCGTTCGAGGCGGCGTATTATTCCGAGATCATGCGGGCTGGTATTCAGTCGGTGTCGCGCGGGCAGGTCTATGCCGGCTATGCGGTCGGCATGAACTATCGCCAGACGATGCAATTGATCGTTTTGCCCCAGGCCTTCAGAAATATGCTGCCGGTGTTGCTGACACAGACCATCGTGTTGTTTCAGGATACCTCCCTGGTTTATGCAATCGGTGCGTACGATCTGTTGAAGGGTTTCGAAGTCGCTGGGCGTAACTTCAACCGGCCGGTCGAAACTTATCTGCTGGCAACCGTCGTCTATTTCACCATCTGCTTCAGCTTGTCGACAATCGTCCGTAAGCTGCAGAAGAAAATTCAAATCATTCGATAACAGGATGTACTCGTGATTAAACTCAACAACGTTAGCAAATGGTATGGCAGTTTCCAGGTGTTGACCGACTGCTCGACAAATGTCGATAAAGGCGAAGTGGTCGTTGTCTGCGGTCCTTCCGGCTCGGGAAAATCCACGCTCATCAAATGTGTCAATGCCTTGGAGCCGTTCCAGAAAGGCTCCATCGAAGTCGATGGCATCACCGTCGAGGACCCTAAAACCAATCTGCCGCTGTTGCGTTCGCGCGTGGGCATGGTCTTTCAGCACTTCGAGTTGTTTCCGCATTTGAGCATCATCGAAAACCTGACGATTGCACAGACTCGTGTTCTCAAACGTTCGAAAGACGAAGCGCGCGAAAAAGCCATGGCTTTGCTCGACCGCGTTGGCATGAAGTCGCACGCGAACAAGTTCCCTGGTCAACTGTCTGGCGGCCAGCAGCAGCGCGTGGCCATCGCCCGCTCGCTGGCTATGGATCCAATCTGCATGCTGTTTGATGAGCCGACCTCGGCGCTTGACCCCGAGATGATCAATGAAGTGCTGGATGTCATGGTCGAGCTGGCGCACGAAGGCATGACAATGATGTGCGTGACCCACGAAATGGGCTTTGCCCGCAAAGTGGCCAACCGCATCGTCTTTATGGACAAGGGGCTTATCGTCGAGGATTGTGAAAAAGAAGCGTTTTTCGGCAGTCCACGCTCGGAGCGTGCTCAGACCTTTTTATCGAAAATCTTGCAGCACTAATACTGCGTCGCCTGAGAAAGCGGCCGGCCGGCCACGATACGTGGCTCCGGCCTTACGCTACAAGGCGTAATAGCTGCGTACCCATTGCGTTAAATGCTCCAAGCCGTCCTCCAGCTTGGTATGCGGCGCAAAGCCCACCGCTTCGTGCAGAGCCGAGGTGTCCGCGCAGGTCGATTCCACGTCGCCGGCTTGCATGGGCACGAAAATTTTTTCGGCGGTACGTCCCAACTTCTTTTCGAGTAGCTCGATATAGGTCATCAATGCCACCGGTTGATGGTTGCCGATATTGAAGATTCGATAAGGGGCAGACGATCTGTCCGGCTGGGGTTGGTGACGGTCGAACTCGGCGTTGGGATCGGGTGGTTTATGCAGCGTCCGGACCACGCCTTCGACAATGTCGTCGATATATGTGAAATCGCGCGCCATGCGCCCTTGATTGAAAACCTTGATTGGCGTGCCGCGCAAAATGGCCAGCGAAAAACTGACCGGCGTCATGTCGGGCCGACCCCACGGGCCGTAGACCGTAAAAAACCGCAGTCCGGTGGTCGGCAAACCAAAATTATGGCTGTAGCTGTGTGCCATGAGCTCGTTGGCTCGCTTGGTGGCGCCATAAAAGCTGACGGGATGATCGCTCCCATCGGTTTCCCTAAAGGGTGTGGCGGCGTTCAAACCGTAGACACTCGAAGATGACGCATACACGAGGTGACTCACCGCATACTGGCGGCACATTTCCAGTAAGTGCGTAAAGGCGACGAGGTTGGCGCTCGCATAGGCAGCCGGGTTTTGCAGAGAATAGCGGACACCGGCTTGGGCGGCGAGATGGACGACCGCATCAATAGTGTGTGTTTGAAAAACCGCTTGCAAAGCTGCCGCATCGGCCAAATCGAAGCGCTGGAAATGAAAGTTCGGCCGACCTTGCAAACCTGCCAGACGCGCCTGTTTCAAACCGACATCGTAATAAGCGTTGAGATTGTCGACGCCGACGACGCTGTGCCCTTGGCTGATGAGAACCTGACAAACTGCGGCACCGATGAAGCCCGCGCACCCTGTGACGAGTATGGTTTTCATACGCGGTCCTTTTTGTGTGGCGCGGGAACGGCTGGGGCCGTCGAGCGGACGAACAAATCGCGAGCCTTGGCGTATTTGATGAAACTGTTGTAGCAGCCCAAGCCGATGTGTATCAAACCGGGAACGCCATCGCGAAACCCTTGCCGAAAAATATAGAATTTCAAAAACCGCAACCAGGGGGAAAGCAACAAACGCCAGGCTCCGGGGTTTTTATTGCGTTGATACAAAGTCTGTGCCTGCAAGGTGGTGTAACGGTTCTGCTTTTGCAGGTAATTATGCAGGTTATCGGCGGAGCGGTGCAGCAGGTCCCCCTGCAGATGGCCGACGGGTGTGTCGCATAGCACTTTTTCGTGGACTATATCCTGGCTCCATTGAGCATGTTTGCGGTTGAACAGCCGCAGACTGCGGTCGGGATAGCCTTCGCCATGGCGCAAATAGCGATCGATGAAAAAATTGCTGCGCGGCATGTCGTAGGCTTGGGGACGTTGCTGGTTCGATACGGCTAAAGCCGCCAGGATGGACTGCTGCAAAGCCGGCGTTACTTGCTCGTCCGCATCGATGCACAGTACCCAGTCGTGGCGCGCCTGCGAGACTGCCCAGTGTTTTTGGGGACCGAAACCTTTCCAGTCGCTATGGATGAACCGCGCGTTGTGCGTTTGGGCGATGACCGGCGTCAAGTCCGTGCTGCCCGAATCGATCACGATGATTTCATTGCAGAACTGAACGCTGTTGAGCGCCTTGGCCAGCTGATCGGCGGCGTTCAGCGTAATCAAAACCGCCGTCAGCGGCAAATGCTCAGGCGCCAGATTGGACTTTGACACGAGCGGAACCGTTTATGAGTATCGACAGCAGAATTGTAGGCCATGGTTTGCGTACAATTGCGCGTATTCGAAAATTTTGCGAAGCCTCAGCCTATGCAGTCGGTCCTGATTGTCAAAACGAGTTCGCTGGGCGACATCATTCATGCGTTGCCGGTGGTGCATGACCTGACGACCGCATTTCCCGGCATTCGGATCGACTGGCTGGTGGAGGAGGCATATGCTGAGCTGGTCGCGCTGCACCCCGGGGTGCAGCGGGTAGTGCCGGTGGCGTGTCGCCGTTGGCGCCGGCAGGGTATTGGCATGCTGTTGACGCAGTGGCGGCAGTTGCGTACGAGTCTGCGTGCGCAGTCCTACGATGCCGTGCTCGATTTGCAGGGTTTGCTCAAAAGCGCGTTGCTTGCCTGTGCCGCTGATGGGTTGCGCTGCGGGCCCTCGTGGCAGCATACCCGTGAACCGCTTGCTACGCTGGCTTACGCTAAGCGTGCTGGGTGGGACGACTCGACGCACGTCGTCGAGCGGCTGCGGACCTTGACGGCGGGTTTGTTGGGCTACGCGTGGAGCGGGGCGCCGGTATTCGGTTTGCCGCCTGCCTTGGGTGGGCCGGAGCAAGCGGTCTGGCTCCTGCACGCAACCGCTCGTCCGGAAAAATCCTGGCCTCTGGCGTCCTGGCAGGCCCTGACCGTCCGCCTGCTCAATGCCGGGTATACGGTGACGCTGCCATGGGGCGAGGAGGCCGAGCGTGTGCAGGCCGAGGCGATCGCCCAACGGCGCTCTGGTGTGACAGTGCTCCCGCGCATGGGCCTGGCCGAATTGACCGCTGCACTGGGAACGGCACGCGCCGCGGTCGGCGTCGATACCGGGCTGACGCATCTGGCAGGCGCTTTGCAACTACCGCTGCTGGCCTTGTACTTTGCGACGCCGGCCTGGCGCTATGGTCCGAAATACGATTTGCGCGCGTCGAGCTTGGGTGGCGATGATCGTGTGCCGACCGTCGATGAGGTCTGGGCGGCGCTTGCGGGCGGGGTGCTCGACGGATGAGCGCTTATGACGTGCCGCCCTGCGAAGCCTGCGAAACCTTGCTTGAGCGTTTCGTACGGGGCTTGTATACCTGCGGTTTGGTGGTCCTGATGCCTGTGGTGATGCTGTATTTATGGCGTCGTGGCAGGTGCCAGCCGGCTTATCGGCGCGGCTGGCGAACCCGGTTCTTCGGGGTGCTCGAGCCTGAGCGCGGACCGGCGCCAGAAAAATCACGGCATCTGATTTGGGTTCATGCGGTGTCGGTCGGCGAAACACATGCCGTCGCGCCCTTGCTGGCAGCGCTGCGCGCCCGCCATCCCGACAGCCGCTGGCTGGTGACCTCGACCACGCCGACGGGGCAGGCGGCGGCGCGGGCGCTCTTCGGCGATTTGCCGCAGGTGGGGTTCAGTTTGTTGCCATACGACTTTCCGTGGGCCTGGCGGCGCTTTTTACGTCAGGTGGCGCCCGATTTGTTGTGCCTGGTCGAAACCGAGCTGTGGCCTAACTTACTGGCTGCCTGCGCCTCACATGGTGTACCGGTGGCTTTGGTGAATGCGCGGGTATCGCCACGAACGGCTCGTGCCTGGCGGCGGTTTGCTTCTTTGAGCCGGCCGGTCATCCGACGGCTTGCCTTGATCGCGGCGCAGACCGTCGCCGATGCTGCGGTGTTCAGGGAGGTTGCGAACCGTTCGGCCGTGGTAGTCGGTAATATGAAGTTCGATGTTACGGTCGATCCTGCGTTGCAAAAGCTGGGCGAGCGCTGGCGTCGTCCTGGGTATAGTGTGCTGTTGGCCGCGAGTACCCGCGACGGCGAGGAGTCGCTGATCCTGGAGGCTTGGCAACGCATGAGCGCTGCAGAGCCAGACCTGGTGGAGAATGTGCGACTGTTGATCGTGCCCCGGCATCCGCAACGTTTCGACACGGTGGCAAATATGATCCGGGCCTGCGGCTTTGCCGTGCAGCGGCGTAGCCGCGATTGGCGGCAGGAGGGCGTGGCCATCGAGCCGAGTGCCGCACCGCCCATCGGCCTGGGCGATTCGATGGGCGAAATGGCCGCTTATTACACCTCGTCCGATGTTGCGCTGATCGGCGGCAGCTGGTTACCGTATGGTGGTCAGAATCTGATCGAAGCCTGTGCCTGTGGCTGCCCAGTTGTGTTCGGGCCGCACATATTCAATTTTGCACAGGCGGCCAGCGATGCGCTGTCTGCGGGGGCTGCGCAGGGCGCAGCCAGTGTGGACGATGGGATGCGGTTGGCGCTCGCGGGAATGCGGCGGCCCGAGGCACTCGCTGACTGGCGTGGGCGTGCCCTCAGCTTCCAGCGCCGCTATCGGGGTGCGGCACAACGGACCCTGGAACGGTTGCTGCCGCTTCTAGCAAACCGCTGATCGCCTGCAGGTCCGCCTCGCTCAGGGAGCCGGCCGCAGCCTTGAGTTTGAGTGTGTTGAGCAGTGTGTCGTATTTGGCGCGGGCGAGGTCGCGCCTGGCGCTGGCAAGCTGTTGCTGCGCGTTCAGTACGTCGATATTGATGCGCACGCCGACCTCGTAGCCCAGCTTATTGGCGTTGAGCGCCAGCTGGCTGGACCGTTCGGCGGCCTCCAGTGCTCCGATTTGCGCCAACCCGCTTTGCACGCCGACGAAGCTTTGCCGCGCTTGCAGACTCGCCTGACGACGGGCGGCGGTCAGGTCCTGCTCGGCCTTGCGAACCAGACCGTCGGCTTCGCGAACCCGGCTGGTCACCGCGCCGCCGTTGAAGATTGGCAGAGCGAGTGCAATACCGATATTCGCGGTACGCACATCCGCAATGGTCGCTCCGCCGCCGTAAAACGTCGATTGCTGAGAACGGCCAAGCTGGCTGGTGAGGTCGAGTGTGGGTAAATGGCTGGCGCGGGTTTTGGCCGACTCGCGGTCGTTGATGGCGCGGGTGAGCTCGTTGATTTGCACTCGGTAGTTATTGGCTTCGGCGGCAACGATCCAAGGCTCGGCTGTGGCTGGTTCTGGGCCGGGCAAAGGTGTCGCGCCGGATAATCTGGCCAACGGCGGCGCTGGCTGACCAATGATGTTCTCTAGCGCGGCCCGTTTGGCCAGCAGCTCGTTATGGGCGGCAATCTGCTGGGCCACGACCAGGTCGTGGCGCGACTGCGCTTCCTGTTGGTCGGTAATCGTGGCTGTACCGATTTTGAAGTTGCGTTTGGCGGCTTCAAGCTGCTGGTCGATGGCGATTTTCTGGGACGCCAGCGTATCGATGGTGTCCTGGACCGCCAGAATGTCGAAGTAAGCCTGGCCGACCCGCAGCACGAGGTCCTGCCGGGCAAGCGCATACTGCAGATCGGCCTGCGCGACGAGTAAGCGGCTTTGTTCGTAATTGCGCCAGGCCGCTGGCCGGTAGAGTGGCTGGGTCAAGTTGAAGCTGATCGATTTTGGTGTGGAGGTCAGGCCGGTCTGAACGCCGTTCGGGCCCGCGATGTCAGTCTCGGAACGTTGACGCAGGACCTGCGCCTGCCCGCCCATGCTGGGAAGCAGGCCGGAGCGCGCTTGCGGAATTTTTTCTTGGTTGGCGTCGCGCAATGCCCTGGCCGACTGCAGCGTGGCGTCGTTGTCGAGGGCCAGGCGATAAATTTCCAGGAGCGTGGCCGCATTGGCCGGCACGCTCGCAGTCAGCGAACCCGCCCATATTAGCCATGCGGCCAGTTGCCGGCTGTTCATGGTTTAAAACTGAAACCGGGGCGGCAGGGGAGCGTTTTTGAGCGAGGGCGCGATGGTTTCGAACAATATCCGTGAGCTGTAGCGGCTTTCGTCGATGCGGCTGACGATTTGCGCCTGCATGACCGGCATTTCACCGACGATCGCCGCCAGGTGGCCGCCGACTTTGAGCTGAGCCAGCAAGGACGGCGGCAGCAACGGCATGGAACCAGAAACGAGGATGCGGTCGAAGCCGCCGGGATGACCGGGCAAGCCCAAAGCCGCATCCGCCTGCACGACCGAGACGCTCAACACATTGGCGCGCTGGAGATTGTTACGGGCGAGCTCGACCAGTTCGGGAAGCAGCTCCGCACTGATGACGTCATTGGCACGGTGCGCCAGCAGCGCGGCCATATAGCCGGTGCCGGTGCCGATTTCGAGGACGCTTTCGTGTCCGGTCAGCATCAGTTCCTGCAGAAGGCGAGCCTCCACCTTAGGCGCCAGCATGACTTCGCCAGTGTCCTCGCCGTCGAGCAGGATTGGTAGCCCCAGATCGCTGAAAGCCAGTGTTCGATAAGTCGGCGCAACGAAGTCTTCGCGCTTGACGATCGATAACAGGTCGAGAACGGTCTGATCGAGCACGTCCCAGGGACGAATCTGCTGTTCGATCATGTTGAAACGGGCGCGTTCGAAGTCCATAGCCTGTAGCTTTGAAGAACAAGGCGGTATGGTAACAAATAACGCAGGCCGCTTCGTCAGGCGGCGCACAAAAACATCAACGCCGCTCGACAAATCATCTCCTGGTTTAAACCGCACAGAGGCGCTCCGTTTACTTGCCAACCTGCAGCGCTGAAAGGCCGTGGGTTACAAGCTGTCCTGGCTGATGTGCTCAGCACCATGTTCAGTTTTGGAACTAATTTCATTAAATTGCGACATATAAAATATGTATGCCCTTGATACAGGTCGCGAGCTTTGCGTAAAAACGTTTCGCAATTGGCTCGTATATTAAAAATTCCTAAAGATCCGCAAAAGCTCGAAAGGTAAAAATGTTCACTCGAATTTCGTCTGTATTCTCGTCTGTAAATCCATTTCGAGTTACTAGCCAAAAAGATAGTCAAAAAGAGTTTGAAATCGATGTGGATTGGAAAAACCGTATGTTAGATCGGGTTTCTAAAGGAACGGGTGTCAGTCAATTTTTGCGTAAATCTCATTTTGCTTCTATTGATAGTAAGCAGGGTGCACTTTTTGTATACGAAAGAGTAACAGAAATACTGACCCTGATTCATAAATTGCAGGTTGCGTCAGGCAAGAAAAATAAAATGGCAAAACTTCTTTTTCGGAAGCTTAAGAAAATCAAACCGTTCGGCGCTGACAATCCATACGATCATATTAGGCAGTACGCACAAAAGAATTTTGGTGTGGATGAAAAATATATGAACAAAGTAATAAGCTACTCGTTCGATCTCAAAGATAAAGTGTCTAGTGAAGAAATGATCAAAGTTGAACATATGATAGATTATGAAATCGAATGCGAGAAATTAAAAAATTTTCTTTTTTCTGGTTCTGGTGAGTCCGAAATAAAAACAATTTTATCTTCAAAGCCTTCTCTAGAAGTCTATTCCATGATCAATACCGCTTTTCCAGAGGTTGAGGGCCGGGTGGGTTGCTTGCCACATCTTCTCGTCCATAAATTCTCAGGCACAGAAAAATTGGCTCAAGGCTTGATTTTTCTGCGCAATCATGGAATATCTTTGAACGCAAAAATCGAGAAAATGGAAGAAGCTGAGCCATCAATAAAGCCCGAGGTGGTTTCGTTCAGAAATTTTCTGCGGGAGCACGAAGGACTCACGCCCTTGCATATAGCTCAAAAACTATATAGCGGAAGTCCGGAGCTTCAGCATCTGGCAACTCAGGCTTTACTCGAAGCAGGCCAAATCAATGTTAACGAGGTTGATAAAGAAGGAAAAACCGCGTTGATGTATGCAATTGAAACTGAAAATTGCAATCTCCAAAATATCCAGAGTTTGATCGAAGCTGGCGCTAACATCCATGCGAATGGCAGCCTTAATGCTGCAAGACTGATCATTAATAAATCGACAGATGAAATACCACTGAGTAAAAAAGTTGAGATATTACAAGGCGAAGAGGCGGGTCAGGCGCTTTTGGTGCTTGAAATCCAGAAATGTTTGAGCGATGCAAACGACAAACGAAATTTTAAAGATTCGCTAGACATAATATCAATTTTACTAAAATCAAAAATAAGCGAGGAATGTAAGGCCAACCTGTTAAAGGATTCTCATACTCTTGAAAAAATCATGAGTGATTTCCTGGAAAAAGGAAATGTTGATTTTTTTGGCTCACTAGATGCTGTTATAAAATTGAGTTTGACTAATTCTTTCAAAGAAAATATTTTGTTATCGATCTCAAAAAATCTAGCTCTCTTGATCGGATCGCAAGGCCTACTACAAGAAGTCGTTTTGTGTGCTATCTGTGGATCAAGCTTGTCGGATTCTGAAAAAAATAATATACTAAAACACTTTAACATCAGCCCTGAGCAAGGCCGTGTGGTTAAATCATTAGATGGAAGTTTCTTCTACTTCGATCACGGAAATTTAACGCCTCTTAAGTCAGAAAAAGCAAAGTTACTACAGGAACTATTTCCTGATGGGCTTCGAAAATCAGATTTTCGGCAGGGAGATCTTGCTGATTGCACTCTTCTTGCTGCGCTGAAGTCAGCGCTTTACAACGATCCTGTTTCAATAATAAAAATTATTGAGCCAACCACAGATGGTCGGATTGAGTTTAATTTCGGAAAAGATGCATTTTTCGACCCTAAAACAGACAAAGGCGTGTTTACAAAACCCATCGCTCTAAGCATACGCGATTACAAAGAATCGGGAGTGAAGGGTCTGTTGGGGGCTCAACTCTTGGAAACTGCTTTTGGGCGAGCGATTAAAGCCCCTGAAGAATATACCCAAGTCGCTCTTGACGAAGGAAGTTATGCTGATAAAGCACTGGCAGCGATGTTTCCGCGGCGTAAAATTAAGCAGGTTTTTAACAATGGGCTCGTGCTGGGTGATGATCATCATCGAAAATCGCAGGCAATCGAGGTATTGCAGAAAGTCAGCGAATTTCCTCGCAAGGTAATAGCGGTTGCCTCATGCAAGCTTAACAGCAATGATGGAAAACTGATAGCCAATCATGCTTACGCAGTTTTAGAAGTTATACCGAACGAAGAAAAAATCATTTTGTCTAATCCTCATGAATCAGCCAAGCTTATAAAGATCGATTATGAGAAATTTTTCATTCATTTTAGAAGGCTAACTTACACAGCTTTATAAAGCCCGCATTAAAATGCTGAGTTAAGTGGTTTTCTGAGGTTTAAGTTGGCTGGGCTGGGAAAGAATTCGAAAGCGTTGACTTCCCGAGTTCGACCATTGGCCGCATGTTTTTCCAGCAGGTCGTGGATGTATTCGAGCTGAATGTCGCCGATGGTGGTGGCGACATTCAAATCGCTCAGCGCATCATTTCAGTCGCCGCCAAACAAGTCCCGCGTGAACACTTTATCCTCGACATCGAGTAAGTCGTCGCTCATGCGGTTCGCCACGATCACGTCGGCCTGCTGTTTGAACGCCGCCAGATCGTGCGTGATGGGCGAGTTGAAGAATTCGCCTTGGGCCATTGCTGGTTCGTAGATCACGACAGGAATTCCTTTGGCCTTGATGCGTTTCATGATGCCCTGAATCGACGACGCGCGGAAGTTGTCTGAACCGGCCTTCATGATTAAACGATACACCCCGACCATCGTCGGTTTGTGTTTGAGAATGCTGTCCGCGATGAAATCTTTGCGGGTGCTATTGGCCTCGACGATGGCGTGAATCAGGTTTTGCGGCACCGTCTGGTAGTTGGCCAGCAGTTGCTTGGTGTCTTTCGGCAGGCAATAACCGCCATAGCCAAACGAAGGATTGTTGTAATGGTCGCCGATGCGTGGATCCAGGCATACCCCCTGGATAATCTCGCGGGTATCCAGCCCATGCGTCGCCGCATAGGTGTCGAGTTCGTTGAAATAAGCAACCCGCATTGCCAGATAGGTGTTGGCGAACAGTTTGATCGCCTCGGCTTCGGTCGATTCGGTGAGGATCGTCGGGATGTCGTGCTTCACCGCGCCTTGCGTCAACAGCCCGGCGAAGGTTTGCGCGGCAGCGGTTTTCGCACCGACAACGATCCGCGACGGGTGCAGGTTGTCGTGCAAGGCGCGGCCTTCGCGTAAAAATTCCGGTGAAAAGAAAATATTCTGCGCCCCGAGCCGCTGGCGCAGAGCGACCGTATAGCCGACGGGAATGGTCGACTTGATGACGATGGTGGCGGCCGGGTTGAGCGCCAGGGCGTTTTCGATCACTGAGTCGACCGAGCGGGTATCGAAATAATTGCTCACCGGGTCGTAGTCCGTAGGCGTGGCGACGATGACGTAGTCGGCATCCACATAGGCTTCGCGTGGGTCGAGCGTGAAGCGCAGGTTGAGTGCTGCGCTCTGCAGGTAATGCTCGATGTCGCTGTCGACGATCGGCGATTGCCCGCGGTTCAGCATGGCCACTTTAGCGGCGCTGACGTCGAGCGCGACGACTTTATTGTGCTGCGCCAGCAATATGGCGTTCGACAGGCCGACATAGCCTGTGCCGACGACGGCGATTTTCATGGATTATCGTTTGGTTTGAAGGTAGGCGACGGATTTTACAGCAGAGCGCCAAGCTCGTTCGGCCCTCAGGCCGTGCTCCCCGCATCCACTGTCAGCACCGCGCCCGTCACCATTTTCCCGTCCGCGCCCAATAAGTAATTCACCGCCGCGGCAGCATCGTCCACGCCGGCCAACTGCCCGCTCGGGCTGCGACGCTTGATGGATCGCAGCTTATCGTCAGGCAGGCCGGTAGTCATGGCGGTTTCCATATAACCGGGCGCCACGCAATTGACAGTGATGCCCGCTTTGCCGACCTCGCGCGCCAGCGATTTCGAAAAGCCGATCAGTCCGGCTTTGGTCGCGGCATACACCGACAGGCCGCTGTAACCGGTCGAGGCGATGATTGACGACACATTGACGATACGGCCCTCGCCATTGAGCAGCATGGAACGCGATGCGTATTTGCTGAGCACGATGGGCGAGTGCAGGTTGACGTGCAGCAATTCGGCGATGTCGGTTTCGTGCATCGTGGCGAGTACGCCGTCGTTGCCGATGGCGGCGTTGTTCACCAGGCCATATAACCTGCCGTGCCGCTTGGTCACGCCACCGAGCCAGGCATGCATGCCAGAGATGTCGGTCAGGTCGTAACATTCGTAAACGACATTGTCGCGCCGCTCGCACAGCTCATCCAGCTCGGGGCTCGACGACCGCGCAACCGCAATGACCCGGTAGCCTTCACGCGCGAGCCGATGGCAGATCGCCAGACCGAGGCCTCGGCGGGCGCCGGTGACGAGAACGTTTTTCATGGCGATGGAATCCTGATGAGTTTGCCGGCGGCAGACAACTGAACATTCGTGAACGGTACGATGAAGGCTGGCACCTTGAAGCTTTCGAGACGGTTGCTGCAATGTACAAGGATCTTTTTCTTCTGTGCCGGGTCGAGTTCGTAACCCGGCATCAGGGCGACGGCGGCTTCGACCAGACTACCCAAAATGGCACTCTTGCGGGCCCGTACGCAAACGAAAGCGACCTCCGGTAGTTCGCGGATCACGCCTTCGACCTCCTCTGGCATCACTTTATTGCCGCCGACATTGATTGAGCCGTTCGCGCGTCCGAGAAAGTGTCCGCGACCGCCGATCACATCCACGATGTCGCCGGTATCGGTCCAGTTGCCGTTTGGTGGTTTGATCCAGAGGTGCTGGTTGTCGGCCAGGCGTAATTCGACGCCGTCGATGGGCTGATTGAACAGTGTTCGTGGGAAACCCGCCAAGCCATCTCGAACCGCGAAACCGACTCCGGCTTCGGTGGACGCATAAATATGCGTGATCCGCGCCTCGGGGAAACGCTTTTTCAGCATGTCCAACACCGGCTGATCGACTATTTCGCCGCCCAGGGTGATCTGCCGGAGCGCCAGCGCGTCGAATTCGGAAAGCATCGACATTTTGCGCCACATCGACGGGGTCGCCGACAAGGCGTTGCAACCAGCGGCAGCGAGCCGTTGCAGCACGATGGGCAGTTCGGTATTGTCTTCGGCAAGCACCAGCGGCGTACCGGCCAGCCAAGCTTGCAGCAATACCTGTAAACCGGCGAAACGCCGTAAATTATACAAGCTGCCCCATACGAAACCGTCGCCAGGCCGGCGGCCGGACATGCCGCGTGTCAACGACGCCAGGGTGTGGGCAATCAGCTTGGGCGTGCCGGTCGTGCCGGATGTCGGTAACCACCATTCGGTTGCGAGCGCCGGGCGGTCCGCCGCGCGACTGTCCCGCCAATGGCTCACACGGCTGGCGAGCGCCAGGCCATCGTTTTCCAGCACATGTTCGACCTCGGCCGTGCGCAGCCGCTCGGCCCGGGTGGCGGCATCGTCTTCTGGTGGCAACAGCACGATGCGCGCGGCCAAGCCATCGAGCTGCACCAGCGATAACACGAACTCGACGACCGGCAGGTTGCCGAGCGCGACGCATTTGCCGCGTAACGCGCGTTGCGCGTCCTGGCCACTGTCGACCGCCTGACGCACGTCATCGACCGTGAGTCGCGGCCGGTTCGGCCCGATCCAGACGAGATCGTCTGCGCAACGGTCTGCCAGCAGGTCGAGCAGCCGCGCCATCCGCTCAGTTCACCGGCTGGTAACGTTCGTAAATCGCCAGGAAATCGCCGAATGTCCGGGGGTATACCGGCTCGTCCATCAAAACGAACGGGTCGTAGCCCAGGTCTTCCTCCAGGCGCGTTACGAGAATGGCGAAGCCCAGCGAATCGATGCCCGATTCGAGTAAAACCGTGTCGTCGTTGAAGTCGGCAATCAAGGCGGTGTCGCGCTGATCGGCGGTGTCGCGCAGCGCTGTCAGGATTTTTTCGCGTAGATCTTTCATGAGCGCCATCCGGATGGGTTGTAAAAGCCGTTATTCAAAGCGTTCGACCGTAAGTGTCCTCGAATCGTACGATATCATCTTCGCCCAGGTAGCTGCCCGATTGCACCTCGATGAGCTCCAGCGGAATGTGGCCGGGGTTGCGCAGTCGATGGGTTTCGCCCAGCGGAATATAGGTCGACTGGTTTTCGGTGAGCAGCAAGGTTTTGTCGCCACAGGTCACCTCCGCGGTGCCGCGTACCACGATCCAGTGCTCGGCGCGATGGTGATGTTTCTGCAGACTGAGGCTGGCTTGCGGCTTGACGAGGATGTGCTTCACTTTGAAGCGCTCGGCTTCGTCGATACTGTCGGACCAGCCCCAGGGGCGGTGCTCCGTGCGGTGGAGCGCGAGCTCCGGCCTGGCCGCTCGATCCAGCGCGGCGACGAGTTTTTTGACGTCCTGGCTGTGGCGGCGATCGGCCACCAGCACCGCGTCGGCCGTCTCAACGATCACCAGATGATCGACCCCTACCGTGCCCACCAGGCGGCTGGTAGCGTGGATCAGGGAGTTCGTCGTATCGGTGGTCATGGTATCGCCACGCGTGACATTTCCTTGCACATCCGGAGTGTTCACCGCCCAGACGGCGTCCCAGGCGCCCAGGTCGCTCCAGCCGGCGACCAGCGGCACCATGCGCACCGCGATGTCGGTGCCCGCGCAGTGTTCCATTACGGCGTAGTCGATCGAATCCGCCGGCACGGCGGTGAAGGCTGCCCGGTCCGGGCGGATGAACGGCGCATCGTTAGTACGGGCGGCCCAGGCGAGCGTGCAGGCCTGCGCGATGTCCGGCCGGAACCGTTCCAGCGCCGCCAGCCAGACACTGGCGCGCAGGACGAAGAGGCCGCTGTTCCAGGTGTATTCGCCACTTTCGACATAGGTTTGCGCCGTCGCGGCATCCGGTTTTTCGGTGAAACTCGCCACAGCGTGTTCCCCATGCGCACCCGCCGGGCCGCTCTGGCGAATATAGCCGTAGCCGGTTTCGGGCCGATCAGCCGGAATGCCTAGCACTACGATACCGCCCTGGGCTGCAGCCCGCACCGCTTGCTGCAGCGCTTGCGTGAAAGGGGGCTCGTGGGCAATCGTCTGGTCGGCAGGGCTGACGACCAGAATGGGGTCGTCATCGTTGGCGTTCGCGTGCAGCGCGGCAAGTGTCAGTGCTGGCGCGGTGTTGCGGCCAACCGGCTCGAGCAGCAAGCGGGCGGGGGTGTTTTTTAATTCGCGTAGTTGATCGAGCGCCAGGAAGCGCTGTTCGTCGCTGGTCACGATCAGTGGCGCATCGACTACGATATCCGCGGCAGATAAAGTCGTCAGGCGCTGTATGGCTTGTTGAAACAGACTCTGGTTACCCGTCAGTACGAGAAATTGCTTTGGAAACCCGGCGCGCGACAAGGGCCATAGCCTCGTGCCGGCGCCGCCGCACAAGATGACCGGCGTAATTCGGTGGGCTGCGCTCATTGGTTTTGCGACTTTCTGAATTGTTGCCAGTGCCAGGTGCTGGCGCACATTTCGTCCAAGCTGCGGCGGGCCTGCCAGCCGAGGGCGGCCAGCGCCTTATCGGCCTGCGCGTAGCACGCTGCGATATCGCCGGCGCGGCGTGGCGCGATCTGAAAGGGAATGGTTTGGCCGCTGGCGGTTTCGAACGCGCGCACCATCTGCAGCACGCTGCTGCCTTGGCCAGTGCCGAGGTTGATGGCATGCCAACCGGCCCGTTCGTTCAAAAAATCGAGCGCGGCGACATGGCCTTCTGCCAGGTCCATCACGTGGATGTAATCGCGCACGCCGGTGCCGTCGGACGTCGGGTAGTCAGCGCCGAAAACGCTCAAGTGCGGCAGTTGACCAGTCGCGACTTTCGCGATGAAAGGCATGAGGTTGTTTGGAATGCCGTTAGGGTCCTCGCCAAGCGTGCCCGACACGTGTGCGCCGACCGGGTTGAAGTAACGCAGACAGGCTATTTTCCATTGCGCACAGGAGCTGGCGACATCGGCCAGCATTTCCTCGATGTGCAGCTTGCTGCGGCCATAAGGATTGGTGGCCCCGGTCGGGTGTGACTCATCGATGGGCAGATATTGCGGATCGCCGTAGACCGTGGCGCTGGAGCTGAACACCAGGGTAGAAACGCTGGCCGTTTGCATGGCTTGCAGCAGACTGACCGTTCCCTGCACGTTGTTTGCATAGTAATCGATGGGTTTTGCGACCGAATCCCCGACCGCCTTAAGTCCTGCGAAATGAATCACGGCATCGATCCGATGGGCGCGCAATGTATTCTCCAGCAGTGCTGTATCGCGGATGTCGCCGGTCACCAAGACCGGCTCGCGGCTGCAGAGTACCGCCAGGCGCTGCAAAACGTCGGGCTGGCTGTTGCTGAAATTGTCTAGCAACACGGGGTTATGGCCGGCGTTGCGCAAGGCCACCGCCGTGTGGCTGCCGATGTAGCCAGCGCCGCCAGTGAGAAGAATGTTCATAAAGTGAAGGCGATCATCTCACAAAAAAGGTTGAGCGAATTGGGTTAAACTCTGCGCTGGAATTTTACAGCACTGTATTCGGTTATGTTCAGCCCGTGTAAAAAGTCTCACAGCCGCGCTTTGGGCCGGATGCTCGGCTTGTTGGTGTTTTTGATGGCGCCCGTTGCCGAGCAGCCGGTTTTTGCCCAGTCTAGCGGGGGGCTCGGCGGAAGCGGTGGTTTCGGTGGCGGTGTGCCTGTTTCTGGTGCTCCGAGCCCTGGCAGTACCGGAAGCGATGCCGTTGTTATGGGAGGACTCCCCCCCGTCGATTCGGCGGCGAACGGTGCAGCGCGCGCGCAGCGCGTCGAAATCCGCAATAACAACTCCGCCGCTCCGAAGGGCGGCGAACGCAATAGCAACCAGGGCTTGCTGAGTGATCGAGTCGACGATCAGGCTCAAGAAGCTGCCAATCGGCCGCGGATTGCCCCGCCTCCCTCGTCCGACTTCGAACGTTTCATCGAAACTACCACGGGGCGGGTGCTGCGACCGTATGGCAGCCAATTGTTTCAAAATGGTATGTTTGGCAGCGATGCCGGCACACCGGTGCCGACCGACTATCAAGTTTCCGTGGGCGACGAAATTCTCGTTCGCGCGTGGGGTGCGATCGATCTGGACTACCGTGCAGTCGTTGATCGTAACGGCCAGGTCAACATTCCGCGCGTCGGCACGATTTCTCTGGCGGGCGTCAAAGCTTCGGAATTGGAAACCGCGCTGCGCGCGCAAATCGGCAAATACTTCACCAATTTTCAGTTGAGCGCCTCCTTGGCCCAGTTGCGTGCGGTACAGATCTACGTGGTCGGTCAGGCGGCGGCGCCTGGCATGTACACGCTCTCCGCTTTGTCTTCGCTCGTATCGGCCATTTTTCAAGTCGGGCTGCCCGGAACCAATGGCTCGTACCGCAATATTCAGCTCAAGCGCGGCAATAAAATCATCAGCCAGTTCGACCTATACGAATTCATCGCCAGCGGCGATTCGTCGAAAGACCGCCGTCTAGCAGCAGGCGACGTCATCGTCATCCCGCCGGCGGGCCCACGGGTAGCGGTGCTGGGATCGGTCGACACTCCGGCCATTTACGAGCTCAAGCCGGGCGGCACGGAAACCCTGGTGGACGTGTTGGCAATGGCCGGTAACGGCCGCGCCCTGAGCAACGGGACGCGCGTGCAGCTCGAACGCATCGATACGAGCAACCCCAAAGCGCCCCGCACGGTCGACAGTGTCGATTTAAAGATCGGCGGTACCATTCGCCTGGCCGACAGTGATGTGATTACTGTCTCTGCGAGTTCGCCGCAGTTCTCGAATGCCGTCACCCTGCGCGGCAACGTCGCAGCCCCGTTGCGCTATCCGTTCAAGGCCGGTATGCGCATTCGTGATCTGATTCCCGAAAAGGAAGCCCTGCTGACGCCCGAGTATTTCATCCGCCGCAATGCACTGGTTCAGTTTTTCGAAGCACCCAACAACCGTAAAGCGGGTGCTCCGGCCAAGGACCGCCGCATGCGCGAAGGGGCCGACGTGCGGGAAGACCGTTTCGAAGCCGACATCCGGCAGTCGGTCGATGAAGTCAATTTCGACTACGCCGTCGTCGAGCGGCTCGACCGACAAACTTTGCGGACAAAACTGATTCCGTTCAACCTGGGCAATACTTTGGCTGACCCGGCCGCGCCCGATAACCTGGAACTGCAGGTCGGCGACGTCGTGACGATTTTCGGTGTGAATGATGTCATGGTTCCGAAAAATCGCCGCGCCGCCTACGTAAAAGTGGCCGGCGAGGTCCGCGCTCCGGGTATTTATCAGATAGAGTCTGGCGAAACCTTGCCTGCCCTCATCAAGCGGATCGGCGGGCTGACGCAGGAGGCTTACGAGTATGGAATGCAACTTACCCGGCAAAGCACGCGCAAGGATCAGGAAAAGCGCTACGAAGAGGCGCTCAACCGGCTGGAGCGCGATTTGCAGCAATCCCAGATCCTGCAGGCACAGGGCGTATTGAGTGCCGAGGACTCGCAGGCTAAGCTCGTGCAGTTCAATGCGCAGCGGGCATTCCTCGAGAAGCTCCGTAGTATCAAACCGACCGGCCGGATCGTACTGGATTTGCCCGTCGATGCTGGTCGTCCCGAGGATCTGCCGGCACTGCCGCTCGAAGACGGCGATACCATCACCGTGCCGCCTGTCCCGGAAACGGTCAACGTATTCGGCGCGGTATTCGGCGAGGGAGCTTTCCTGTTCGATACCAAAAACAATGTCGGCGATTACATCGCACAGGCCGGCGGCGCGACGCGCGGTGCCGACAGCGGCTCGACTTTCGTCATCCGCGCCAACGGCTCCGTCATTAGCAACCGCCAAAGCGGTCTGCGGTTTCTGGTTGGCATGGAGGGCAAGAAAGCGTTTCCCGGTGACACCATTTTCGTTCCCGAAGATTTCGAACGCACGCCCTGGATGAAAGCCGTGCGCGACGTATCGCAAATATTTTCGCAGTTTGCCCTGGGCGCAGCGGCCATTAAGGTGTTGAAATAAATGACGTGGCTGTTTTGCAATCGGCCTGGCCGGACTCTGGCGTTTTCCGTGGCTGCTATATGCGGCGCACAGCCCGTAGCGGCCCAGGACGCCGCGATGGCGATGCCAGGTTACACGGGGGTATTGACGGTGCCTTCGGCCATGCTGATGCCCGAAGGCCACGGCGAGTTTGGTTATAGCGATTACCTCGATCGGCGTTTCTCCGCCGAAACCGGCAAGGCCCGAAACTACACTGCGGCCTTCGGCTTATTCGACTGGCTCGAGCTCAGTGGCAGGTTGGCGGACTACGTATCGCCCGGCGGCGGGCAGCTACCCAACGGTTACGACCGCTTTTCGATCCGCGATTTGTCGGCGAACGTCAAAGCCAAGATTCCGCATAATATAAAATGGCTGCCCGAAGTGGCCGTCGGCGCCTCCGATCTGGGTGGCGGCGCTCCGTTCTTCAAAGCGCGCTTTGGAACGGCCACATTTAGACCGGTGGAAACGGTTCGTTTCACCGCTGGCTATGGCGTCGGTCCGCAGCGCTTGGATGGGGTTTTCGGTGGTGTCGAATGGCAGGCGATGAAGCGCCTGCTGGTGCTCGCCGACTACGATGGCCGCGATAAATTCGTCGGTGCACGGCTGTATTCGCCTCCAATCCCTTTTCTGAACCATTCTCAGGTCATCGGCACCGTCATGCGGTCCATCAATGCCAAGGGTCAACTGCCCGGCACGACCGCCGACCGCACCGAAGTCAGTCTCAGTATTCAGATTCCGTTGTCCGGTAAGTACGATGCCGCGCCAATTCCGGTTGCCAACCGCAGGGCCCCGCTATATGCCGCCGTACCCCCCGTGATGACTGACGCAACGGCCATCGCGCCTGTGTCGCAGGTAACCGGCGATACAGCTGCACCTGCCGCTCAGGAGCCTGCGGTGCCGGTTGGCTCCCGGCAACAGGAAGCCATGAGTGCGCTCTACCGGAAATTGGTCGCCCAAGGCTTCGAGCGGGTGCGCGTGGGTGAGTTGAACGATGCGCTGATCGTCGAGTTCGAGAATAACCGTTATAACCTGAATGATGCCGACGGTGCGGGCATCGTCCTCGGGCTTGCGGCCAATTCCCGCACCACTCACCGCCGGATCGTTGCGCTGCAGAAAAAGCTCGGACTCGGCATTTTCGAATACCGGGTTCCCAAAATCGAGTTTCAGCAATTTGTCAACGGCAAAGGCGCCGGTATCGTCGATGATTTGTTTCAGTTCGACCGTCGACAAACGTATGCGGACGATGCGGTGCAGTGGGTCGAGGACGGCCGCGCAAGTGGGCGTGCATATTTGCGTTTGAAGCTGAATCCGCGACTGACCTCTTTTTACGGCACCGAATACGGCGCGTTCGATTATTCGCTGGGTTTGGCGCTCACCCAGTCCTACCCGCTTTGGAAAGGCGCCGAATGGAATTCCGTGTATGTCAGCCCGCTCGCGGATTCGGAAAATTTCGAGCAGAACAAGCCCTTCGGCTATCTACGGACCCGGCGCGACTTCGAGGGTGCTTTTTTGACGCAGTCGTATTGGCTGACCAAGTATGTATTCAATTCGACTTCGGTCGGCCAGTTCGAATACGATTACCGCGGCATACAGCATCAAAGCGTCGTGTTTTTACCGTATTGGGATCATGTGATTCGTTTCAGCCGGGTCAGCATGGAAAACCGTATCTATACTGCCGAGCGTCGCCGCGATGCCGGTTCTTTGTCCTATCGGGTAAAAGTGCCGAATCTGGATGCCTGGGCCGAAATTTCCCAGGCCAAGTATGTCGGCGGTGATTCAGGACAAGTGCTGGATTTCACTAGATTTTTCGGTGATGTGTCGGTGGGCGCGCGTTACCGGCGCAGCGATACCAATGAAAAGTATGTCGGTCTTGTGCTGGGTCTTCCCTTGACTTTACGGCAGGAATTCAAACCAGGTCCGGTCCAGTTGGTCGGCCCGGCACGCTTTGTGCATAGTATCAACACCAAACTGGTTAGCCCTGGGCAAACGAACAATATTTTGTTCAATTCTGCGGCGCAACAAAATTTGGCTTACGATCAAGCCGGTATTTTCTTGAATAAAGGTCGGTTTTCTGAGCAATACATGGCAGGTCAACTGGCACGGATGCGAAATTCCTACACAGAGCATGTAAAGCTTGAAGAATAGTTGTAAAAGGTTAACAATAACGGGCTGATTGCCTAACCGTAGGTTTTAATAAATAGATGGTGCCGTGCGCACTCTCAAAGGAGAAATTGATGTTGAAGAAAAAGTTACTGGCCGGATTGGCCATTGCTGGTGCGTCGGCCGTTCTGGTTGCCTGTGGTACTGGTAGCAGTTCGTCTGGCATTTCCGCCGCCGGTACGGCTGCTCAAGGTAAACCGATCGCTGGCGCTTCGATCGCGCTGACCTGCGCGAATGGTGCGAGTTTGACCGCAGTGACCGATAGCAACGGTAAATACTTCACCGCGCCGGCGGTCGTTGCTTATCCTTGCGTCGGTACCGCCAGGCAAGGCAGCCTTAGCTACCGCACGATTCTCTTCAGCGGAAATATTGCTAACTTCACGCCACTGACCGAGCTCTTGGTTACCGTGGTACTGACGGCTTCCGGCGACGCTGACCTCAGCGGATTCCTGACCAAAGTACAAACGCCTAGCTATGCAGTCAGCGTCATCAATTTCGCCAGTAGCTACCGTTCGGCGGTTATCACTGCTCTGAAAAATATTGGCGTTACCGATGCTCAGTTGAGCGCTCTGTCCAGCAACTTCGAATCGGTTTCTTTCAATGCCGATGGTACTGGTGACGATAAAGTGCTTGACGACACAAAATCAAAAATACAAAACAGCGATGGTTCGGTAAACACCACGGCACGCGACCAAGCGATCGTCCAGGGTCAGAAGGCACCGAAGCCATCAGCAACTGGCGCTTCGGGTTCTACCGGTTCATCGAGCTGATATTTTTCCAGCTTCCTTAAAAAGCCTCGTGGGTTCGATGGGCCTGCGGGGCTTTTTTATGCGCGCTTTTTGTGAACATGCATAGAACACGTCTGTTGATCATCGGCGCCGGTGGTCATGGCCGGGATATCGTCTGGCTGGCCCGCGATTGTGCTATTTTCGACGTCGTCGGGTTACTGGACGACACCTTATCGCCCGGCACCCTCATCGCCGAGACATCTGTGCTGGGGTCGATTGCAGATTGGCATATGTTTGCCGAGGAAGCCGAGCTCGTCATTGCAGTCGGTGCGCCGCGCGCCCGCCGGGCGATTGACCGGCTCGTGCGCAGCTCTGCGCCCAATGGACGTCAACCACGCTACGCCAGTTTGATTCATCCAAGCGTCATCCGCTCTGAGCCTTGCCAGATTGGCGCCGGTAGTATGATCTGCGCCGGTGCCATTCTCGCCAGCAATGTTCGGCTCGGGGCTCATACGATTGTTAATATCGGTTGCACGGTCGGGCATGATGTGCAAACAGCCGGGTTTTGCACCCTGGCACCGCGGGCGGTCGTGTCGGGCAATGTCATTCTGGAAGAAGCAGTCGAGATCGGCGCCGGCGCGGTCGTTCGCGAAAAAACCCGTTTCGGTGTCGGCAGCATGGCGGCGATGGGCGCTGTCGTCATGAAGGATGTTCCTGCCTTTGCCATGGTGCTCGGCAATCCCGCGCGGCCCTTGCAAGAACTCGATCCCCTGGCGTAAGCTTACGACGCTGAGCTTGACGGTCTGTTGTCGGGCAGGCGGCTTTTAGGCTACCCTTACGCCTAGATTCCGCTTTGCGTACCGCCGATGACCTCTACCCATAAAGTCGCATTGATTACCGGTATCACCGGTCAGGATGGCTCCTACCTCGCCGAGTTGTTGCTCGACAAGGGTTACGAAGTGCATGGCATCAAGCGCCGGGCCTCGCTCTTCAATACGCAACGGGTCGATCATATCTACGAAGCGCCGTACGCCAAAGACCGGCGTTTCACGCTGCATTACGGCGATTTGACCGACTCCTCGAACCTGACGCGCATCATTTCGCTGGTCCAGCCCGATGAGGTTTACAACCTGGGTGCGCAAAGCCATGTCGCGGTCTCTTTCGAAAGCCCAGAATACACTGCCGATGTCGACGCCATGGGCGCCTTGCGCCTACTCGAGGCGATCCGTTTTCTGGGGCTCGAGAAAAAAACCCGGTTCTATCAGGCTTCGACATCCGAGCTGTACGGCCTGGTGCAGGAAACGCCACAAAAAGAAACCACGCCGTTTTATCCCCGCAGTCCGTATGCCGTTGCCAAAATGTACGCTTATTGGATCACGGTCAACTACCGCGAGGCTTATGGGATGTATGCATGCAACGGCATTTTGTTCAACCACGAAAGCCCGCGGCGCGGTGAAACTTTTGTTACCCGCAAGGTCACGCGCGGTTTGTCGAATATCGCCGTTGGCCTGGAGCCCTGTATTTACATGGGCAATATGGACGCGCTGCGCGATTGGGGGCATGCCCGGGATTATGTCGAAATGCAATGGCTGATGCTCCAGCAGGATCACCCGGAAGATTTCGTGATCGCCACCGGCGTGCAGTACAGCGTGCGGCAGTTCATCGAAATGGCGGCTGGTGAGCTGGGCATTCTTTTGCGCTGGGAGGGTACCGGTGTCGACGAGCGCGGTGTGGTCGCTGCGGTCGATGCGACGAAAAATCTTGCCGTCACCGTAGGGGATACCATCGTCGCCATCGATCCGCGCTATTTTCGGCCGGCTGAAGTCGAGACTTTGCTTGGCGATCCGACCAAGGCCCGTGACAAGCTCGGCTGGACTCCGCAGACGGGTCTGCAGACGATGATTCATGAAATGATTGCGTTCGACTTGCAAACCGCCCGGCAGCATGCCCTGCTCAAGCAGCATGGTTACAGCGTCGCTGTCAGCCGGGAATAAGCAATGATGCCCGATCAGAAAGTATATATCGCTGGCCACCGTGGCATGGTGGGGCGTGCCATCGAAAGGCAACTGCGGCAGCGGGGCTTGACGAATGTACTCACGTGTACGCATGCGGATCTCGACTTGACGCGGCAAGCGGATGTTGAGGTGTTTTTCGCTGCCCAGCGGCCAGCCGTCGTCATTCTCGCTGCCGCGAGAGTCGGTGGAATTCATGCAAATAATACGTATCCCGCCGATTTCATCCGCGATAATTTATTGATTCAGGCGAATGTCATCGACGCGGCGCACCGGTATGGCGTGCAGCGCTTGCTGTTTCTCGGGTCGAGTTGCATTTATCCTCGGCAGGCCGAACAGCCGATGCGCGAGGAGGCCTTGCTGACAGGCGTTCTGGAGCCGACCAACGAACCATACGCGATTGCTAAAATCGCTGGCATCAAGCTCTGCGAAAGCTACAACCGACAGTATGGTCGTGACTATCGCTCTGTGATGCCGACGAATTTATACGGTCCGTTCGATAATTTTCATCCTGACAACAGCCATGTGATCCCGGCCATGATGCGGCGTTTCCACGAGGCAGCGCAGCATGGCGCGGCCCAGGTGACGGTCTGGGGAACTGGTCGGCCGATGCGCGAATTTTTGCATGTCGACGACATGGCGCAAGCCTGTCTGCATGTCCTGCAACTCGACAGCACCGCATACGCCGCCCATACCCGACCGATGCTTAGCCACATCAATGTCGGCACTGGGCGAGACTGTACCATCGCTGAGCTGGCGCGGACCATGGCGAGCGTGGTGGGTTACCGGGGCGATATTGTCTTCGATACCGACAAACCTGATGGCGCGCCCCGCAAGCTGCTCGATGTCAGTCGCCTGAGCAGCCTTGGTTGGCGAGCCCAGATTGCGCTGGAGGCGGGCTTGCAGGGCACGTACGCATGGTTTCTGGCGAATGCGTGCGATATTCGTGGCGGCGCCAGCGTTTAAAGCAAGCAATCGTTATGCGCGTATTCGCACTGTCTTGCATTCGCTTCTGTCTCTTAAAGTACTTTCTGAAGAGAGTTCCTTGTTCAGGGGATGGCGTACCCGAGCATGAATGCGGTTAAATAAACTCTGACTGCATTTTGCAAAGGGGTTTTCATGGCAATCGATTCGTTTTCGAGTTTTCGTGCTTTTCGTTCCCATGCCGTCACGGGCGGTTTGCACACATTGCTCATCGGTATGTTGGCCCTTGGTTGCGCGCAGGCCAACGCGCAACAAAACGGCAAGGAGTTGAAAATGAGCGACTCCCTCGGTTACGTGGCGGCCCGCGCTGGTACGCCAGGGCTGGGGTTCGATCTGGCGTATGGTATTGGAAATGGGCTTTATGTGCGGGGCAATATCAACGGTTTTTCGTATTCGACAAATGTCAGCCAAAGCGATGTTGATTACAAAGCTAAGGTCAAGCTACAAACCGCCGGCATTTTGCTGGATTGGCATCCATTCGAAACCGGCTTCAGGTTGACTGGCGGAATGTATTACAACGGTAACCGCATCGACCTGACCGGAAAACCGACGGTTGGCAAGTACAATCTGAACGGCAGGGCGTATGTCGCCACGGATATCGGTTCGCTCGACGGTAGCCTGCGGTTCAGGTCTTCGGTGCCTTATGTCGGCCTGGGTTACCATCAGTCGAATGGCGATTTTTCCTTGATCGGCGATGCAGGTGTCATGTTCATGGGTTCTGCTCGGGCCAAACTGGACGTCACCTGTGGCCCGAACTTGCAAGCCAATCCGTTGCTTTGCGCGCAGGCTCAGCAGGATGCGGCGCGGGAGGCCGACAAGGCACGGGACATGGTCGATTCATGGAAATACTATCCTGTGCTGTCGGTCGGAATGGGGTACCGGTTTTAAGTGTGATTTGGCCCCCATCCCAGTTTACCCGTCATCCGTAACGACCGATACCCGACGCCACCGCCTGCATCGTGCACGCTACCGCCTGCCCCCAAGCGTGCTGCTGCTCTGCCTGTTCGTCGGTTTTCGGGATTATCGACGACAGGCCCATGGCCACGATTTGCAGCGCATTGGCCGTATCGAGCAAAGCTTGGCGCGCCTCCAGAAGCTCGTTGTGCGATAAACCGTCCTCCACGGATGTGCCATCGGCCCGTTTGATGTCCTCCACGATAGCCTTGATTGTGGAATATTCCTCTTTGATTTGGCTGAATACGATGGCCGCTGTTTTCTCGTCCTCGACCAAGCCAGAATATTCTTCGGCCACGGCCATGTCGGCTTTTCTCAATGCCGAATCGGTTCTGTCGATCAGACCCTTGAAAAACGGCCACTTGCTATACATTTCTTGCAGGGTGCTCAGCCGTTTGTCTTGGGGTATGTTAGCGGTCTCGTCGGCCGATAAAAAAGATTTCAGCGCGGAACCGGCGCCAAAATAAGCCGGCAGCATGGTCCTGCTTTGATACCAGGCTGCCACTAATGGAATGGCACGGTATTGATCGATGAAAGGCTTCGGGGCGCTTGAAGGGTCGGGCCGTTTACCGGGGCGGCTGCTAGCCTTCATCTTGCTATTGAACAGGATTGGCGTGCTCTGCGTACAGTAGGCAGCGAGGTGGGGCGAACTCATAAAATCCCTATAAACGGCAGTCGATTTTTCTGTCAAAAAGTTCATGACATTTCTAAACGTCGCCGGTATTGGGGTTTGCTGTCCGTCTGCCGCCGATATACCGTCGAACACAGCCGAGGCCATCTTGTATGCCGTGTGTTCGGCGCGCACGGGATTGCCGCCTTTGTTAGTGAGTTCCTCGCCTTGCTCTGTTTGCCGCGCACCTGGAGCGGCGAAACCGGGGGGGTGCATGCCGATTTCCTGGGCGTAGTTGGACAATCCTCCCGCGTCGTGCGCGCCCGAACCGCGTGCTTCGGTGCCGCCGCGTCCATGAAAGGGCAGAATATCGACGCCGGTATCCCGAGCGACTTTCTGCAGTTCTTCGGCCGCTTTGTACAATTCCCAGTTCGAGGCGATCGGACCGTCCAGCCGGTTGCTGTCGGAATAACCCAGCATCACCATGGATTGGTTTTTTCGGTGGTTTCTCACTAAACCGGCCAGGGTCGGGGTTTGCAGCGCGCCTTTGACGATATCGCCGATGTTCCGCAGGTCCGGTGCGGTTTCGACCAGCGGAACGATGTCGAGGTCCAGATGGTTTTTACTGGCCAGGCCCACTTCTTTCAACAACAGCAGAGCTTCCAGCAAATGACTGACCTGCTCGGTATTGGCGATGATGTAACAGGGAACGGCTTCCTGGCCGAACAGCTTCATGTTCTCGGCGATGCAGCGCAGTATGTCCAACTCCCTGGTGGTTTTCTCCGAGTAAGTGCGGTCGTTTGCCTCGAACAAACAGCCTTCGCGTTCGAACAGAGTCTGTAAAAATTCGGCTTTAGCGCTTTCCGAGAGCTTTTCGTATGCTGTTGCGTCCTCGCCAGCCTGCCCGAGCAGGTCGAGTAAAACCTCATGATGGATTGCGCTGTTTTGCCGAACGTCGATGGGCATACCATGAAAACCGCGCCCATTCACTTCGCGGATCAGTCGTTTGATTTTGTCAGTAGTAACAACCGTGTCCTGCCCGGTCGGCAGGCTATTGATCAGCTCGGTCAGATCGGAGATGCATTCTTCCGGGCTGGCGTATGCATTCCCCGCGGGTTCGTCGGTGTGCGAGACCGACAGCCGGTTTTGGATATTTTGTTTGGTCGCGCGCAGCTTGTCGGTGATCCGGCGTGTAATTTCCTGCGTTTGGGGGTACTGCTGCAGTTGTATGAGCAGGCGTGACCCCTCGCCGAATTTACGGTCGATGTACCGGTCCATGATTTCCGCCGAGTTGTGCGCCATGACCTTGCGGATTTGTTCGGCAGTCACGTTGTTGTTACCGTCACGATCCCCCGCGATCCAGCTTCCTATCTGGATGATCGGTTGACTGGAGGTTGTGCCCAAAATATGGTCCAAAGCCTTGTCGACGCGGCGCGCGGCGCGCTGCAATGCATCGGCGGACGGGGCGATCCCCCGGTTTTCTTCCTCCACCGTGGGCGCCTGTTTCCTGACGCCTGTTTCCTGCCAAACGCGCTCTAGCGCCTCCTTGATGGCGGGATTGGTCGCCGACACGGAATCGCATCCTAACAACAAGTCCACGGCATCGGTGACCGCCTCCATCAGGCCGGGTTTGTGCAGATTTGTCGGATGGGCCGTCGCGATTAGAGCGTTGTTCGTGATCTGCTCGAAAAGTTCATGTGGCTTCTGTCCTTGCTCTTCTGATTTTTGTAATAAACGCTCGGCACTGAGCGTAAATTCGTTTTGAGGTTTATCCTTCGCGATCTTGGTGCGCGCCTCTATTTCATTGCCGACCAGTAAAATGACATCGATATAGCGACTGGTATGTTCGATGAATTTGGGTTTATCGGCTGAATCTAAACCGTTAACGTGCTTCCGCACGGCGCTGATTCTGGTCTCGATTGGCTGCTTGCCTTCAAGCAACAGATTGCTGATTTCCGGTTGAATGGGTATGCGCTGTAAATCGAGATGATCCAAAAACAGATTCGTCAATTGATTGTGGGTCAGCGCTTTGCGGCTCTCAGGCGGCAAAACGCGGCCGGGCCGGGGTTTCTTTGGCGGCAGCGGATCCTCCGCATGCTCAAGATTAGCTGGTTGCAATCGTGTCGGGGGGGAGCTTACTGTTGTCGCTAAAGTCATGTGAATTTCAACCTATAAATGCAGTGCCAACAATGTTTATGCCAAAACAGGCGCCAGGCGCTGCAAGCGTCGCTTTGCAGCCGTGCGATTATACTCAGGCAATCGGGCCAGTTGCGAAACCCCATCGTTACAATCTCGCGGATTTTCGGTGTCGAGCGCTCAGTTACGTTGAGTGCCTGGTGGGTTCTTTTTGGCGAAAACGTCTTGCAACCGGTCCAATCCTTCCTGCCCCTTGGCATGCTTGTAGTAGTGCAGTACATTGAGCCTGGACTATTCATCCTAAGTTAGGTCTCTGCATGCCCATCGATCCCCGTCAGCACGCCGCTAAGCATGGCCTCTACGACCCACAATTCGAACGCGATTCTTGTGGCGTCGGCTTCATTGCGCACATCAAAGGGCAAAAGTCGCACGACATCGTTAGCAGCGGGTTGCTGATTCTTAAAAACCTTGACCATCGCGGTGCTGTCGGTGCCGATCCGCTGATGGGCGATGGTGCCGGTATTTTGTTGCAAATCCCTGACGTGCTGTATCGAACCGAGATGGCCGCCCGGCAAATAACGCTGCCGCCTCCCGGAGAATACGGTGTCGGCATGGTGTTCTTGCCCAAGGAAAACGCATCGCGGCTCGCCTGCGAACAGGAGTTGGAGCGCTCGGTGCAGGCCGAAGGGCAAGTGTTGCTGGGCTGGCGTGATGTGCCCGTGGATGCGGCGATGCCGATGTCGCCAGCGGTCCGCGCCAAGAAGCCGGTCATCCGGCAGGTTTTCATTGGCCGCGGTCCTGACATCATGGTGACCGATGCGCTCGAGCGCAAGCTGTACGTGATCCGCAAACGCGCCTCGCACGCCATTCAGCAGTTGGCGCTGGCGCACGGCGGCGAGTATTTCGTGCCGTCCTTGTCGGCGCGCACCGTGGTTTACAAGGGCCTGTTGCTGGCCGATCAGGTCGGACAGTTTTACCTGGACCTGCAGGACGAGCGTTGCGTATCGGCACTGGCGCTGGTCCATCAACGGTTTTCCACCAACACCTTTCCCGAGTGGCCGCTGGCGCACCCGTACCGACTGATCGCGCACAACGGCGAAATCAACACTGTCAAAGGTAATTTCAACTGGATGCGCGCTCGCGAAGGCGTGATGCGGTCTGCGGTGCTCGGTGGCGACCTGCAAAAGCTGTTTCCGCTGATTTACGAGGGACAGTCCGATACCGCGTGTTTCGACAATTGTCTGGAACTGCTCTTGATGGCGGGGTATTCCCTGCCGCATGCGATGATGATGATGATTCCCGAGCCGTGGGAACAGCACACGTTGATGGACGACAACCGGCGCGCGTTTTACGAATACCATGCGGCCATGATGGAGCCGTGGGACGGTCCGGCGGCGATGGCCTTTACAGACGGCCGGCACATCGGGGCCACGCTCGACCGCAACGGCCTGCGTCCGGCGCGCTATCTGATCACCGACGACGACCTGATCGTGCTGTCGTCCGAAGCCGGTACCCTGCCGATCCCGGAGCATAAGATCGTGCGCAAATGGCGCCTGCAGCCCGGCCGTATGCTGCTGGTCGATACCGAGGCCGGGCGTATCGTCGACGATCGCGAACTCAAGGACCAGTTGTGCAACGCCAAGCCTTACAAGCAATGGCTGCACACAATACGCATCAAGCTCGACGAGCTGCAGGCCGAACCCGAGCAGCCGGTCTTTGCCGATAGTCTGCTCGACCGCCAACAGGCGTTTGCCTATACGCAGGAAGATTTAAAAGTTTTGCTGGCGCCGATGGCGCTGCTGGGCGAGGAAGCCATCGGCTCGATGGGCAACGACAGTCCGCCGGCGGTGATGTCGAACAAACTCAAACCGTTTTATAGCTATTTCCGGCAGCTCTTTGCGCAGGTCACCAACCCGCCGATCGACCCGATTCGCGAAAGCCTGGTCATGAGTCTGGTGAGCTTCATCGGGCCCAAGCCCAATCTGCTCGATCTGAACAATATCAACCCACCGATGCGGCTCGAAGTAAGTCAGCCGATACTTGACTTCGCAGCCATGGCGAAGATCCGACGCATCGAGCAGTTTACGAACGGTAAATTTCGTGGCTACGAACTGAACATCTGCTACCCGGCGGTATGGGGTAAGGAAGGCATCGAGGCCTGCCTGGCGTCTTTGTGCGCGCATGCGGAAGACGCCGTGCGTAAGGGCGCAAACATTCTGATCGTGACCGACCGGCAGATGGACCGCCTGCATGTCGCGATGCCGGCTTTGCTTGCCACCTCGGCGGTGCACCAGCATCTGGTCAAGCATGGGTTGCGGACCAGCACCGGCCTCGTGGTGGAAACCGGTTCGGCGCGCGAAGTGCACCATGTCGCTTTGCTGGCCGGTTACGGCGCCGAGGCCATTCATCCTTACCTTGCGCTGGAAACGGTGGTGGCGCTGGCGGCGCGTTTACCTGTGCCGCTGACGGCCGACGAGGCTGTGGCGCATTACATCAAAGCCATCGGCAAAGGCCTGCTGAAAGTCATGTCGAAAATGGGCATCTCGACATATATGTCTTACACGGGTGCGCAGATTTTCGAGGTGGTCGGTCTGCAAAAAGCTTTTGTCGATAAATACTTTTACGGAACGCGCAGCCAGATCGAAGGCATCGGGATATTCGAGGTAGCCGAGGAGGCTTTGCAAATCCATGCGCAGGCCTATGGCAACGATCCGTTGCTGCAGAATGCGCTGGACGCCGGTGGCGAATACGCATTCCGGGTGCGAGGCGAGGACCACCTGTGGACGCCCGACAGCATCGCCAAGCTGCAGCATGCGGTGCGTGGTAACGATCCTGCGACTTACCAGGACTATGCGCGGCTGATCAACGATCAAAGCCGGCGTCATTTGACGCTGCGCGGTTTATTAGAATTTGCCCTCGACGGCGTGCAGGCTGTGCCGCTGAACGAGGTCGAGCCGGCCAGCGAAATCGTCAAGCGCTTCGTGACCGGCGCGATGTCGCTCGGTTCGATCTCGACCGAGGCGCACGCCACGCTTGCCGTGGCGATGAACCGAATAGGCGGCAAATCGAATACCGGCGAAGGCGGCGAGGATCCGTTGCGCTATCGGGCCGAGCTGGCGGACCAAGCGCACGGCGGTATCCGAGCCGGACAGACGCTCGGTGAAGTGCTTGAACGCGACGATGTGTTTGCCGCGTATCCACTCAAGGCTGGTGACTCGCTGCGTTCGCGCATCAAACAAGTAGCCTCCGGTCGGTTCGGCGTGACTGCCGAGTATCTGGTGTCGGCCGATCAGATCCAGATCAAGATGGCGCAGGGCGCCAAGCCCGGCGAGGGCGGACAGCTGCCGGGCGGCAAAGTGTCCGGTTATATCGGTCAACTGCGCTATGCGGTGCCGGGCGTCGGGCTGATTTCGCCGCCACCGCACCACGATATTTATTCCATCGAAGATCTGGCGCAGCTCATCCACGACCTCAAGAACGTCAACCCACACGCGTCCATTTCGGTCAAGTTGGTGTCCGAGGCGGGTGTCGGGACCGTAGCGGCCGGGGTCGCCAAATGCAAGGCGGATCACGTCGTGATCGCCGGCTGCGACGGCGGCACTGGGGCCTCGCCGGTGTCGTCGGTCAAGCATGCGGGCACCCCGTGGGAGCTCGGCCTGGCGGAAACGCAGCAAACCCTGGTGATGAACGGTCTGCGCAGCCGCATTCGCGTGCAGGTCGACGGACAAATGAAAACCGGTCGCGACGTGGTGATCGGCGCCATTCTCGGTGCCGACGAGTTCGGCTTCGCCACTGCACCGTTGGTCGCCGAAGGCTGCATCATGATGCGCAAATGCCATTTGAATACTTGCCCCGTCGGGGTCGCCACTCAGGACCCGGTGCTGCGCGCGAAGTTTTCCGGCCAGCCCGAGCATGTCGTGAATTATTTCTTCATGGTGGCTGAGGAGGCCCGGGGGTTGATGGCCGGCTTGGGTGTACGGACCGTCAATGAGCTGATTGGGCGTACGGAGTTGTTGCGCAAGCGCACAGACGTGACGCATTGGAAAGCGCGGAGCTTAGACTTTTCGCGGATTCTGTACCGGCCGCAGCGCGTCGTGGGCAGCCTGACCGACGACTGGTATCACACGCAAAACCAGACGCACGAATTGCACGATGCCCTCGACCAGAATCTCCTGGCGCAGGTGCTGCCGGCGCTTGAACAGGGTACTCGAGTCGTGCTTGACCTTCCTATCCGCAACGTCAACCGCACGGTCGGCGCGATGCTGTCCGGTTTGATTGCGCGGCGTCACGGCCATGCCGGCTTGCCAGAGGGAACGTTGACCGTTCGCTTCACCGGCACGGCCGGTCAGTCGTTCGGCGCGTTTCTGGTGCGTGGTGTGACGCTCGACCTCGTCGGGCAGGCAAACGATTACGTCGGCAAGGGTTTGTCGGGGGGGTGCCTCGTCGTGCGACCGCCTGCCGAGTTTTGCGGTGAGCCTGGCGAAAACATCATCGCCGGCAATACCGTGCTATATGGCGCGGTCGAGGGCGAGGCCTTCTTCAGCGGTGTGGCGGGTGAACGTTTCGCCGTGCGCAATTCGGGCGCCACGGCCGTGGTCGAGGGCGTCGGCGATCATGGTTGCGAATACATGACGGGCGGCACCGTCGTGGTGCTTGGGCAGACCGGGCGTAATTTCGCTGCGGGGATGTCGGGTGGCGTGGCTTATGTCTATGACATCGCCGGAACATTTGCCAAACGCTGCAACACTGCACAAGTGGCTCTGGGTCCGGTAGCGCCGCAGGCCGAGCCGGTCGACCCGGCGCATATGCACGCTACCGTCAGAGGTGGCGTTCGCGAGCCGGATGACGTCATTTTGCTGCGGCTGCTCGAACGGCACGCTGCGCTGACTGGCAGCGAACGCGCCCGGTTCATTCTGGATAACTGGCCGCGCGAACGGGGCGCTTTCGTTAAAGTGTTTCCGGGTGAGTATCAGCGCGCCTTGGAAAAACTGCATGTGTTGGAAACCGAAGCGGCACAAAGCGCCACTTTAATGCTTAAACCGTACAAAGCCTGAATTCGAACGGCAGGTCGCCTTCGAAAGGGCGGTTGCGTGATTCGTTGCCGCTCGTCGGTTGATTGAAACGCACCCAAAGCATGTATTTATTGGCGCTAAACTCCGGGATGGCGGCCACGCTGGCAGGCACCCGGACTTGGAGAAGCAGGCAGTTTTTGCCATTCATCGGCTGGGTGAAGCTGCCTTTGGACGCTGTGGCGGCGACGGGTTCGCCGCTGCGTTCCCGCAGCAGCCGCAGGACCAGACGAATGGCGAAAATCGACGGCATCATCGGGGCCGCCCAGCGCATCAGGTCGACGCGCCGCAGCTCGTCGCTCTGCTGCAGCCATGCGTGGTAGCCCGGCAGATCGAACTCACACACTCCCCCTGGGATGCTGCTGCGGCTGCGGATCGACATCAACCAGTCGTTTTCGCGTAAATGCTGGCCCAGCCGACCATTGATCGCATTCAAACCCGCGATGCCTTGTTCCAGCTCATTCAATAAACCGGCCAGGCGCGTGGTGTCGATGTCTGCATGGTCGCTGAAGCCCATCAGCAGCTGCCGCTGTTTTTCCATTTCCTGCATGAGCTCGCTCTTCATGTCGGCGCGCGCGCCGACATCCATGATCTCGAACATAATCATGAGCGCTGCATGGTGGTGGAAGGCATGCGTTTGGGCAAGGAAAAAATCGAATTTTTCGAACAAGTCTTCCAGCCGCAACAGGATGCGCGTCCGCTCCGTAAACGGAAACTCGTAGGTCAGCCAAGTGGCGGTGGGCGCGGCGGTATCGGGGGACAAGGACACAGTCGTCGATCAACCGTTATAAAAAGAATGGTGTTGATTGTGGCTCAGTCGGTGCGACGATGCAAATGCACGCTTCCGGCCAGTTGCAGGTAGCTGCAGTGCAATGCCTCGACCGCCTGCCTGAGCCCGATCCGGGCGGAGGGCACATCGCTATCGTTTTCGATCGTGTCGTGTGCAATTCTTTGCCGGGCGGCGCGCGACGTCTGCGCTGCGAGGATTTGTTTTGCCTCTGCGACGCTCAAGCCCCTGCACGTCGTCAAACGCCGGATTTGCGTTTCTGAGCTGCAATCGACCAGCAGCACCCTATCGATTATTGGTTGCCACTGCGCATGATGCTTGGCCAGCAGCGGCACGGCCAGCAGGACATAAGGCGTCGAAGCCAGGGCCAGCGCGGCTTGCGCTCCTGCAAAAATCAGCGGGTGAAGTATATTTTCGAGGACCAAGCGGGCGGCCGGGTCTTGAAAAACATGTCGCCGCATGGCGGTCCGGTCGAGCGCGCCGTCCGTTTCTAAAAACGATTCGCCAAACGCGGCGCGAATCGCCGGCATCGCGGCGGCACCTGGGCGAGTCAGCGCATGGGCGAGCTCGTCGGTGTCGATGATCGCTACCCCCAGCTCGACGAAATGCCCGGCGACCAGGCTCTTGCCACTGCCGATGCCGCCGGTCAAGCCGATGACATAAGGCTTCGGTGACTTGGAATGCTCGCTCATGCGAATAGTTTATCCAGCCAATCGCGCGCGGGCATGTCCAGCAGCCAGGATATGCCGCCCAGCACTAAAAAAGGACCGAAAGGAATCGGGTGGTCTTTCGTTTTACCGCGCAGTTTGAGCGATAGCAGGCCAATGACGGCGCCCGAGGCAGACGCCAGTAGGATGATCGCCGGCAGACTGGCCCAGCCGAACCAGGCGCCCAGCAGCGCCAGTAGTTTGAAGTCGCCATACCCGATGCCTTCTTTACCGGTCAGCAGTTTGAAAACCTGATAGACCGTCCAGAGGCTCATGTAGCCGATGGCTGCACCCCATACCGCCTCGTGTAGCGGCACGACGCCGATCGTGGCGTTGACCAGGAGCCCCAGCCACAACCAGGGCAAGGTGATGTCGTCGGGGAGCAGATACGTGTCGAGGTCGATCAACGCCAGGGCCACGAGCCCCGCCACCAGGCTCATATGAGCCAGGCCGAGCAGCGGTGCCGGCAGTCGCCAGGCGACCAAGCCGAACAGCACGGCGGTTAGTAGCTCGGTCGAGGGATAACGCCACGAAATAGGCGCGTGGCAATGCGCGCACCGGCCCCGGAGCCACAGGTAACTGAGCAGCGGAATATTTTGCCAGCCGGAAATCGCGTGTTGACAGTGCGGGCAGCGCGAACGCGGCGTGACCAGGTTAAAGCGTGGGGCCGAGGGCGCCTCTGGTTGGCTGACCATCGCCGCTGCTCCAACGTCTCGCTGGTAATCGGCGATATCCCGCTCCCAGGCCGATTTAAGCATGCTTGGCATCCGCGCGACGACGACATTCAAAAACGAGCCGGTCAGCAGACCGAACAGCATGCTGGCGGCAATCCAGTTTTCGGTCAGCAACGACCAGACGTCGTTCGTCATACGACTGACCCCAGATTGAAGATCGGCAGATACATCGAGATGATCAGACCGCCGATGACTACTCCCATGAAAACCATGATGAACGGTTCTATGAGGGTGGAGAGGTTGTTGACCGCATCGTCAACTTCTTCTTCGAGCTGGGTCGCTACTTTATCGAGCATTGCATCCAACGCACCGGATTCTTCGCCAATGTTCACCATTTGAACCGCCAATGCCGGAAAGACCTTGGTGTTGTCCATGCTGGTGGACAGACGCATACCGACCGCGACATCTGACTGGATGCGCTTGGTGGCTTGATAATACTCGTCGTTGTTGGCGACGATCGCGATCGAGTCGAGCCCCTCGACCATCGGCACGCCGGCGGCGAACAAGGTGCAAAAAGTCCGGCACCAGCGGGCGATGATGGCTTTGCGAATGATTGATCCGAAGATAGGAATTCTGAGCAGCAGACGGTCCATTTTGGCGCGAAAAGCGGGCGAGCGGCGTATGGCCTGTACAAAAAAGTAGATGCCTGCAGCCAATGCCCCGAAAATCCAATACCAGTAAGCTACCATGAAATCCGAAATGGCCATGACGATCAGGGTCGGTCCCGGCAGTTGGGCGTTGAAGTCAGCGAACACTTTTTTGAAGACCGGAATCACCTTGATCAGGATGATGCTCATGACCAGCAAAGCGACCGCGATGACGGCGGTCGGATAGGTCAGCGCGCTTTTGATGCGCGCTTTCAGCCGCAGCATTTTTTCGCGATAGGTGGCGAGCCTATCGATCATGTCGTCCATCATGCCCGCCTGCTCGCCCGCTTCGAGAACGCCGCAAAAAAGACGGTCGAATTGACGAGGGTGTTTTTTCAATGCGCTACTCAGCGAATTGCCAACTTCGATGTCGCTTTTGATTTCTGTTAGTAACTGCTTATTCGGTTTTTTTGTCTGGCTGCGGATCATCAATTCGAAAGACTGCGCCAATGGCACGCCCGACTTCAGCATCGTTGCCAACTGCCGGACGATCAAGACAATCTCTTTTTCCGGGATGCGCAGGATTTTCGGTGTGCTGGCGGTGCGTATTTTATTGGCGAGCACGCCTTGGCGGCGCAGCAAGAGCACTGCGTGTTTATCGGACCGCGCGCGGATTTCGCCGCTTTTGACTTGTCCCGAGGATGTTTTACCCTGCCAGGCAAAGGTTTTTTCGGTTTTTGGGGGAGTGATTACAGCGACCATGGTCGGCTCCAGTGGTTCAGGATTGCGTGGCGCTCAATATTTCGTCGATACTCGTAATGCCATCGCGGACTTTTTTGCGGCCAGCCTCGCGCAGGCCCATTACCCCTTCGGCGCGCGCCTGTTTGCGAATTTCGAGGGCGCTAGCGTTTGCAAATATCAGACTTTGAATGCTTTCTGTGATCGGTAGTACCTCATAAATCCCGGTACGGCCCTTATAGCCCGTTTGATTGCAGCGCTCGCAGCCGACGGGACTGTAGGGCATCCAGTTAGCGGCCAGCTCTTCATCCGTGAAACCGATGCTCGCCAAAGCCTCGCGTGGCGTCTCGTTCAGCTCTTTGCACGAACACAGCCTCCGCACGAGACGCTGGGCGGTAATCATCAAAACCGACGAGGCAATATTAAAGGCCGGGACGCCCATGTTCAACAGGCGCACGATGGTTGCTGCGGCGTCGTTCGTATGCAGTGTGGAAAAAACCAGATGCCCGGTCTGCGCCGCCTTGATCGCGATATCGGCGGTTTCGAGGTCGCGGATCTCGCCGACCATGATGATGTCTGGGTCTTGTCGCAAAAAAGCTTTCAATGCCGTGGCAAACGTCAACCCTGCTTTGTCGTGGATGTTGACCTGATTGATACCGGGCAGGTTAATTTCGGAAGGGTCCTCGGCCGTGCTGATGTTGACGTCGGGTTTGTTGAGAATGTTCAGGCAGGTGTAGAGCGCTACTGTTTTACCGCTGCCCGTCGGGCCTGTGACCAGAATCATGCCGTCTGGCCGTGAAATGGCGTTTGTCAGTAAGGCTTTCTGTTCCGGTTCGTAACCGAGTGCATCGATTCCGAGCTGCGCACTGCCCGAATCCAAAATACGAATGACGATTTTTTCGCCGAACAGGGTGGGCAGGGTGCTGACCCGAAAATCGATGATCTTGTTTTCGCTGGTCACCAGGCGCATGCGGCCATCCTGCGGCACACGGCGCTCGGCGATGTCCATGCGAGACAGGATTTTGATGCGCGCGCAGATTTTTTCGCGGGTGGATACGGGTGGCTGGGCGATTTCCTGGAGCACGCCGTCGATTCTGAAACGCACTCGATAGAAGGTTTCGTACGGTTCGAAATGCAGATCGGAAGCGCCTTTTCTGATGGCCTCCATCAGCATCTGCTGAACGTATTTGACGACTGGCGCATCTTCGACATCAGTGCCGATCTGCGTCCCTTCGGCTTCCTCTTCTTGAAGTTGCAGTTCGCCGGCGGCCAGTTCGGTGTCGAGCTGTTTGCTGTTGATCTGGCCCATTTTGTTGAACCAGTTGGTGAGTTTGTCGTATTCGACGATGACCGGTTCGATTTGACTGTGTGTATGAAATTTGAGTTGTTGCAGGACTTGCAGATCAGTCGGGTCGGCAAGTCCGATGTATAGGCTGTTATTCCGCTTCGACAGAGCAACCGCTTGCAGGCTGCTCAGCAGCTTCGGGTCGATACCCCAGTCCATTATGGATGGCGGCTCGAAGACCGCCAGGTCGAGCAAAGGATGGTTATACGTCCGCGCCAGGCAATGGGCAATGTCGTGGGCGCTGGCGAACTTGCCGGCGACCAGGGCTTCGATGACACGGCGCGGCTGACTGACCAGGCTTTGGGCCAGATTTTGTAGCGCGTCGGCATTGACCAGGCCGGTTTGCAGCACGGCACGCGCGACGCCGGACGAAGCGAGAGTAGCAGGAATCATGGACATTACACCGAAAAAATTCGTTCCATGATGCCGGTGAACGCTTGCTCAGTCACTCACCTTAGTGGGTTTGCGGGCCGGTCTTCCCGGTACTGTCGGGAAGTTTGTAGATGCGCGCCGTTTTGACGCTACGGTCGGCGGCCTGCACGATCTCGATGACATGCTGATCGATCCGCACGCTGACCCCCGCTTCCGGGATGTCCTGGAGGTAGTCCAGTACTAGGCCGTTGAGCGTTTTGGGGCCGGTCACCGGCAGCGTGAAGCCATACTTGCGGTTCAGCGCCCGCAGCGACGAGGCGCCGTCCACGAGCACATTCGACATGCCACTGCCACCGCTGCTTTCGTTCATCGACTCGAGGTGCGGGGCGTGCGAGGTGAACTCCCCGATCAACTCTTCCAGAATGTCCTCGGGTGTGATCAGCCCAAGCACTTCCCCATATTCGTCGACGACCAGCCCCACGCGCTCACGATGCTCCTGAAAGTATTGAAGCTGAGTGATCGCCGGCGAACCGCTCGGAATGAAGTAAGGCGGCTGCAGCAGCTTTTCCAGCGCGCCTTCTTCAAACTCGGCGTGTGCGAATAAGGACAGGCTGTGCCGGACGTGCAGCATGCCCACGACTTTGCGCCAGTCCTTCTCGATGACCGGCAGTTTGTTGTGGTGCGCGGTTGCGATTTGCTGACGCAGCAGATCGGGGTCGGCGTTGAGTTTGAGGTATTCCATGCGCGAGCGCGGCGTCATCATGTCGTCCACGGTCAAACTTTCCAGCTCGAATAAATTGAGCAGAATCGCTTTCGGCTTTTGCGGAATGAAATGGCCGGACTCTAGCACCATCGAGCGTAGTTCCTGCATGTTCAGGGTCGGCGATTCGCTTGAAGCGGCCGTCAAGCCTAGCCATTTGATCATGCGGCTGACGAATAGGTTGGTGAACCAGACCATCGGCGAAAATAGGGTCACCAGCACGGCCATGACGTAGCTCGACGGCAGTGCGACCTTTTCGGGATGGGCCGCACCAATTATTTTCGGGGTGATTTCCGCAAAGATGATGATCGCCATCGCTACCAGCGCGGTGGCGATCGACAATGCGATTTCGTTGTTGCCATACCAGCTGATCGTGATCGACGTGACCAGGGCCGTGGACGCCGTGTTCAGTAAATTATTGCCCAGCAGCAGGGTAGACAGCAGCTTGTCGGTTTCCTGCAGCAGCCTGCGGGTCAGCTTGGCAGCGCGGCTGCCTTGTTCGGCCAGCGCCTGCAGACGGTAACGGTTGATCGCCATCATGCTGGTTTCGCTGATCGAGAAAAACCCCGAAGCCAGCAGGAAGGCCGCCAGCAGTGAAAGCTGGGCCCAAAGTGGCAAGTCGTTCAATTATGATAGGGCAAATGCCCAAGTCAGAGAGATTAAAGTCTACCCTGAAATGAACTGCAGTAAAAACTGCGGCCGTGCGAAGGTATTGGAACGAATCAGCCTTATGGTGCCCGGGGCCGGAATCGAACCGGCACGCCTCGCGGCGGGGGATTTTGAGTCCCCTGCGTCTACCAATTTCACCACCCGGGCAGGTAGCTGGTGCAGCCGAGATTATGCCAAAAATCGTTCTATTCGTCCAATACCTGAAGTAAAATGGCGCATGAATCCGTTCGTGTATTTAATACCGCTCCTCGACCTGGCAGGCCTCATGCTGGCGTCTGTTTTGGCTTTTCATGGGCTCTTGAGCAGCGGTAGCTCCAATCCCGCCGATTATCAGTTTCTGACCTTGATGCTGTTGAGCATCGCGATTTTATTTTTCTGGGCGACGCAGAGCTATCATGGGTTTTACCGTGGGCAGTGGCGCCAATCGGTGCAGCGTGCCTGGTTGGGCTGGTGCATCGTGTTCGCAGTGGCCTTGGTTGCTCTGTTCGCCCTCAAAACCTCGCAGCGGTTTTCCCGGCTGTGGCTGTTCACCTGGTGGGGGTCTGGGCTGGCGATTATCGCTTTCAACCGGGTGCTTGGTTATGCCTTGAGTAGCCGCGCGTACCGCCGTGGTTTATGGCTGAAGAAGATTCTGCTGATCGGTCTGGCCGATAGCGCGCTGCGGTTTGCCGATAAGCAAAAAGAACTGCTCAAGCATGGCTACCGCATCGAGGTCACGGAAACCATCGAAGCCGATCAACAGTTTTCCGATGGCCGGTTGGCGGAGTTGGTAGAGGCGTCGCATCGGCACGATTTTGCCGAAGTGTGGATGTGCTTTCCTTTGGCGCACGAGCGAGAAATTCAGCAGGTGGCCTCGGCAATGGCCCTCAGCGCTTTGCCTGTGCGCGTTTTTCCGGATTTGTCGCATCTCGATTTGATCAATATGACGGCGGGCAAGCTGGGCTCCTTGCCATACCTGAGTTTGGCGAGCTCTAATCTGAGCGCCATGTCGCTTGCCCTGAAATGGGCCGAAGACATGAGTATTTCGCTGGTGGCCCTGATACTGCTGGCACCGCTGATGTTGTTGATCGCAGTCGGCATCAAGGCGACTTCGCCTGGGCCGGTGTTTTATCGACAGACGCGGATCGGTTTGAATGGCCAGGCGTTTCAGATGCTGAAGTTCCGCTCCATGGTGGTGGGTTTTGAACAGCAACAGACTGTCTGGGGAAATGCCGTCAAAAAGCCGGTGACGCGTTTCGGGGCCTTGTTACGGAAAACCAGTCTGGACGAGCTCCCGCAGTTGCTGAATGTGCTCAAGGGGGATATGTCCTTGGTCGGGCCGCGGCCCGAGCGGCCGATGTTCGTCGAGCAATTCAAGCATGAAATTCCGTTATATATGAAAAAACATCTGGTGAAGGCCGGCATTACTGGCTGGGCGCAGATCCACGGATATCGCGGCGATACCGATCTCGAGAAACGCATCCAATACGATTTGTATTACATCCGCAACTGGACGCTCTTGCTTGACTTCAAGATCATGTTTTTGACGGCTTTCGCGCTAGTTTCCAAAGAAGCATGAGCAGCGGGTCGGGAATGCGATGCGGAATCGTCATTCCGACTTTGAACGGCGCTGGCTGGCTGCGCTTGCAGCGCTTACCTCCCGAGCGCGCAGCCGACGTGTTGGTTATCGACTCCTCTTCCTGTGATGCGACCGTGCCGCTCGCGCTGTCTCTGGGTTGGCAGGTGCGGGTGATCGCGCGCACTGCGTTCGACCATGGCGCGACCCGGCAGCTGGGTGTCGAATGGGCGGTCGAACGGGGGTATGCCTGCGTCGTCTTCTTGACCCAGGATGCTTTGGCGCTGGGCGATGGGGCCATCGACCGGCTGCTCTCCGCGTTTGCCGAGCCGACGATCGCGGCTGCCTGCGGTCGGCAGCTGCCGCGCCTGGCAGCTGGGCCGATCGAAGCGCATGCGCGCTTATTCAATTACCCGGCGGTCAGTCGCGCCAACGACGCCGGGGATCTCGCTGTCAAAGGGCTGCTGGCGGCGTTCATGTCGAATTCGTTCGCTGCCTACCGGGTCTCGGCCCTGCAGACGATCGGCGGCTTCGAGGCGAATTGTATTTTTGGCGAAGACATGCTGGCCGCGTTGCAGCTCTTGCAAAACGGCTGGCGTACGGCGTATGTGGCCGACGCCGTCACGGTGCATTCGCACGATTACAGCGCGTTGCAGGAGTTTCGGCGCTATTTCGACGTCGGTGTGCTGCATGATCGTTTATATCGGGAGTTTGCACACTTACCGGCCATCGAAGGCGAGGGCGGACGTTTCGTCCGTTCGGAGTTAAGTTTTTTAGCGCGCAGGGCGCCCTGGCTGCTGCCTTCTGCCTGGGGGCGAACGGCTTTGAAGTACCTCGGTTATCGGCTGGGCAAGGCGCAGCGGCGTTTGCCTTTGGCCTGCCGGCGCTGGTGTTCAATGCAGCGGGGGTTCTGGACGCGTCGCCCGGCAGCGGTGCCTGTGCGGCTTGAGCAGCCAGCGGTGGAGGTGTTGCTGGCTGTTCACAACGGCGCCACGTGGCTGGCGCAGCTCCTGGACTCCTTGCAGTATCAAACGTATGCGAATTTTTTGATCATTGCGTTCGACGATGGTTCCACCGACGGCTCGGCCGAGGTGATCCGTCGGCATCGCCTATTCGTCGACGGCCGGGTGCGGCTGCTCGAGCACCCGGTCAATCGCGGGCAGCGTGCGACGATGAACGAACTGCTGCGTCATTCCACGGCCCTGTATGTGCTGTTCGCCGATCAGGACGACTGGTGGCTGGCGGACAAGGTCGAGCGTTTCGTGGCTGCGGCGCAGGTCGCGCAAGCCCGGCACGGCGCCGGAACGCCGCTGCTGGTGCATTCGGATTTGACTGTCGTTGGTCGCGACTTGCAGGCGCTGCATCGGTCGCTGCGGGTTTATCAAGGCCTCGACCCGGTACATGCGGAGCGGTTTGGCGGGCTGTTGATGCAGAACGTCGTCACGGGTTGTGCGCTGCTCGTCAATCGGGCGCTGCTCGCGCGCATCGGCTTCGAAATTCCCGGGGCGGCCGTCATGCACGATTATTATTTGGCCCTGGCTGCGGCCGTTTTCGGGAAAATCGAGTATCTGCCCGTACCCACCGTGTTGTACCGTCAGCACGGCGGCAACACGCTCGGGGCAAAGGCGCACGGCATGGCCGCGTGGCGCGCCTCGGGTTGGCGGGCAACACAGGAAAAAATCCGCGTGTCTCTGCTCGACCGGTCGGGGCAGGCCGACGATTTTCTGTCGCGCTGGGGCGTGCAGTTGCATGAACACCAACGTGCCGCGTGCCGCGCGCTGGCCGAGCTGCCGCGGCAGGGCTGGTGGCGGCGGCGGTATGCCATCGTCCGCCATGGCCTGTGGAAGGTCGGCTTGGTGCGTAATGTCGTGTTGTTGGTGATGGTTTGACGCTAGCACCGGAGCTCAACTGTTACAAACGAAAACGCACTAGAATTTCTCTGTCGGATGCAATAGCCGCCACTGCCCGATGGGCAGTGGGCCCAGGCCGATCCGTCCGATGCGTATACGCTTCAAGCCTACGACTTGCAGGCCGACTTGTTCGCACATGCGGCGGATCTGGCGCTTTTTGCCTTCTCGCAATACGAAACGCAACTGATCTTCGTTCTGCCAACTGACTTTTGCTGGTTTCAAGGCCAAGCCATCCAGGCTCAAGCCATGGTTGAGTAAACGCATGCCTTGCGGACTGAGGGTGCCCGTTACCCGCACCAGATATTCTTTTTCGATCAAGGAGTTATCGCCGATCAGTTGCCGGGCGATACGGCCGTCCTGTGTGAGAACGAGTAGGCCGGTCGAGTCGATATCGAGCCGGCCTGCGGGCGCCAGGCTGCGCAGCATGCCACGATGAAAGTCGAACTGGGTGTCTTCTGTCCAACGGTTTTCCGGCTGCACGAGCACGACGGCCGGTTGAAACCCGGGCTCTGGCTGGCCGGACACATAGCCGATCGGTTTGTTGAGGAGCAGCGTCACTAGCCGCGCCTGTTGCTTGACGGCGGATTTGTCCAGGCGGATGTCGGCGTTCGGATGTGCGCGCGTTCCCAATTGCTCGATGCGCTGCCCGTCGACGAAGACCAGCCCCTGTTCGATGTAAGCGTCGGCCTCGCGGCGCGAACATAAACCACGTTCGGCCATGAGTTTGCTGACGCGGATGCCGTTGGTGGTGGAATGCTGTGGAGCGCTTGTCATATTTGTGTAAAACCTGCCTGTCATCATGGCCGTCCTCCACCAAACGGTGGACTTAACCAAAATGATGAGGTCTGTATGCGAGTAAAGAAAAATATTACCGCGAATTTGGGTGCTGCGTTGGTGGTCATGGGTGGGCTTGCAGTGACTGGTGTGCAGGCTGCGGAAACGATCGTCAAAATCGACGGATCGAGTACGGTTTATCCAATTACCGAGGCGGTGGCCGAAGACTTTCAAAAAATGAAAAAAGGCGCTACCAAAGTGACCGTGGGTATTTCCGGCACCGGTGGTGGTTTCAAGAAGTTTTGTCGCGGCGAAACCGATATTTCCAATGCGTCGCGGCCGATTCTGAAAAAAGAAATGGACGATTGCGCCAAGGCGGGAGTCCGGTATATCGAGCTCCCGATCGCGTTCGATGCGTTGACCGTGGTCGTCAATCCGAAGAACACTTTCGTCAAACAGCTCACCGTCGAGCAGCTCAAAGCTCTCTGGGAGCCTGCCGCTCAAGGCAAAGTGGCGAACTGGAATCAGGTCGACGCGGCTTTTCCGAACACGCCGGTCAAGCTGTTCGGCGCGGGTTCCGATTCGGGAACTTTCGATTATTTCACTGAAGCCGTGGTCGGCAAGGCCAAATCGTCGCGGGGCGACTATACCGCTTCCGAGGACGACAATGTGTTGGTCCAGGGTGTAAGCCGCGATGCTGGGGCCCTGGGGTATTTCGGTTATGCTTATTACATCGAAAACAAAAGCAAGCTCAGGGCAGTTCCCATCGTGAACAAGCAGGGCAAAGCGGTCGAGCCTGGAGAAAAAGCCGTGTTGGATGGTTCGTATAACCCGCTGTCGCGGCCGATTTTCATTTATGTGGCAGAAAAGTCCCTGGAAAAGCCCGAAGTGCGCGAACTGGTCGACTTTTATTTGAAAAACGTCGCTACCCTTGCCAAAGAAGTGAAGTATGTGCCGTTGCCGGCCCAGGCCTATACGACTGCGGCCGAGCACATTGCCAAGAAAAAGCTTGGCACGGTGTTCGGTGGCGAGGCACAGGTTGGTGTCACCATCGAAGAGGTTCTGAAACGCGAAGCCAAGCTATAATCCCGCTGTACCGCCCGCCGCGACCCTAGTCGCAGCGGATCCTGCTTTTTCCTTCAGCGTGAGCCGATGTCGCCTGCCGTCACCACCCTCGAGCCGATCAGTGATCGGCTCGCTAAAAAGCCTTTTCGGCATTTGACCGAGGTTGCCGTCGAGGTCTGCCTGTTTTTGGCGGCCAGCGTGTCAGTGCTCACCACGGTTGGGATCATCTGGGTGCTTGTTTCCGAGTCCCTGCACTTCTTCCGAGCTGTGCCTTTGCTGAACTTTTTCACCGACACCTTATGGACGCCGTTGTTCGAAAATCCGCGTTACGGCATTTTGCCTTTGCTCGCGGGAACCTTGACGACGTCGCTTGTGGCCTTGTTGGTCGCTATACCACTCGGCACGACCATCGCCATTTATTTGTCGGAGTTCGCCAAGCCGCAGCTTCGCGAGGTCGTGAAGCCTTTTCTGGAACTGCTGGGCGGGATTCCGTCGATCGTCTATGGCTATTTTGCCCTGGTGGTCGTCATTCCATTGCTGCAGAAAATTATTCCCGGCCTGCCGGGCTTCAACATGCTGGGGGCCGGGATCGTCATGGGAATTGCCATCATTCCGTACATCAGTTCGCTGGCTGAGGATGCCATGCGGGCCGTGCCGATGAGTATGCGCGAAGGCGCCTACGCGATGGGTTCGACACGTTTTCAAACAGCGGTCAAAATCGTCGTGCCGGCGGCCTTGTCGGGGATTTTGTCGGCCTACATCCTGGGTATTTCGAGGGCCGTCGGCGAAACCATGATCGTGGCGGTGGCCGCTGGTATGCAGCCAAATTTCACAATGGATCCGATGCAGCCGGCACAAACCATTTCCGCGTATATTGTGCAGGTGGCGCTCGGTGATTTACCCTACGGTTCGATCGGTTATCAATCCATCTTCGCGGCCGGGCTGGCGCTGATGGTGATGACGCTGTTGTTCAATGTGCTGGGCTACTTCGTGCGCCGCCGTTACCGTGAGGTCTACTGATGCAAGCCCACGATTTCGATATCGCCAAAGTCCGTTGCCTCATCAAAAAGGCGCGCCGCTGGGATTTATTTTTCGCCGTCATGGGTGTGGTCGCCTTGAGCATTGGCATTCTGACTTTCGTCGCCTTGTTCGCGCAGATGGCCATGGCTGGTTGGGAACGCCTGAATCCGGAATTTTTCACCAGTTTTCCGTCGCGCCGTGCGGGCGACGCCGGTATTCTATCGGCGTGGATCGGCTCTTTGATGGTGATGTTCGTCACGGCTTTCGCGGCTGTGCCGCTGGGTGTGGCGTCCGGGATTTACCTCGAAGAGTACGCATCGAAAAATTTCGTCACCGATATCATCGAAATAAATGTGACCAACCTGGCAGGTGTGCCTTCAATCGTCTATGGCCTGTTGGCGCTCGGGGTGTTCGTATACACACTGGGCTTTGGGCAAAGCGTGCTGTCGGCCGGTCTTACGCTGGCGTTGCTGATTCTGCCGGTCGTGATCGTCGCGACCCGCGAAGCGATCCGTTCGATTCCGCAGCATATTCGCGAAGGCGCTTATGGCTTGGGGGCGACTAAATGGCAGGTGACGCGTGACCACATCGTGCCGTATTCGATGCCTGGTATTTTGACCGGTATCATTATCGGCATGTCGCGGGCGATTGGTGAAACCGCTCCCGTCATCACGATCGGCGCGCTGACTTTCATCGCTTTTCTGCCGCCATCGCCGATCATGGAAACGGCGCCGTTTCTGAATTTCGAATGGCTGAAATCGGGCTTTACGGTCATGCCGATCCAAATGTTCAACTGGACCTCGCGCCCCGAGGAGGCCTTTCAGCAGAACGCCGCAGCGGCGGGTTTCGTCCTGGTGTTGATGACTTTGCTGATGAACGGGCTGGCGATCTGGCTGCGGTATCGGCTGCGTAAAAAAATCAAGTGGTGATCGGAAATTCCATGCAAAATTCGTCGACGCGTCATGCGGCAGACAGTGCTTTGACCGTCAAGGCCGAGGCGCAGCAGTTCAATTTTTATTACGACAAGTTTCATGCGATCAAAAATATCGACCTGACCGTCTACGAGAAGAAAGTCACGGCGCTGATAGGCCCTTCGGGCTGCGGCAAATCGACGCTGCTGCGCTCGTTCAACCGGATGCACGACCTGTATCCCGGTAATCGGTACGAAGGCGCGATTCGCCTGTTGCCCGACAACACCAATATCCTGGACGAACGTGTCGACCCTATCGAGGTGCGGATGCGGATCGGTATGGTTTTTCAAAAACCGAACCCGTTTCCGAAGTCGATTTATGAAAACGTGGCGTACGGCCTGCGACTGCGCGGCGAACGCAACCGCAACACCATTGATGACCGGGTCGAAGAGGCCTTACGCGGTGCAGCGCTGTGGGACGAGGTCAAAAGCCGTTTGCACGAGCAGGCGTTTGCCTTGAGTGGCGGGCAGCAACAGCGTTTGTGTATCGCGCGTTGCCTGGCGACCGACCCGGAGTTTTTGCTGTTCGACGAGCCGACGTCCGCCCTGGATCCAATCGCCACGGCGCACATCGAGGAACTCATCGAGCAGCTCAAGACCAAGCTGACGATTTTGATCGTGACGCACAATATGCAGCAGGCGGCCCGCATCTCCGACTTCACGGCGTATATGTATTTGGGTGAATTGATCGAGTTTGGCGTGACCGACCGCATTTTCATCAAGCCGGTTCGCAAGGAAACCGAGGATTACATTACCGGCCGGTTTGGTTAGGCCGTTGATGTGTTCCACGGTCCGTGCCGCGCTGCGTCATGCAAGACCTTGTTGGTGTAGTCCAGGCCCGAAAAGTCCATGTACTGCTGCAGGGTGCGTACCGTTCCCAGACCGTATACGCCAAGGTCCTTGCCTTCGACCAGCAGCTCGTGAACCCGCTTTTTGGAGCGTGCCTCCAGTTCCCACCAGCGCGATTGCCGCTCCTTGTCGTGCTCCTCGGACCAGTGCAACGGCCGTAGCTTGGCGGCTTCGCCGAAATTATAGAGATGGAGAACTGGCAAACCGCTGACATGGAAAATGTCCCAGCCATGGGTATAAGCACGCGCGGCGAGCGTCTGCTCCTCGCCATGGAAATACAGATGCGGATCGTAAGGGATGTCGCTGACGAACCGGCCGGGGGCAAACACACAGCCGGCCCCGAGGTGAAAGCCGATGAGCGGTTCGTCACGCTCGACGCCTACCGCATAAAAGTTCAGAATGATGTGTTCGGGGTCGAAGTTCGAGTCTCGCTTGACGATGTGCGCGAGGATCTTGCGCGTGGTGTATTTGGGAACCGCCTTGCCGTCGATGATTTCGAAGGCGTTCGGATAGCTGGAGACGATGCATTTGGGGTTGATCCGGGCGCATTGCCGCGCAGACGCGATCAGTCTATCGTCCCAATCCGGTTCGAACAGCATGTGCGAGTCGATTTGCAAGAACCAGTCCTCGCCCTGGTACAGGCTCATGCCGATGGCGCGCGCCCAACAGGCGCCACGCGCGTCGCGCGGCTGAATATGCACGTAGCTGATCTGTCTGGGCGCGGTTTCGCCGGCCATTTTCATACGCGCTTCGACAGGGCTCTGATCGACCACGCCGAACCGTAAATTGCCCGGGCGGCGAGCGTTCGCGAACGCATTGCTGATCGTGAACTTCAACAGCGGGTCGCAATACGACGCGATGCTGATAAAAATGGTCTGCTCGGCAAGCGCCTCGTCGTTCATGACGGTTTCAGAAAACGGGTTGGTTCAGCAGGCTCGACAAATACTGTCCATAGCCGTTCTTGGCCAGTGGTTTGGCGAGCGCCTCCAACTGGTTCGCGCTGATCCAGTCATTGCGCCAGGCGATTTCTTCGGGGCAGGCGATTTTCAGTCCCTGGCGTTTTTCGAGCGTTTGGATGAACTGGGCGGCATCGAGCAGCGAGTCGTGCGTGCCCGTGTCGAGCCAGGCATGGCCGCGTCCCATGACCTGCACGTCGAGCTGACCACGTTCCAGGTAAACCCGGTTGACGTCGGTGATTTCCAGTTCGCCCCGTGGCGAAGGTTTCATGTCGCGTGCGATCTCGACCACTTGTTCATCGTAGAAGTACAAGCCGGTGACCGCATAGCGGCTTTTGGGCTGAACGGGTTTTTCTTCGAGTGATAGCGCCCGGCCTTCGCCATCGAACTCGACCACGCCATAACGCTCCGGGTCGGTGACCGGGTAAGCGAAGACGGTGGCGCCGGCCTGTCGCTGATCAGCGCCGGCGAGCTGGGCGGCGAAGTCGTGACCATAAAACAGGTTGTCGCCGAGTACCAGCGCGCTTGGGCTGCTGCCAATGAACGTCTTGCCGATGATGAACGCCTGTGCCAGCCCGTCGGGGCTCGGCTGCACCGCATAGCGCAAGTGCATGCCCCATTGGCTGCCGTCGCCGAGCAACTGCTCGAAGCGCGGCGTGTCCTGCGGCGTGGAGATGATCAGCACCTCGCGGATTCCGGCGAGCATGAGCGTCGACAAGGGATAATAGATCATCGGTTTGTCATAAACCGGCATGAGCTGTTTGCTGACGGCCAAGGTCACGGGGTGCAGACGGGTGCCGGATCCGCCGGCCAGAATGATGCCTTTGCGGCTGTTGAAAACGGGGGGCGATGATGTCATGGGCGTACGATGAAAGTTAAGTGAGGGCGCTGGTTGAAGGGGGCTGACGCATGTCGTGCTCGACCGCATGGCGAACCGCGTCGCGCCATTGCGGAATGGCAGGCCCCTCGCTACCCAGCCAGTCGGACAGACGACCGGTATCGAGCACCGAGTAGGCTGGCCGCGTCGCTTTGAAATTCATCGCGGCGGTCTTGACGCGTTGCAGGTCGGGCCGTTGTGGCAGCAGCGGCGTGCCGGCGGCGAGGTCGAGCGCCAGCTCGGCATAGTCGTGCCATGTGGTGCTGCCACTGGCGGCGGCATGCAGCAGGCCGGTGTAGTCGTCCGTGCCGTGGGCGCGGCGCCGCACGCTGGACAGTGCAAGCTCTGCCAGCCACTCGGCTGGGGTGGGCGCGCCCGTCTGATCGTCGACCACCGTCAAGGCTTGCTGGGCTGCCGCCTTGGCGCGTGCGAAACGCAAAATCTTGCGGTAAAAGTTTTCTCCGTGCAGACCGAACACCCAGCCGGTGCGGAAAATCAAATAATTGCCGCCGACCTCCTGCAGATAGCGTTCGCCCGCCGCCTTGCTGCGGCCGTAACTGCTTTGCGGTGCCAGCGCGGCGTCCTCGGTATACGGCTCGCGGGCTGCGCCGTCGAACACATAGTCGGTGCTGTAGTGAATCAGCCGCGCACCCTGGTGGCGGCACAGTTCGGCCAACTCGCCGACCGCCTGGGCATTGACGCGCAAAGCCAGTTTGGGCTCGTCCTCGGCTTTTTCGACATTGGTGTAGGCGGCGGCGTTGATGACCACGTCGGGCCGCAAACTGCGCAGCGCGTCGGCCAGCTGGTCCGGGTCGGCCAGATCAACCTGGTTGCGGCCAAACGCATGCAGCTCGGCCAGGTCGTTCTGTAAAAATGCGCCGGCCTGCCGTTGCGCCGCGTGGCCGACCTGACCGTTGGCGCCGAGTATCAGCAGCTTGACAGCGCCGGCCATCAGGCGCTCGCGGTGTGCGCGTATTGCGCTTCGAGCCATTCGCGAAACGTCGCGTCCTTGACCTTGGCGGTCCAGTCCTGACTGTCGAGATACCAGCGAATCGTTTTGCGGATGCCCGAGGCGAAGCTTTCCTGGGGCTGCCAGCCGAGTTCGCCCTGCGTTTTCGCCGGGCTGATCGCATAGCGGCGGTCGTGCCCGGGCCGGTCTTTGACGAAGCGGATCTGTTCCCGGTAAGACTTGCCGTCGGCGCGCGGTTGCAACTCGTCCAGCGTGTCGCAAATGGTGTGTACGACGTTCAGGTTGAAGGTTTCGCCGAACCCGCCGATGTTGTAGCGCTCGCCCACCCGGCCGCGCTCGAGCACGGTGGCGATGCCACGGACGTGATCGTCGACGTAAATCCAGTCGCGCACCTGTCGACCGTCGCCGTAGATCGGCAGGTCGCCGCCTGCCAGCGCCTGCGTGGTCACGAGCGGAATGAGCTTTTCGGGGAACTGATAGGGACCGTAATTGTTGCCGCAGTGCGTGCTCAGCACGGGCAGGCCGTAGGTTTCGTGCCATGCGCGCACCAGGTGGTCAGCCGCGGCCTTGCTGGCGGCGTACGGGCTATTGGGCGCATACGGCGTGTCTTCCGTGAATGGTGGGTCGTCGGCGCCCAGCGTACCGTAGACCTCGTCGGTCGACACCTGCAAATAACGGAAAGCGGTCTGATCGGCTGCCGGCAAGCCATCGCGGTACGCTCGCACGGCTTCCAATAGCTTGAACGTGCCCGTGATATTGGTTTCGATGAACGCGCCCGGCCCGGAAATCGAGCGATCGACGTGGCTTTCGGCGGCGAAGTTCAGCACGGCGCGGGGCCGGTGCTCGGCCAGCAGCCGCCCGACCAGGGCTTGGTCGGCGATGTCGGCCTGCACGAAGACATGTCCGGGGTGATTCATGACGGGCAACAGCGTGCTGAGGTGGCCGGCATAAGTGAGCGCATCGAGCGAAATCAGCCGGCTGTCGGGCCGGGAGAGCCATAGCCGAGCGAATGCCGAGCCGATGAAACCGGCCGTGCCGGTGACGAGTAGGGTGTCGTTCATGGGGTGAGGCGGATTGGTCAACCGCGCATTTTACATGTTCGTTTGCGCACTAGGTAAAAAAGCGCCGCGCGCGTACAATACGCGCATGACTAAAGAGACAAATGAGACAAATTTTCCGGTGATGATCGCCTCCGATGATGTTTCGGCGGCACTGAGTTTCGCCGATTTCGGCCTGCATGCCGATATTCTTCGGGCCATTGCCGAAGGTGGCTACACCCAGCCGACCCCCATCCAGGCCCAGGCCATCCCGATCGCGCTGACGGGTCGCGACATCATGGGCGCGGCGCAGACCGGCACCGGCAAAACGGCCGGTTTTTCGCTGCCGATCCTGCAGTTGCTGATGGCGCATGCCAGCGACAGTGCGTCGCCGGCCCGGCATCCTGTGCGGGCGCTGATCCTCACGCCGACCCGCGAGCTGGCCGACCAGGTGGCCGACAATGTCGGTCGCTACGCCAAACACACGCCGCTGCGCTCCACGGTCGTGTTCGGTGGCATGGACATCCATCCGCAAATCGCCGAGCTGCGCAAAGGCGTGGAAATTCTGATCGCCACGCCTGGCCGGCTGCTCGATCACGTTCAGCAAAAAAGCGTCAGCCTCGGGCAGGTGCAGATTCTGGTGTTAGACGAGGCCGACCGCATGCTCGACATGGGCTTTCTGCCTGATCTGCAGCGAATCATCAATTTATTGCCCGCGCAGCGCCAAAATTTATTGTTTTCCGCGACGTTCTCCGGCGAAATTCAAAAGCTGGCCAAAAGCTTCATGCGGCAGCCGGTGCTCATCGAAACCGCGCGGCGCAACGCCACATCCGAAAACGTTCAACAGATCGTGTTTGCGCTCGACAGTGCAGACGACAAGCCGGCGGCAGTGTCGCACCTCATCAAAACCAAAAATCTGCATCAGGTCATCGTCTTCAGCAACACAAAGATCGGCGCCTCGCGCCTGACGCGCCAGCTCGAAAAAGAAGGTATTACGGCGGTCGCGATTCATGGCGACAAAAGCCAGGGTGAGCGCATCAAGGCACTCGAGGCCTTCAAGAGCGGCGAAATGGCCGTGCTGGTCGCGACCGATGTCGCTGCACGCGGGCTCGATATCGCCGAGTTGCCCTGCGTCATCAATATCGATCTGCCGCATTCTCCGGAAGATTATGTGCATCGCATCGGCCGGACCGGCCGCGCTGGCGCCAGCGGCGTTGCGTATTCCCTGAAAGCGCCATCCGACGAGCGCTACTTGGCGGATATCGAAAAGCTGATCAAGCAGCCGCTCGAAGTCGGGCGGCTGGTCGGTTTCGTTTCCGGCGCGGCCTCGTCGTCGAGCCTGGGGCGGCGCGAACGCGCCACTGGCGCTACCGACCGTGTTTCTACTGGCCGTGCCGAAAGCACCGCTTCCCCGCGTGAGCGCTTCAGCACGTCCCGCCCCCGTGGCGAGCGCGCCCAGCAGCCCAGTCGCTCGGTTCGCTACGACGAAGAGTTCGAGCGGCTGCGCGGTAATTTGCGTATTTCACCGAAAGACGAGCTTTTTTCTAAGCCTTATGTGGAAAAGCCAGGTCATGGCGATGCCGAGCGGCGCTTCGATTCGACCGTGGCACCACGCCAAGCGTCGGTTAAGCGGACGCAGTTCCCTGTGGCTGCGCTGCTGGGCGGGTCGGCGCGTAAGTAGTTTGCGAGCGGCGCATCAAAGTAAGTCTTTCCAGGCGGCGACGCCGCGCGCCAGCCATTCGGCCGGCGTATTTGCTGTAATCGGCAACATGCCGAGATGCTGTGCGGCAGCGTTGAGCGCCGCGATCGCCTGCCGGGTATCTATCGGCGCCGCACCGTTCTGTTTGGAGAGTTTGTTGCCATCGCCGCCATACACCAGTGGCAAATGCCAGTACCGTGGGGTCAGCAGACCGAGTGCCCGTTGCAGCGCGATTTGGCGGGCGGTCGAGCTGGCCAGGTCGGCGCCGCGGACCACGTCGGTCACGCTCTGCGCGGCGTCGTCGACCACGACGGCCAGTTGATACGCCCAGAAACCATCGGCGCGATGCACGACGAAGTCCCCACAAGCCGTTGGTAGGTGTTCGCGCGCTGGCGTCTCGGGAAACGCACGGTCCGTCCACTCGACCACATCGGTCGGCACCCGAAAACGAACAGCCCTGGCGGTTTTGCCGGCAGCCAGACCGTTGGCGCAGGTGCCGGGATAAACCGCCCCCACGTCAGTGTTCAGTACGCCCGCGGCCGCTTGTGAGTCGGCGATTTCCCGGCGGGTGCAGGCGCAAGGATAGGTCAGATCGGCGGCGGTCAAGCGTTTCAGCGCCGCTTCATACAGTGCAGTCCGCGCGCTTTGCCGAACGACTTCGCCGTCCCAGTGCAAACCGAGCTGCTGCAGATCGTGCAGGATGCCGCGCGCCGCGCCGGGGGCGACGCGTGGTGTGTCGAGGTCTTCGATGCGCACGAGCCATCGTCCGCCGTGCGCCTGCGCGTCGAGCCAGCTACCCAGCGCAGTGGCGACCGAGCCGGCATGTAAGGGCCCGGACGGGCTCGGGGCGAAGCGCCCGACATAGTTTGCGTTATGATTGTTCATCAGAGGGAGCATGGCATTTATGACGACGACTATCCGTAAATCGGCCGATCGCGGCCATTTCGATCATGGCTGGCTGAAAAGCTATCACAGTTTTTCGTTTGCCGGTTATCAGGATCCGCGTTTCATGGGCTTTGGGCCGTTGCGTGTCATCAATGAGGACATCGTGCAAAAAGCCACCGGTTTCGGCACCCATGGCCATCGCGACATGGAAATCCTGACGTATATGCTGGATGGCGAGCTGTCGCATCAGGACGATACCGGTGGCGGCTCGACGATCCGTCCCGGGCAAATCCAACGCATGAGTGCCGGTCGCGGTATCCGGCATTCGGAAATGAATCGCTCGACCACGCAGGACGCGCATCTGCTACAGATCTGGATCGAACCGGTGGTCACCGGTATCGACCCTGGTTATCAGGATCATGAGCTGCCGGCCGCCTGGCGCGAGGGCGAATGGGCCCTGATCGCCACCGGCGACGAACGCGTCGCCCGTGCGCAGAGTATCGCCTGGGTGCGGCAAAATGTTCGTGTGTATGCGGGGCGATTGAATGCGCAAACGCTTAGCCAGCCATTGGCCGCCGGCCGGCTTGGTTATTTGCATGTGGCCCGGGGCTGTCTGCTCGCGAACGGCGAGGCACTGGGAGCGGGTGATGCCCTGATGCTGCGCGACGAGCCGGCGCTGCAATTGACGATTGACGAATCGGTCGAGGTGCTGTTTTTCGATTTACCGGAAAATGGCTGATTGATGGTCGGCTGCCAAGGCGGCAGCTCGGATTGCCTTATAATGCGCGGCTGTCTATCGACTGTTTTCGTGTACCGTTATGCAGGCAACCGCAACGCCACTGGCCGGCCTTTTTCTTATCGAACCGAAAGTTTTCGGCGACAGCCGGGGGTTTTTTTATGAAAGCTTCAACCGGCGGCGCTTTTCTGAGCTGACCGGCGCCGACGTCGACTTCGTGCAGGACAACCACTCGCGCTCGGCCAAGCATGTGCTGCGCGGCCTGCATTATCAAATTCGACAGGCGCAAGGTAAGCTCGTCCGCGTCGTCAGCGGCGCGGTCTACGACGTCGCAGTCGACATCCGCCAAACCTCGCCGACCTTCGGGCAGTCATACGGCGTGGAGCTGTCGGCGGAAAATCATCGGCAATTGTGGATTCCGGCCGGGTTTGCGCATGGCTTTTTGGTGCTGAGCGACACGGCCGAGTTCCTGTATAAAACGACCGATTACTGGGCGCCCGAATACGAACGCGCGATCCGCTGGAACGACCCGGCACTCGGTATCGACTGGCCGCTTCGGGGCGCCGAGCCGCTGCTGTCGGGTAAGGATCAGCAGGGCCTTTTATTGGCCGCGGCCGAGGTGTTCGACTGATGCAGGTTTTTTCGGCGGCGCCGGGCAGTGCTGTGCGCAGCCTATGGCAGCATCGCAGTCTCATCCGGGCGTTGATCAAACGTGAAGTGGTCGGCCGGTATCAGGGTTCGGTGATGGGCATCGTGTGGTCGTTCCTGAACCCGCTGTTCATGCTGGGCGTGTATACCTTCGTGTTTAGCGTGGTGTTCAAAGCGCGCTGGGGTGGGGGGGAAGGGTCGAAAACCGAGTTTGCGCTGGTGCTGTTCGCCGGGTTGATCGTGTTCAATTTGTTTGCCGAGTGCGTGACGCGCGCGCCGAATCTGATCCTGGCACATGCTAATTACGTCAAAAAAGTGGTGTTTCCGCTGGAGATTTTACCCGTCGTGAGCCTGGGCGCGGCTTTTTTCCACGCTGCGATCAGTCTCTTAGTATGGCTGGTATTTTATGTGTTGCTGTTCGGTTGGCCGCAGCCGTCGGCTTTGTTGCTACCTTTGATTTTTGCGCCGCTGATGCTGATGACCCTGGGCGCGTCATGGGCGCTCGCTTCGCTGGGCGTCTACCTACGCGATGTTGGTCAACTGATCGGCCTGGTTATGACGGTGTTGATGTTCCTGTCGCCGATTTTTTATCCGCTGTCGGCGCTGCCGGTGGCTTATCAGCCTCTGCTGGCTTTGAATCCGCTGGCGCCGGCGATCGAGTGGGCCCGGACGGTGTTGTATTGGGGGCAAATGCCCGACATCCGTCTGCTGGGCGTTTATTGGGCGTTGACGGCGCTGACGGCCTGGGGCGGCTACGCATGGTTTCAAAAAACGCGTAAAGGGTTTGCCGATGTCCTCTGACGATGTCGCAATCCGGGTCGAAGGCCTCAGCAAAAGCTATCATATTTATGATCGTCCCAAAGACCGACTGCTGCAAATGCTGTTTCGCGGCCGGCGGCGGTTTTATCGTGAGTTCTGGGCGCTGCAGGATGTGAGTTTTACGGTCCGGCGCGGCGAAACGGTCGGCATCGTCGGGCGCAACGGCTCGGGCAAGTCGACGCTCCTGCAGCTCATTTGCGGCACCTTGCATCCGACAGCCGGCACCGTCCAGGTAAAAGGCCGGGTGGCGGCGTTGCTGGAGCTCGGCGCTGGCTTTAATCCGGAGTTCAGCGGGCGCGATAATGTGTATCTGGCCGCGTCTTTGTATGGTCTGAACCGCGAACAGATCGATGCCCGGTTCGATAAAATCGCAGCCTTCGCCGACATCGGTGACTTCATCGAGCAGCCGGTCAAGACGTACTCCAGCGGTATGTACGTGCGCCTGGCATTTGCGGTGATCGCGCATGTCGATGCGGATATTCTGATCATCGATGAAGCCCTGGCGGTCGGCGATGCGATTTTTACGCAGAAGTGTATGCGGTTCCTGCGCACCTTCAAGCAGCAGGGTGTCCTGCTGTTTGTCAGTCACGATTCGATCTCGGTCAAGGCGCTGTGCGACAACGCGCTCTGGCTCGATGGTGGCAGGCCACGCTTGATGGATTCCGCCAAGAATGTGACCGAGGCTTACTTGGAATATGTTTACCTCTCGCAAAACAAAGAGGAAGTGCAAACGCCTGAATCGTTCGATGAGCCGCTGGCCTCGCCGGATGATTCCGCCTCAGTCCTGTCTAGTCATTCGGATAAAAGTTTCGGTATTGGCGGTGCCCGAATACGGTCGACTCAGCTGATCGATCAAAACGGCAAGCACGCTTCCTGTTTTGCGGGTGAAGAACTTGTCAGGCTGCAAATCGACATTTCGATCACAGCCGATATCCGAAAACCGATCGTGGGGTTTTTTTTCAAGGACCGTACCGGTCAGGTTATCTTCGGCGAAAATACATACGAGTACTACAAAGAAAAACACTTTCCCTTGTATGCTGCAGATGAGCTTAAAGTCGCTTTCGAGTTTGCAATGCCTTGTTTGGCTTGTGGCGAATACACGATTGGCGTTGCGATTGCCGATGGTACCCAACAAGAGCATGTCCAGCATCATTGGATACATGACATTCTTATAATAAAGTTTCTGAATGTTCTCCCATCTACCGGCTTAGTAAAAATACCCATGTCGAAAATCAACATGGCTACCATAAATAGACGTTGATTCGAAAGTTAAAAAATTATGGCGCATTTACAGCAAATGCTGTTTTGTAAATCCGTTAAGGAAAAATTCCCAGAGTATTTTACGGGAAAAATAGTCGTGGATATCGGTTCGCTTGATGTCAATGGCAATAATCAGTATCTTTTCGAAAGTTGTTTATACCTTGGTGTGGATGTTGCTTATGGAAAAAATGTCGATTTCAAGACTAAAGGCCATGAATTTAATTTGCCTGATGAAAGTATAGACGTCATTGTTTCCACTGAATGCTTTGAACACGATCAATACTATGATTTAACTTTGAAAAACTGTTTGCGCATGCTTAAGCCGGGTGGGTTACTTCTTTTCACCTGTGCAACGACCGGTAGGCCTGAGCATGGTACGAGGCGAACGACACCGAAGGATGCGCCACTTTTAATGGAACAGCCAGGTTGGTGTGACTATTATAGAAACCTGACGGCAAAAGATATACATGCAGCGATTAATATCGAGTCAAATTTTTCCATGCATAGTTTCTCAAGCAATTTTGAAGCTTTCGATTTGTATTTCTATGGAATAAAACGCGGCACTTATGAAAGCCGGTCGGATGCATCTTTTCTGATAAACAATAAATTGAATGAGGCTTACACCGCCATCTATGCCGCGGAGCTTCAAAACCGTTTGCTCACAGAAAAAAATCATGAATTAGAAGCCGAGCAAATACGGCTGATCGAAGTCAATAAAAAAGCATCGGCCACATGTGCAGATTTGACGAACTCTTTGGATGGCATGACGAAAAAATCTGACCATTACCAGCGTCAGTTCGAGTTGGTAATGAACAGCCACTCCTGGAAGTTGACCCGACCATTCAGAACGGTCTTTCGAAAGCTGCGGCTACTAAAAACAGCAGGCAGCAAAATGAAGAAAATATACGGCGTATATCGGAGAGAAGGCTGGTCCGGTATTAGTCTGCGTATCAGAAAACTAATGTTCAGTTTTAGAGTCGGCGATCAAGATTCCTACGAAACATGGTTCAGCCAATATGCTTGCCTGAACGATGAAAACCGGTTGGCGATTCACCAGGACATTGCTACTTTTGAATATTTGCCGTTGATTTCGATTTTGATGCCGGTTTATAAACCAGGGCTCGGCTATTTACAACAAGCGGTTGAGTCAGTTACACAGCAGTTATATGGACGATGGGAGCTGTGTATTGCTGACGATTTTTCCCAATGTTCTAAAACTGAAGCGTTCTTGCGATCATTGGAAAAATCGGACCGTCGCATAAAAGTAACATTCAGAAAAACCAATGGCCATATCGCAGCCGCATCCAATACGGCGTTGGACATGGCGCAGGGCGATTATGTCGCGCTGCTTGACCAAGATGACCGGCTGGCCGAGGATGCATTATATCGGGTTGTCAAAGCCATTCACAGCCAGCCAAGCGTGGTTTTGATTTATACGGACGAAGATAAGATCGACGAACACGGTAAACATTTTTCGCCGCATTTCAAGCCGGATTGGAATTTTACTCTGTTTGCTTCTTATAATTATCTTTCTCATTTGAGTGTATACCGAACCGATACCTTGAAACAGTTGGCCGGTTTTCGCCAAGGGTATGACGGGGCTCAGGACTACGAGTTGGCGGCACGCGTCGTGCATCAGGCCAACCCCGGCCAAATCGTGCATATTGCGCGGATTCTTTACCATTGGCGGGCAATTCCTGGTAGCACGGCCTGTGGAGTGGACGAAAAACCTTATGCCGTCGAGGCTTCCCTGAAACTGCTACAGGAACAGCTCCACCGCAGAGGTTTGCTTGGTCGGGTCGGTTATTTACCCTGCGGCGCTTATCGTACGTTTGGCGAATTCCATGATCCGCTCCCGCTGGTCAGTATCATTATTCCTACCCGTAACCGGATCGATATGGTCGAACGGTGTATCGACAGTATTTTTCAGAAAACGACGTATGAAAATTTTGAAATTTTGCTTGTCGACAACTGTTCGGATGAGCAACAGTCGATTGACGGTTTTAAGCGGCTTGTCGAGTGTTATCCCGCTATTAGGCTCATTAAGGAGGATACGCTTGCGTTCAATTTTTCAAAAATAAACAACTATGCTGTGCGCTTTGCCAGAGGCGAGGTACTGGTATTGCTGAATAATGATACGGAAGTGATCAGCCCTGAGTGGCTTGCCGAGCTCGTTTACTACGCTGTACAGGACGGGGTGGGCGCAGTTGGTGCCAAGTTGTTGTATGGGGATGACACGCTTCAGCATGCTGGGGTTGTCCTGGGTATTGGTGGGGTGGCCGGTCATGTTCACAAGCGCTTGCCTCGTCACTCCTGTGGTTACTTCAGCCGTGCTTGCATCGCTCAGGAGTTTTCTGCCGTTACTGCCGCTTGCCTTGCTGTGCGCAAAGATTGTTATTTGCAAGTGGGTGGGCTCGACGAACAAGCCCTAAGTGTGGCTTTTAACGATGTCGACTTGTGCTTGAAGCTCAAAGAAGCGGGTTACCGAAACATCATGACGCCTTTCGCGCTGCTCTATCATCATGAGTCCGTTAGCCGAGGCTATGAAGATACGCCAGAAAAATACCAGCGTTTCCAACGCGAGATCGATTATATGAAAGCCCGCTGGCCGGACATATTGATCAACGATCCGGCTTATAATCCCAATTTGACGTTGGTCCACGAAGATTTTTCGCTCGCTTCTCAGCCTAGGGTTTCATAACTACCAGTCGGCGTAAGTGCTGCGGACACTATTGTGCCTTTCATGTGTTGATGCGGCTGGCCGAAAAGAACGCTCTATAATCTTGGTTCTCCTCCGTCCGTATTCAGATTCATGATGTCCGCCCCATTCGTCCACCTCCGCCTGCATACCGAGTTTTCGGTGACCGACAGCATCGTCCGCCCGACCGATGCCGTGGCGCGGGCCGTGCAGGCCGGAATGCCGGCGCTCGCCATCACCGACCTGTCCAATCTGTTCGGGCTCATCAAGTTCTACAAGGCGGCGCGTGCTGCCGGGGTCAAGCCCCTGGCCGGCTGCGATGTCTGGGTGCATAACGAGCAGGCGCCCGATCAGCCTTTCCGCTTGCTATTGCTGGTTAAAAACGACGCGGGCTACCGGCATCTGTGCGAGCTGCTGAGCCGGGCATTTTTACAAAATCAAATCCGTGGCAAGGCCTGTTTGCGTCCCGAATGGCTGACGGTCGAGGCCGTCGGCGGTCTGATCGCGCTGTCCGGCTTTGCGGCTGGCGAAGTCGGCTGTCATTTGCTGGCTGGCAGGCAGGATGCCGCTGCGCACGCGGCGCGGCGGCTGGCCACGAATTTCCCCGGGGCGTTTTACATCGAGCTCCAGCGGCGCGGCAAGCCCGAGGAGGAAAGCCTGGTCGTGCAGTCGTGCCGCCTGGCGGCCGAGCTGCAGTTGCCGGTCGTCGCTACCCATCCGATCCAGTTTCTCGACGCCGACGCCTACCGTGCGCATGAGGCGCGGGTTTGTATCGCCGAGGGCGAAATGCTGTCCAACCCCCGGCGCGTGCGGCACTACACCCCGGAGCAATGTTTCAAGACCGGCACCGAGATGGCCGCGCTGTTCGCCGATATTCCGACGGCCTTGACGAACGCCACGCTGATCGCGCAACGCTGCAACCTGCATTTGACGCTCGGCAAGGCCTACCTGCCGCAGTTTCCGACGCCGCCCGGCGTCACGCTCGACGAGCACATGGCGGTGCTGGCGCGCGAGGGCCTGGAAAAACGCCTGGCGCATCTCTTTCCCGACGAAGCCGCGCGCGCCGCGCGCCGTCCCGCCTACGACGAGCGCCTGCAAGTCGAGGCCGACATCATCATCGGCATGGGGTTTTCCGGGTACTTTCTAATCGTGCAGGATTTCATCAACTGGGGCAAGGGCAACGGCGTGCCGGTCGGGCCGGGGCGGGGCTCCGGGGCGGGGTCGATCGTTGCGTATGCGCTCGGCATCACCGACCTCGACCCGATCCGCTACGACCTGCTGTTCGAGCGCTTTCTGAATCCCGAGCGGGTGTCAATGCCCGACTTCGACATCGACTTCTGTCAGGACAACCGCGACAAGGTCATCGACTACGTCAAGCGCAAATACGGCCGCGACGCGGTTAGTCAGATCGCGACGTTCGGGACGCTGGGCGCGAAAGCAGTGATTCGCGACGCCGGTCGTGTGCTCGACATGCCGTATACCTATTGCGATGGCCTGTCCAAGCTGATTCCGCATGTGCCGACCGACCCCTGGGACCTCGAGCGCACCCTGCGCGACGAGCCGACTTTCCGCGAGCGGGTCGCTAACGAGGACGAGGCCCGCGAGATCGTCGCGGTCGCGCGGCCGCTGGAAGGCCTGACACGCAACGTCGGCATGCACGCCGGCGGTGTGCTGATCGCGCCTGGCAAGCTGACCGACTTCTGTCCCCTGTACTGCGCCGACGGGGCTTACGATTCGGTCGTGTCGCAGTTCGACAAGGACGATGTCGAGGCGATCGGTCTGGTCAAGTTCGACTTTCTGGGGCTGCGCAACCTCACGATTCTCGAAGCCGCCGTGGGCTGGGTCCGGCAAGGGTATGAGGACCGGCGTGCGTTTCGCCTGGAGGATCTGCCGCTCGACGATCCGGGCGTCTACAAACTGTTCGCCGAGGGCAACACGACAGCGGTGTTCCAGTCCGAGTCGCGCTCGGCCAAGGATCTCGAAAAAAAGCTTCGCCCGGATAATTTCGAAGACATCATCGCGCTCATGGCGCTCAACCGCCCCGGGCCGCTCGGCTCGGGCATGGTGGACGACTTTATCGCCCGGAAAAAAGAGCAGTCGCGCACTGGCGTCGGGCGCACTGAGTGGTATTTTCATGCGAAGCTGCATGACACCCTCAAGAGCACTTACGGCGTGATCGTGTACCAGGAGCAGGTGATGCTGGTCGCGCAGTTGTTGGCCGGCTATTCGCTCGGCGCCGCCGATCTGCTGCGCCGCGCGATGGGCAAGAAAAAGCCCGAAGAGATGGCCAAGCAGCGGGAAATCTTCACGTCCGGCGCCGCCGCGCAAGGGGTCGAGCCGGCACTGGCGACGCAACTGTTCGATCTCATGGAAAAATTCGCCGAATACGGTTTCAACAAATCGCACTCGGCCGCGTATGCGCTCATCGCTTATCAGACGGCCTGGCTCAAGGCACATTACCCGGCCGAGTTCATGGCCGCGACGCTATCGTCGGATATGGACGACACCGACAAAGTCAAGGTTTTTGTCGAAGATTGCCAGACCTGCTGCGAAGTCCCTGGCGCGCCGGACGATGCGCCGGCGACCGGCGCAAAATCCCCCAAGCAGCGCCGCAAACTGCAAATTCTACCGCCGGACGTCAACGCCTCCGATTACCGCTTCAAGCCGATCCGTGCCGCCGCCGAGTCGCGCGCCGGCGCCATCCGCTACGGCCTGGGGGCGATCAAGGGTACCGGGCAGGGCGCTTGCGAAAACATCGTCGCCGAGCGCGAGGCCAACGGTCCGTTTACCGATTTGTTCGAGTTCGCCCGGCGCATCGACCGTCGCCAGGTCAACCGGCGCGTCATCGAAGGCTTGATCCGCGCCGGGGCGTTCGATTCGCTCGATGTGCGGCGCGGCCATTTGCTGGCGTCGGTTGCGCGCGCCATGGAGTGGGCCGACGCCCAGGACGCCGCCGCTGGTCAGGTGAGCCTGTTCGGCGATCTCGAGGGCGCCGACGCCCCACCCGGGCTGGTCGATGCCCCGGCATGGGATGAGCGGCAAAAGCTGTCCGAGGAGAAGCTCGCGCTGGGCTTTTACCTGAGCGGCCACTTGTTTCATGCGGACGCCGCCAAGGTGCGGCCGTTCGTCAAGACCTGCCTGCGCGACCTGTCGGCCAGCCGCGAGCCGCAATGGCTCACCGGCGTCGTGGCGGCGCTGCGCACGCAGATGACCCGGCGCGGTAAAATGGCTTTCATTGTGCTCGACGACGCCACTGGTCAAGCCGAGGTGTCGGTGTTCAACGAGCTGTTCGACGCCAACCGCAGTTGGCTCAAGGAGGATGTGCTGCTGGTCGTCCAGGGCAAGGTATCCGACGATGCCTATACCGGTGGCTTACGGGTGGTGGCCGACAGTTTGTTCAGCCTGACCCAGGCACGCGCCCAGTTCGTCCGTGGGCTGACGCTCAAAATGAACGGTCAGTCGGACGTGCGGCGTCTGCAAAGCGCTTTGTCGCCATACGCCGATCCGCAGCATGGCTGCCGTGTGACGGTGCATTATCACAATGCCGAGGCCGCCTGCACGGCCGAGCTGCCGGACCAGTGGCGGGTACGGCCCGATGATGGTTTGCTTTTGCAGCTGCAGGACTGGCTTGGACCCGAAGGGGCCGGGTGGGTTTTCTAACGAGGTTTCGCCAGATTAAACATGGAGCTTATGCAATACACTGTTCAGTAAATGAAGAGGTATTGGATAAATTGATTATATGAAGGTTTCGAGAAAAAACGATGTTCAAAGTACGTACGGCATACCCGTCAAATAGAGTGGTTGAGAGGACTGAAGAGCAATTTCAGTCTGATGCCGAGAAGACGGTCGCGTCCAGAGGCACTGCAGTGATACAGTCGAGTCAATCGATTGATTCGGAACAGTTCGATGCGGCCTCTTCTTGTTTGCAGAACCCTCATTTCAGGAACGAGAATCCTTCCATTGAGATCCTGCCGCCAGAGGTACTGGCAAACGTTTTCCTCAAGATAGGCGAAGCTGCAGCTCCCGACGCTCCTATTATCAACGTGAGTAGAGCGTGGCGCCACCTGGCGCTGGAAAATGTAAAAAGCCTGACGGTTTCGTCACGAGACATCGAACACCTGATCGGCACCCAACACTTTACGAGCATCGAACGACTCAAGCTGAACGGCCAGTTCAGTGCCGAAGACTTGCAGCGCATCTGTGAAAAGTTCCCACAACTCAAAGTGCTGGACTTGAGTCGCACGTCGGTCACGGACGATGGGCTGGCGCAACTGGCGGGGCTGAAGAAATTGACTGCGCTAAACCTGTCACGCTGTTCGAATATCAACGACGCTAGCATGATGCATCTGGCGGCGCTGACGAATTTAACTGCGCTGAACTTGTCAGACTGCTCCAAGATCACCGACGCTGGGCTGGCGCATCTGGCGGCGCTGACGAATTTAACTGCGCTGAACCTGTCAGGCTGCTTCAAGATCACCGACGCTGGCCTGGCGCATCTGGCGGGCTTGACGAATTTAACAGCGCTAAACCTGTCAGGCTGTTCGAATATCAACGACGCCGGTCTGACTCATCTGCTGGTGGCGTTAGCCAGTTTAACTGAGCTGAGCTTGTCAAACTGCTCCAATATCACCGACGTCGGGATGATGCAGGTTGCTCAGCTGACGAAGTTGACCGTGCTGGACTTGGCTAACTGTCTACGTATCACCGACATCGGTCTGGCCCGGTTGGCTGGACTGAGCCAAATGGTTTCCTTGAACCTGTGCTGGTGTGAAGGCGTCACCGATACCGGGCTGGCGCATCTATCCGGGTTGACCAGCTTGGCTTCGCTCAACTTGTATGGATGTCAAAAGATCACCGATACCGGGATGGCACATCTGGCTGGGCTAACCAATCTAAGTTTTTTGGACCTTTCTTTTTGTAAACATATCACTGACGCTGGCTTGATGAGTCTGGCTGGAATGAACAAACTGGCTTCACTAAACCTGCACATGTGTGAATACATCACTGACGTTGGTTTGGCGGGTCTGGTCGAACTGGACAGCTTGGCTTTTTTGTATCTGTCCGATTACCATAGCCGCAATGGTGTCATCGCATACCTGCAAGGGCGACGACCCAACTTGAAACCTACTTTTTGCGGTAACGAGTGAAAGCCGAAAGGCGCCTAAAGATTTGGTTTTAGCGGAAGTTTTCCAGGTGTTCGAAACGGAGCGCGATTTTTTGAGCCTGACTCAGGCGGACGCAAAACGCCTTGTTGCTATACACCGACCCGTAGCAGGGCTGCCGCGAGACGGTCCTTTATCACAATGATGAGGCCACACCTGCACGGCCGAGCTGCCGGACCAGTGGCGGGTGCGGCCCGACGATGGTTTGCTGCTGCAGCTACAGGGCTGGCTCGGACCCGAGGCGGCGAGCTGGGTGTTTCGAGTTTGCTTGGCGAGCGGGTTCAGGAAGCGCAGCTCTAAACATATATTAAAAAGTCGTCCCTGCAAAACGCCTGGGATACTTATACCCGTTGGCTAACCGTCAACTTTTCGCCTTGTAAAACTCCCAGAAATCGCTGGCATAATACGCAAAACCTGAGAGATTTTGCTGAGTCGCCCGCATGCCAACCGACGATTTTTTCCGCGCCCGCTTCGATGAGATGATCGATTTACGCCACCCCCCTGGCTGTTCTGCGCTAATAAGCTGAATATAAAAAATATAAATACAGTCACATAATCTAACGATTTTCCGCGGTTTTTTATTATTCGTGAGATTGCTTCTTTTTTTAAGGTTAATCATTTCATTGGTCTGTGATGGTTATATATTCCGAAGCAGGTTTTAAGAAGCACCCACAGTACACACAGATTCCCCTTAAATGTGCTGATCTTGGTCGGCACTTCACCTTTTGGGTAACGTCGAATAGTCGGGAGTTCTAGGCAGCAATATCCAAGCTGAGGAACGCGGTATGAAAGATACGCCAACAGTTCGTAGGTCATGAATACATCGCGGAATGGTGCTATGTCCGGATCAAGCAGCATCTTCCTGCTGTAGGCGCGAAATCCTTGCGTAGTATCCGTCCATCTAAAGCCGGAAGACAAACTCAACATCGGCGCATGAATGTAACGGATTGCCAAGTCCCGCGATTTTGGGGTGTTCTCTGCTACTCCACCCGAAATAAAACGTGACGCTTGGACAAAATCAACGCCTTGCTTGAGTGCTTCAATAAAACGCGGTATCGCTTCCGGATCATCTTTGTCGTTACCGTCAATGCTGATGATGCCTTCGTATCCTTGGTCGAGTGCAAAAGCGTAGGCGCAACGTAGCTGCGCGCTCAATTTTCCTGATCCAGTCTTGACCAACAGACCGCGCGCACCTGTCATCTGCAGTGAATCGACTTCCAGTGAGCCATCGGTACTACCACCATCCACAATGATGATGTCGGCGATGCCGTCGATTTTGAGAGCAGCCATTCTGGAAAGCAGGCGCTTGATCCTTGCGCCTTCATTAATGACCGGAATCACGACACACCAAGGGTGCTGGCGGCCAAGCCAGAGGGGCGTGTCAAAGGTGGGGACTTGCCAGTTGGCACGAACTTCAGGTGAAATATAGGGACTCATCGTCATTTTCTTCTTTTAACTATCAAGCTACTCGGGCCGTAATCAGTGCAACGCCGGTGATTACCAGTACGATCCCAGCGACCGTTGTCCAACCAAACGGTTCCCGAAAAATCACCGCCGAGCACAGGGCAACGGTGGCCACTGCACCGGCGGTCAGCACTGGATGGGCCACATTGAGCGGTAAACGTGCTAAAGCTGCGGCGTACAGCAGGAATGCTGCACCATAAAGCCCCAGACCCAACCAGAATGGCCAGTTACTAAACGCCGCCATGGGCTCGCTGAGGGAGGGGAATTTTCGAGGTGGCACCATCGCCATCTTGACCAAGACGCTAGCTGAGGCGTTGGAGGCAATCCCGAGAATCAAAATGAGCCACTTCATGCATGGCCCCCAACTCCGTTATTGCGGTAGTGTTGAATCGCCACGGTGAGTGCCCGCTCAATCGATACTTCATGCGGTTCATTCTTGGTCGCTAGCATCTCGATAGATACCACGTGGTTTGGCAGATATTGCTTCAGCGCTGTAACCACCTTGGCGTGATCAGCTCCTCCGTCACCCAGAGGAAGTAGGTCTGGCTCGCTGGCATGAACGTGCCCAATGAGAGGTGCGCAGTCCTGCAGAACGGTGACAGGATCTTCGCTGTTGATAGCAAGTGCCCCTGTATCTAGTTGCATCCCAATCGCTGGATGGTCAATCTGCCGCACCACCTCCGCTGTTTCAGTGCTGGTGGTCATGAAGTTGGCGCCATAGCAAGGTGGGTTGGGCTCAAGGCAAATCACAACGCCATAAGATTGAGCGATGTCGCCAAGACGTCTAAAAAAAGAAACCGCCACCTCCATGGTTTCCTGATCAGTCAATCCAGCGCGATCTCTATTCTTTGGCGAGCCAAAAACAATTCGCTTGGCTCCCAGACCTGCACCGATGCGGCACACTGCCGTGAGATGCTGCAGCATCGCAGCTTGCGACTCGGGTGGGCCAAAGACATTCAAACCCGTTGTACCAAACAGCAGCGCCTGCATGCCCGTAATTTCTATGCCACGTTCAAGCCACCAGTTTTTGACGCTAGCAATGTCCTCGTCAGTTGCCTCACCGGGCTCAGGGAAATATTTACCTGGCGCTATATCAATTGCATCAATACCAAAGCGCTGAAGTAAAGTGACTATCGCTTCATCTTCAGCGGTATCCCAGGCAATATTTGAAATCGCTAGCCTCATGATTTCGCCCCTGATTCAGACTTGATCGTGAGAGGCTCAGATTGCGCATACGCTCTGATTGCCTGTATCGTTTCACGGGCACTGTACTGGTAAACCTCGGTAGATCCAAATACTTGAGCATGAATGGTCCGCATATCGTATGTAGCCGGAAGATTGGGCAATACATGCTCGAAGACTTTACCAAACCCTTGCATTGAAACGTTAGCTACGCTGATCGGTTCGGCCGTTAGGTGAACCAACTTCAAACCGGCATTGAGTGCTGTTTGAATGTCATACCATAGGCTCACCATTGGGTAGAACTGAAAAACGCCTCTGCTCTCAATCGCGTGCAGATTGTTGTCATTCAAGAAATCGAAAATGACATTCTTGCGCAGTCCTGGGCCAACGAGCCCGGGCAGACGCACTATCAGATGGTTGGTAAAGTGGTCCTCAATAAATTTTTCAAGCAAGCGCCGATGCAGGCCGTAAGCATGAAGTCCAGACTCGTCGACCGGCGTTTCTTCATCAACGCCCATCGAGTTTTTGAACACATCGACCGTACTGATCAAAATGAAGGTTTTGCACTGGACAGTTTTCAGGTGCGCGATTAGGCCGTCAATCTTTTGACGATCCGCTTCGGGCTCCCGGTTGGCAATCCACTTCTGCGCTGGGGCGCCAGCGCATACAATTGTATCGAACGATCGACCCTCGATATCACAGATATTAGTCGAACGATATAGGGATTCGAAAGGGGCTTGTTTTAAAAGCGTCGACCCAACGAAACCAGTGTAACCAATCAATGCATCAGTTAATTTCACTAAGTGATACTCCTTTAGTCAGGTTGCTTAACGTAACGAAGGCAGTAGCCAAAGTTACACTTCTCATATGGATAAGTGTCGACCAGATAGTTTTTCAATTCAGGAAAACGATCATGCATGGATTTACCATCAATGCTGAATGACCAGTAAGTAGAAGAAAATACAACAACCGGTGGATTTCGTTGCCGCAATTCTTGAATCATGTCCGCTTCATAAGGTTGGGTTGCATAGGCTGGATAAGTATATTTTGTGCATGCTGGTAATGCAGTTAACCCATTTATTACACCATTATTGGAAAGGTCGAATACACAACGTGAACCAGCCCGCAACATTTCAGCGGAGACCCAATTCATGCTTTGGTCAACGAGCGACTGGTTGGCGGGCGGCGCAGAAACCTGTGACATCCAGAGGTATCCATTTTGAGAGTAGTTCGAAGCAATTTTAAGGACTTTGACAAATATCAGTGGGATTGCAAGCACGGCCACGGCAAATTTCGGCGCCACTATGTAATAGCTAAGTTTTTTAAGCGCGCCCCTGTAATTGTTTTCATAAATTATTGGCATGATCGCACCAAATAAAATCCAGTAGTTATGTGCGCGTAACGCAAGAAAAACTATGGCAACCGCCATGGTGGTATTAGCAAAAATTGATAGCCTAATGTTCAAATAAAGAAAAACTATTGCAGGCATCCAGAGTGCCATTACAACATGCCCAAAATCCGCCCTGTTAACGCCTATTTTGAACATCAAAATGGTACAAATTATCAGCAATCCCAAGTTGGCAGTCTCCTTCCAAAACCTTGTTCGATCCAAGGTGTTGCAGTTGGTTATTGACCGCACCAAGTTGTTTACCAAGTAATAAATTGCCCACCCGTTTGGTATTGCAACCAGCCCAGTAAATAATATGGGCTTAAATTTTGAATACCCAAAACTCCATTGGGATGAAGTAACCAACAAAAATTCGAAGTTTTCGATAAAGGCCGATAAGGAAAATGCTCCTATCCAAGTTGCGACCAAAAGAGAAGCCGCAAAAGAAACGATTGTGAGTAAATGTCTCTTCTCCGAAATGGCTATAATTAGGCACGCAAGACCAATTCCCGCAATGCCCGTAAAACCTCTATCGAAAGACCATAATAGGTTTACTGCGAGCGAGACACCCAGTGTTATTTCGATAAACTTTCGTGCATGATTAGATTGTGATGTCTCGCAAAGAAAATAAAAAAATATGGCCAGTATAAGGAAAACATCTCTGCTGCCAACGACATAACCAGTCAATACCGCAGAGCTTATCAATATGGCCGCACGATATTTATTCTCCCTGTGGGTAAGTAAAGTAATAATAAAATAAAGAAATAAACTCGCCAAAGCATCTAGAGATGTGTAAATGAGCATGTTTGGTAGAAAATAACTATTCGGCCCCCAAATTTGTTGCGAAAACCATGCTGGCAACCAATCCATTGCGCCATGTATAGTGAAAAAATTTATATTTCTAATAAGCACGGACGGAAGTGATGCGACAAATTCTCCATGATGGAAAGGATCGCTGTAAAAAGCGTTGCCCACTGAAAACCTATCAAAAATGCCGCTTAGTAAAATGCCAAGCGCAACGATATGAATCAACCAATTTTTGCCCTGTAAATCAAAGACGCTCTTCATCCAACTTCTCCAAAACATCGTATATGTTGTCGATTTTCCCGCCCAGCACGGAATAACAGCCTGGCAACTGCGAGTGCTTTTCAAATAAAATTGGCCTGCCGTCATCACCTTCGTTCTTCATCAATACGGTTTTGATCTCGAATAACGATTCGACATATTTTGCATTAAGCACTGCCGGCAGATAGCGCCCCACATCCCTGACCATGCGATCAACACGCGTTGCCCGTGCATATTCATCGAGCTTTTGGTACGGATCGATACCTTGCTCGTCGTTCCAGTGCATATGAGGGGTGTAACGGACATGGGAAAGCGTATGCAATCCACGAGCGGGGAACGGCATCATCGAGAAGAAGGGGCCATCCATGACTGTGATGCCCAAGCCCTCGAGTGCGGGCGGCGCCTGCATCAGTGCCATTTCTGTTATTTCCTGTTTGAGGCCTGTTTGGGTTCCGGGAAAATCACCCTTGAATTGATTCAGCCCGCTGTAAGTGCAATTAAAAACATAGCGGCAAGTGAGCAACTCTTCAGGTCTGCCTTCGGGTTTTAAGGTAAGCTGCAAGGTTTGTTTTTGCCCGTTTGAGATCGCCGTTACGCTCGTTTTAAGATGGATCTGCACGCCGCAATCTTGCAATTCTCTCGCAGCCCAACTGGCCAACTTAGTCGAATCAAAAGCATATTCTTCGACCAGAAACACATCCTCAATTAGCCCCGGCTCAAATAATGCCTGCAGCGACGGCTCTGCCGGTTGAACCTTGGCGCCTATCTCCCGACAGAAGCGGTCAAACTGTTTGGCCGTGACTTTGGAATTACGGCGTGCAATCGCGTAAAGCTTGGTGAAATCTTGACTTACTGCATCGGGCCAGTCACGCACAAACTTGGGTAAATTGACTCGACTTCGATACGCGGTCGTAAAGCTGCGTGGATAGTGATAGCCATTATGAACACGCGCCTGATTGTTGTAAGAGGCACGACTGAGAAGTGCAGGCGCACGCTCTACCAGGACGATTCGCTTGAATCCGCGCTGTTTAACCAGGTATATGGCAATAGCTGCACCATAAAACCCACCACCGACAATAACTGCATCGTGATTTATAGTTGTGGTTGGCATCAGGCAATTCGTTCATGGCGTGTGCCTAGTGCATTTATAGGCTCAGCGCTTACTTCCTCGATATTCAATTTTTCACGCCGGGTCATGCGAGCACTGGTGAATTCTTGCCCCACGTGATAAAGCGGGCCCTCATTCGATAGGCTGACCATGTGCAGGATGTACTCGCCAAGCACAAGAAGGACAAGAGAGATCAAGAAAAACATGCCAGATTGCTGGAGGGATAGACTGATCCAGCCGGGTGCAACATCAGTCTTCAGAAACCCGACGGCGACAACGTAGACTGAGTAGACTAGGTTGGCGACAGCGCCAAATAACGAGATTGAGGTAACGAGACGCATCGGCGCACGCGTTGTCGAAACCAGCAAACGTATACCTCGGTCGATGCTTTCGCCCAGTCGCTTGGTGTGCGTGAGTTTTGGCGCTGCGCTGTAGTTGAGATTGACTCGCGCGAATCCCCCGGTAGCAGGTAGATGGCGATAGGTCATCGCAGGCTGGGAATGTTGAAGAATGAAGTTGACGACTCTCTTGCTCAGTACGCGATACTGAGGGGCCTCTTTGGCTAAATGGATGCCATTGAAGCGCTTGTAGAGCCCATTAAAGACGGCGTAAGAAACTCGATAAGCAAGGCTCTGGGGCGCTTTTTGCTGATTGTTGGCAAAGACCACATCGGCGCCACTGAGCGCCTTGTCGAGCATTTCTGGCAAAAATCCGATATCGTCTGCCAAAGGGTCAATGACCGCGACGAAGTCGCCCAAAGCGTTCTCCAGTCCAACCCATGATGCAGTGTCTGCATCGACCTCTTTGGTCAGCGCATATATTTGCAGATTGGGGAGTCCGGTTTCCCCTGTGAGCGTTTTGAGGACCGAAATGCTGTCATCGTCCGATGCATTGTCGACGATGATAATCTCGTAATCACTGACCAGAGAGGCAATGCAAGAAGCGGCGTCTGATAGTACTTTTTCAGTGTGAGCCGACTGGTTGCGCGCAACGAACACAATCGATAGAAAAATTGGAAAAAACGTCATTCAACACCTCTGTAAACGCTTATCGCTAGATTGGCGCGCTCTTTTTATCAAAATTTAAGTATGTATGGTTGGATTGGCTGAGATCTGCCAACACCGCCGCCAGCACCCGCGCCACGGGTAGGCTCACCAGGCAGTCCGACACTTTACCTCCTCCGCAGCCATCGCGCCCGCAGGGCTGACACGGATGGCGGTCGCTGGTCAACACCGTGTGGAAACCGTCGAGCACAGGCTCCCATGGCCCCCACATCGTCGGCCCGGACGGGCCGAACAGCGCCACCGTGCGGGTGCGCATCGCGGCTGCGATGTGCATCGGCGCCGAGTCGACCCCAACGAACAAAGCTGCCCGCTGTGTCAGCGCGGCCAGTTCTTTCAGACTCAGTTGTCCGCTCAGGTCGAGTGCCACGGGCCCGGCCAGCCGCGTTTTGATCTGCGCCACCATGCTTAGCTCCACAGAATCGGGCGCGGCGGTCAGCACGACCGGAACCCCGGCGGTTCGCAACTGGTCGAGCAGCGCGGCCATTTTTTCGACCGGCCAGCATTTGAACGACCAGCGCGAACCCGGGTGAACATGGACGAAGCGTTGCGCGTGCAAACCGGCGTTTTTCAGCAAGGTATCGACCTGCGTTTCGGCGCCGGCTCCCGGGACGAGCACCAGGCGCCGTTCCGCCGGCTCCGGAAAGACGCCCAGCACCCGCAGATGGTCGAGGTTGACTTCCACCGTGTGGCGACCGCCGCCGCGCGCCGGCGCAACGGTATGCGTGAAGGCCCGCTGCCAAAAACGTCCACGGCCCGGCACCGCCAGGGTGCAGGCTTGCGGAATGCCCGCCAGACCTTGCAGCCAGGCGCCGCGCCGGTGCTCGGTGAGGTGCAGCAGCAGATCGTAGCGTTCGCGCCGCAGCGTTCGCAGCAGGCGCCACTCCGCCCGGCCCTGTACGAACAGCCCCTGCTTTTTCCAGGTCCGGTCGATGGTGTGCACGGTCGTGACCGCCGGGTGGCCGGTTAGCATGTCCTGCGTGTCGCGATACACCAGCGCGTCGATGTGCAAGTGCGGATGGCGGTTTTTCAAAGTCTGAAAAACCGGGCTTGCCAGCAACACGTCGCCGTGATGCCGCAGCTTGGTCACCAGCACTTTTCGAATCTGTTTGAAATCCATGACGCTCCGCATGCAATCACAGGCGCCAGTGTACTGAAACTTCATTTAAAATACCGCGCTTACTGTTTGCTTTCGCAGGTTTTGCATGGCCCAGCCCGGGCATCCGATTCGATTGGCCATCGTCCGACAGCGCTATGACCCATTCGGCGGGGCGGAGCGTTTCGTCGAAAAGGCGATTGACGCCTTGTCGATGGCGCGCACGCCGATCGAGTTGACGGTTTTCGCGCAAACTTGGCCGGTCGACCACGCGGGCGCGGCCCGTTGCGAAACCATCCCAGTGGCGACGAGCATTCGCTGGCTGCGCGACCGGTTGTTCGCCCGGCGGTTGTACAAACGTTTGCACGCCGAGCGTTTCGATCTGGTGCAGAGTCACGAGCGCATTCCGGGCCTCGATGTCTATCGCGCTGGCGACGGGGTTCATGCGGCGTGGCTCGAGCGGCAAACCCGCGCGTTGCAGGGGTGGCGGAGGTGGGCCAAACGCCTATTGCAAACGCTCAGTCCGTATCACCGTTACCTGCGCCGGCAGGAAGGGCGCATGTTCCGGCATCCGCGACTGCGTGCGGTGATCTGCAACTCGCGGCTGGTGCTCGAGGAGATTGAGGCGCGTTTCGCCGTGCCGGCGGCCAAGCTTAAACTGATCTATAACGGCGTGGACACCAATACCATCCAGCCGGCCGGCTTGCTGGAGCGCAGTGAGGCGCGGTCGCTGCTGGGGCTCGGTCCTACCGAAAAAGTCTTGCTGTACGTCGGGTCGGGCTTCGCGCGCAAAGGCGTTGTGATCTTGCTGCGTGCCATTCATCAACTGCAAACCGAACTGACCTGTGGCCACGCCGAGCGGCCCCCGGCGGTGCGTTGCCTGGTGGTCGGACGTGAACGGCATCTGCGCCGCTACCGCCTGCTGGCGCAGCGGCTGGGCATCGAGCGTTGCATGTTGTGGTGCGGGGCGCAGCCCGAGCTGGCGCCGTACTGGGCCGCCGCCGATGCCTTCGTGTTGCCGACGCTGTACGATCCCTTGCCCAACGCCGCACTGGAGGCTTTGGCCGCCGGCCTGCCGGTCTTCGTCACCGACGCGTGCGGCGTCGCCGAGCTGCTGACGCCCGATAGCGGCTGGGTGCATGCGGCGGGCGATGCCGGGCGACTGGCTGAACAGATGCGGCAGTGGCTGGCCGATCAATCGAGCGCGACCATCGAGCGGCGGCGGCTCGCCGCCCGGGCCGTGGCCGACGGCTTATCGCTCGACAAAATGACCGTACAATTGACGGCCTTGTACTCTGAACTGCTCGATTTGGCTCCACTATCTTCCACGGGTACGGCATGACGCCCGCGTTTCGGCTCTACCTGCGTCTGCTGACCTACGTCAAACCGCACTTTAAAGTGTTCGTCATCGCCATTTTGGCAACCGCTGCCGTCAGTCTCACCGAGCCGATGTTTCCGGCGCTCATGAAGCCTTTGCTGGACAAAGGGTTTTCGGCGAACAGCCATCCGCAGCTTGTCTGGCAGTTGCCACTGTCGCTGGTCGGCGTTTTCCTGCTGCGCGGACTGCTGGGGTTTTTTTCGTCGTATTCGTTCGCCTGGGTGACGACACGCGTCATCCAGGACATGCGTAACCACATCTTCGGCCGCTTGATTCATCTGCCGGATGAGACGCTGCGCTCGCGGCCGTCGAGCGCGTTTACCAGCAAAGTCACTTACGATGTCAGCGGCGTGGCCGACGCGGCGGTCAGCGCGCTCACGACACTGATCCGCGATTCGATGGCGATGATCGGCCTGTTGGCGTGGCTGCTGTACCTGAACTGGCGGCTAACCCTGATTTCGATTGTTGTGCTGCCCATCATGTCGGTGATTGTGCGCCAGTCGAGCAAACGGCTGCGGGCGCTTAGCAAGGCGACGCTCGATAGCAATTCGCGCATGACCCACATTCTGCTCGAAACCATTCTGAACCAGCGCATCGTTAAAGTGTTCGGGCTGCACCGTTTCATGCACGACAAATTCCGCGAAGAAAACCGCTATCTGCGCAACGTCACGCTCAAGCAGAACGTCGCGGCAGCGGCGACCGTGCCGATTACGCAGCTCTTTCTCGCGCTGGCCCTGGCGCTGGTCATAGGCATTGCACTCGATCAGTCGGTTGAGCGGCAGGTCACGGTCGGCAGCTTCGTCTCTTTCATTACGGCGATGCTGATGCTGCTGGCACCCATGAAACGGCTGGCCGACATCAACGGTCCGCTGCAACGCGGCCTGGCTGCGGCCGAGAGCGTGTTTTCATTGTTGGACGAGGCGGTCGAACAGGACGATGGCCGGCATGCGCTGGCGACGTGCCGCGGCCATATCGTTTTTCGGCAGGTCGATTTCCAATATCCCAGTGCCACCGACAAAGCGCTGACGGGCATCGATCTGGAGATCCGTCCGGGCGAAACCCTGGCGCTGGTCGGTCCCTCCGGCGGCGGCAAGTCCACCTTGGCGACGCTGATTCCGCGGCTGCTCAACCCGCAGCGCGGCGTCATCACGCTCGATGGCTTCGATCTGCGCGACCTGCAGGTCGCCAGCCTGCGCAGCCATATCGCGTATGTGAGCCAGGAAACCTTGTTGTTCGACGAAACCGTCGCCAACAACATCCGGCTGGGGCTGGATGTCGCCATTTCCCGGCAGCAACTGGAAAACGCCGCCCGGGCGGCCAACGCGCTGGAGTTCATTCTGGCGATGCCGCATGGCTTCGATACCCGCATCGGCGAAAACGGCACGCGCCTCTCCGGCGGTCAGCGCCAGCGGATTTCGATCGCGCGCGCCATTCTCAAAAACGCCGCCATTCTCGTGCTCGACGAGGCGACCTCGGCGCTCGACAACGAATCCGAAAAAGCGGTTCAGGCCGCGCTCGACGAATTGATGAAAGACCGGACGACGATCGTGATCGCGCACCGGCTGTCGACCATCGAAAACGCCGACCGCATCGCTGTGCTCGACAACGGCCGAATCGTCGAAATCGGCACGCACGACGAGTTGCTGCGCCACGCCGGTGCTTATGCCCGGCTGCATTCGCTGCGCTTCATGACCGAGTCGGCGACGCTGCAGACCGCCCAGGAAAGCCCGGGCTGATGTTCATCGTTCATACCGAAGCGTCATGCGGCTGGGGCGGGCAGGAAATCCGCATTCTCGAAGAAGCCGACGCGCTGCGCGCGCGCGGCCACCGCGTCGAGCTCGTCTGTCCGGCGCATGCGGGCATTTTCGTGGCTGCCCGACAGCGCGGTCTGACAGTGCACGCCATCGGGCTGGACCGCCGAACGCCGGCCAATGTCTGGCGGTTGCGGCGCTTGCTGGCGCGGCTCGCGCCTGATGTCGTCAATACCCACAGTTCGGCGGATAGCTGGCTGACGGCGGTTGCACGGGTCGTGCAGACCCTGCTTGGCGGACGCCGCTGGCCCATCGTGCGCACCCGGCATATTTCCGCGCCGGTCGGCAAAAACGCCGCCACCCGCTGGCTGTATGCAAGCGGCGCCGATCATATCGTTACGACCGGCGAGGCGCTGCGGCTGAGCCTGCAACACGACCTGCGCCTGCCACCGGAGCGGCTCACGTCGATCCCGACCGGTGTCGATCCGACACGCTTTCAGCCGCACGATCCTCCGCTTGCCCGCCGGGCGCTGGCCCTGGATCCCGATATCCGGCTGGTCGGCATCGCCGCCACCCTGCGCAGTTGGAAAGGGCATCTCGATCTGCTGGCTGCCTGGCAGACGCTTGCGCCAGGGCATTCCGGCTGGCGTCTGCTGATCGTCGGCGACGGGCCGATGCGCGAGAAAATCGATACCTTCGTTGCCACGCACGGTTTGCACGATACCGTTCTTCTGGTCGGTCAACAGTCGCGGCCGGAGGATTATCTGGCGGCGATGGATGTGTTTTGCCTGCCCTCGTATGCCAACGAAGGCGTGCCGCAGGCCATCGTGCAGGCGATGCTGTGCGCGTTGCCCATCGTCACCACGCCGGTTGGAGCGATTCTCGAAGCCGTTACACACGCGGAAACGGCGCTGGTCGTGCCGCCGCGCGATGTGCCGGCGATCGCCGCTGCGCTGGCCGAGCTCATGCGCGATGCCGGGCTGCGCCAGCGCCTTGGGCAAAACGCCCGGCATGTGGCCGCGGCGCGGTTTACCCGCGAGGCCATGGCCGACCGCATGGCAGCCCTGTTCGTGAGCGTCATGGCCACCCGTTCGGCTGTCACCCGCGCCACACCTGCCGCCATCCCTGAGCCCGCGTCGATTCTCGTCATCGTCGTCACGCGGATCGGCGATACCCTGTTCACGACCCCCGCGATTCGCGCGATTGCGCAACACTGGCCACGCGCCCGCCTGACCATCCTCGGCCACCCCACCCGATACGAAGTGTTGCAAAATTTTCCGGGTGCGGCTCAAGTCGGTTCGATCGAGAAAAACCGCGCCCGCTGGAAAAATTTGTTGTCCCGCAAACAGCACGATCTGGCTTTCGTCTACGGCTTCGACGCGGCGCTCGTTGCGTATGCGCTTCGATCCGCCCAAAAAGTCGTTGCCTTCGAACAACCCGACCCACGTCTGAACAGCCGCCTGTGGCGCTGCGTGGCGCCCCCTTTGCCGGGGCGGGAACATGCGGTCGACCAGGCTTTACGACTGCCGCAGGCGCTCAACATACCCGTCGCGTCGCGCCGGCTACTCTACCGGCCATTGCCCGATGAGCTGGGCTGGGCAGGCCATCTCATCGCCCGGGCCGCGCCTGCGAAAACGCCTTTGATCGGTATTCAAATGGCCAGCTTTGCGACCAAAGCCTACCGCGACTGGCCGCCCGAGCATTTTCTGGCGGTGGCGCAGGCTTTGCGGCAAGACGAGCCCGCCGCACATTTTTTTATTCTCGGCGGACCAGAGGAGCACGCACGCACGAGCTGGCTGCATGCGCAGTTGCCGGACTGTTCGACCCTGGTGGCCGGACGCTTGACTTTGCGGCAGACCGGCGCGCTGATGAGCCGGCTGGACTTGTATCTCGGCGTGGACACCGGACCGACGCATTTGATGAGCTGTTTCGACAGGCCGATGGTGGCGCTGTATCACTCCCGGAGCCCGTCGTGGCGGGTCGGTCCGCTGGAGCATCCTTGCGGCATATGGATCGATCACCCCATGGCGGACGTCGCCGGGCAAACTGATCCTCCCACCGATGCGGTGTCGATGGCGGCGATTTCTGTGGAAAGGGTACTGAGTGCGTGCCGGACCCAGTTGGCGGCGTATCGTCACGCACGCGATGTGGCGGCCGGATCTTGAAAACCTGGCGTTTCGCTGCCGAGGCTGCGCTTTGTTTGCTGGCAGCCGTATTACCCTTCAACGGTGTTCTCGGCCTGAAAAGGATGCTGCTGGCCACGGCTGCCGTTGCGGCTGTCGGAGCGCTGTATGGCCGGCGCACGCACTGGTCGTGGAGGACTGCACGGGAATTGTTCGCCCCTTGCGCGCCCCTGTTGATTTTCAGCGGTTATTGCTTTTTATCGATGTTGTGGAGCGAAGCGCCGGTTCGGACCTTGCGTGAGTTATATACCGATATCTTCGTTCCTCTCGTCGCTGTTTTGGTCGTGCTCGTCGTCGTTGATCGGCCGACGGCTTTACACCGGCTGACATTAGCCGTGGTTTGCGGTTTTACGGCCGCTGCGGTCGTGGCCTTGGCAGGCGTTGCTTACGTGGGTCTTCAGGACCGCGACTTGTTTCTGTTTCCGGTCCTGCATGGCGAAGGGCAACTGAGTACTTATGCCGTTTTCATGCTGGCGCCGATACTCTGGCTGGCGCTCCACGGTTTCGAACAGCAGCGACGGGCCGACAGGCTGTTGGCCTGCGTGGCGCTGCTGTGTCAACTGAGTGTGGGCTTGTTGACTTTGTCGCGCATTTTCTGGGTTGCCAACTTGACCGTGCTCGCGGTCATGCTGTGCGGGCTGGCGATGTGTCCCGCTTTTCAAGGCCGTTTGTCAGTGCGTCGCTTGCTGCCAGGTTTGGCCGTGCTGTTGCTGGTGCACATCGGTTTATACTGGTGGGTCGGTTTGCAAAAACCCGTCAATTATTTGTACTCGGCAGCGGCCCAGCCGCAGTCGATTCCGCCGCCGCTCGACACTGTCGTCAACCTCGGCAAAGTACCGCCGCCCCTCTTGCAGTCTCCGTCTGCGGTCCAGCCAAAAGACAACGGTCTTCCTGCACCGCTCGAAACCTTGTTTAAGAACGAGCGTTACGAAATATGGTCGTTCTGGTGGCGCAAAATCGCCCAGAAGCCTTGGTTGGGCTATGGTTTTGGCATGACCGTGCCACCCGATGCCGCACGCCCCGAGATGCCCGCCTATTGGCCGGCGCTGTTCGGTGCCCATGCGCATAATCGGCTACTCGACATCCTGGCGCAGCTCGGGGTCGTGGGTTTGGTGCTCTGGATCCTGGTGCAGGCACAGTTGGCGCTGCACGGCTGGCAGGCGCTGCGCCGGGGCGCGCCGCTGGCAGCGGCCGGCGCCATCGCTGTGCTGGGGCTGATCGTGGCCTACTGGACCAAAAACCTGACCGATGACTTCATGTCCCGTAATCCACTGTTCTTTTACTGGGTTTTAACAGCGCTCTACGGCATGAGCCGTGCCGCCCGGCACCATGCCGGCGAACCGTCCCGCACATGAAGCAGATACTCGTCATCCGGCGTGACAACATCGGTGATCTCGTTTGCACTACGCCCTTGCTGACGAGTCTGCGAGCGGCCCTGCCTGAGGCGTGGATCGGCGTTCTGGCGACCGCCTACAATGCTCCAATTCTGCGCGAACACCCGGCCATCGACGCTTTGTACACCTATACCAAGCTCAAACATCGGCGGTCCGGGCAGTCGCGTTTGGGAATCGTCTGGAGAACGGCGAGTCTCATTTTTCAACTGCGGCGCCGGCGGCTCGACGTGGTCATCATCGCCTCGCCCGGCATCCAGGCGTCCGCGTTCAAATACGCCCGGCTGATCCGGCCCCGGCTGATCGTGGCCTACGAAAGCCCCCTGGCCGAGCGTTTCGCCGGGCCGGTGCGGGAGTGCGTTGCAGCCGATGGTTCCGTGACGCGGGTTCGCACCTCTGGCGGCGTCATCCTGAAGACCCTGCCGCATTCGTTGGCGGCCGAAGGGCATGAAGCCGAAGCCACGCATCGCCTATTGCGTCTGCTGGATATCGACGCGCCTGTGCCGCCGGTTCATTTGGTCGCCGGGGCTCTGGCTGTAGCGCGCGTGGCCCCCCTTTTTCGCCGCACCGACCCAGCTCGTTATCGTCTGGCCGTCCATATCAGCGCTCGCCAGCCGCAACAGCGCTGGGATGAAAAGCGCTGGGAAGCCTTCATCGACCTTGCGCTGAATATGCTGAACGTCACGGTGATTTTGCTCTGGTCGCCGGGGCCGAACGACAACCCTTTGCATCCGGGGGACGACGCCATGGCGGAGGGCTTGAGCCGCCGGTTCGCCGCTGCGGCGCTATTGCCCGTGCCGACGCGCCGCCTCGAAGCCCTGGTGGGCGCCCTGGCGCACGCGGACGCGGTGTTTTGTGCCGACGGCGGCGCGATGCACATCGCGGCCGGGCTGAACAAGCCCATCGTCTGTCTGTTCGGACGCTCCGACCCGCATCGCTGGCGCCCATGGGGGGCGTTGCATCGGGTTTTGGTGGCGCCCACCCGGCACGTCGAAGATATCACTGCCGAGCAGGGCCTCGCGGCCTTGCTGGCGCTCTGTCCTTTCCTTGCCAAGGCCTAAACAGGCGCGCACTATATGCGCGGCAGGCCTGAGGTCGCGGAAAAACAACAAAAGTGCGATCATTTGCATCAAGAATGAAGACTTTGGTTGGGTTTGCCAAATGAGTCCGTGTACATTTCAGGTGTGTCGTTTTAAACGGCAAAGTTTTCAACCAACTCTCGATAAGGGTGAACTTAATGAACAAGAAGCTCCTGGCAGCGGCAATCGGGGTTGCAATCGCAGCTCCCGCATTTGCTCAGTCTTCCAATGTGACCCTGTACGGTCGCTTGAACACCTCCCTGGAAAATGATACTTCCAGTGGTTCACGTTCTGCTACGGTAGTCCGCAGCAACCAGTCCCGTCTGGGCGTCAAAGGTACTGAAGACCTGGGCAGCGGCCTGAAAGGTGTTTTCGGTATTGAAACTCAGCTGGCATCCGATTCGGGTTCCGGTGGCTTGGGTAACGCATTGCGTAACGCGTATGTCGGTCTGGGTTCGACAGCAGCCGGTACGCTGGCTATCGGCCGTCTGGACGTCGGCGCACCCGGTGGCGCACCTGCTTACAGCTCATACGCTGCCGTCTGGACCGATGTCAACCACGATAACGGCACCACCGGCTTGACCCAAACCGATGGTCTGGGAACGGTAAACGGCAGCTTGCCAGGGAACCGTGCATTATTCGGTATTCGTACCCGCACATCCAACGCCATTTCGTACGCAGCGCCCCAGTTCTTCCCTGGCCTGCAAGTCCATGCCCGTTACTCCCTGAATGGCACGGACAACAACAACCTGGCCAGCAACACGAATACCCCAGCCAATCCTTACGAGCAAGATGTGCGCGAGTTCGAACTCGCTGGCTTGTACAAAACAGGCGGTCTGTCGTTGACGGGTGCTTACACCGATGCAAATATCAAAGACACCTCCGCGTTGTTCAATATCGTCAACTACCGTTGGCAGTTGGGCGCAGGCTATGATTTCGGTTTCGTCAAGCTGGGCGGTTTGTTTGCCCGCACCAACTATGACCGAGTTTCGGCAGGTTCCCGTGACAATGCCAGCGAAGCTGGCGTCAGCTTGGCTGCTCCGTTCGGTCCTCACCAGCTTATCCTGAACTATGCGCAGCGTCAGTTGCAAGGTCGTGAGAGCGTTGCAGCCGCTACGCAGGGTCGTGATCGCGTATGGCAGCTCGGCTATCACTACAACTTGAGCGCACGCACTCGTGCTTACGCGTTCTACCAAAACCGCGATGCCAACACCGGTTCCAGCGTAGAAGCACCAGCCGCGTCGGTCTCTTCGCCTTTGGTTACCGCTACGGTCAAAACCTTCGGTGTCGGTGTACGCCACAATTTCTGATTGGGTTTTATCGATCAGTTGAAAACCCGCTTCGGCGGGTTTTTTTATTTGGTGCGCCCAGCATGGGCGCACGCAGCTTGGTATGACAGTCGTCACTCGCAATATCGTTGATTTTGAGCCCACGGGGGTGACTCTCATCAATCCGTGGGTGTAGTGGTCAAGTAAAAACAGCCGCAAAGAGCTGACCGCCCAAAAATCTCCGTTTTTCGGACCTCGTTACTTCATGAAGTTTGCCGCGCGCTAAAAACAATCAGTTCCACCAAAAAAATTTACCGTTCATCTCTGGCTTAACCCAACACCGCTGCCCACAAGCGTTTCACGGCCAGCCGCTCATCGGCGAACCGCGCGCTCTCCGTGCGCGAATGCTCTACCCCTTCCAGCCGCAGCGCATGCTGGGCCGCGCGGAAACGACGATACGCCTGGGCGCAGGCGTGCGCGAGCACCGGATCAATCAACCCATATTCGCTGCAACGTTGCAGCAACGCGATATTGCCCTTGTTGTCGGTCAATGTCGCGAAGCGATGCGCATGCCCCAGCACCAGTGCCTGCACGACGAACTCGACGTCCACCATGCCGCCCGGGTCGTGCTTGAGGTCGAACAGGGTCGTGGTGTTGACATGGCCCTCATGCATCCGTTGGCGCATCGCGACGACGTCATCGCGCAGCTCCTGCCAGTCGCGCGGCATTTGCAAGATCGTTCGGCGTTCGACTTCGAAACGCTCGCCGACCGCCGGGTTGCCGACGCAAAAACGGGCCCGGCTGAGGGCCTGGTGCTCCCACAGCCAGGCGCCACTGCCGCCGACGCGGCGTTGATACGTCGAAAACCCGTCGAAACTCGTGACCATCAGCCCGGCGATGCCATTTGGCCGCAAGCGATAGTCTGTGTCGAACAGAATACCCGCCGCGGTCGGCAGTGTGAGCCAGCGGTTGAAACGTTTGGCGAGCAGGGTGTAGATTTCTGACGCGCGTTCGTCATCGTCGTCGTAAATGAAAATCAGGTCGAGGTCGGACGCATAGCCCAGCTCCTTGCCGCCGAGTTTGCCATATGCGATGACGGCGAACTGCGGCTGCGGTCGGTGCCGGTGCGGCAGCAGGTCCCAGCATTGCTGCAGCACCACGGCCAGCGTCCGGTCGGCCAGCGCTGACAAGTGGTCGGACAGTTGTTCCACCGTCCAGTGTCCCTCCAGGTCCTGGGCGAGTAGGCGGAAAAGCTGCGCATGGTGCAGTTCCCGGATCAAATCCAAGCGCCGTTCGATGTCGGCGTCGGCCTGGCCGGGCAGAAACACCTGATTCAGCCGGTGTCGGCACTCGTTCTCATAGGCCTGCCAATCGGGTTCGGCAAACAGCGCCGCTTCATCGAGAAGCTCGTCGAGCAGGATGGGGTATTTTTTCAGGAAAAAAGTCGCCCATTCGCTGCTGGCGAGCATGCGCAGTACCCGGCGTCGCGCGTGCGGGAATTCGTCCAGTAAGGACAGATATGTACCGCGCCGGGCGATCGCCTCCAGAAATCCACAGCAACGCAGCCAACAGCGGTCGGGGTACTCGGTGTGCGCGGCTTCGCGGACCAGATGTGGCAGCAGCCGATCCAGCCGCTCCTGATGCGCCGCCGGCAGGCTTTTGTAGCGGCTCGATTCGAGAAATTCGGCCCACCGTGCTTGGGCGGTAGCGAGGTCGGCGAACGCGTCGTTGCATTGCGCCGGCCAGCAGCCCTGGGTGTCCTCGTCGTCGCTCGCGTGTTTGTCGCCGAACACGGCGTCGAAACGGTCGCTGACGAAGCTACGCCATTCGTCGATCTGTTGATCGAATTCGGCGAGGTTCGCAAATCCCATGCTGTGCGCCACGGCCAGCCGGCTGTCGAGTTCGGCCGGCAGGCGGTGGGTCTGGGCATCGTCGATGTATTGCAGGCGATGCTCCAGCCGCCGCCAGAAATCGTAGGCCTGACAGAGCCGGGCGCTGTCTTCCCCGTCGAGCAGGCCTTTTTCTGCGCACAGTTGCAGGACCTTGAGGGTCGGGCGGACCCGCAGGGTGGCGTCGCGGCCACCGCGGATCAGTTGAAACACCTGGGCGACGAATTCGATTTCGCGAATACCGCCGCGGCCGAGCTTGACGTCGATCGCATATCGGTCGAGGTGTGCTTCGCGCTGCGCGACTTCCTGGCGAATTTGCCGATGCAGCGCGCGCAAGGCTCGGATAACGCCGAAGTCGAGGTATTTGCGGTAGACGAACGGCCGGGCCACGCTCAGCAGATTCAAGCGGTTTTGGTGGAAGACGTCGCGGCCGGCGGGAAAAGCCGCGCCGTTGACGACCCGGCCTTTGATCCAGGCATAGCGTTCCCACTCGCGGCCCTGCACCATGAAATACTCTTCCAGCATGTCCAGGCTACAGGCCAGCGGCCCGGCCGTGCCGTTCGGGCGCAGCCGCATATCGACGCGAAAGACGAAGCCGTCTTCGGTCGGGTCGGACAACAGTCCGATTATTTTGCGCCCCGCCTGGGTGAAGAACTCGGCGTGCGATAGTTTTTTACCGCTCGGGCCACCGAGCGTCTCCGACCCGCTGCCGTACAAAAACACCAGGTCGATGTCTGACGAGACGTTGAGCTCGCGACCGCCCAGCTTGCCCATACCGACGACCATCAGACTGTCGTTCTCGGCCGGTGCGCCGTAGCGCAGCGCAAGCGTGGCCTGCGCCCAACGTGCGGCCACGTCGACCGTGAAGTCGGCCAGCAGCGACATGGACTGGGTGACCTCCGCCAGTGAGGCTTCCGCCTGTAGATCACGACGCATGATTTCCAGCAGAAGCCTTTGCCGGGTCAGGCGCAAAACCTGCCGCAGGGCGGCTTCTTCGTCGGGCCAATGCTGCGCCCACAAAAAATGCTGCACGGCATCGGGCAGCGGTTTTTCGGCGTGCAGGGGAGCGGCCCACTCCGGATAGCGGTGCAGCCAACGCTGGGCATACGGCGAATACGCGGTCCAGGCGAGCGCCGGGTTTTTTGGGCCGGACATCATGGCCTGTGGCGTCCAGCGGTTAGAATGAGAGGATTGAGCATATTAGGAACCTGTCTGTTTGCCAAACACAATGGGCATGTTCCCATATTCGCGATGATGATGTCCGTCGTATGAACGCCGTTCCCGTTTCGTCAGCCGTTGGTGTGCGGCCCCGCTGCTCGTCCGTCCGTCGGGCCGGCGCGGCGGCGGTCACGACCGTGCTGGTGTTCTATATCGGCTTTTGTCTGCTCGTGCTCGCCCTGAAATATGCGGTCTTGCCGCGTTTGGACGACTTCAAACCGCGCATCGAAAAGCTCGCGACCCAAAGCCTCGGCCAGACCGTGCGCATCGGTGCGGTCGAGACCACCTGGGTCGGGTTTGCGCCACGGCTCGTGCTGCGCGACGTGCATCTGCTCGATGCTGCGGCGCAGCCGGCGCTGTCTCTGCCTCTGGTCGACGCGACTTGGTCGTGGCGGACCTTGGTGCTGGGCCGGCTGCATTTCAGCCGGTTGGTGTTCGAAGGCCCTGATTTGACGGTGCGCCGGGCGGTCGACGGTCGTTTGTGGCTCGGTGGCGTGGTCTTGCCGGATCTGATGGCACCCGGCTCGGCCGGTTTGGACTGGCTGTTGCGGCAGCCGGACGTGCAAATGCTGCGTGGGCGGCTCGTCTGGCTCGATCAACTGCGTGACGCGCCGCCTTTGGTTCTCGACAGGCTGAGCCTGCGACTGCGCAACGTGTTTAACCTGCATCGGCTGGAGGCGGGTGGCGCGGCGCCAGGCCTGCTCGAGGCGCCGCTGCGCATCCTGGCCGAGTTTCGTACGCCGTTTTTCGCGGTACATCCGGGCGATCCGCGCGGCTGGCATGGCCAGATATTCGCGCAGGCGACCGGTTTCGAGCTCGCCCAGTGGCGCGCCTGGACCGATGTCGCCCCCTGGGTGAGGCAGGCGACTGGCACGGCGCGGGCCTGGTTGCGATTTCACCGCTCGACGGTCGATGATCTGCTAGCCGATGTGGCGCTCAGCCAGGTCAGTATTCTGCTCGATGGGCCCGACGATGACTTGACCCTGCAAACCGTCAGTGGCCGGGTCGGGCTCAGCCTGCGCCCTGACGACAAGGCGCCCGCGCCCTCCGCCAGCACCGACGTGTCCATGCGTGCCGTGGCGTTGACGCTCGCCCTGCCTGGCGCGCTGCCGCTCGCGCCGCTCAACGGCGAACTGCGCGTGACGCGCGATGCGCACGGGCATGTGACGGGTGGCCGGCTCGATGCGCGGGCCTTGGCGCTCGAACCCTTGCTGCCGCTGGTTTTACGTTTACCGCTCGCCGGCGACATACACATGCAATTGCAAAACCTCCAGCCAGTCGGGTATTTTTCGCAGCTCAAGCTGCAATGGAAAGGCGCCGCCGACGACCTGCGGCAGTGGTCTATCGACAGCACGTTTCAAGGCCTGGGCTGGAAGGCGCATGAAGACTATCCGGGCGCGGCCCGGCTCAGTGGCCGGATCGCGGGCGACCATCGCGGCGGCACGTTCGCACTCGACAGCCCGCAGGCCAGCCTCGACCTGCCGCGGGTGTTCGACAAGTCGCCCCTGCGTTTCGACGCTTTGCAAACCGCCGGGCGCTGGCGATATGTGGACGGCAAGCCGGGGGCCGGTGTGCAAATCGACTTCGACCGTTTGCAGGCGGCCAATCCGGATGTCGCCGTCGATGGCCGGGCCGGCTACCGCTACCGCGACGACGGTTCGAGCGACATCGACTTGACCGGCCGCATCCTGCGGGCTCGCGTCGACCGCGTGCCTGACTATGTACCGACGATCGTCAGTTTGAATGCACGCACCTGGCTCAGCGAATCGCTGTCGGGCGGCACGGTCGACGGCGGCACTATCCTGCTGCGCGGTCCTTTGCAGGATTTTCCGTTCGATCAGAAACGCACTGGCGACTTCCGGATCGCCGTTGGGGTTCGCGATGGCGTGCTCGACTACGGTCATGGTTGGCCGATCATCGATAAGATTCGCGGTGAGGTCGTTTTCGAGCGCAACAGCATGCGTATTCGAGTCCCTGAAGCGCAACTGTTCGGTGTCGGTTTACAGGGGGTCGACGTTGCGATCGCCTCGCTCTCCTCGCCGACCAATGCCTTGACGGTAAAGGGGCTGGCCGCAGGCTCGTTGGCCGCTATGCTGCGTTTTCTCAAGATCAGCCCCTTGAGCGAACACGTCGGCGGTGCCCTCGACGAGGCCAGTGCCGATGGCATGGCCCGTTTGCAGCTGGCCCTGAACCTGCCTTTGCACGATGCCGCCCACACGGTTTTTGAAGGGCGGCTGCAACTGGCGGGCAATCGATTTTCGCTGGCGCCGGAGCTGCCGGCCCTGCAGCAGTTGGACGGCGCGCTCGATTTCAGCGAAAAAGGCCTGCGCATCGACCGCCTGACGACCTCCGTGCTCGGCGGTCCGTTCGTACTGCAAGGCGGCGGGGCGCCTGGTGATTTCCGCTTGCGGGCTGATGGCGAAGTGACCGTCGCGGGCGTGCGGCAGTTTCTAAAAATTCCAGACGATGCCGCACTGCATGTGTTCAGCGGTAAAGCTGTCGTGCGGGCCAATCTCAGTGTCATCGAGCAGGTGCCGGCGTTGCTCGTCGAAAGCAATCTGGTCGGGTTGGCGGTCGACCTGCCGGCTCCGTTGGGCAAAGCTTCCGCGGACGCTTGGCCCCTGCAGGTGCAAAGCAGCGTATCGATCAAAAGCCGCAACGGCGGCGTGGAGCGCGACACCATCCGCGCCTCGCTGACCAAGCCAGGGGCGGCGCCGGCCCTGCTGACCGGTATGGTCGAACGGGCGCGCGGCGCGACCGGCCTGAAGCCCGTGCGTGCTGTGCTGGCCCTGGGCGGGTCGGCTGAGTTGCCGGCGCAAGGCTTCGTGGTGGCGGTGACTTTGCCGCGAATCGATACCAATAGCTGGAAAACGGCGCTCGGCGCGCTGTCGTCGGCCCCCATGCGTCCAGTCGGCGGCACGCCGTCCGCCCCTGCGCTAGGGCTGGCGTTGGACGGTGTGCGGTTGCGGACCGACGAGCTGATCGTTGGCGGTCGTCATTTCAGTCGTTTCGCGCTCGATGCCAACCGGTCTAATGCCGCCCTGTGGCGCGGCAAAGTCAGTGCCAAGGACGTCGATGGCAACTTCGCCTGGACCCCGGCATCGAATGATGCCGGAGCAGGCAGCCTCGACGCGCATTTTGCCCGGTTGGTCATCCCGGCCACGCCCGGCGATGAACCGGGCCCACCTGAGGACGACACCGCCGACGATGGTCAGCCGCTGCGGGATCTGCCTGCGCTGAATTTCACCATCGACCGCTTCGCCTTGCAAAACCACGAACTCGGCCGGCTCAAGCTCAACGCGATCAATGAAGGCAGCGGCCAGGGCCGGCAGTGGACGCTGCGGGAGTTATCGCTGAGCGGCCCTGAGTTCACGATGGCCGCCCAGGGCGCCTGGGCACGCAAAAAAGGCCAGCGTGGCCGCGTCACCGCCCTCGATTTCAAACTGGACGTGTCCGATGCCGGCGTCTTGTTCGAACGGCTGGGGCAGCATGGCGTATTTCGGGGCGGCAAGGGGGCCCTGGCTGGTCAGGTGAACTGGCAAGGGACCCCCTTGAGTATCGACTATCCGAGCCTGAGCGGCAAGCTGCAGCTCGACAGTACGCAAGGACAGTTTTTGAAAGCCGATCCGGGTGCCGCGCGCTTGCTGAACGTCTTTTCGCTGCAGTCCTTACGCAAGCGCTTGAAACTCGATTTCCGCGACGTGACGGCCGAAGGCTTTGCCTACGATACGATTTCGGCGAATGCGGACATCACCCAGGGCGTGGCCGCGACGCGCGACTTCAAGATGAAGGGAACCACCGCCACCGTCCTCATCGAGGGTCAGACCGATCTGGCCCGCGAGACGCAAGACCTGCGCGTGCTCGTGCTGCCCGATGTCAATGCCGCTGGCGGTTCCCTGGTTTACACGATCTTGGCTGCCAATCCGGCGATTGGCCTGGCGACCTTCGCCGCGCAGATGCTGCTCAAAGACCCTTTGAACAAAGCCCTGTCCTTGCATTATCAAGTGACCGGTAGCTGGGACGAGCCCAACATCAAAAAGTTGGAACGCAAAGCCGATGCCCTGGCGCCTAAAGATGGAGGCTGAACCCATGCAGACCGACCAACCGCTGCCGCCAGGCCTCCGGGTCGCAGCGGTGCAACTGGTCTCCGGCAGCGAGCTGGCGCATAATCTGAGCCGCGCAACATACTGGGTCCAGCAGGCTGCACTGGCCGGCGCCCGGCTGGTCGCATTGCCCGAGTATTTTTGTTTGATGGGGCGGCACGATACCGATAAGCTGGCGTTGGACGGTGCTGCCTTGACAGCGTTTCTGGCGGCTTTGGCCAAGCGCTGTGGCGTCTGGCTGGTCGGCGGTACGGTGCCGCTGGCCGCTGAACCCGGCCGGGTTTTCAACAGCACTCTGGTGTTTTCGCCGGACGGCGCACAGCAGGCACGTTACGATAAGATGCACCTGTTCGCCTACGACGATGGCGTCGAGTCTTACGACGAGTCGCGGGTGATCGCCGCCGGCCGGCAACCGGTCAAGTTCGACGCGGAGGGTGTGGTGGTCGGGCTCGGCGTGTGTTACGACCTTCGTTTTCCGGAGATTTTTCGTGCCATGGCGCCGTTCGATCTGCTGGTGCTGCCGGCTGCCTTCACCCAGGCCACGGGTCAGGCGCATTGGGAAATTCTGCTGCGCGCCCGCGCCATCGAAAACCAATGCTACCTGCTGGCCAGCGCCCAGGGCGGGCTGCACGACAACGGTCGCCGGACCTTCGGGCATAGCATGCTGGTCGACCCATGGGGAACGGTGCTCGACGTTTTGCCGGAAGGCGAGGGTCTCGTGGTCGGCGATTGCGACCCTACCACCCTTTTGCGGGTGCGCCAGCAGCTTCCCGCTCTGCGGCATCGCGTGTTATGTTGATCAATTGTTTTATTACCTTTGGAATGCTGCCCGAATGAAAATCGCCGATCCTGCCATCGAAACCTTGGCTACTGCCCAATCCTTGCTTTGGACGCCATATGGCATCGACGAAGGCGTCGTTCGTCAGGCGATCGGCGAAATTTTTACGCATAAAGTGGATTTCGCCGATGTGTATTTTCAGTACAGCTCCGTTGAGGGCTGGGGGCTGGAAGAGGGCATCGTCAAGTCGGGCAGCTTCAGTATCGAGCAAGGCGTCGGCGTGCGCGCCGTCAGCGACGAGAAAACCGCCTTTGCTTACTCGGACGATATCGCCCGCGCGCCGCTGTTGAGCGCCGCCCACGCCGTGCGGGCGATTGCCCGGCAAGGCAGAAGCCTCAAACACAAAATCAACGTCAACCTGCGCTCGCAAGCCGGCCGGCGGCTGTATGCACCGTTCAACCCGATTCCGACGCTCGACTCCGCCGCCAAGGTCGCACTGCTCGAACGCCTCGAAGGGTTCGCGCGGGCGCGCGACCCCCGCGTCCAGCAGGTCATGGCCAATCTGGTGGGCGCTTACGATGTGGTGCTGGTGGTGCGCAGCGACGGTCTCATGGCCGCCGACGTGCGGCCGCTGGTGCGCGTCAACGTGACGGCCATCGTCGAGCAAAACGGCAAGCGCGAGAGCGGCAGTTCGGGCGGTGGCGGCCGGGTCGATTTTGCGCATTTCACCGACGACGTGTTACAGCGCTATGCCCGGATCGCAGTCGATCAGGCCCTCGTCAACCTCGACGCCCGCCCCGCGCCGGCCGGTGCGCAAACGGTCGTCCTCGGCCCCGGCTGGCCAGGTGTCTTGCTGCACGAGGCGATTGGTCACGGGCTGGAAGGTGACTTCAACCGCAAGGGGTCGAGCGCGTTTTCCGGTCGCATCGGGGAACGCGTCGCCGCCAAAGGCGTCACGGTCGTGGACGACGGCACGCTCGCCAACCGGCGCGGCTCGCTGAACATCGACGACGAGGGCAACCCGACGCAATGCACGACGCTCATTGAAGACGGTATTTTGCGCGGCTATCTACAGGACATCACCAATGCTCGGCTCATGAAAATGCCCGTTACCGGCAACGGTCGCCGCGAGAGCTTCGCCCACCTGCCGATGCCGCGCATGACCAACACTTACATGCTCGGCGGCGATTACGACCCAGCGGAAATCATCGCCAGCGTCCAGGACGGCGTTTATGCCGTCAACTTCGGTGGCGGCCAGGTCGACATCACCAGCGGTAAGTTCGTATTTTCTGCCTCCGAAGCCTACCGGATCGAAAACGGCAAGGTGACCTATCCCATCAAGGGCGCCACCTTGATCGGCAGCGGCCCGGAATGCCTGAAAGACGTTTCCATGGTCGGCAACGACATGCGGCTCGACGAAGGCGTCGGCGTTTGCGGTAAAGAAGGGCAGAGCGTGCCGGTCGGAGTCGGGCAGCCAACGCTGCGGATCGAAAACCTGGTTATGGGCGGCACGGGTTAAGCTGTTCGTGCCTGCGGCGGTTTGTGCAGCCGATGTTCACCACATATATCAGTGCAAACAATCCGGTGAGTTCGAAGAGAATGTCACCCTGCCGCCATCGACCGTCACGGTGTAATCAATGCACTCGTCGCTCGTTTCCTTGGGGGTGACGGTCGCAAAGTAGGCTTTCAGGCGGCGCGGTTCGATCGGAGAGTGTTCGATGCGCACCAGCTTGTAGTGCGTGCTGCCGCGGCTGCTCCAAAGCATGTTTTGCCGGCAGGCGGCCTCTGCCAGTTCGCTACTGCGGCAGTCGCGGGCAGACTGTTCGCTCCAGCCGACCGGAAATTGCCCATACTGGTTGTAATGCCGTTGCGCCTGTTGCAAGAAAACGCTCATCAGCCGGCGGATTTCCTGGCGCTGCAATTTTTGCGCCTGATCGGTGTGCGACGCCACCGCCATTGTCACAATTGCCCCGAGCAGTGTGATGATGATCAAGCAATCGATCATCGAAAAGCTGAGTTTGCGAAGATGTGTGGTCAGCATGAATACACGAGTCGAGGTTCTGGATGAATTGAAAGCTTAAAGGCTTTCGCACGGTACCGGCATCCACTTAAGGAAGTAGCAGACCTAAACCAGTCGAGGTGGATTTATCGGGTAAACTGTCAAGCCCGATGTCGAGTGCATTTCGACTGTACGCCAATTTTTCGATTACCATGAAATCATCCAAAACCGACGATCTCCGCATTTTGCAAATTCAGGAACTCGCGCCGCCTAACGACTTGCTGAGCGATTTTCCGGCGAGTGAGGACGTGGTGTCGACGGTGGTTGCGGCGCGCCAGGCCTTGCATCGCATTCTGCACGGCGCGGATGATCGCCTGATCGTCGTGGTCGGACCGTGCTCGATTCACGATGTCGATGCAGCGCTCGAATATGCGCGGCGGCTGCAAGCCGAGCGCCAGCGCTTCGCTGGTCAGTTGGAGATCGTCATGCGTGTCTACTTCGAAAAGCCGCGTACCACGGTCGGCTGGAAAGGGCTGATCAACGATCCGCAGCTCGATGGCAGTTTTCAGATCAATCAGGGACTGCGCGTCGCGCGGGAGCTGTTGCTCGATATCAACCGCCTCGGCCTCCCGGCCGGCACCGAGTTCCTGGACATGATCACGCCGCAGTACATCGCCGATCTGGTGGCCTGGGGCGCGATTGGCGCGCGTACCACCGAGAGCCAGATTCACCGCGAACTGGCGTCAGGCCTGTCGTGCCCGGTCGGTTTCAAGAACGGCACGGACGGCAACGTGCGGATCGCGGTCGATGCGATTAAGGCCGCGCAGCATCCGCACCACTTTTTATCGGTGACCAAAAGCGGTCGGTCGGCGATCGTGTCGACCGCCGGCAACGAGGACTGCCACGTCATTCTGCGTGGCGGAAAAGCGCCGAATTACGACGCCGCCAGTTTGGAGGCCGCCGCGCGCGACATCAGCGCCGGTGGCTTGGCGGCGCGCATCATGATCGACGCCAGTCACGGCAACAGCGCCAAGCAGCCCAAAAACCAACTGCCGGTCGCCGCCGACATCGCGCAGCAGCTCGCGCACGGCGAGGACCGGATCGTCGGCGTGATGATCGAAAGCCATCTGGTCGAGGGTCGGCAGGACTTGTTGCCCGGCCAGCCGCTGACCTACGGGCAAAGCATCACCGATGGCTGTATCGGCTGGGATGATACGCTGACAGCATTGCAAACGCTGGCGGACGGTGTGCAGGCACGGCGGGTGGCGCAGAAAGATTAATCGGGACAGTACTCAAACGAAGTGCGTCGAGTATGCGCGGTTCTCGTCTCCGTAAATATCGTCTCTGTAGTTGTCGGCGAATGCCGAGCTGAAGAATACTCTCTCCTGATTGTTTTTCTTGCCGAAAAATCGCCTGCTTTCCAGTGCATTGTCGAATTCTTTTGCTTTACCGATTTGCTTGATGAACTGCCCACTGTTGGCATGGTCGAGATCGGCGCTCGAGGCAAACTTGAGCGCAGCGCAGGTAATGAAGGAAAAACCAGTCGATACGAGCTTGGTCGCGCCATTGACCAGCGTCGGCCGCAGATTTATGTCGAACACACCGGTTTTGTCTCCGGGGATAATTTCTACTGGAGGAACCCTAGCAGAGATTGCCCATGAGAATGCGGCGCCTGCAGCAGCAGGCATATATGGATCCTGGAGTTTGGCATGGGCATCCGGTCGGTTGCCGGCGGACCTCCCCAGCTTGTCTACGAGTAAATAAGCATTTTCGAATTGTTTCTTGCCGATATCGATCGTGTTATCGGCGACGATCGAAACCGACCAAAAATCGTTGCTTACATGGTTGGCCACCTGGGCCACTTGTTTAGCCCGCTTTTTGTGGTTGACGGCGAACAGGCTGGCATCGGTTTCGGCCAGGTTATTTGGCATGATGGCGTTCGGGCAGAATGCCAGGGCTTTGCCAAGGGTTTCATAAATAATTTTGATGCGGCTCATCGCTTCCTCGATCGGCAAGGCGATGTCGATCCTCCCACCCTCGGGTCCTGGGACTGGAAAAGTGATTGTTCTTTCGCGGCCCTCTAGGGGCAAAATGCTGTGTTTATGGCTGTGGTAAAAAGATTTGATCGTGGTGTAAAAATCTTCCAGTTCGGCAATCTTCTTAGTCGAACCGCCCGCCCCGTCGCTTAATTGTTCGGCGAATACGGCGCTGAGCTGGCTCTCCAGGCGTTCTTTTTCACTCAGGTTCTTGAATTTCCCGTTTTCTATTGGCCGCGTCGTTAACGCCTGATGAACACTGCGTAATGCTCGGCTGTTGAGCTTATCCTGGAGCGACATTTCGGAGATGCCCTCCAAGCAGATGTTTGTGTTGACGCGGTTGAACCCTGAAAACGCCGCCGATTTCGCGCCGTCGGGCAGTAAATAATCGATCTCCTGCAGGAGGTTGATGATGTCTTGCCGTTCCCGTGCCGATCTGATTTTTTGAATCTCCAGAAGGGTATTGCGCAAAGCTTGCCGATCCGTACACGCCTTGAAGTTCAGCCCGGCTGCCGCGAGCTGTTGCAGCTTATCATCGAGAAATGCCTGGTACCGCCGGTGTATGCCGGGGCAATGCGCCTTGATCAACTGTTCGACTAAGTACTTTTCGTCCGCTGAGTATTTCATCAGCTCCATGGCCTGGATTAAATTGAAACCCGAACCTTCTTCAGCAGGGAGAATCTCGCCGTTTTCCTGAGCCTGCGCCGGAGTCGAAAAGCGCAGCTTGGTAGTCAAAACTTGCTTGATTCGTTCATTGCATACCCTGGTGCGTTCTTCGGGGTTGGTGTTGTCCAATAACACGGCGGACATTTCAGGGTCGTCGCGATAAAATTTGCGAGCAGCTTTTAGAATTGCCGGGTCCGCATCGGGGGCGCGGAGAAATTTTAATTCGTTCAGGCAGGTTTTGATTTCGCGGTTTAGCAAACGCGCGTTGTGTTCGGCCATCTGCTTACGGCCCGGGGTGAGATGCGCCGACGTGATCGCGTTACGCCGCGCGTCGAACTGTTCGACATCCAGCAACCTGTCGACCCGCAAATGCGTGTGCACGATATCTTCGTATTGAAACAGGCGAGCCGCCTGCTGCGCATGCAGCCCATTACAAAAGCGTTGGTAGACATCGAGCAGAATGTTGTCTTGCACCCTTTTTTTGCCGCCGTTGTCGGCTTCTCCCGCACCCTCTGCCAATTCGACCGCCAACGCCTGAATCGATCCGCTGATGCCGAACTGGTTCATCCCGATATATGTAGCGCCCAGGCCGGCAGCCGTGAGCGCGGCGGCAACCGCAAACAGAGAAGGCAGCAATCCAATACCAGCGACTGCGATTGTCAATGGCGCAAGAAAAGCGATCATTAGCGCATAGCCGCTGTTGGCTACCCCTTTGGCTAAATCGTCCACCAGCGACGAGGGTAAAAAACTGCCTGTGCATCGGTTGATGCAATGGAATAGCCGACCGACGAGGTCTTCCGCGCGGTTGTTGATCGCCACCAGAAATTTCGTCGTGAAGCCAGCGACTGTTGCCGACCTGCGCAGTATTTGCATAAACGCGATTTGCGCGTTGATTCTGCCTTCGTATTTTTTTCTTAAGCGGTGCAGCTCTTTGCCATAAGTCGTCGAGCGCTTTAGTAAACTTTGGCAGCGATCTTTGTATTTTTCGGCGTCGAATTTCCCGTTTTTCGTACAGCTTTTTTCGATTTTCTTGCACCCGGCTTCGTAGGCCTCCCAATCGACCCCTGACTTGCCTTTCGCAAGCGCTTCGAATGAATCTTTGCAGGCTTTCGTATAAGCACCGATGTCGAGACCGAAACTCGGATGTGTGTGAAGTGTGTGATGCGCCTCGCAGATGTTTTTATACTCATTCCAGTCGATATCGTGCCCTGCAAGGCAGCGTTTTTTCAACACCGTCTCGACCCTCTCCCAGAGTGACTCTTTGACGCTGGGGATGAATATTTCCTTGTGCCAATTGATGACGACTTCGGCTTTGATCCGATCGCTCTGCGCATAAAAAGCGGCGCGGTGCGGACGTATCAAAAGCTCCTGCTCGTAAGCGGAAAGGTTTTTGAAGTTTCTTTTGGCTGTTTTGTTCTGCGGGGCGTTATCGTAGGCGCGCGCAGCTTGCGCACGGGCGATTTCGCCGACGGTGATCGAGCGGACATTGCCGCTGTCGATGAGTTTGTTGAGCTGCTTGATTTGTTGCTGAACAATCGACTTCTTTGTGCTTTCTTCCGCTTCTTTAAGTACCGCGTTGACACGAGCTTGTGCCACATATTCGACAATATGATGGATCGCAATCTGCCCGCCGCACGCTGCCTCGAACCTCTCGAAAGCTTTTTTAGACAAGTGATCTTTTTTTTGCTGTGAAGCGGCCTCCCAGGCCGCTTCACCGACTTCCTGACGGGCTTGTTCCTCCGCTATGTCGAAAGCAGTCGGAATGTCGAGTCCTAAATTAAAGCTTTCCAGTTTGGGTGCGGTGCGCAGCTTGGCGCCATTGCTGCGTTCGCTGAGGCGGGCGTCGACATTGGCTCCCCAGAAGTTATCGCGCGCCCAACGGCGCAGGGACGACTTGTGCCGGCTGGAAAAGAGATGTTTGGATATTTGTTCGCCCGTGCCCTGAGCGTGGTCGTGCTCGTCGTTAGCGCTAATCAGGTTTTTGACACGGTTTAGATTGCTGGTGATCAATTTTGCGGCAGCCGATGCGCTGTCGCGTTTTGTTGTCTTGAACAAAGAAACGACTTTGGTTTCCGTCCTCGTGGTTACGCCCATGCCGGGTACCGCCCTTGCAACGGGGTTTGCGCTTGCAACGGAGTTTACGGGCGGCATGTTCATGATCCGGTCATTTGTTCCGTGAACTCCCGTGTTTGCGTGTCTAGGTTTTTTCGAATGGTGCCGATGGCGTTCACCATGCTTTTCACGTAGGCCGTAAACTCCGTCGAGGTGATCAGCGCGTCTTGCAACTGCAGGCTCAGCTCCAGATGACCGCTATGGGGGTTTAGCACCAGATGCACGGGCTGTTCGACTTCGCAGATCAGCGCGTGGTTGCTGAGCATCAGGAGCGAGCTCATTAACAAGGCGTTGGGTTTGTCGAGCCGTTCGATCGGAAAGCTCATGATGACCCACTCGTGCAGATCGTTGCGGCCGGGTCGGAAATGCACCTCGATACCCTGGCGGATCTTGGGCTTATAGACGTGGGCATGCGCATCGGTCTGTGGCGTATAGGCCATCGCTTGCATGGCGTTTTCGATGGGCGTCAGAAAAATAGACGGAATGACCGGGGTATCGTTCATTGTGACGCGTCCTTTTCCTGGCTCATGGTCTCTTCCAGCACTTGTCTTTCGTCGTCAAGGGTATTGGCCAGATCCAGAAAAGCCGAAACGGTTTCCTGAAGCTGAGCGGCGTCGAGATCAATGAACACGAACTGCACGAGCAGCTCGACCATACTGTCGCGCGGGTTGACGCAAAAAGTACAGTTGCCCGTGGTTTCGGCCAGCGTTTCGTAGTTTGCCATCATGAACATCAGCAGACTGTCCAGCGCGCTGTTCGAGCTCAGTTCGAAGAGGGGGATGGCCAGCACACCCCAACTGCCCACGGGGCTCGAACCGCGGCGAAAATACACCGGACGAGGGGCGGCCGGCATCGAGAAAAAAAGCTCGTGGTCTTGATCCGTGCCATCGAAGTCAATGGCCCGCATGGTGGAAAACAAGAACGCTTTTTGCTCGGCGTCGAAAGCCTGGGCTTTGTGCAAAGGTCGATTGCTGTCATTGATCATTGTCGAATCGCTATGCTTTCTTTATTACTTTGTGGTTAGCCTGGCGCGAAAGTTCCAAAAGCGGGGGTTAGTCCTCATTCATCAATTCATTCGCATTCGAGCGTTGTTTTTTTAATGGCCCTAAATGCTGTTGTATGTAATGATGCTTAAAGATAGGATTGCCGTGTCCGTCGCGATGTGCGAAAGGCAGAGTATCCTTCGAATCGCTGTCCTTGTAAAACTCGGTATTCAGGTTGTTGAGATGCGCCTGGCGTAGTTTATTGGCGGCAATCGCTACTTTTCTTTGTGCACGGCGCTCCTGGAGGGTGCTGCGCATTTCGGCGGACTGCTGGGTGCCCAACAGCGCCATCCACCGCAAGAGATTTTCCGGTACGCCAAACGCGAAAGCGAGACCCTTCGTCGCAGCGTTGATGACGCTGGCACGCGCCATGACAAATATTTTTATGGGCAGGCCGGCGATCGGTGCCACCGATTCTGTTCTCGGCATGTATTTGCCCAGGGCAAAATTGGACTGAGTGAACCAGCGCCAACCATTTGTCCAGAGCGCGCGAACGGCTTGGTCCTTGATCTTGACCGGCGCCAGCGAATGCAGGTGTGTCAAGGATAGAATGTTGAGAGCATACTCCTGTACTGCTTTTAATATTCGATCGCCCTGGGTGCCGAAGAAATGGATCAGGTTACCAAAATTCAAAGACACTATCAGTAAAGGTTTGCAGACGCCGTTTTCGATGTGCTTGGGAATTTTTAGCATGGCCCTGCGGACCACACTGAGGCGCTTGTCGAACATCCGCTCGTCGACCTCGCCCAAATGATGGGGGACAAATTTCTGCGCGTTTGCTTGCCGGGCGGCCCGGATCGCCAGCGCCCGGCCCAACTCTTTCTGAATGATCCGCACGCGGTCGACGACCTCCGCGAGCGGAACCTTTTGCAGTGTTGGCCTGCCGTTTCGACTCGCGATCCACAAAGGCACTACCTTGGCGTGGTCGTCGTCGCGCATGTGTTTGAACTGAAGATAAAAGCTTTCCAGCGATTCGCGGGTTCTTGCCAGGCGGGCCAGGGCATCCTTATCGTACTCAGCGTCGACGAAAGCCGTTTGCAGCTCTTTTTTGAAGCGCGACTTCGACTGGGCGTGTGCCATGGCGGAGCGGATCAGCTCATCGGGGCTGGCGGCGGGGTTGGCATTCAGGAGTGCCGCAATGGAGTGAATGTTTGCTGGTTGTTCAGCGTTCGAGGTATGCGGCCGGTCGGCTCCCAAGATATGCAGCGTCTGCTGTTCGGACAGGCTGCGAATCAGGTTTTCGAGACGCCGGCGGGTGAATAACTCCGATGATTCAGGTAGTTTGAACTGAAACTCTTCGGCAAGCGGGTCGTTGACCTGGTCGGCGGACCCTATCATCAGATCGGTTGCGGGCTGCTTGCCTATCAGCTCGTTGCCGGAGATTTTGTCGACATGGTGGGATTGTGCGTTGTCGTCGGGAATGACGAGGGCGATCTCCTGTAAGCGCTGCAGTATCGTCGCGATTTTTTCGTTATTCACAGGAGAGCCTTCCGAGCCGATTGTCAGCCTGGACTCGTTCCAGACGATTTTGCCGCCCAGCTTGGCGACTGCCTGCAGTTTGTTTGTAATAAAACTTTCGATCGGTTTGGCTGGAGGCTCTGGCAGTGCTTCTTTGTCACCGAGACGATTGCGCATATCAGAACGGATCGTATCGATGAATTGTCGGTCAACGCCGTTTTTCTTATAGCCGCAGACTGCCATCGCCTCGTTCAGCGTCAGCATATCGTGCTGACGATGCAATCCCGAGCCGCAGACAGGGCGGCACAGCAATTTTTTTATTTCTTTAAGAATTACCTCGCGGTCCGACGCTTCACGTTGGGGTTCGCAAGCCACGAGGCCGCCCGCCGGCGCCTTTTCATTGTCCCCGGGCAGGCGGTGGGTGCCCGCCCAGATCAGCCGCATCTGAGCGATGCGATGAGTGACTTCGCGTTTGAGGTGCCGTCGATAGATCTTTTTCGACTGCTTGACCCCCGGGTTGGTGTGCGCGCTGGACCAGGCGCGTAGCTGCATGTCGCTGCTGTCGAGCACTGCCTTCGAGTCTTGTTTGAACTCGTATACTTTAGACTCGTTCAGGTAGGCGTGCGAGCGCTGGTATGCATGAAACATGTAGCAAAAAACGTTTTTGAGCTCTTTTTGAATCTTCTGCGTTTTTTCATGGCGAAGACTCGCGTTGCCCGCGAAATACTCGGGGTTTTCTCGTGCGAACTCCTTGACGATCCGGTTGGCGGCATTTTTCGACGCCTGTTCGGCAAAGAAGAGGTACGAGGAGGAGCAAATGCCGCCAATCGCTCCAGAGCCTGCGGCGAACAGGGCCGAGGTGGGCGCCGAGGGAAGCCCCATAAAGGCGCTGTCGGTCAATGAGACCAACGAGGTGCCGAACGTATCGGCCAGCCGCACGGTCATGACGTTGGACAAGAGCCGCAGCTCGACCGGGCCACGGTCGCCACCGGTGATCTTGTTGATTAGATGATGCAGTCCGGGTACCTCGACGGCTTTGCCCAGCAGGGGAGTATTGACGAAAAGATGTTGCACGACCTCTGACATGCGAAACGTCAGCGACTGGGTAACCAGGGTGAAATGGTCGACCATGACGTTGGTCTTGGTCAGAGCCTTCATCGATGGGCCGAACTCTCCAGGTCCGGAAAAATGTTTAGGGAAGTCGTTTCTGAAATACTCCCGGATCTTTTCGGCTTGAACTTGTTCGTCGAGCTGAAAAAAATCGTCGGTGAAGGTATTGCTCAGGACTTCCCGAATTTCTGCCGACAGGCCCAGCTTGGGGCCATCGCGCATCCAGTGACCGTTGTAGATTTCGGTGGACGTGTTGGTGGGGACCGGGCCCATCAATGCTTCTTGAACATTGTAAGCCTTGCGGGTCAGCGAGCGCTTGATGGCGGTGGCAGGGGCGCTCTCCCAGGCGAGTTCGTCGCCGTTTTTCTTCCAGAATGCGGTTCTGCCGAATGTCGCTTTTTTGAAGTTTTCTAAAAAAGTAGCGCTGCTTTTTCGGGCTGGGTCGACTTTCATCGGCTGCCAGCCGCGCTTGAAAGTCGTTTCCCGATCGTTTTTGGCGGCGGCGATTCTTTCTTTTTCTTCGATCAACGCCGGTCCGAAAGTAGCGGAGGGGCTATAAATCTTGCCGGCTGCGTGAAACGCCATTAAAACTCTCCAATCAAGCATGAGGTTACTTCTCAGTTACAAGAAAAACCCCTATCGTTCCCAAACCTAGAGTTTACCCTTATAAAATAAAACTCCCGGTATAGTGATCCAGAATCGATGACACCTCTCCTGCCCCCATGACCCGACCCGTTATCGCCATTCGTGGCGCCCGCCAGCATAACCTCAAAAACCTCGATCTGGACCTCGTCACCGGCGATCTGACGGTCGTCACCGGGGTATCCGGCAGCGGCAAAAGCTCGCTGGTGTTCGATACGCTGTACGCCGAAGGCCAGCGCCGTTATGTCGAAACATTTTCCCCGTATGCCCGGCAGTTTCTCGACCGGATGGACAAGCCGCAGGTCGACCGCATCGACGGCGTGCCGCCGGCGATCGCCATCGAGCAGAGCAACCCGGTGCGCACCTCGCGCTCGACGGTCGGCACCATGACCGAACTGAACGATTACCTGAAGCAGCTCTACGCCAAAGCGGCGCGGCTGTATTGCCGCTGCTGCGCGCAGCCGGTGGGCGAGGATACGGTGGCGACCATCGTCGCGGACTTGACGGCGCGCGCCGCGGCGGCGGGCGATCCGCGGCTGGTGGTGACCTTTCCGGTCGGGGTCCCGGCGAGCTTCGCCGAGCAGGAGGTCGAGGATTTCCTATCGGCGCAGGGCTACACGCGGGTGCAAGCTCGCGAGGCGCGCGGCGACCAGGTGGTGCTGCAGGTCATGCAGGACCGGTTCCGCCTGACGGCGGTCGAGCCGGCACGGCTGGCCGATGCGATCGAGACGGCCGTGCTGCGCGGGCGCGGCAAGCTGAATGTGTATTTGGACGATGAAACCGTCTGGCGGTTTTCAACCGGCTTGCATTGCGCGTCGTGCAATATCGACTACAGTGCGCCGCTGCCAGCGAGCTTCTCGTTCAACTCGCCGCTCGGCGCGTGTGAGGCCTGCCGAGGGTTCGGCCGGGTGGTCGGTGTCGATTTTGGTCTGGTGGTGCCGGACGAGAGCAAATCGCTCGCCAAGGGCGCCGTCAAGCCGTGGCAGACGGCCAGCTTCAAGGATTGTCAGGCCGATCTGCTGCGCTTCGCCAAGCTGCGCGGCGTGGCGACCACGGTCGCGTGGCGCGATTTGCCGGCTGAGCATCGCGCCTGGGTGATCGGGGGTGACGCCGAGTTCGACGGTAAATGGGAGGGGAAATGGTTTTACGGCGTGCGACGCTACTTCGAGTGGCTGGAAACTAAAACCTACAAGATGCACGTGCGCGTGCTGCTGTCCAAATACCGCTCGTATACGAGTTGTCCGACGTGTCAGGGCGCGCGGTTGAAGCCCGACGCCTTGCTGTGGCGGCTCGGCACGGCCATGGGCGACGAGCAGGGTGCCTACCGGCGCTTCCGGCCGAGCGGCACGCACTGGAGCCAGGCGACCACCGACAGCCTGCCGGGTTTGTCGATTCACGATTTGATGCTGTTGGCACTGGACCGGACGGCCCGGTTTGTCGACCGGCTGGCGCTGAGCGGCCCGCTGCGCGACGCCAACCATCTGGTGCTGGGCGAGGTGCAGACGCGGCTGGGCTTTTTGCAGCGGGTCGGGTTGGGCTACTTGACCCTGGATCGGCAGACGCGGACCTTGTCGGGCGGCGAGGTGCAGCGTATCAACCTGACGACGGCGCTCGGCTCGTCGCTGGTCAACACCCTGTTCGTGCTCGACGAGCCCTCGGTCGGCCTGCACCCGCGCGACATGCAGCGCGTCATCACGGCGATGCAGCGGCTGCGCGATGCCGGCAATACGCTGGTGGTGGTCGAGCACGATCCGCTGGTGATGCAGGCCGCCAACCGCATTCTGGACATCGGTCCGGGGCCGGGCGAGCGCGGCGGGTCGATCGTGTTCGACGGGTCGCCGGCCGAGCTGGCGAGCGCCGATACCGCGACCGGGCGGTACTTTTCCGGGCGTCAGGCAGTGCTCATCCCGGAGCCGGTCACGGCCGAGCCGAGCGGTTTGATCGAACTGTGCGGCGTCACCGCGAATAATCTGAAAAACATCGATTTCGTGCTGCCGCTCGGTCGCCTGGTGGTGCTGACGGGGGTTTCCGGGTCGGGCAAATCGACGCTGGTGCAGGATGTGCTCGTGCCCGCACTGAAAAAATGCAAGGGCGAATCGTCGGACATGCCGGGGGCATTCCGCGAACTGCGGGGCGCGGCGCTGATCGACCGGGTGGCGTTCGTCGATCAGTCGCCGATCGGTAAAACGACGCGCTCGGTGCCGGCCAGCTATGTCGGTGCTTTCGACGCGCTGCGTAACTTATTCGTCAAAACCGATCTGGCGCGCGAGCGCGGTTACACGGCGGGGTTTTTCAGTTTCAACAGCGGCGACGGGCGCTGTCCGAGTTGTGGCGGCAATGGTTTCGAGCATGTCGAAATGCAGTTTTTGTCGGACGTGTATTTGCGGTGCGGCGACTGCGACGGCACCCGGTACCGCGCTGAGGCGTTGGAGGTCACGCTTGTGCGTGCCGACCGCGTGCTGAACATGGCGCAGGTGCTGGAGCTGACGGTCAGCGAGGCCCTGCAAATGTTCGCCGCCGACCGCGAGGTGGTGCGCAGCTTGCAGCCCCTGGCGGACGTCGGGCTGGACTATGTGCGGCTCGGTCAGCCGGTTCCGACGCTGTCGGGTGGCGAAGCCCAGCGGCTCAAGCTGGCGGGGTTCCTGGCCGAGCAGCCCACGGCGGGCGCCGCCGCCAAACAACCGGTGCGTGCGGGTAAAAAAGCCGCCGATGTGACCCCGGGCGGTACGCTGTTCGTGTTCGACGAACCGACCACCGGTCTGCATTTCTCCGATGTGGCGAGGCTCATGAGCGCGCTGCGGGCGCTACGCGCGGCAGGACATTCCTTACTGATCGTCGAGCATAACCTGGATGTGATCGGGCACGCTGACTGGATCGTCGATCTCGGTCCCGAGGCGGGCGTCGCCGGCGGTGAGATCGTCGTGCAGGGTACCCCGGCGGCGGTCATTGCCTGTGCCGCCTCGCATACCGGTCAGGCGCTGCGCGACGCTGCGGCGGTGTCCTTGGCCCCTGCGCGCGCCGTTCACGAAGTGCCCGCCGCCTACGCGCTCACGACAGCGCCGCCTGCCCACGATGTCATCGCCATCCGCCACGCCCGCGAGCACAATCTCAAGGATCTCTCGGTCGACATTCCGCATGGCGCGATGACTGTGATTACCGGCCCGTCGGGCTCCGGCAAAAGCACCCTCGCCTTCGACATTTTGTTCGCCGAGGGGCAGCGCCGCTACCTCGAAAGCCTGAACGCCTATGCGCGCCAGTTCGTGCAGCCGGCCGCCAAGCCCGACGTGGAGGCGATTTACGGCATTGCGCCGACCGTCGCCATCGAGCAGCGCACCAGCCGCGGCGGTCAGAAAAGCACGGTCGCCACGGTCACCGAGGTGTATCACTACTTACGGCTGCTGTTCGTCAAGCTCGGCACCCAGTACTGCCCGCGCTGCGACCTGCCGATCGCGCCGCAGACCGTCGAGGCGATGCATGCACAGATCCTGCGCGACTATAAAAAGCAGACCGTGACGCTGCTCGCGCCGCTGGTCACGGCGCGCAAGGGCATTTATAACGAGCTGGCCAAATGGGCTGCGCTGCGCGGCTTTGCCGAGTTGCGGGTCGACGGCCGCTACCTGCCGACCGAGCCCTGGCCTAAGCTCGACCGATTCAAGGAGCACAGCATCGAACTGCCGGTCGGCGAGCTCGCGGTCAAAGCGGCCTGTGGGGCCGAACTGCGCGCGCTGCTCAACGACGCTCTGGCGCACGGCAAAGGTGCCGTCATGGTGCTGGGTGAGGACGGCTCCGCCAGGCTGTTCTCGACACGCCGGGCCTGTTCCAACTGCGGCGACAGTTTCCCTGAGCTCGACCCGCGGCTGTTTTCTTACAATTCCAAACACGGCTGGTGTGGCGCGTGCTTCGGCACCGGCCACGCGCTTGCCGACTTCGACGCCGAACAGACCGGCGAAGAGGCCCGCTGGCTGGACCAGGGCGCATCCGCTGGCGCCGCAGCGGATGCCGCCGCCGGTGATTGCGGGCCGCCTTTGCCCTGCGCCGTATGCGCGGGCCGGCGTCTGAACCCGACGGCGCTCGCCGTGCGCTTCGCTGGCGAGTCGATTGCGCAGATCGCCGCCCGCACGGTCAGCGCGGCGCACACCTGGGCGCGGACCTTGAAATTGCCGAAACGCGACGCCGCCATCGCCCACGACTTGTTGCCGGAAATGCAGCACCGCCTGGCGTTTCTGGAACAGGTCGGGCTCGACTACCTGAGCCTGGACCGCGCCGCGCCGACTTTGTCGGGTGGCGAAGCGCAGCGTATCCGTCTGGCCGCCCAGCTCGGCACCAACCTGCGCGGCGTGTGCTATGTGCTGGACGAGCCGACCATCGGCCTGCACACGCGTGACAACCTGCGGCTGATCGCCGCGCTGCAGACGCTGCGCGCGAAGGGCAACACGCTGCTCGTCGTCGAGCACGACGAAGACACCATCCGCCAGGCTGATATGCTGATCGACATGGGGCCGGGCGCCGGGGTGCGCGGCGGCACGATCACTGCCCAGGGCACGGTCGCGCAGGTCATGCGCGACGCGCACTCGCTGACCGGGCGCTACCTTGCCACGCCGATGCCGCATCCGGCGACGCCGTGGCGCGCGGTCGAGCCCGGCGGACCGGCGCTGACCATCGAAAAAGCGGCGCTGCACAACCTGCAGGACGTGTCGGTCGCCGTGCCGCTCAAGCGCCTGGTGGCGATTACCGGGGTGTCCGGTTCGGGCAAAAGCACGCTCGCGCGCGATGTCCTGCTAGCGAATATGGCACGCCAGGTGCAGCGCCCAGGGGCGGCCTGGTACGGCTGTGCCGGTATTACTGGCGCAGCACAGATCCAGCGGGTGCTCGAGGTCGATCAGACGCCGATCGGCAAAACGCCACGGTCCTGCCCGGCCACTTACATCGGCTTTTGGGATCGCATCCGCGCGGTGTTCGCCGACACAGTCGAAGCGCGGCTGCGCGGCTTCGCGGCTAACCGGTTTTCGTTCAACGCCGGTCCCGGGCGCTGCCCTGTGTGCGACGGGCAGGGCATGCAGACGGTCGAAATGAACTTTTTGCCGGATGTCAAAGTGGTATGCGAAGCCTGCGGCGGGCAACGTTTCAACGGCGAGACGCTGAGCGTGCGCTGGCGCGATAAAACCATCGCCGACGTGCTCGGCATGGATATCGACGCGGCGGTCGAATTTTTTGCCGCGCACACGGCGCTCGCCCATCCGCTCAAGCTCTTGCAGGACGTCGGGCTGGGCTATTTGACGCTCGGGCAGCCCAGTCCGACTCTGTCTGGCGGCGAGGCGCAGCGTATCAAGCTGGTCGCCGAGCTGGCCAAGGGCCGCACGGTGCAGGCGCTGCACACCTTGTATGTGCTGGACGAGCCGACCGTCGGGCTGCACATGAGCGATGTCGAGAAGCTGATCGCCGTGCTGCATCGCCTGGTGGCGGGGGGGCATAGCGTCGTGGTCATCGAGCATGACCTCGACCTGATCGCCGAGGCCGACTGGGTCATCGATCTGGGGCCGGAAGGGGGCACCGGCGGCGGGCGGATCGTTGCTACAGGGGCGCCGCAGCAACTGGCTGCGCTGGCCGAGAAAAAACGCAACCGGTCGCATACCGCCGTGGCCTTGCAGGCGTTTTATACCCGCCGCGCCTGACGATTCGGGGTGCCATACAAATCCGCGTTTCAATCCAAGGCATGGATTTGATTCGAGAGCGATTGAAAGCCGCAGAAGCGCATGCCAAGGGAGAAGCGAAATGATCGAAATTGAAGAAAGTACCGGTAACGTATATGCCGATCTCGGAATGGTCGATGCCGACGAAATGATCGTCAAAGCGCAACTTGCGACCAAAATCGGCGAAATAATAAAAGGCCGCAAGTGGAGCCAGCAGCAGGCGTCCGATATTCTCGGCATTCCTCAATCCAAACTGTCCAAAATGCTGCGGGGTCAATTTCGTGGAGTCAGCGAGACGAAAATGCTTGACTGCCTGGTTCGGCTTGGCCGAGATGTGCAAATCGTCGTCGGGCCGGCCCGACGTGCGGCTTCGACCGGCCGCGTAGCTGTTGTGTTCGCTTAATTTTATGACCGGTCGCATACCGCCGTGGCCTTGCAGGCGTTTTATACCCGCCGCGCCTGACGATTCGGGGTATCATACAAATCCGCGTTTCAATCTCTGATTTGTATGATCATTCCGCGCCAGGCTGCGGCGACCCTGCAACGGCTCGCCAAAGGCTTTCCGATCGTTGCGCTGACCGGCCCCCGGCAGTCCGGTAAAACGACGCTCGCCAAGGCTTTGTTTGCCGATAAACCCTACGTTTCCCTGGAAAACCCCGACGCCCGCGAGTTTGCCGTTGCCGACCCGAAACGCTTCCTGGCGCGGTTCCCGCAAGGCGTCGTGATCGACGAGATTCAACGGGTGCCGGCGCTCTTTTCCTGGTTGCAGGGCTGGGTGGACGAGCGTCAGGTCATGGGCGACGTGGTCGTTACCGGGTCTGCGCAGTTCGAGCTGTTTCAGCACATCAGCCAGTCGCTCGCCGGCCGGGTCGGCCGCGTGGAGCTGCTACCGTTGGCCGGCCGGGAGTTGTCGGCTGCCGGCCGTTTGCCGTTGGACTTGGATGAGAGTTTACTCAGCGGCGGTTATCCGGCCTTGTACAGTCGAGAATTGCACCCGGCCGACTGGTTTGCGAACTACGTCAATACCTATGTCGAACGGGATGTGCGGCAATTGCTCGGGATTCGCGACCTCAATCAGTTTCAGCGCTTCCTCAAGCTGGCGGCGGCGCGCTCTGGTCAATTGCTGAATCTGACGGCGCTCGGCGCCGACGCGGGCCTCAGCAGTACGACGGCACGCGACTGGCTGTCGGTTCTGGAAGCCAGCTATGTCTTGCTGCGCGTTCCGCCATTTTTCGAAAACTTCGGCAAACGGCTGGTCAAAACCCCGAAGCTTTACTTCATCGATACGGGCCTGATGTGCTGGCTGCTCGGCATTCACTCGCCGGCGGTGCTGGCCACCCATCCGCTGCGCGGTCAAATATTCGAAACCTGGATCGTCGGCGAATTCGTCAAACGCGCCTTCAATGCGGGCCGACCGGCCAGTCTGTATTTCTGGCGGGACAACGCCGGTCATGAAATCGATTTGCTGCAGGAGCACGCCGGGCGCCTCGACTGTTACGAAATCAAGTCCGGCAGCACATTTGCGGCCGACTGGTTTGGGGCGCTGAACAAATTTGCCGGCTTTGCGCGACGCCCCATGCGCCGCACGGTGATTTACGGAGGCCACGAGGACAGCGAGCGGGCCGCCGGGCGGGTGCTCGGCTGGCGCGAGAGCCTGATGGTTTTCGATCAATGACCCAAACGCTTCTGAAATACCGACAGAATCTGTCGACGAAAAACGCTCGCCTGCAAACCTTAAAAAGCTGCGCGGCCCTGCATTTTTTAGATAAAACGCACAAAGCTGTAAGGCGGAACGCTTACAGAACGGGTTTAATGGCCTAGCTGTGTTTGCTCACCCCAGGCGAGGACGTTTCCCAGTTCGACTAACTTGTTCGTACAAAAAATTCTTAACTGCGTCACTAGCCTGCATCTCGTCTATTTGGCTTTGATCTAAAAGTGATTCGTTTGGATTCAAGTGCTTGAGGTTTAGGAATTCATCGGGTAATGAACGTAAGGGGTTTTTTTTCAGAGATAGTGTTCTTAGGGCGCTCAATTGACCGATTGCCGGCGGCAGGCTCGTCAGTAGGTTTGAGCCACAACACAATTCCGTCAACCCCGTCATTAGACAGATTGCCGGTGGCAGAATCGTCAGTCGGTTTCCCCAAAAACTCAATATCGTCAACGCCGTCAGTGAGCGTATTTCCGGCGGCAGGCTCGTCAGTTGGTTGTAGTCACAATTCAATTTCTTTAATGCTGTAAGTAGACCGATTTCCGGCGGCAGGCTCGTCAGTTGGTTTCTGTCGCATTTTAAGCTCGTCAAGGCCGTAAGCTGGCCAATGCAGGCGGGAAGGCTCTTCAATCCTAAGCGGGAAAGGCTCAGACTGGGCAAGTAAGGGGGAGGGGCATCGAAATGCTCCAAGATGAGTCTGCGGGCGGTTTCTGCATTCGCTTGGTTGCCATGCCGCTGTTCGGTCGCAATCCAAGCTTCCAGGGCCGCTTCCATGCCCGGGCGCGTCATGCGAATCGGCGCTGGCGCCCCCGATGTCCCGGCTTGCAAACGATTTTCGAGGTCAATGATTTGCTGGCGCAGCCCATCGACTTGACTTTGCTTTCTGGTAAGTGCGGCCCTCAGGTCTACGTTCGACTGCGTCTGCTGCTCCACCTGCACGCGTAAGTTGTCGTTCTGAAACAGTACGGTCGCTATGATCGCCTCCTGTTCGCTGTTTTGCCGCCTGGCGTTCGCGGCGTGCGCTGTCACCTGTTCTTCGATCAGCCTGTGCACCGCGGCGCTGTCACTGTTCAAGACGGCGCGTTGCAGCGGTAGCATCAGCGGGTCGTCGGGCAAATCTTCAGTCTCGAACCCGGGGCGATAGTCTTTGTCGATCAGTTCCATGACTATCGCGGGGTCGAGGCCGCGTAGCACGACGAATTCCTGCCGCGCGGCTTCGCGGAAGCATTGGAAACTCAGTTCGTTGATTTCCTCGGGGTCGCTCAGAAAGTACTTTTCTGTCAGGCACTCGAGGTTCTCTCTGATTGCAGCCTGGTTCGGCGACTCGCTGCGGTGCCTCGCTGCGAAATTGGCCACTTCGGAGAGAAGGTGCGTTGGGTTGATTTGGTCGGTGAAAGGGTTCATGTCCGGATCGATGCACTGCGGGGTCTGCAGCAGCCGCGCAGTGATGCCTGTCGCACAAACATGGGTCCTGCCTATGTCGGCGAGCTGGCTGTGCAGCGACGTCAGCAGGTTGCTCTGCAGGCGCGGTTCGGTTTGCCGCAGATAGCCCCAGAGGATCTGTAAGACACGTCGGGTTTCATCGTGCTGACCCGCACTCTTCAAGCCCTGCCGGGCCAGGGCGCGCTTTTCCTGGTCCCCTGGCATGGGGGGCTGCGCCAGGCTACTTTCGATTTCGCTGCTGGCGGCGGCGAAAGTCGGCAGCGGGCGGTCGCCCAGCGTCGCGAGCATGCGCGCTTCCAGCATCGGGTTGGCGAAACTCCTCACGGACTTGGCATACACACTTGCAATGCGAGGAGCCCGCAGCACTTCCTCGTAATTGTCGGAGTAAGCCGCGTCGACCTTGCTGTGCTGGACTTCTATGCGCTGTACTTCGCCGACGCGGAGGTTGTGGCAGTGGTCCTCCAGCCGCGTGCGCGCGTAGGTGTCGGCGCCGATCGTGAATGTGTCGCCTGATTTCTGGGCGTCGAGCATGCCGCGCAGGCGACGCGCCAGCACATCGTTGCGGCTTGCGCCGAACGGCATCTCCATGCTCAGCTCGATGGCGAAGCGCCAGAAAAAATCGCTATCCTGTTCCAGTCCGCGAAACTGATGACTCCCGTCGTCGTTCAGTGCTCGCGCCAGAATCTCGGCCGCCAGCGCGCGCCGGTCGAGCGGCTGCTGCGCATCGTCGAGACAGCCGAGCAGTTGGCGAGTGGCGCCATCCGGCAGTTCGTGACCCGAGAGCGTCAGGTTTTCGAGCTCCGCGATATCGAATGCTTCGGCAGGCTGCTGACGGGCACTGGTGCTGGCGTAATGAGAGGCTGAGGAAGAACCAACGCGTGGTAGCATGGCGAAACCTTTAAAAAGATGGCAGGGCGGCGCAGCCGTCGTTTTCGATAGAAAAGATTGGCGGCGCCTCTCGGACGATTTATGCCCCGAGAAAGATTCGAAAACACTGAGTGCCCAATTTTTTAAAAAAAGTTCCGCAAAGCGCTTGGTTTTTTTGTCGAGGGCCATACACGCTTGGCCTGAGGTTTGGCCGCCGAGCGTCAGCGGCCGATCTTGCTTTCCCGGCCGGCCCGGAGATTGGCGATATTTGTGCGATGGCGATAAATCAGCAAGGCGGCGATCAGCGCCACGACCAGCAGTCGCGCCTCCGGGCCGATCCATAAATAAGCCAGTGGTATCGCGCCAATCGCAGCCACCAGCGCGGCCAGCGACGAGTAGCGGAAAACGATTGCCGTTGCCAGCCAAATGGCGGCCGTCGCCAGGCCCAGCCAGAGCTGCAAGGCCAGCAACACGCCCAGGGCCGTGGCCACACCCTTGCCGCCGCGAAAACGGAAAAACACCGGGTACAAGTGGCCGATGAAGGCTGCCAAACCAGCCCACGCGCTCACAGACGCAGCGCCCGTGAAACGCATCGTCAGCCAGACCGCCAGCCAGCCTTTCAGGGCATCGCCAGCCAGGGTAAGGCCCGCCGCCGCCTTGTGCCCGCTGCGCAGGACATTCGTGGCGCCCGGATTATGCGAGCCGTAGCTACGCGGATCGGCCAGCCCCAGCACGCGCGATACCACCACACCGAATGACAGCGAGCCCAGCAGATAGCCCAGCAAAATGCAGCCCGTCGGCAGCCAGTCCAAGAAAAAAAACATAGTGTCGACAGCGCAAGCCAAAGCGCCATTTTGCCTGCGAAATGGGCAAAACACAGCGGCATACGTTGATTTTTCAAAAAAAGCGTCGGCGAGTGAACTTTCTTCGAAAATATGCCACATAAAAACAATAAGGTATCAAATGAATCCTCGACCATGAGCTATTTTCCTGGCTGGCTAGTCCGTGCATCCAAGCTGCCTGTAATGTCTGTAGGCAGTTTGCCGGACGATGCGCCGGTGGCGCCGTCGGTGAAAGGGGTGCGTCCAGAACGTTTGCGGCAGATCCATGAAAGTTTTGTAACGGGCAAATGGCATCGGGAGAGTTTTGAAAAGATAGCGCATCGGCTGCAATCTCTGGAAGTGAACATTTCTACGGCTCGGCACAAATTCAAAGAAATTCGCGCGGCGTTGGCAAAAAACGAGCCTCCCGCCAGGGAAAGCCTTCAAGATGACACCGCGCAAGCATTCGAAGATATTGTCGCTGGCATCATAGAATACAAAATGATGCTTATGAGCGATGATGTCGTGAAGAAACTTGATGATCGTTTCATGTGCGCTTTGCAAGATACGACCGACATCAAAACGCATTTCGACATATTTTCTCATAACCGGAATTTGCTGTCTCAGGAAAAGCACGATCTCAAAATGAGTTTTTTACGGCAAATCGGCAACGTCCAAGACGCTCTGCGCGAATTCATGGACTTGAATAGGCCGTTGGCCGGCGGTGCTGAAGAGGCTGCTTTATGCCCAGGTGTCTCTACGGGAGACTGGCCGTTGGCGCTGCAGGATGGTAACGATAACGAACTAAAGCCTTTGTTTTCTTCGCAAGAGATGGTTGAGTCTGAAATCTTTCGTGGTTTGGCCGAGTCGCATTACAGTAGAAAACCGAAAAAATTCGAAAATATTTATAATAAAGACGAAAATTTAAAGCCGCCAGGCCTGACGTTTTCTGAAAAATCTTCCGGTTTTAAAGCGCTTAAGTGGGATAACTTTGTTACCAGGTGGCTTCTTGAACCGCGGCCGCGACATATTCGAAAAAAAGCGGTGAGGCTTGTGCTCATCAACCCTCAGGCAATGTCTCGAACAGCGACAGCGCCTGTACTTTTGAGTTTAATGAAGAGCCCTTATGTTGAGATGGACCAAATATTTAAGGGGGTTCGTAAGCCTGAGGTCTCAGCGGAGGTTTGTAATTACTTTGCCAACCGGCTGCCCATCGGCATATCCAGAGATGGCGGAAGAAATATCGATCCGGAAACCCAGTATGAACGGATATTTTCGTCGACTGATTTAAGGGATGGCTCTCCCCATCCATTTCAAATGATCGATCACCTTTTGATTAACGCAAAAGACAATCTGGAATTGCAAAGCTTGGCTAGAGCCGTTTTTAGCATGGATGACGTTGGCATCGCCAGGCTCAAAGCGTTTGGCGTGAAACAAGAACAAAAAATAAATGCTTCGTACGTTCAAGGATGGTTTTTTAAAACGTATGAAAATATTGTCGCAGATAATCTTGCCCTGTTACGTAAAGTCATCGAGCAAAGCGATTCGCCACTTTCAAGCGACACTTATCAAACGCTGAAAGCATTTTTGGAAGTGGCTTTTATCGTCGGCAAGTCGGTCGATCCCCCAGGGAAAGAAATAATGCAAAGGCTGTCAAGATGCTTAGAAAATGGTAACGCCAGACATTTAAACGGGGAGGCTGTTCCAGATGCCGTATTTTGCGAAATTTTCGAGCCTGTTTTCTCAAAAGAACAATACAAAATTCAAGATTATGTTGAAGGGGTTTTGCAAAAAAGTATTGCAAATATACGTGATTTATGGAGAGAAAAGAAAAAAATCTTACAGGGTCAAGGGCTTAAGGCGCTAATTGAGCGTGCTAAGAATGGCAAAAAAGAGTTGGAAGGTTTCAAAAGTGAATGGTTTAAAAAAATAAGCAACAAAACAAAACTGCTTGGCTATGAAGCTGAGTTCGCAGCTTCGGTGGGGTTTTATGATTCTATAGTGTTGAATACGTACTATGAATCGCTTTCTGATTTAAAGAGAGAAATTAATAGTTTCTCTGGAGGCCAAGATGAGCTTGGTCGGCTGTCTTCCTCGATTGGTCTGGCTATTAAAGACTTGAAAAGCTTGGGTCTTGCTGGTAATGATCTATGCGTTCGGATAATTGAGTCCTACGAGGCGTTAGAAGAAAAAGTCAAGGGTTTGTTAGGAAAAAAATAAACTCTGTTCTAAGTTTTTTCCGATTTCGTTTCGCCATTTTTATCTAAATAAAAAATGATTTCTCTGGTTGCATTTCTAGCCACATGAAAAAAATGCGCGTCATTTTTCGATTTTTTGAAATTTTAAAAAATTGCAGATAAGGTTTAATTACATGAATTCTTTTTTTAAAAATATTAGCCTAGCATTTTCAGCCCCCCGTTATTATATAAACGGCAGTAAAAAGGCTGAGGATCCACATCTAAAAAAACTGATTCAAAATCATAATAAAACAATCGCTCGTCAAATGAGCGCGCATGTTATTACAAGCCTCAACGGTCAAATCTCGGAGCGCCTCAGCCAGAGTTTCCAGGATTTAACATTGTTTAAAAATGATTTAGATGAATGCTCAATACCGGAGGAGCGTAGTCGTATCCAAGAAGAAGCTAAAAACGCATACGCTGAGTTAGTCGATGAGCTGATCAAATTTAAAATGATGCTCATGAAATTCGAGGATACCAGCGATCTAGGCGACGATTTTTTGCACAGCTTACACCAGCCGCTGAACTTGGCACACGAACTTGACTGTGTCGAGTTGATTGGGAAAAACAGACAGCTGTCCCCAGAAGACTGTTTAACGGTAAAAGCCAGTTTTCTAAAAAATGCAGATGATTTCGAGAAGAAATTAGCAGAGATTGCCGATTGGGCCGATCCCTCGGGGCCAAATTTTTCTGATGGCCTCTTAGATAAAAAAGTTCTAGAAGAGTGGCCACTACAGCTTTCACAGTATGCATACAACATTCCGGGCGTTGTAAAGCCGGTGAGGGTTCGCTGCTTTGCCGGTGCTGAATGGGCGCTGGCAGCAAGTGTGAACGAAACCTCTGTCGTGAACGACTCATCTGTCGAAAGTTTGTTTGTTAAACATCAGTGGTTGAAAAAAAATACGCACAATGATGGCAATGGCATACTGACAAGTGCGCCTTTAAACGCCAGTCTGGATGTTAGGTTTTACCGATTTAGAAGGTTCTGCAATAACTGGATTGCACCCGGGAAAAATCGCCCACGCCATTTGCGCGAAAAGGCACTAAAAATCCTTTTGACCAATTCTTTTAGAATGCCGGATAAGATTGCTCGTTATGCGGCAAACTTCCTTAAAAAACCTTATGTTCCTGTAAGTGATGTGCGTGACGATTTGATAAAAAATGCCAACCATAATATCAGTATGGAAACATTTAATTATTTCGCTAATCCCTTGGCGTTGCCTATTCTCAAAAACGATACGCAGGATTCTGAAGACGTAAGCCATATCGATCGCCTTTTCGATCCTGAGCGCGTTATAAGGCTTGGCGGCGTGAGTCACAACATCGATTGGTTTTTTCACCCGGCGGGAGATGTGCCAAAAAATCTAAAAGCAACCAGAAATTCTGTTTTTGCTTTCAGAGATAAGGAATTAAAAAAACTGGAAGCAACGCAAAGTGTGAGTTCAACCGAAACAGGCTACCAAATTTTCAGAAATGTCGTAAAAATTTTAGATCTAGATATTGCTTTGAATGAAAACGATCCTATTCCTGGAAATTGGCTTCGACTAGCCTTTGAAAAGCTTTCGGAAAAAGACTTTCGATTCATGGACCAATTGGCGGAAGTTGCACTTCGCGAAGGCGCGGACCAACACGCCCCGGCGTCGAAAGTATATCAATTGGCTAAACACATTCTCCGTGTGTCGCTTGAAGCTGTGAACTCCGAAAACGGTATTGCGATGCAAGACCTTGCTGATGGTGGCTGGGAAGACATCGATAGCAATGAAGTCAACAATATTGCTTATGCCGTAAATAAACCTGCTTACGAACGCCTGTGCAAAGCAGCGGTCGACAGGCATCTGTCGCCGCTGGAAACCGATCTGGCTGAGCAAACACAAAGCTTTGCGAGTTTGGGTCAGTCCTCCGCCCCGCAAGTATTGGCGGACTTGGGTTCAAAAGTAGAGGAAATGATTCGAAACGCTCCTCTAATCGGTATCGAGCGGCTTCAAGATCCATTTAACAAACTCAAGGAAGAAGACTTTAAAGAAACCCAGAAAATGGTTCAAGACCGTGTCCAATCATTGGTTTGTGACGCTAGAAGCTTGTTAGAAGGAATAAAGAAAAAAATCGATGACAGTTTTGAAACAACTCCCCAAGAGAAAGTAGCGTTGGAATGTAATTCGAATTTAAATGCTTACCGTAGTTTTCAAGAAGTCTTCGGGAGTCGCTTTGAAGAGGGTACACCTAACGAGGTTGTTTTGAGCCGGCATCTGATGAATTCGCTCGGTTTTCAGGCTGAAAATGGATATTATTCTGAGGACTTGTCTTTAAATTCTCTGCATATGGATACAAACCATTCATCCCTCAAGGAAAATGAAAAACTAGCGGTGGCAAACATAATAGGTTCCTTGAACGTTTTTGCCAGCCCTTCAATCGTCGATAAATTAGAGGCCACGCATTCTATTAAGAAAATACTGGCCGAGTTAACAGGGGATTTTTTTAAAAATTATCTTGATGATGCTGTTCGAGAACTGCGCCATAAATTTATACGGAAAAAAGTGCTGAATGATCCTGCTCCTCTACAGATCGAAGAAATTACAACAAAAGATGAGCAAGAGAATGAGATTAAAGCGTTTTTGGACGCCAGAAAAGCTTTTTGTGTGACGTTTACAGGTGATGGAGATAAGGAAAAAGTTCTGGTTTTTAAACCCGTAGGTGGAGACAGTTGGCAGTTTTTCGATGACGTGATTCCTGGAGAAAAAGAATCGACGGAATTGGAGTATTTCTCGGGTCAGGAGCTTTCTGAGGAACAAATTCTTCATTTGTTGAGCGGTTTTAAGGTGGCCTTGTTGCAAGCCGTGAAAGGTTTGCCTGCAGCCACGGCGCCAGAGCGAACAAATGAAGAAGAGCAATCACCAATAACGCCCAACCCTGTTGACTTTGAGCAGCCGTCGACTCCGGGAGTGTTTACGAGTTTTGTCCCTCATGGTGATGCAATTGATTCAGATTCAGATTATGTAGACGACGAGGTTTTTTCGGTCAGCGGGAGTGAGGCAGGAGGCAGTCCAGCGAATTCTCCTGTTTCGCCTCGGAAAGGTAGCGAAGATGACAACAATTCGAACGCCGGGGATGGTGATGAATTCGACATTCCAGATGCTGTTGCTGGTTTTGATGATCCTGGTTCGGAAACCTCCCCCGCGCGCGTGGTGGCGAGTGTGGATAAGGTAGGCCCGCTCTCTGTTCCTGGAATGGATATTCCATATAAATTTAGTTGTCTGAGCAGAACTGGCTGCACTGATTTACGAACTGCAAAAACGCTTGCTTTGGGCGATCTGCACGGCTCTTGCTATAAGCTGGTCGAGACTCTGCTTGCAGCTAAATTGATTTACATGCCGGAAGAGGATGCCAAGCGTTTTGCGGAGTTGATGAAAGACGAGCGAAATAATTTGCCTAATAACTTGATAGAATTCATCATACATTCAACTGAAGCTGAACGTGAAAAACATAAAACGGATTTTTCTCAAGTTCTTCGCGAAATCTCGAATCTCGTCAGTGAGTTGAGACGGGCGATAAGTAGAATTAAGTGGATCGGTGGGGATAGGCAGCTTGTATTAATTGGTGACGTTTTGGGTGATCGCGGTTTATCGGACCAGATTACTCTCGAAATTTTGGAAAAATTAACCGGGGACACTCTTGGTAGAATAGTGCGAATTGCCTCTAATCATGACCACGATGTTATAGAACCGCTTTTAAATGGAAAAATTGAGCGTGCTTTCGGCGAAGAACGTCTTACCGAAGTCTTTGGCACGCTTGGTCCTGGCCAAGCAGTTTCCTTGTGGGTCGCATTAAAACTCACCGAAACCGATATGGAAGCCAGAGAAGAGCTCGTCCAACGGTATAAAGATTATTTGAGTAACTCCAAGCTGATGCATTACGATCCAGACACTAGTACCCTCTACACGCATGCTCCTATAGATAGCGAACACATCAAATCCTTGATTAATCTAATCAATAATAAAAATACAAAAAATCTAGAAAATGATAAAAATCAGTCTGATAAAAAAAATAACGGGCGACCCTGGTATTCATTTAAAGGGAGGCGTTCAGTAAAAAATGAAGGTATTCCGGTAAATAGCGAGCTTAATATAATAAAATATGACGAGCTGGATAGAGAAACGCTTCCGGGTTTTGTAGACAAAGCCAATAAACTTTATAGGGATTATATAATTGATTGTTTTAAAAATTCTACTGTGGGTGATGAAGTAGAAAAATTCCTGGCGGGAGACCAAAACAAGTCGTTTTTTTGGAAAAGGCACTTTGAGTTGGATGAAAATGGTAGTTTTGTACTTGATGCTGGCCGTAATCCTATATTCGTTGAATATGAAGAAAATGAGTTGCCTTTTAAAGAAATGGGCGTCAAAACGCTGGTTCATGGACATGACGATGGCACTAAATCATCAGGTTTTCATTTGAAATCAGGTACCGATGAAGACACTTATGCAATCGTCAATTTGGATCAAGACATACGTAAAGGCTGCGATCTAGAATCTCAGCCTACGTCAGACAAGGTATCACCGCTGTTCCTCGTCGCTTGAAGCCGGCGCGGCGCGCTGCCCATTCGGCCTGCGCCGCCTGCGCTCGGCAGCCCGGAGTCTCACCCCCGTGGGTGGTGTGTCCGAATAACCGTTTTCAGTCTTTCCTGTGCCACGTGGGTATAAATCTGCGTGGTGCCGATGTCCGCATGACCCAACAGAAGCTGCACGACCCGCAGGTCGGCGCCGTGGTTGAGCAGGTGCGTGGCAAAAGCATGGCGCAGCACATGCGGGCTGATCGGTTGGTCGATGCCGGCGTGCCGGGCATGCTGTTTTATGATCAGCCAGAACGCCTGGCGCGTCATGGCTTGCCCGCGGTGATTCAAAAACAGCGCATCCCCGGTTTTCGGGTCGGCCAGTAGCACACGCGCCTGTTCGAGATACCGGCTGGTTGCCTGAACCGCCGGTTCGCCCAGCGGCACCAGGCGCTCCTTGCCGCCCTTCCCGAGCACTTTCAGGACCCCGGTCGCCAGGTCGACATTGCGGCGCTCCAGGCCGATCAGTTCGCTGACGCGCAGGCCCGTCGCATACAGCACTTCGAGCATGGCGCGGTCGCGCAGGCCCAGCGGCGTGTCGTCGGCCGGGGCGGCCAGCAGGTCGGTGACGGCGTCTTCGGATAAGGTTTTGGGGCGTCGGGGCGCCTGGCGGGCGGTCCGCAGCTTGACGGTCGGGTTTTGTGCGACCAGCCGCTCACGCAGCAGCCAGCGATAAAACCGTTTGATACTGGAGAGCCGCCGGTTCAGCGAGGTGGCTTTGTCGGCCTGCAGGCTGCCGACGAAGCCGTGCAGGTCCTCGGCGGTCGCGGTTGCCAGGTGCGCGTTGCGCAGGCTCAAAAAAGCGTCGAGCTTGCGAAGGTCGAGGCGGTAGGCTTCGAGCGTTTTGGGGGCGAGGCCGTCTTCCAGCCAGATCGAATCGCAAAAGCTGTCGATCAGGGCTGCATCAGCAGAGGGGGCCGAAAACTTGCGATGTTTGAGGGATGAGTTGGTGCCGCGCATCCGCTCATCATATCAGTCGCCACCGCCGCGCTTGGTGACGACGCCTTGATTCAGTTTGTCGATGGTTTCTCGAAACCCATTCCCGGCGAATGCCTTGCGGTGCTCGGCCCAGGATGGTTTTGCGTAGCTCAGCGTCTGAACCGCCGCCGGGTGTTGATGCAAAAAAACGGCCAGCGCATGCAGCTCGGTGTCCAGGGCTGCGGTGGCATCGTTGCCGGTGCCGCAGTTGAACCATGGTACCGCGCCGAGGTCGTGGGCCAGCAGCAAAATCATGGCCGGCAGGCGTAATGCCAATTCCTTGTGCGACAAGGACACGCGTGGGCTGCCCGTGGCTGAATACGCACCGTTTTGCAGACAGGCGACCTGCTCCAGCAGAGCCACGGCGCGGGCGTGGTGATCCGGCGCGCGGGAGGGCGTGTCTTCCAGCAAGCCGCGCAGCCTGTGCAGGCTTTGGCGGTTATTCGCGGCATCGCGGTTGCGGCTGACCGACAAGCTCGTTTCGCCGCTCGTCTGTATGTGCAGACGCCAGGGCAAAATCGTCGGGCGCAGGTAAACGTCGCGGTCGTCGAGGCGAGCGTCGAGTAAGGTGTCTGACCCGAACCGGAAAGGCGTGTAAGCGCGCATTTGCGCGTCCAGCATCTCGCTTTCGCGGCGTTGGCTGACGGTCAGCATGTCCTCCATGTCGCCCGACGAGCCTTCGCCCAGCGCCACCGAGACGATGGGCAGCTCGACGATCGGCCTGCCGTCCTGTGTGCCCGCAGCCGGGCGTAAGCTGCCAGGAAAGCTCATGGCGCTGATACGGATCAGGGTTTCGATGCGTTGCCGATTGGTGGCGGCCCGTTGCGCTGGGTCGGCAAGGTCGTAAGCATCGTGCGCCCCATGCCGCAACGCGCAAAACAAGGACTGCTCGCCATCCTCGGCGTACACGGCTGTTTTCCAGCAATTCACCGGCAGCGGGTCGCGGGTCGCCTGCCAACTGACGCCCAAACGCCGGGGCGGGGTCGTCATGCGCTCAAGCGGCTGGCGTGGTGAAGCTGACCGGCTCGTATTTCTGTCGGTAAGCCGTGCCACCGAGCACGACATGGTGCTCGTGGTGCTGGCCCCAGCCGGCTTGGCTCTCGAAAATCTGGCGGGCGTGCTCGAGGATGCCGCTCAACAGCTCACGGTAGCTGATGACAGGCAAGGCGCCTTGGAGATAGTGCGCCACCGCCTGCACCGGGTGGAGCGCTCCCCGCGTTTTGCGGAGCAGTGGGCCGAGGTCGCCGTCTTTTTGTCCCGCATTGACCAGCTCGCTGGCGAGCTTACGGTTTTTCAGGAGTTTGCTTATGCCAGGCCGGGCCGGGAAAGCCGTTGGCTTGAGACTTTCCGGGGCCGTTTGCGGGCTCGCGAACGCAGAATGCCGCTGCCCATCGTTCTGCTGCCCATTCTGCCGCTGCCCATCGTTCTGTTGATCGCCCGGCGGCTCGTCGGCCCTCACCAAATACAGGGCGTCGTCGACCCCCTTCGATAAGGAGGTTTTCAGGCTGTCGATGCGTTTGGGATCGTTCTTTCTGTAAGCGTTGATCGCCCCGAGCGCCGCGCCGACGGCCATCCGCACATGTTCGTGGTGGGCTGCTTCGCTTGCGTAATGGTGTCCGTCCGCAGACAGTTCGCCAGCCATACTGGCCGCCTGGCCGCTGTAACCGACCGCCCCTGCCAGCAACTGCTGCGTGACGCGGAGGCGCGCTGCTGCGTGCTGTTCGCGAATCTCGGCCCGCAGCAGCCGTTGGCGGACCAGCTTGTGCTCGACCCGTTCCTGAAGGACGGTTTTGCCCAATACCTGATCGGTCGATGACCGTGCATCGATGGCCGGGGGCGGGATATTTAAATTTAAGCGCGGCAACTTTAAATTAGGCATCGGTCATCATCCTTGAGCGACGTACAACGGCCGGTCCTGCAGCCCGTCTCGTAATGCACCCTGCAGCGCTTGCTGGCAGGTCTGTGCGCTGGCCAGCAAGCTCACGACTTCGTCGAATAAACCGTCGTGATCCAGGCCGGCGGGAATGGCCATTTTCAGCATCATGAGCTCCATCTGGCTGTCGAGTCCGAGCCGGCAGTTGTGCGGCAAACAGCGCAAATCGGCGCACTGGAAAAGCAGCTCGCTTTGAAAAACCGTCAGGGCGTTGGCCGTGACGGCGAAATCGATGGGACACACCAGTTCCAATACCTGAAAAGCGGCGTCCAGGCTCATGAAGAGCGGCGTGTCCTCGTCGCCGAACAGAATCGCCACCTGGTCGGCCGCATCGTAGACCACCCGGTGAGCCAGAACCGGATGCCGCTGCATCTCTTCGATCGCCTGCAACAGAGGCTGTAAGGCCGGCTTTTCGAGGCGTCGCCGCGTGCCATCGATCGCCGGCCTCAGAAAACCGTCCAGGTCGCCCTGCTTGTAGAGCCTAAAGGTTTTTTCGAGCTTTGACCAGACATTGTCGTGAAACTGATCGGCGGCATACGCCCATTGCAGAAATAGGTTGCCGTTGGCCCGGCAAACGATCCGCTCGCTTTCGATGCAGGGGCGAATCAGGTTTAGGTTAAGCATTTCCTCGATGTAGAGGGCGTTACAATCGTCGAGCTGCACGAAAGGGGCCGACTCGATGACCAAAAGGTTCTGTTCTTCATGGGCGTGCCAACCCGGCAGCGGCGTCGCGACCTGTGTCGAGCCCAAGCCCACTTCCAGTAATTCCAAGCTCTCGAGAGCGCTCATTTGCGTGCAAAATCTGCTTTTATTGATAATGAGTGTCTATTTAACCGGAAAAGTTCCTTATGAATCTCGCCGATTTGCGAAAAACCTACCGTCTCGCCCATTTGGACGAGGCCGACCTGGCCGCCGACCCGCTGGTCCAGCTCGAACGCTGGCTGGCCGAAGCTTTGCAGGCGCAACTGCCCGAGCCGAATGCGATGGCGCTCGCGACCGTGTCTGCCGATGGGCGGCCGTCCTGTCGGATCGTGCTCATCAAAGGCCTGGACCCCGAGGGAATCAGTTTTTTCACCAACTATGACAGTCGCAAAGGCCGCGAACTGGCGCATAACGCGCAGGCATCGGTGCTGTTTTACTGGGCCGAGCTGGAGCGTCAGGTGCGCGTCGAGGGCCGGGTCGACAAGCTGCCCGAGCCGCTGTCCGACGCGTATTACCAGTCCCGGCCGCTCGACAGCCGACTGGGCGCCTGGGCGTCGCCGCAAAGCCGGACGATCGCCGACCGGAGCGTGTTGGACGATGCCTTGCAGGCGGCCCGGGATCGTTGCGGTGCGCATCCCGAACGGCCGCCGCATTGGGGCGGGTACCGTTTGCAGGCGGATTATGTGGAGTTCTGGCAGGGCCGGCCATCCCGTCTGCACGACCGCCTGGCTTACCTGCGCGAGCCGGCGGGGGGGTGGGCCGTGCAGCGGCTGGCGCCTTGAGCACCGAACGGGGCGGCAGGAAATAGCATCGGTATTTCTGCCGTTAAAAAGCATATCGTTAATTCTTGTTTTCCAAGCCAGTCGCAGTATCGGGAGAATGAAAGATTGTTTTTCATGGATTCAATCTCATGGTCTCGACAATGTCTGGCTCGAAGTCAACTTCCCGATCCCCTGCTGTGATCGACATCCTTTCATACCCCGCCACCTCGTACCGGAAACAGTGCAAAACAATACGGGCCGTGCAGCGGTGCAACGGATTTTCGAGACACTGCGGCAATGACCCCGGCCGTCACGCCGCGCCTGGCAGCATCCAGCGCGGATGGATCTTGATCGCGTAATCATGCGTCTGCAGCAGCGCCGGCTCCCGCTGCAGCCGCAGCGCGCCGGCCAGCGCGATCATTGCGCCGTTGTCGGTGCAGAATTGCATTGCCGGAAAGTATACCTTCGCGCCGACTGTGGCCACCCTGGCTTGCAGGTGTTCGCGCAGGCGCCGGTTGGCGCCTACGCCGCCGGCCACGACCAGGCGCTGGTGCCCGGTCTGTTGCAGCGCGCGCAGCGATTTTTCGATCAACACATCGGTGGCCGCTGCCTGGAAGCTGGCAGCCAGGTCAGCCTGGTCCTGCGCCGACAAGGCAAAATCGTCTGGTGGCGTGTCGTGTCCGCAAAGCTTCAGCAGTGTGGTCAGCACGGCGGTTTTCAAGCCCGAGAAGCTGAAGCTCAAGTCGCCTGACCTGAGCATCGGCCGGGGCAGGGCAAACCGTGTCGCATCGCCGTGTTCGGCCAGCGCCGCCAGGGCCGGGCCGCCCGGGTAAGGCAGGCCCATCAGTTTGGCGGTTTTGTCGAACGCCTCGCCGGCCGCATCGTCGAGCGTTTCGCCCAGCAGGCGATAGTCGCCGAGTGCTTCGGCCGCCAGTAACTGCGTGTGCCCGCCGGACACCAATAAGGCCGTGAAAGGAAACGCCGGTGGCTCGGCGGACAAGAGTGGCGACAGCAGATGTCCTTCGAGGTGATGCACGTCGATGACCGGCAGCCGCCGCGCGAACGCCAGGCCGTAGGCGAAACACGCGCCCGCCAGCAAGGCGCCGGGCAGGCCCGGGCCGGTCGTCACGGCAATCGCGTCAATATCGTCTAGGCGCATGGCGGCATTCGCCAGCGCTTCGTCCAGCAGCGGTATGAACCGCCTGATGTGGTCGCGCGAAGCCAGCTCGGGCACCACGCCGCCGTAGGCGCGATGCAGATCGATTTGCGAAAACAAGCTCTGGCCGCGCAGGCGACCGGCCGTATCAACGATGGCGATACCGGTTTCGTCGCAGGAGCTTTCGATTCCGAGAACGTTATGCGGCATGGTGTTTCGACGAAAGAGTGGGGCCCCGATTGTCGCATGCCGCGAACAGCCGCTTGCCCGGATACCGTTGCGCCCCAGCTTCGCTACACTACCTTCCCATCGAATCGTTTCGGAACCCGCTATGCCCACACCGACCCGCCCTTTCGGCTGCATGAGCACACTGGCCTACGACGCTATCGTCATCGGCGCGGGCGCGGCCGGCCTGATGTGCGCCGGGCTGGCCGGCCAGCGTGGCCTGCGGGTGGCTTTGGTGGATCACAGCGAGCGCTTGGCCGAGAAAATCCGCATCTCGGGCGGCGGGCGGTGCAATTTCACGAACCTCCACACCAAGCCGGCTAACTTTCTGTCGCAGAACCCGCATTTCTGCAAATCGGCGCTGGCCGCCTATACCCCGCAGGATTTTTTGGAGCTGATGCGCAAGCACCGTATTCCTCACCACGAAAAGCACAAGGGCCAACTGTTCTGCGACCGCAGTGCCGAAGACATCATTGCCATGCTGGTCGCCGAATGCGAGGCTGGCCAGGTACAATCGCACCGACCTTGTACGGTCGACGCCGTCGAGTTCTGTGCGGGCGTCTACACGCTCCACACCAATCGGGAGGTCCTGCAGGCCCCACGCCTGGTCATCGCCACTGGCGGCCTGTCGATTCCGAAGATCGGCGCTACCGATTTCGGCTACCGGATCGCCCGGCAGTTCGGCCTTGGCATCGTGCCGACTTACCCTGCGCTGGTGCCGCTGACCTTCGATAGCCACACCTGGGCGGCTTTCGTTGGTCTGGCGGGCGTCGCTCTACCGGTTGGTATCGAATCGGCGGGCGCGTCGTTCGACGAAGACTTGCTGTTTACCCACCGTGGCTTGAGCGGGCCGGCGATTCTCCAGATTTCGAGCTTCTGGCGCCCCGGCCTATCGCTGACCATCGATCTGGCGCCGGCGCTCGATTTGGCGCAAACACTGCTGGACGCGAAAAACACCAGCAAGTCGCAACTCAATACCGTGCTGGGCGAGTATTTGCCAAGGCGCGTGGCGGATACCTGGCTCGAGCGCCAGCATCCTGGGATGGGCAGCCGAAAATGCGCCGAACTCGGCAACAAAGACTTGCAGGCACTGGCTGCCGGGCTGCAGCGCTGGAGCGTTTTACCGCAGGGCACCGAAGGCTACCGCAAGGCTGAAGTGACTGGCGGCGGCGTCGATACCCGTGCCTTGAACGGCAAAACCATGGAGGCACTGCAACAGCCCGGCTTGTATTTTATCGGTGAAGTGGTCGATGTCACCGGCTGGCTCGGCGGTTATAACTTTCAGTGGGCCTGGGCCAGCGGCGCGGCAGCGGCGCGGAGTATGTGAGCCGGTAACAAAAGCCCACTTTTTAAGAATTTTTTGGAACTAACTTCGTAAAGTCGAGACTACATAAAAGGTAGGGTCACGCCAAGTGTCTAGTGTCAGTAGTTTCCCGCGTGCTGCTCCGATCAATGGTTTGTGTCTTAACTTAAATTTTCCAAAGGAAAAAAATGTTTAGTCGGCTTTCTTCAGTGTTTTCTGAAATTCGATTGCCATTTGTGCCTCAATTATCTAGACATGAAAAATTGCCGATCGATAGGGATTCAGTAGACCAAATAAAAAATCTCCTTTTTCAGGGGAATGGCTATCGCGAAATCCGGATTTTGTTGAAAAAATCTTATTTTAAAGATATCAACAATAGCTCGGATGCGGAATATGTGTTCGAAAGCATAAAACAAACCCTGGTTTCTATTGAGTCTTCTTCGGTTAAGCCCGCAGAAAAAATTAAATTGGCCCTTTGTTTGCTTGGAAAGCTTAAAGCTGCCCAACCCTTTGGTCAAGAACAACCGTATGATCTTATTGAGTCTTTCGCGCGTGGTAAATTAGAAGAAGGGGGGTATAAGAACGCTGTAATAAGACATGTGGAGAAGCTTCAAAAAAAAGCAGAGCATAAAATAATAGTCTCTATTCCTGGTTCTGAAGAAATAGATTCATCTGGGTTGGAAGACAAGATAAAGGATTACCTTTTATCTGGTGTCGGTAATGTTGAAGAAGAATTAGCGTCTAAAGCATATTGTGATATAAGCGCCATGCTCAAGACCGCTTTTCCAGAGCTCGCTGGCGATATAAATTGCTTGCCACATCTTCTGGTAGAAAGTGTATCTAATAAGGAAATTTTGACAAAAAGTCTGAAGTTTTTGAAAAAACATTCAATACCTTTGAATGAAGAAATTGAGGCGGAAGTATCTGTAGCCGTGATGGGTCAAGAAGAGCCCCGCTCAGAATATTTAAATAGGCGCGTAGGATGCACGCCGCTGCATGTCGCCCAAAAGTTAAGTAACAAAGTTCGCGCTTACAATGCAACGCAAGCTTTGATTGAAGCTGGTGGACGCGGGGTTGGTATCAACGCAGTTGACAAAGAAGGCAAAACCGCTTTGAAGTATGCTCTTGAAAATGGCTATAAAAAAAATGTCGAGCTACTGATATCTCTGGGCGCTATAACTGCGAATTTAGAAGAAGATGCCTCTCGTTTTCTTAAAGAAAAGATCATGGATTGCCGTGTTACTGCCGATCTTTCTGGTTTTGAGGAGGGGTTGCGTGTTTTTCTAAATTTTCCTAAGCTGGAAATTTCTTTAAAAACAAAAATTTTGTTGTCAAGTGATATTTTTCATATTAATGATGAAGTAATTAATTGTCTTACTAATGCCGTCGATCGGTCAAGTCTTTCAGAGGATGAAAAGTATCAGATATTTATTGAAGCGGTAAAGCTTCACATTAAATATTCAGAAATTAAAGTTGGTGAAATTTTTGAATACAAAAATACTAATCGTTTTTTCTATGTGGACCATTCCAAAAACCCTCAGCGTCTTGATGCAAAAAAAGCAAGATTACTGCTTAAGCTTTTTCCTCAGGGAATTCAAAAATCCGATTTTCGGCAGAAAAATATTGGCGACTGCACTCTTCTTGCTGCGCTGAAAGCAGCGATTTACAATGATCCGGTTTCAATAATAAGAATTATTGAGCCCGCCGATTCTAATATCGTTAAGTTTAATTTTGTTCTGGATGGAAAAGAAAAACCTATTGTTTTAGAAGCTAGTATCTTAAACCGCGTAACAAATCGCATAAACGACGACAAAACTGGGGTTGAAGGGTGTTTGGGGGTTAGGTTATTGGAAGCTGCTTTTGGACAGTTGCTTAAAATAACCCAAGAAACGGACGATACTGCTAGCGTTCATAGTATGGATAGCGTTGTTGCAACGGATAGTATTAAGAGCTTTGATACTACAGCCGCACTTGATCGTGGAAGTTATGCGGATAAAGCATTGAAGGTGCTGTTTCCAGACCTTCAAGTTTATAGTTTTGGTTGGACGTTGAAAAAATCGCAAGAATTCGATGCAATGCGGGCATTGTTAAAAATCAGCAAATCACCTCGTACTACAATAGCTGTTGCCGCATGCGGCAAAGGTGATGGTAAGAGCCTCCATGCCAATCATGCGTACGCAATTCTAAAGGTTCAACCGAATATCGAACAAATAATTTTGTCTAATCCATGGGACTCGGTCAACGAAATAACAATCTCTTACGGTGATTTTTTAGAGAACTTTTATGAATTAACTTACACTGAGGTTCGTTCCCGTGGCTCAATCAGAGCCCGTTCAGCGCTATAATCGATGTAGCGTCTAACAGGCACTGAAACACTTCCCGTGGCTTCCCATAGAAAAAATAGCGACCTCATAAACTGAGCATGAGTTGCTCGTTGTCAATCTGTAGTCTTGAGCGGCCGTTGGGCCGATTCGCTTAAAATAAATGGAACTTTTAACCCGGGCGCGAGACTAATTTTATTATTGACCACCCAAAAGACTAACCGTGGATGCACAGCAGTTCGATTTGCTCCAAGCCGATTTGGCCCGTCTTTGCGAACAGCAAACCACTGAGGGTAGTTATAGCATCGACGGTCTATCGTTCAAGGTCGATTCAGGCGCCGCTGCGGGCGTTTCCTGGGTGGATATGATGGTCGACGTTATGCCTTTAGGGGTCGACGATGGCCTGGAAGCCATGAGTGCGGCGCTCGATTCGAACGTTTCTCTGTTACGCAGCAGCCCTTATCCGATCTATTTCGGTTTGGCCGGCCACACCCCGGATCTCGTCCTTGTTCAGCGTATTTACGGCAGTGCGTTTAGTGCGAACGATGTGCTCCAGCAGCTGCGGCTCCTCGCCGAGCGCATCGCTAGACTGCGACAGAATATGCAGGATTTAATAAATCAATAATTTTTTGATTTATTAAATAATTAAGCCTGAAAGTAATCGATTTTTTGTAGTTTTTTTCAACCGAAGATTTGTGAGGAAGTAAATTAGCATGAGTATCAATATGGTTTCCGTTTCCCATGGCTTAGCCATGCCTTTTGTTGCTGTCAGTGAAAATATTTTTGACAAACCCATGGCGGCGGCTTTTCGACTGGTCAAGCAGTACAAGCAAAATAGAGAAACTTTTAAAAAAACAGCTAAAATTCTCGAAGGTGCGCTGAGGCAAACAGAAGAGAGAAAAAACGTGCTAATTAGTAACCCAGGCTTTATTGATAGAGCTGAGAAATTAGAAGGCTTACAGTCCGATATTGATTTGCTAAAAAAACAGATTAAGTTGTATGAGTCAAAAATTAATGCTGTAAAGAATTTTGCTTTAGGAACCGTTGCAGCCGTTTCTGCAGGCTTGATGTTTTCGTTGGGGGCTGTTGCTGCGGTGCTCGCTCTTCCGGCTGCTCCGGTTATTGCACCGGTGGCGTTTGCAGGTGGTTTTGCGCTGGCTGGTTATGCTTTGCATAAGTATGATAGTGTAAGCAACCCTTTCAAGAATTTTGATGAGCCGTTCGCTCTCGATAACGCTAATTTAAAATATCAAGTCAAGTGCGACGGCCATGATGTGGGCAGCACAAGCACAGATTTAGAGGAAGGGCAGAAGCAGCAACAGATGAGAGAAAAGTATCCGGACTATTATCCATCATTGTTATGATGAAATTTAACGCGACCGCTTGCGCTGCGGTGTAAGGTGCGCAAGCATGGGCAATAAACGGATTATTGCCCTGGTCCAGCAGAAGCTGAGCGTTAATGGGCGCGGCAACGGCAGTTTAGTGAAAATAGTAGCGTTTCCACCTAAAAACGCGAGCTTGCTGTTCAAGCGAAGGCTGGATAGTCCTAAAAGGGGGGGTTGAACCGCAGCTCGACCCATGCTAGAGTGTTATTCTTTGCCGAATCGTCGGCGAAATTTATTTTGGAATTTTTACCGCATGCCTACGATTCGTGTCAAGGAAAACGAGCCTTTTGAAGTTGCTTTACGGCGTTTCAAGCGTACCATCGAAAAAACCGGGTTGCTGACCCAACTTCGCGCAGGCGAGTTCTACGAGAAGCCCACAGCCAAGCGCAAGCGTCTGCAAGCCGCTGCCGTCAAGCGGCATTTCAAGCGTCTGCGCAGCCAGATGCTGCCGAAAAAAATGTACTGATCGAGCCGTTTTTTTATAGAAGCCTGTCGGACTTTAACTACGACAGGCTTCTAGCGGTGCTTCTAGCCGTTGACGCAGCCTATTCAAAGCATGACTCTAAAAATTCGCATACTCGACGACGTCAAAGCCGCCATGAAAGCGCGGGAGCCGCAAAAGCTCTCTGCGCTTCGCCTACTGACTGCTGCGATCAAGCAAAAAGAAGTCGATGAGCGCATCGAGCTCGACGATGGTCAGGTATTGACCATTATTGAAAAGCTCATCAAGCAGCGTAAAGAGTCGGCCGTGCAGTTCGACGCCGCCGGTCGAGTCGAGTCGGCGGCGGCCGAGCGCTTCGAGGTCGGCGTTTTATCTGTCTACCAGCCCGTGCAAATGTCGCTGAGCGAGGTTGAAGCGCTCATACGGCAGGCGATCGCCGAAGCGGGTGCCGTCGGCTTGGCCGACCTCGGCAAGGTCATGACGCTGATCAAGCCCCGGCTCGCAGGGCGCGCCGACATGGCGGCTGTCTCGGCGCAGGCCCGGCAGCTTTTACAGCGCTAGGGAGCTGTCACGCCTGAAATGTCGGCATGTCGCGTCGGCCGGAGCTCCTTGTTGGCCCCTATCCCGGCGATAACGCCATGAGCGAGACGGCATGATTCCGAATAGTTTCATTCAGGATTTACTCTACCGTACCGATGTGGTCGAAATCGTCGGCCGCTATGTTCAGCTCAAGAAAGCCGGCGCTAATTTCTCTGGCCTCTGTCCTTTTCACAAAGAGAAAACCCCCTCTTTTTCGGTAAGTCCGGCGAAACAGTTTTACCACTGTTTCGGCTGCGGCGTCAGCGGCAGCGCCATCAACTTTTTGATGGAGTACATGGGCCTGCCTTTTCCGGAAGCAGTCGAGCATCTGGCCACGCAACACGGTTTGCAGGTGCCGCAGGAACAAGCCAGTCCCGAACAGCAAAGCGCACGTTCGCGCAACGGTCTTCTGCTCGACGCCTTGCAACAGGCCCAGCAGTTTTATAAAAACGCCCTGAAGCAGGCGCCTGCCGCCATTGCTTACCTCAAGCGCCGTGGCCTGACGGGTCGCATCGCGGCGCGTTTCGGCATGGGCTATGCACCCGCCGGCTGGCAAAACCTGGCGGAGGTTTTTAAGGATTACGAGCAGTCGCCCGATCTACGGGAAGCCGGGCTGGTCATCAATGCCGAGTCGTCGGACCGGCGCTACGACCGTTTCCGCGACCGCGTCATGTTTCCGATTCGGAATGGCCGTGGTGACGTGATCGGTTTCGGTGGGCGGGTGTTGGATGGCGGCGAGCCCAAATACCTCAACTCCCCCGAGACGCCCTTGTTCTCCAAGGGGCAGGAGCTGTATGGTTTATTCGAAGCCCGGCCCGCGATTCGGGAGCAAGGTTTCGTTTTGGTGGTCGAAGGGTATATGGACGTCGTGGCATTGGCGCAGTGGAGCTTCGCCAATACGGTGGCGACCCTTGGCACCGCAGTGACTGCAGCACATCTCCAGCAGCTCGTGCGGTATACCGATCGGATCGTCTTCTGCTTCGATGGCGACACCGCTGGCCGCAAAGCCGCTTGGCGGGCGCTGGAGGCCAGTCTGGCCTACTGCAGCGAGGAGCGCCGGCTAGAGTTCATTTTTTTGAGCGAAGGCCACGATCCCGACTCTTTCATCCGGGAACAGGGCGTGGAGGCGTTCGATGGCTTGGTGCGGCAGGCTCAGCCCCTGTCGCAGTTTTTATTGCGGGAGCTGGAGGCGCGTTTTCCCTTGGGTGATGTCGAAGGCCGCGCGGCCGCGACCGGTATGCTGCGCAAAGTGGCGGTGCAGATTCCGCCGAGTGCCTACCGTGTAGCGCTCATCCGGGCACTGGCCGAGGCTTTGAAAACGCCACCGGCCGAGCTCGAGCAGCAGTTGGGGTTGAAACGAAAAAATGGCGGCGACGTTCACTATGCGCCGCGGCCGGCAAGGCCACGGGTGCGGGCCGGGGCCGCACCGCCGGAGCGGCGTCTCGCCGCTTTGTTATTGGCTGCGCCTGCTCTGGTCGAGCGTTGTGCCGAGTATCGGTCGACCGTGAGCAACCAGGGCGAGGCGACCGATGCGCAGTTGGCCCTGAGCTTGGTCATCGCTGCTTTGCAGTCACAGGATTCGCCGACGGTTGCGAGTATTTTGGAACTTTTCCGCGATACTTGTCACTCTATTGAAGTGGGGTATGCTGCGCAGGAGTCTTTAAAGTTCGATGCGCAGCTCGATTTGGATACCGAGCTCGACGCGGCCTTGCAGCAATGCTGGGACGCCTGGATCGGTCAGGAACTCGCCCGGTTGGCACAAAGCGGTCTCGGTAGCGAAACTGCGCAAGAAAGGTATCGATATTGGACGCAAAAACGTATCACTTTAAAACAACAGCGCGTGAATCTATTATAATCGGGGGTTCACTTGCTGATACGCCAGTGTGTTGCGCTGCTTGGCACGCGCCCGTGGCTCACCGATCGAATTTAGCACAGGAGCTTTGATGTCTGAAAAAACCCCCGGTCCACAAGGCTCCAAAACCAAGTCGGAAGTTCAATCTGCCGTCGGCGCTGTGGCTAAAAAATCCCCAGAGGCGCAGCCTGCGACTGCCAAGAAATCCTCTGCCAAGCAGGTCGCGCAGGACTCTGGCCAAAGCTCATCCATAAAACCGGTCAAAGCCAAATCCGCGGCCGTGAAGTCGGCGAGTGCCGAGGCCGGGAAGCCTGCCACGAAAGCCGCTCCGGCCTCTAAAGCCAAGCCAACAGCCAAGCCCAAGGCGGCGGCCAAAAAGTCCACGGTCACCAAAACCTCGGCCAAGAGCGCCAAAAAAGCACGCGCCAGCGATGCCGATGACGACATCGGCGACGAACTGGAGTCGACGGATATCGGTCTGTCCGACGAGGCGGTCGTCGGCGACGATATCGTCGAGGACATCGAAATCGAAGAGCCTGCGCTGAAGATCCCGGAAGTCGTTGCGCCCAAAGCGCGGCGCGGTTCCAAGGCCAAGGAAAAAGCGCTGATCAACGCCGCGTATTTTTCGCAATCGGCCGGTAGCGAAGCCGAGCTCGAGGCGCGGCGCAACGGCGTCAAAATACTCATCAAGCTCGGGCGCGAGCGCGGGTTTCTGACCTACGCCGAAATCAACGACCATTTGCCGGCCGACGTCATCGACGTCGAAACCATCGACACCATCATCAGCACCTTCGGCGACATGGGTATTTCGGTCTACGAAACCGCCCCGGATGCCGACGCCTTGTTGATGAACGACAACGCCCCGGTCGTCGCCTCCGAGGACGAAGCCGAAGAGGAGGCGGAGGCCGCGCTGTCGACGGTCGACTCCGAGTTCGGCCGCACGACCGATCCCGTTCGCATGTACATGCGCGAAATGGGCACTGTCGAGCTGCTGACCCGCGAAGGCGAAATCGAAATCGCCAAGCGGATCGAGGACGGTTTACGGCACATGGTCATGGCGATTTCCGCCTGCCCGACCACCATCGACGAAGTGCTCGACATGGCCACGAAAATCCGCGCGGGCGAAATGCGCGTGGACGAGGCGATCGACGGTGTGATCGATGTCGATAGCGACCAGTTGACGAGCAGCAGCGCTGCCGGCGATATGCCCAGCGGCACCGGCGAGGATAATGGCGACGAGGAGGAGGACGAGGAGGAGGCCGGCAACGGTTTATCCGCCCGTCAGCTCGAAGAGCTGAAAAACAATGCGCTGGCGGTCTTCGACCGGATCGCCACGCAGTACGCCATCATGCGCGAGGCCGGCGAGCAGGACAACGGTTTCTGTCTTCCGGCTTATGTGATTGCCCAGGAGGCAATCGCCAGCGACTTCATGGCGCTGCGCTTCACCGCGAAAGTGGTCGAGCGGCTGTGCGATTCGTTGCGCACTCAGGTGGCCGACGTGCGGCGCATCGAGCGGCGCATCGGCGATATTCTGGTCAACCGGGTCGGCATGCCGCGCGAGCGCTTCCAGCGCGAGTTCAGCGGCAACGAAGTGAGTCTGGCCTGGACACAGGCGCTCGCCGACAGCGAAGAGGCCTGGGCACCGATCATGCGGCGTAACATCCCGGCTATCCAGGAGCTGCAGAAAAACCTCTTCGATATTCAGACCAAGGTGCTGCTGCCGCTCACGGTGCTGCGCGACATCCACAAGCAGATGACACGCGGCGAAACGCTGGCCCGCAAGGCGAAGCGCGAAATGATCGAGGCCAATTTACGGCTGGTCATCTCGATCGCCAAAAAATACACCAACCGCGGTTTGCAGTTCCTCGACCTCATTCAGGAAGGCAACATCGGTCTGATGAAAGCCGTGGACAAGTTCGAGTACCGGCGCGGCTACAAGTTCTCGACGTACGCCACATGGTGGATACGGCAGGCGATTACCCGTTCGATCGCCGATCAGGCGCGCACTATCCGCATTCCGGTTCACATGATCGAAACGATCAATAAAATGAACCGCATCAGCCGTCAGATTCTTCAGGAAACCGGTGTCGAGCCCGATCCTGCGACGCTGGCCGTCCTGATGGAGATGGGCGAAGACAAGATCCGCAAGATCTTGAAAATTTCCAAGGAGCCCATCTCCATGGAAACGCCGATTGGCGACGACGACGATTCTCATCTCGGTGACTTCATCGAGGACAACGCGACGATTGCGCCGCAGGACGCCGCCCAGTACTCCAGTCTGCGTTACGTGACCAAAGAAGTGCTAGACTCACTGACGCCGCGCGAAGCAAAGGTGCTGCGTATGCGTTTCGGTATCGAAATGTCGACCGACCACACGCTGGAAGAGGTTGGTAAGCAGTTCGACGTTACGCGCGAGCGGATCCGGCAAATCGAGGCGAAGGCGCTGCGTAAGCTGCGCCACCCCAGCCGGTCGGATAAGCTGAAAAGTTTTCTCGAAGGGGAATGATCGTTTTAATGGCCCTCTAGCTCATGCCTGGTTAGAGCAGCGGACTCATAATCCGTTGGTGCCGTGTTCGACTCACGGGGGGGCCACCAGTATTTATAAGCCTCGCAGCGATGTGGGGCTTTTTGTGTGCCCAGCATGGGCGCACTTTTGCTATTGACCCCGAGCATGCGGCGCATGCTTGCACCATTCGTCTAGCGCCGCCTTGAATGCCTCCCGGGTTATGGACTCAGGTTTTTGTAAGCTTCTGTAAGCTGCACATCCCAATGCTTCTTGCCATCAAAAGTTCAAAACTTCATGGCTTCATGGCTTCACGAGCGGCATCGGCCAAAAAACCCGAGCGGCTGGACCCATGCGATCGAACGTATTCGTCGATCTTATTCAGCAAACGGCGGGGCAAGGTGATATTAATTTTTTCGGCCTTGCCGTCGAATTTACTTACATCAAAATCGACAGCCGCCCAGACGCCGTTGGCGAATTCTGGGTTTTTCTGATGAACGGCGATTGGTTTTGTGGTGGGCAATTCTTCGCCGTTTTCTGTCAAACCTTCGAGGTGCAGGTCAATCGCTTCCAGTACGGAATCCAAAGCCTCATCGAAACTATCGCCAGCCGAAAAACAGCCTGGCAAATCAGGCACGGTGACGCCATACCGCACACCATTATCGGTGTGCAAAACCACGGGGAATCTCATTTTGAACTCCTTCATTTATTTCCAGCAAGCTTGTTTCCTGATGCTGTTCAGGGTTCCCGCCGGTATGTCGCTGTCGGGGTGCTTGACGGTTACCAAACCTTTTTTGGTGTCATGCTTGAACTGATGATGCGAGCCCTTTACACGGGCCAAATACCAGCCGTCGCGTTCCAGTTGTTTGATTATTTGCCTGCTATTCATGGTGGTTATTGTAACCACTAAACAGCGGGTGTCAACACCATAACCACCGCGCTTGGTATTTTGACAACTGAGCGAGTTGCGAAACTGAATAATCGAAGGTAATTTTGACGCAAGTTCGCCGACGGAACCATCTGGGCCGGCAACGCCGTCTTGGCTTTCCGTAACATAATTTTCGTCCCGCATCGGGGGGGTCCCTCACGCCACCCATCCGTGCGACTCCAGTCCCCCCGTTCTCGGTCGTTCAACTTTAATGCCATTCGTATAAATTTTATGCATATAAAGAACCGGACAAACTATGGGACTGCTCCCAAGCGTATCGACTACTAAGCGGCAGCCTGCAAAGCCGCCCTTGCGCGCGAGCTGGCCGTGCGTGCTCGCGCTGCTGGTCGCGCTGGCGCCGCTGACCGCCGCTGCGCAGCAGGTCAGTGCGAACGCCGAACTGATCTCCAGTGTGCAGTTGTCGCGCGTGCTCAACATCAAAACCCAGTTGCAGCAAGCCTCGCAGGTGCTGTTCATCGAGCAGTTCAAAAACGGCAGCGACGTCATTTTCGCTAAACCCATGCTCGACCCCGGCGCGCCCATCTCAGGCACCAACGCCAAACTGATACCGAACGACTCGGCCGCCTCCAAAACCGATGGCAACGGCCAAAAGCTGCTCTACTGCGCCTGGGACAACAGCGGCAGCGGCCCGGCCAGTGGCTACTTCGCCGGCAGCAGCGCGCCGTCCAACACCAAGTTTTATGCCCTCATCTCGCCTGGCCTGGACGGTGTGGCGCAGAGCACCTGCAGCACGAGCGGCGAACCGACCGTCAGCCGCGGCGGCGACGACATCGTGATATACGGCCGCTTTAGCAATCAGCACTACACGCAGCTCCGCGTGAACGCCGCATCCACCTCGATCCTGCTTGGCGAAAACACCAGCGGCATTGCCAAGTCGACCGGTATGAGCATTTTCCCGGACAACGCCTCGCAGACCGCCGATGCCTACATGGGCGTCGTCGCCAACACCTCGAACGGCAGCAAGGCCCTGGTGCTGAATGCGGCTGCGGCCAGCATGCCCTTGCAACTGCAAACCGGGGGCACCACGCGCTTGCAGATCGCCGACACCGGTGCCGTCAGCATTGGCGGTGCGCTGACCTCCGGCGCCTTGTCGGCCACCACGGGGCTGTTTTCGGGGGCGCTCACGGGTACCAGCGGCTCGTTTTCTGGTGTGCTTGCGGCCAACGGCGGCCTGACCGGCACCACCGGCACCTTCAGCGGCGCGGTCAGCGCCGCATCGCTCGCAGCCACTGGTAACCTGACGGTCGGCGGCACGGGCACGTTCACGGGCGCAGTCACGGCAGCATCGTTTGCCGGCAATGGCGCATCGCTCACGAGCTTAAACGGCAGCAACATCGCCAGCGGCACGGTGGGCGTAGCCTACGGCGGCACCGGGGTGAACGGCAGTGGGGCGGCCAACGGTGCCTTGCTGATCGGCAACGGCAGCGGCTATACCCTCAGCACATTGAGCCCCGGCACCGGCATCGGCATCACCAACGGCGCGGGCAGCATCACGCTGGCCAACACCGGCGTGACCAGCTTCAACAGCCGCACCGGCGCGGTGACGCTGTCCAAGGGTGATCTCGATGGGGCGATATCGTTCGGCAGCGGTAACACGACGCTTGGTAGCGGCTCGATGCCGACCAGCGCGCTCGGTTCGTGGAACACCGCGGTGGGAGTTGGTGCGATGGCGAACAGCTCTCAAGCAAACGCCTCATTGAACAGCGCGTTTGGTTCTTATGCTTTGAACAGCAATACAACTGGTTGGAATAATAGCGCTTTTGGCTTAAGCGTTATGCTGAAGAACACAGAGGGCACTGGCAACGCGGTGTTTGGTGCTGACGCTATGAAGGAAAACACGACCGGACATAACAACGTTGCGCTGGGTTTTACGGCTGGCGGCAACGGGGGGGGCAATTCCAACACTACCGGCGGGAACAACACTTTCCTTGGTTCTTTTGCCAAACCAACCAGCGGCGCACTCAGTTATGCCACTGCACTTGGCTCGGGGTCGAATGTTGCCACCTCGAACACCATCGTACTGGGCCGCACGTCGGATGTCACCGTCATCGGCGCCACCAGCGACGATGCCTCGGGTAACAAACTCCAAGTCACCGGCGGTATAAAGGCCACTGGTGGCCTGACGGTTGGTGGCACCGGTACGTTCAGCAATACGGTCAACCTGGCCGCCGGCAACACGACCGTCGCACCCTTGAAGTTCCAGTCCGGCAGCAACTTGACGACCCCGGTGTTCGGCGCCGTCGAATTCGATGGCACAAACCTGTACATCACTAATAACAGCGGCACCCCGACCCGTAAAACGATCGCCTACACGGAAAGCAACATCACGGGCAACGCAGCCACGCTCACGACGGCGGCGGACAACACCACCAACGCGACGCGCTACTTAACTTTTGCGAATGCGGTCAGCGGCAACCAGAGCCTCAGCACCGACACGGGACTGACGTACAACCCGAGCACCGACACACTGACAGCCGGCGTCTTCTCTGGAAGCGTGGCTGCTTCGACCGGCACGTTCAGCAGCACACTCGGTGTAACCGGCAACACCACGGTCGGCGGCACCCTGGCCGTAACGGGTGCAACTACCTTGACCGGCCATCTGTCCGCCACCACTGGCGCGTTTAGCAGCGACTTGACTGCACGACGCCTGGGTCTCGGCGACTACACCGGCAGCGTGACAACGCCAAACGTCGTCGTCGGCTCGGGCTCCTTTAACGGCACGCCGAGCGGTGCAGGTGCAAACACGGTGGTAGGACGTCTCGCAATGTATGGGAATAATACCACCGCTGCTTATAACGTAGCCATGGGCCATGCTGCTCTGTATGCGAATACCACCGGCTCGAGCAATAGCAGTGTCGGCACGTTTTCTCTGTATTCCAGTACGAGCGCCCATAGCAACGCAGCAGTCGGTTACTTTGCGATGGGTGCCAATACAATCGGTAGTAGCAACGCAGCAGTCGGTTACGGTGCGCTGGCTGCCAATAGCACCGGTAGTAACAACGTGGCTATCGGCCGTCAGGCTGGTTCTCATGCTACAGTCGACGGCTCTACCGCCAACGCCAACACGACCGGCAGCAACAACACCTTTGTCGGCAGCTACGCCATGCCCGGCACCCCGACGCAGTTAACTTACGCCACCGCGCTGGGCGCTAGTTCCCGGGTCAGCACTGCTAACACCATCGTGCTCGGCCGTGCCGTTGAGGATGTGACCGTCATCGGCGCCACTGGCGACGACGGTTCGCTTAACAAACTCCAGGTTACCGGCGGCATCAAGGCCACTGGTGGGCTGACGGTCGGCGGCACCGGTACTTTTACCGGCGCGGTCACGGCAGCATCGTTCTCCGGCAGCGGCGCGTCGCTCACCGGCCTGAACGGCGACAATATTTCCAGTGGCACGGTCGCTG
>JBKCTV010000003.1:0-99741 GCA_046318595.1 Burkholderiaceae bacterium | reverse complement strand
ACTTACCCGAGCCTTGTGAGAAACAGAGTCCCCCGTATCCCGATCAACCGTCAGTGAGGGCGATAGGCGCGGTCGCGCCAAACTGATCAGCTCGTCGCACTCGTCGACACTAAGCAAGCTTTCGAATAATACGATCCGGGGATGGCGAAACGATAGTATTGCCCGCACGGTCCGATCACCCAGATCCAAGTGATTCGTTTTGGTGTCTAATCCCTGTGGTTCGGGCATCCGATTGCCGCCCGTCGGGTGGAGAAAAGCATGCTCGGTCGTCGTATAAACTGTTTCAACCGAATTGTGAAGTGCAGGCTCTGCGGCAGCATGCGCGCTCGACTGAAGCTTTTCGTTAGTGACCGCTGGCGCCGCTGGTTGCTCAAAAACATGCTCCCCCAACATTTTTTTAAGGAGTTTTTCAGAAAAATCAGGCGCGTGGCCAGCTTTGATCATGGCTTCTTTGAGTGAAACCGGAGTGCAGCCGCGCGCGAATTCCTGAGTAATCCACTGTTCTATCGTCAAAGTTGCTGCCATCTCGGTTCCTTAATTATTCCCTTTGCGAGTTTCCACCTGAACCAAAGCCTGGCTCGACAACGGCGGCAAAACAGGCCGTTCCCGTTGCGGAGACGTCGGGCGAATATGCTGGGCCGCTTCAGTCTGAAATGCTTGCCATTTGATGGCGTCGGTTTCCACCCATACCATGCCCAGATCGGCGACTACTTGTTTTAACTCAGCGTTCGTGATCTGAGAAGTAACTGTTTGTTGTGCCACGGCAGGAGGCAGGATCGGTTGCGGAACGGCGACGGGTTCGGGCGCTGTGCTTAATTCGGCGGGCGGTAACGGCTCGACGGACGCAACAGTCGCTTCGTCGGAAGTGCCTGGTTCGAATTCAGTTTCGTCGGCGGAAACGCTGTGCTGCTCCACTATCGCTTCATCGCTATCGCGACCCGACCGACCACGCCGACGCCGACGCCGGCGTTTGGCGTCGCGGTTGGTGTCTTCCAGAGAATCGGAATTACCGTAGGCTATCGTTTCCGCAATCGCGTTGGCAACGGCTGCAACGTCTTCACTGGTTGTGTCGGCCGTGATCGTCATAGCAGCCGCGCTGTCGGTGGTAGCAGCACTGTCAACCGTGCTTTCGCTACTAGGGCGACGTTCGCGACGCTGCCGCGCCGGACGTCCGGGCCGCGCTTCGTTGCTCGTCTCACTCGTTTGGACGTTTTGGACCTGCCTCAAACTCGGTGCGTGTTCTTTTTCGACGGGTTTATCTGCGTTATTGTTTCTGACGCGACGTCCGCCCCGATCGCTGCGCTGCGCTGTGTTTTCTGCGCCGTTTTCCGAAGTGGTCGCTGCGGTTTGTGAGGGTTTTTCTCGTGGCGTTCTCGTTCGGATATTAGAGCTGCGCTCGCCCCGCGTCGAGCCGCTTCTTCCGCGTCCACGCTCAGTGTTTGGCTCAGCGGTTTCGATCGGTGCCGGTATGACTGGCTCAGCAGGCTGGGCGATTTGCTTGAACCAGCCTCTGATTTTTTCGATTAATGGCAATTTTTCAGGTGCCGTCATCGGTGCTGGCGACTGTATGGGTGTTCTGGCAATGACCGGGGCCGGTTTGTCGGGTGTGATGCCTTTGATCATGGCTTCTTGACGAGGCGTTTTTTGCGCTTGCTCGGTTTTCAGGTCGTAATAGTTTTCTTCGGCCTGATGTTCGGCTATCTGGAAGCTGAGTTTATCCGTGTCCAGACGTTCGTCGTCGTGTCGTAAACGCAATAAGTCGTAGTGGGGCGTTTCGAAAGTCTTGTTAGGAATAAGAACAATGTTGACTTTGAGACGTGCTTCGATTTTGAAGATTTCGGAACGTTTTTCGTTCAGCAGGAACGTTGCTACGTCCACAGGCACCTGGGCACGCAACGCAGCGGTACCTTCCTTCATCGCCTCTTCCTGAATGATACGCAGTAAGTGCAAAGCAGAGCTTTCGGTGTCGCGGATCACGCCGGTGCCGTTACAGCGGGGGCAGGTGGTGTGGCTGCCTTCGTTCAGCGCCGGCCGCAAGCGCTGACGCGACAATTCTATGAGGCCGAACCGGCTGATCTTGCCCATTTGGACACGGGCACGGTCATGGTGCAGAGCATCTTTCAAACGGTTTTCGACGTCACGCTGATTGCCGGTTTTCTCCATGTCGATGAAGTCGATGACGATCAAACCGCCGAGGTCGCGCAAGCGCAGTTGCCGGCCAACTTCTTCTGCTGCTTCCAGATTGGTGCGTACTGCCGTCTCTTCGATGTCGGAGCCTTTGGTCGAACGCGCAGAGTTGACGTCGATCGCAACCAGCGCCTCGGTGTGATCGATCACGATCGCACCGCCCGAAGGCAACGGCACCATGCGGCTATACGCTGTTTCTATTTGATGCTCGATCTGAAACCGTGAAAATAATGGGATATCGTCGCGGTAGCGTTTGACGCGTTCGAGCATGTCGGGCATGACGTGCGCCATGAACTGGCGCGCCTGCTCGTGAATTTCGTCGGTGTCGATCAGAATTTCGCCGATATCGGCATGGAAGTAGTCGCGAATCGCGCGTATGACGAGGCTCGACTCTTGATAAATCAAAAAAGCGCCGTGAGTACCCTGAGCAGCCGAATCGACAGCGCGCCACAATTGCAAGAGATAATTCAAGTCCCATTGGAGCTCTTCGACTTTTCGGCCAATGCCTGCCGTCCGTGCGATCACCGACATGCCGGGCGGCAACACGAGGCGATCCATTGCTTCGCGCAACTCCTGGCGCTCCTCGCCCTCGACGCGCCGTGAAACGCCGCCCCCGCGAGGATTGTTCGGCATCAGCACCAGATAACGGCCTGCCAGGGAAATGAAGGTCGTTAGTGCCGCGCCTTTATTGCCACGTTCTTCTTTTTCGATCTGGACCAGCAACTCCTGGCCTTCCTGCAACACGTCCTGTACCCGTGCTTTGCCGGAGTCACTGCCGGGTTTGAAGTATTGCTTGGAAATTTCTTTGAAGGGCAAAAAGCCGTGCCGATCCTCGCCATAGTTGATGAAGCAGGCTTCAAGGCTTGGCTCGATCCGGGTAATAATCCCTTTGTAGATATTGCTTTTCCGCTGTTCGCGGCCGGCTGATTCAATGTCGATGTCGATTAATTTCTGACCATCGACAATCGCTACGCGCAACTCTTCTGAATGAGTCGCGTTAAACAACATGCGCTTCATGCACACTCCTGAATAGGCTTGACGCCTGATAGAGGTGGCAAGAACCGGGCAAGGCTTCAGTTACTAAATGCTTGGCAAGCCAAAATTGTCAATTCAATGAGGTTGTTTGAGCAATTATAAAAACGTCTTTGTAAAAACCAAGCGAGCCTGAGACCCACCACGAAATTCTTGTTCGACGAAGCGGGCTAACGCCGCACGCTTCGTGCATCACACCGATTATTGTCATCCGGGGCTGACAAAGCGCCCTTCCTGTGTAAAATCCGATTCGGATATTTTTTATTTGTATCTGACCATCGAATTTCCCGATTATATGCGTTTCCCACCTGAGCGGCAAAAGCTTTGAAACCTTTCATGGGGCCTGCGGCCGATAGTGCGACTTTTTACGTCGTCAACGATGACGATTCCGACCAGCGCCTGGACAATTTATTGCTGAGGCTATGCAAGGGCGTGCCCAAAAGCCATGTATATCGGATCATTCGGGGCGGCGAGGTCAGGGTCAACAAGGGACGGGTCGATGTCCAATACCGTATTCGAAGCGGCGACCTGATCCGTATTCCGCCTTTGCGAACTGCGCAGCCATCGGTTGAGTTCAGATCCGCGCCCAGCAATTTGGTGTTGCCCGTCGTGTTCGAAGACGAGGGTTTGCTGGTCGTCAATAAGCCTGCTGGCCTTGCAGTGCATGGCGGCTCGGGAATCGGGCATGGCGTCGTCGAGCGGTTGCGTGCATCGCAGGCCAGGGCGGAAGACTTTCTGGAGCTGGTGCATCGGCTCGACCGCGAAACGTCAGGCATCTTGGTGTTGGCCAAGAAAAGACAATATTTGGTTCGTCTACAGGAGCAGATACGCCAGCGGGCATGGAAGAAGTATTATCAATGTCTCGTGATGGGACGTTGGCCGGCCGATCTCGTGGCGGTAGATTTGCCGCTTTTAAAAACCAGCCGTGGTGAAAACGAGAAAAAAGTGTATGTTCATCCTGACGGTTTGGCGGCGTCGACCCGGTTTCGCGTCGTGCAGAATTATCGGCATGCCGCGCTGGGCGATAGTACGTTGTTGCAGGCTCAAATATTGACCGGACGCACGCATCAGATCCGTGTGCATTGTGCGGCCAAAGGCCATGGCATTTTAGGTGACGACAAATACGGTCAGTTCGTAATTAATCGACTCTGGTTGAAGACGGGTCTGCAGCGAATGTTTTTGCACGCCGTGCGGCTGCAGATACTTCACCCGCTGTCTAACGAAACGCTTCGTTTCGAAGCCGAGTTGCCATCGAACTTGGCAGATGTGCTAAAAAAACTGGATGCGTCATGAAATTTAAATTGGTCGTTTTTGACTGGGACGGCACCTTGATGGACTCCACGTCGCTAATTGCGCGTTGTGTACGCAGTGCCTGCAAGGATGCGAACCTGCTGGATCCAGGGGATGCGGCCGCTTTGTATGTGATTGGCCTCGGATTGGTCGAAGCTTTGCGGCATGTTGCGCCGGATATTTCGCTCGCACAGGTCGAATTCGTCGCGGAACGTTACCGCTATCATTATTTGCATTCGGGCGGCTCTTTGAGTTTGTTTGCAAGCGCCAAACCTCTACTCGAGCTCCTGCATTCTTCCGGAGTCGCTTTGGCCGTGGCCACCGGCAAAAGTCGAGTAGGTCTGAACCAGGCTTTGCAAGCCCATTCGCTCGATAAGTTTTTTGCTGCGACTCGCTGCGCCGATGAGTGCCACTCCAAACCTCATCCGCAAATGTTGCACGAGTTGATGGATGAGTTAATGGTCGAGCCGGCGAATGTATTGATGGTCGGCGACACCACACATGATCTGGATATGGCGCGGGCGGCCGGTGTCTGCGGAGTGGCCGTGACGACGGGCGCTCATGGTGTGGAGTTGTTGCAAAAATCCCGGCCTCATCTTTGTTTCGACTCCCTGGAGAGTTTGCAGCCCTGGTTGTTGCAGCATATCGGATTGGAAAATGGCTAAAGTGAATGGGGTGAAAGTTTGCGAATCCGGCGAACTGCTTGACGGTGGCAACGGGCAGCGTTTTTCGGTGATGATCGATGGGCGGGTAGCACCGGCATTCGTCGTGCGTGTCGAGGGAAAAGCCAGTGGTTACCTGAACCGCTGTCGGCATGTGCCTGTCGAGCTCGATTGGGACGACGGCGATTTTCTCGACGAATCGGGAAAGCTTATTATATGCACCACTCACGGTGCCGCTTACGATGCTGCAACAGGCGCCTGTCTGGGCGGGCCTTGTGGCGGCCAGCCTTTGTTCGGGCTCGATATCGATGAAACGGCTGGTGCGGTTTATTGGCGGCCCAGCGAATCGATCCTGCCGCTGCCAAATCATTTCACATCTGCTGATAAGGAATAAAAAATTCATGAGCGATTTACAGAATTTGGGGCCGAACGATTTTTCAGCGTCCAGGCCGTCGGACGCTGAAGGTTCTGGTTGGGAAAGAAAACTGTTGGAGAGGTTGGCATCTGAGGCGCTGGTCGAGCAGCGGCGCCGGCGCCGTTGGGGAATCTTTTTCAAGTCGATCGGCGTTTTGTATTTTGGTTTATTGATCGTGTTATGGGTCGACTGGCCGAATGCGACGAAAAATAAAATCACTCAGCATACTGCGCTGGTCAATTTGCAGGGTGTCATCGATTCGGACGGAATGGCTAGTGCTGAGCGTATCAACAGCAGCCTGGACGCTGCGTTCAGTGATAAAAATACGGTGGGCGTCATTTTGCGGATCAACAGCCCAGGCGGCAGTCCGGTTCAGGCTGGCTTGATTTACGATGAAATCAAACGTTTGCGTAAAGAGCATCCGAAGATTCCGATTTACGCCGTTGTCGAGGAAATATGCGCATCGGGTGGTTATTATGTGGCTGCGGCGGCCGATCGGATTTATGTCAACAAATCCAGTCTGGTGGGTTCGATCGGTGTTTTGATGGATGGTTTTGGTTTCGAGGAGGGCATGAAGAAGCTGGGTGTCGAGCGTCGATTGTTGACGGCTGGCGAAAACAAAGGTTTTCTCGATCCGTTTTCTCCTGTTAATTCCAAGCAAAAAGAGATTGCGCAGCAAATGCTCGAAGAGATTCACCAGCAGTTCATCGCCGTCGTGCGTGAAGGGAGGGGCGCGCGCCTGAAAGAAACGCCAGATATGTTCAGCGGTTTGGTCTGGACAGGTGCGACGAGTGTCAAGCTCGGTTTGAGCGATGCGCTGGGCACTATCGACGGCGTGGCACGCGATGTTATCAAAGTAGAAGACATTCTGGACTTCACCGAGCAGGAAAGCTTTGCCGAACGCGTGGCTAAAAGGGTTGGCGTCAGTTTCGGTAAAAGCTTCAGCAGCGCGCTGCTGTCTTCGAATGGTTCGGCATTGCGCTAAGGGGTGTCAAACTTTTTTACCTTGAAGCGCTTGCCCTTGCCATAGAAAAATCGTTGGAATTTTGGGCAAGGTGGTGCTCTGCTGACGCCACTGATCGACGGTCAGGGATTGGATCGACTGATCGGGACCAGTCAAATCACTGGCGACGCAAAGCCGGGTGTTGGGCTGCAATACTTGCAGCACGGCAGCGAAAAATGCGTTGTTGCGATAGGGCGTTTCGATGGCGATTTGTGTTTCGATCAAGCGGACCGATTTTCTTTCGGTCGCTAGAATGACTTGTCGGCGTTCGTCGGCTTGAACCGGCAGGTAGCCATGAAATCGGAATCGTTGACCGTTCAAGCCGCTCGCCATGAGTGCCAAGAGCACGGAAGAAGGGCCTACGAGCGGGTCGATGTCGATATTCAAGCTGTGGGCGGCAGCCACTGCACGGGCTCCGGGGTCCGCCACGCCAGGACAGCCTGCATCCGACAGTACGCCGACAGATCCTATCAGGCACTGTCGTTCGAGAAAATCCACGAGCTTCGAATCGTCAAGCGCATCCGAAATTTCGACGATATTTAACTCGGCCATCGGCCCGGGATGTGCGTATATTTTAAGGATGTGCCGGGCGGTCTTAGTGTTTTCGACCAACCAACTACGAATTTGCCGAATTTTTATGAGGTCGGTGGGCAGCAAGTCAGCCTGCAAGGTGTTTTGCGACAAAGGGGCGGGAACGAGTACCAGTTTTCCGGGCAAGGTTTTCATGGCAGTTTGAAGCCCAGTCTTCTGAGTGCTTTCGCTAATTCGATCAGCGGGAGGCCGATCAGTGCGGTTGGGTCGCTCGACTCTATACGCTCCAGTAGTGTAATGCCCAGACCTTCGCTTTTTGCACTGCCTGCGCAGTCGTAAGGTTTTTCTGCATGCAAATACGATTCGATTTCGAGATCCGTGTAATCGCGAAAGCTTACTTCGGTCGGCACGCAAAAATCGTAATGCGATGCATGGTGGCCGCCTATTACCGATACGGCCGAATAAAAGATGACGGTGCGTCCACGCATACTCTGGAGTTGCCGCCTTGCGTTGTCGTGGTTCCCGGGTTTGCTGATGGCGACGCCGTCGACGACTGCTATCTGATCCGAACCAATCACGACCGCGCCTGGCTTTTGCGTGGCGACCGCCTCAGCCTTCGACTTAGCCAGACGGCATGCAAGCGTCACCGGCTGCTCGCCGGGTAGTGGCTTTTCGTCGACATTTGGCGAAACGCAGGTAAAAGGAATGCGTAAGCGACTCAATAGCTGTTGACGGTACACCGAGCTGGAAGCAAGTATCAGATCATTCATATATATCGATTGTAGTGTTGAACTTGGCAGATGAAACGCTTTGAAGTCGTCGCGCTTTTTGACAATCATAGCCGATAAAGATATTATCGATGGCTTGGTTTTAGTAGGCCCAGGGTTGCAAGTTGTAGGCTATGAGCGCACTAAATTCGTTGAAAGACGTGGATGCCTGGGAGTTTTGTCGTCGGGCAAGCCGATTCGAATCCTGTGATTCGACTGCAGCATTTACTCGGCTGGCGGCGTCGCTAAGCGACGCGAATGGTAAAGTATTTTGGTCGATTACGGGCCATAGCAGTCGACAATTGGGCTGCGTGATCGAACTGTGCGGTCATTTCGTCGCATCACAGGTTTGTTATCGCTGCGATTTACCTGTTAGCCAGCCGGTCGAGTTTTTCCGAAAGCTGCGCTTGTGCAAAAGCGAAAAAGAAGCCGATGAGAAAGCTGATCTGGATGACGAAGTCGATGCGGTCGTGGCCTTGGGGTATGTTGATTTGAGCTTTTGGCTCGAAGATGAATTGTTGCTGTGTCTGCCGATGTTCGCCAGGCACCCCGAATGTGAAACGGTGGCTGATACAGAAAAAGTCGCCGTACCGGAAACTGAGATTTCTGCCCAGCCCGAAATGGCCGCGCAGACCCGTAAGCCTTTTGCTGCGTTGGCCTTTTTAAAAAAGCCGCGCTGAATTTTTTGGAGTCGTCATGGCCGTTCAACAAAACAAAAAATCGCCTTCCAAGCGCGGTATGCATCGCGCTCATCAGTTCTTGAATGCACCGCCGCTGGCAACAGACGCCAATACCGGCGAGGTTCATCTGCGGCACCATATCAGCCCGAATGGAATGTATCGCGGCCGCAAGGTCGTAAAAACTAAAAACGACGAATAAAGCCGTTTTCCGCCATTACCATGGTTAGGATTGCAGTGGATTGCATGGGCGGAGACCATGGTATCGACGTCACAGTGCCCGCCTGTGTGACATTTTTGTCCAATCAACTGGACGCGGAATGTATACTGGTCGGCCGCGAAACGGAAATTTCTGCTGCGCTGGATCGTTTAGCAGGCCGTACCGCCCAAGTACGCACAAAAATTCAGATCCGTCATGCCACGGAAGTCGTGACCATGGATGAGCCGCCGGCACATGCCTTGCGCTCCAAGCGCGACTCATCTGTGCGCGTCGCCGTTACGCTTGTAAAAGATGGGTTGGCCGACGCCTGCGTTAGTGCGGGCAACACCGGCGCGTTGATGGCAATATCACGGTATGTTCTCAAAACCTTGCCCGGGATCGATCGTCCCGCAATCGCCACGTTTTTCCCGAATCGAAAAGGCCGTGTGACGACCATGCTCGATTTGGGTGCTAACGTGGATTGCGAGCCCGCGCACCTGTTTCAGTTTGCGGTCATGGGCTCAGCCCTGGTAACTGCCGTGGAAGGCATCGAGCGACCCTTGGTCGGCTTATTGAATATCGGTGAAGAACTGATCAAAGGCAATGATGTCGTTAAACAGGCAGGTGAGATGCTGCGTAGCAGCGTCTTGAATTTCTACGGTAACGTCGAGGGTGACGATATTTTTAAAGGTACGTCCGATGTGGTCGTTTGTGATGGTTTCGTTGGTAACGTGGCTTTGAAGACCAGTGAGGGTCTCGCACAGATGCTCGCCCAGTTCATTCGCGAAGAGTTCACGCGTAACGTATTCAGCAAATGCTTGGCCGCCATGGCGACCCCAGTGCTCAAGCGGTTCAAAAAACGTGTCGATCCTCGGCGCTATAACGGGGCTGCCTTGATGGGATTGAAAGGTATCGTCATCAAAAGCCACGGCTCGGCTGATGCTTATGCGTTCGGGTTTGCACTCAAACGTGCCTATGAAGCGTCACGGGCAGGCTTACTCCGGCGCATTCAGGATAATCTGATCAGTTACCAAGCGGGTGGTGATCAGGCTTTGAATGTACGGCAAGCCGGCCCCCCGGTGGCTGAGTCTTATAATGAGTTGTCATCGGTGGTTGCCAAATCCGCATGAGCACAGTCCCTACCAGCTCGAGTCTCTTCACGAGAATCGTTGCGAGTGGTTCGGCACTTCCTCGTCTCGTGCTGTCCAACCATGCGCTTGCCGACCGGTTGGCGGCAAACGGTTTGCACACTAGCGATGAGTGGATCAGGACTCGAACCGGCATCACCCAACGCCATATCGCTTCGGACGAGGAAAGCACTACATCGCTCGGTGTTGCCGCTGCCCGGGTTGCGCTCGCGCGTGCCGGTATCGATCCAGTCGAGATCGGCTTGATCGTCGTGGCTACTTCCACGCCGGACCAGACATTTCCTTCGACGGCCTGTCTGATTCAGCGTGCGCTCGGTTGCCCGTCTGCTGCGGCTTTCGATATTCAGGCCGCTTGCAGTGGTTTCGTTTATGCCCTGACCGTGGCTGATTCAATCCTGAAGTCCGGATCTGCACGCCATGCGCTGGTGATTGGCGCCGAGGTGTTTTCGCGCCTCCTCGATTGGCACGATCGCACGACCTGCGTGTTGTTTGGCGATGGCGCCGGTGCAGTTGTTTTATCGGCTGGCGATCAACCTGGGATTCTTGCGTCGCGTTTGCAGGCGGACGGTAATTACTCCCATATTTTGTCGGCCAATGGGAGTATGGCTCAAGGCAGAATCTGCGGCGACCCATTTTTACGCATGGAAGGACAGGCGGTATTTAAACAAGCTGTTGCGGTTTTGGGCCAGAGCGCCGAGGCCGTTTTGGACGAGGCCGGTCTGTCGGCAGCGCAAATCGACTGGCTAATTCCGCATCAGGCCAACGTTCGTATCTTGCAGGCCGTCGCGCGTAAACTGAATGTCGCTTTCGAAAAAGTCGTCGTTACGCTCGACCGGCATGGCAACACGTCCGCTGCCTCCGTGCCCTTGGCTTTGGATGTTGCATTCAATGAGGGTAAAATTCAGGCCGGTCAACATATTCTGTTACAAGGCGTCGGTGGCGGATTCACATGGGGCAGTGTGCTGCTCAGGTTCTAATCTAAATGAAAAAAATCGCTTTTTTGTTTCCCGGTCAGGGGTCGCAATTCGTGGGCATGCTCAATGGATTGATGGGTCATGCGCAGACTGCGGAGGCGATCCGGCCTTTGTTCGAAACAGCACGGCAAGCATTGAATGACGACATTGGCAAACTGATCGCCGACGGGCCGACCGAGTGTCTAAATTTGACCGTCAATACTCAGCCGGTTATGTTATTTGCCAGTTTGGCGTATTTCGAGGCATGGCGCGCGCTGGGTGGTCCAGTGCCCGCCTGGGTTGCTGGGCATTCGCTCGGCGAGTATTCGGCGTTGGCGGTCAGCGGTGTATTGTCGCCTAAAGATGCGTTGAGGCTGGTTCGATTACGGGCTGAAGCGATGCAGGTCGCGGTACCGGTCGGGCATGGCGCGATGGCTGCCATATTGGGCTTGAGCGACGAGCAGGTGCTGGAGGTATGTGCACAAGCGACAGTTGTTGAGGCAACGCGTGCGGAGGTTGTCGAGGCCGTCAACTTCAATGCGCCCGCTCAGGTCGCGATCGCCGGCAATACCGCAGCGGTTGAACGTGCCTGTGCGATTGCAAAAGAAAAGGGCGCGAAGCGGGCATTGATTTTGCCTGTGTCGGCGCCTTTTCATTCGTCGCTGATGCTGCCCGCAGCTGAAATGCTCGAAATAGCCTTCCAATCCACGGCATTTGCTACGCCCGGTATTCCATACGTCAATAATGTCGATGTCGCTTCTCCCGTGGATGCGTCCGCCATCAAGAATGCTTTGGTCCGCCAGGCCTACAACCCGGTCCGTTGGGTAGAAAGCATCCAGTTTCTCGTTGAACAAGGCGTCACGCACTTCGTCGAATGTGGTCCAGGCAGGGTGTTGGCAGGGCTGGTCAAGCGGATTACCGATGTTCCGGTGTATTCGTTGAGCGATGCCACATCCATCCATGACACCGTTCGGATTTTGACCTGACGCATATACTATGACCGATCCTTTTGATCTAAAAAACCATGTGGTTCTCGTCACCGGCGCCTCGCGCGGTATCGGTGCCGCGATTGCCGACATGTTGGCGGCAGCAGGCGCGGTGGTCGTCGGCACGGCAACCACAGCAAGCGCTGCGCACGCGATCTCAGCCCGCCTATGCGAGCATGGCCGAGTCGGTACGGGCGAGGTCTTGAATGTCAATGACGGCGACAGTGTTGAGGCTTTGTATAAAGTCATCGGTGAGCGCTACGGACGGCTCGACGTATTGGTCAATAATGCCGGTATCACCCGTGACCAATTGGCTTTGCGAATGAAAGAGGACGATTGGTCCAGCGTCATCGATACGAATTTATCCGCTGTCTTTCGGGTCATTAAACCCGCGCTACGGATGATGACCAAAGCGCGCCGAGGGCGCCTCATAAGCATCACATCGGTGGTCGGCGTATCGGGCAATCCCGGCCAAGTCAATTATGCCGCTGCCAAAGCTGGTGTCGCAGGTATGACGCGGGCATTGGCGCGTGAGGTAGGCAGTCGTCATATCACTGTAAACTGTGTCGCGCCAGGGTTTATCGAAACCGATATGACCCGGGGTTTGGCGGAACAGCAAACCCAGCATTTGCTAGAACAAATTCCTTTGGGCTGTTTAGGAACGCCGCAGGATGTCGCGGCCGCTGTGCTTTATCTGGCAAGTCCAGCAGCAGCGTACGTGACTGGAACGACTTTGCATGTCAATGGTGGCATGTGGATGGGGTGACGCATTCGTCACGTTAAACCTTGTGCATTTTGTTAAACTTCTGCACTTTCGTAATAAACGGAGATTCCTCAAATGGACAATATCGAACAGCGGGTCAAAAAGATCGTGGCTGAACAGCTTGGCGTAAACGAAGCCGACATTAAGACCGAATCTTCTTTCGTCGACGATCTCGGTGCTGATTCGCTGGATACGGTAGAGCTGGTCATGGCCCTAGAAGACGAGTTTGAAACAGAAATTCCCGACGACGAAGCTGAGAAGATTACAACGGTTCAGCAAGCAATCGATTACGTCAGTAGCAATCTCAAAAAAGCCTGACGGTTTTTTCCAGGGCGCTTGGACGATTCCACGCCCTTGATACATTATTCGTGAAGGAGGTGGCGTGAGTCGTCGACGCGTCGTCATTACGGGACTGGGTATCGTATCGCCAGTCGGAAATTCTATCGAGGAAGCCTGGGCCCAGCTTATCGCCGGTCGTTCTGGTATTACTCGCATCGGCAAGTTCGATGCCTCTAGCTTTTCTGTGCAAATTGCTGGAGAAGTCAAGGAGTTCGATATCACGCAGTATGTCGCAGCGAAAGATGCCCGCCATATGGATACCTTTATTCATTATGGGCTTGCTGCGGCCATGCAGGCCTATCGGGATGCCGGGCTCGAGGACCAAACGGGTTGCGATCCCGAGCGGATGGGCGTTTGTATCGGTTCCGGGATCGGTGGTTTGCCCATGATCGAACAGACGCAAATCGAATATTTGAACCGCGGTGCCAAACGCGTTTCGCCATTTTTCGTACCTGGCAGCATTATCAATATGATCTCTGGACATCTGTCGATCATATACGGTCTACGTGGCCCGAATCTGGCTGTGGTGACGGCCTGTACGACCGGGACGCACTCGATTGGCGAGGCTGGTCGTATTATCGAATACGGCGATGCCGACGTGATGGTGGCCGGTGGTGCGGAGTCTACGGTATCTCCGCTGGGCGTGGCCGGGTTTGCAGCGATGCGGGCTTTATCGACGCGTAACGATGCACCGGCCGAGGCTAGCCGGCCTTGGGACAAGCAGCGTGACGGTTTCGTATTGGGCGAAGGGGCCGGCGTTGTGGTCCTTGAAGAGTACGAGCATGCCAAGCGTCGTGGGGCTCGCATTTATGCCGAGCTGATAGGTTACGGTATGAGTGCGGATGCGAACCACATGACGGCTCCCTGTGTAGATGGTAGCGGCGCGGCCCGCTGCATGCAGGCTTCGTTACGAAATGCCTCGCTCAACTCCGATGACGTCGATTACGTCAATGCGCACGGCACCTCGACCCCCTTGGGGGATCTCGCCGAGACCATGGCCATGAAGCGCGTGCTTGGCGAGCATGCTTACAAAGCAGTCGTCAATTCCACGAAATCGATGACCGGTCATTTACTGGGCGCTGCGGGAGGAATTGAAGCGGTTTTCACGGCGCTTGCGCTCCATCATCAGGTGTCACCGCCCACGATCAATATTTTCGAGCCGGACGAAGGCTGTGATCTCGACTATTGCGCTCAAAGTGCGCGCGATATGCGCATCGATGTAGCCTTATCCAATTCTTTCGGCTTTGGCGGTACGAATGGTACGCTGGCGTTTCGCCGCATTTGAACGGCATGATCGAATTCACGGCCCTGTTGCGCACGATGCCTTCCTGGCGTAGCCGTTTTCGAACCCACCAGGTGCTACTGGATGTGGCTGAGGATGGAAGCTGTCGGGTGCAGAGTCTCGGTCAAGTGCACGCGGCAGAGCCGATAGCTGCACTGGTTAGCCCGTTTGGCGTCATCCTGCATGTGCCGATTACTACCAATAAGCGGCGGCATAGGCTCAGCTTGTGGTGCGGTGCACGTCATCCGGCTTGTTGCGCGGTTCGCCGATGGGCCATTTGGCTGGCCTGTTCACCGCGCGCCGCCTGAGACCCCCGTGGACTCACAGCGCGATATCGACCAGCTTCTCGTAAAGCGAGTGCAGGCCGGCGATAAAGATGCTTTCAAATTGCTGATGGGGAAATATCAGCAAAAAGTAGGGCGCATAGTATCGCGTCTGGTCAAAGATCCAGACGATGTCGATGACGTGGTGCAGGAAAGTTTTATCAAAGCGTATCGCGCCATCAACAATTTTCGCGGCGATAGTGCTTTTTATACCTGGATTTATCGAATAGCGATCAATGCCGCAAAGAACCATCTGGTTGCGGCAACGCGCCGTGCCTCTACCCCAAACGATGCGCTCGACGAAGATTCGGAAACTTTTGACCAAACGGACACTCTGAGTAGTATCGACACGCCCGAATCGGTATTGTTGTCGCGGCAAATTGCGCAAACGGTTAATCGTTGCATGGATCAATTGCCGGAAGAGCTTAAAACCGCTATAACGTTGCGTGAGATCGAAGGCTTGAGTTACGAAGAGATTGCAAAGATCATGGACTGTCCGATAGGAACGGTTCGCTCGCGTATTTTCAGGGCACGCGATGCAATTGCAGTCAAGCTCAGCCCCTTGTTGGACTCGACAGGTGATAAACGATGGTAAATTTTCTAAAGCAAAAAGAATTGGAGGGCCTGTCCGCTTTTATGGATGGTGAGCTGTCCGATCAGGGGTTTATGCTTCATTCGGCATCGCAAGGTGCCGCCGGCGATGCATGGCGGATCTATCACCTCATCGGACAGACGCTGCGTTCCGAGGCTGACCGATATGTTGGCGGTCCGGATCGATTCGAGCGCATGTGCCGCGCCATCGATCAACAAGGGGCTCTCGTACCGCCGCAAATTTCCCTTAAAGCTTCATTGGGTTCGGTGAGTCGCCGTACGCCTTTTGTCACCAAGCCAGCAGTCCGGCCGCGAGGGCATTTTGGTACATGGCTGGCCACTGCGGCGGCAATCGGTTTCGTCAGCTGGTCGGTCATTTCCTTGAATACTTCAATGACTGTGCAGGTCGAACAGTTCGCCCGCCGCTCGCATGTCGGCGCTACGGTGGCCGCTGCGCCGCAGGAATGGCAGGAACGCTTGATGGATCATCAGGCTGCTTATGGTGGGGATATGGCGATGAGTGTGTCGCCGATCGTCCGCGCGAATCTGAGCACGGTTAAAATCGATGAGGTCATGGTCGCGGATGCCGACTCTTTCTCTGAAGACGGTTACGATTGGTTGCGCTTGTGGGAAACGCGAACACAGCAACCCTCTTTGCCAGTATTGCAGTGATGCATCGGCTAAGGCTCGGTCGTCTGGTCGTGGATTGCTGGACGATCATTTTGTTGGCGGCGTCATGTCTCTTGGCAATTACGCCAGCTCGGGCGGCGAACGGGTCTGGTTGGGAAATACTGCAGTATGCCCAAGCGGCTGCTAAGAAAACCAATTATCAGGGCATCATGATCGTTCAGTCAGGCCCGGTCGTGTTTTCCTCGCGCGTTACCCACCTCAGTGATGCTGCGGGAGAATACGAGCACATCGAAACACTGGATGGCCAACAAAAGGAATGGATTCGCCATAACGACGATTTTCAGGCGCTGATTCCCGAAAACAAACTTATTCGCCAGCAGAATCGCCATCCGCACGATAAGCTGCTTGGGGTTTTAACCGCGAATCTCGACGAGTTGGCGCAATGGTATTCGATGCAAACCTTAGGAAGCGAACGTATTGCCGGCATGGACTGCCAAGTGGCGGAGCTGGTGCCTAAAGACGCTTTTCGGTATGGTTACAGATTCTGGATCGAAAAAAATAGTCACTTGCTGATTCGTACCCAGACATTAAACGATAATCAGGAAGTGCTCGAGCAGGTGGCTTTTTCGGAGCTAAGGCTCGGTCCTGTCGTCGATAAGCAAAAGTTCAAATTCAAAACGCCTACCGACGGTTGGCGGGTCGAACAGGTTAAAACCGAAACGGCAAATTGGGCGGCATACGGTTGGAGCGTCAAATCCAGCATTCCCGGGTTTAAAAAAGTGGCGGAAATCCGCCGCGTACGACGTAATGGTAAAGAAACCGGCCAGATTTTGTTTTCCGATGGTCTAGCCTTCGTGTCGGTATTTCTAGAGCCCGTCGAACCTTCTAAATCGCCAAGTTCCAATCATATAATGCAGCAGGGAGCCGTGCATTCCCAGTTCAAGAAAATAGCGGACTGGAATGTCATGGTCATGGGGGCCGTGCCGATGACGGCCATCAAAGGATTTTTGAATTCTGTCGAGCTTAAGAACTGATATTGCTTTATTTCAAGATAGGAAATTTCGATGTTAACTCGTGTGACGCAGCCGTTTAAAATCTTTCTGATTACAATGATGGTAAGTTATGCAGCTGGCGTCCTGCCGAGTGTGACGCAAGCTCAAGCCGCGACCGCCCGCGACTTACCGGACTTTGCAGACCTCGTCGAGCGCGTGGGTCCGGCGGTTGTCAATATCCGGACCACTGAAAAATTATCACAATCGCAGATGCAAGGCCAGATGCCTTTTCCTGATTTGGATGAAAACGACCCTTTTTTCGAGTTTTTCAAGCGTTTCATGCCTCCGCGCCAGCAACAACAACCGGTGCCGCGGGGACGCGGTAATGGTGGTTCGGATGATGCCCCGCGCGGTGTGGGATCAGGATTTATCATCGATGCAAGTGGTTTTGTGCTGACTAATTTTCATGTTGTCGAAGGCGCCGACGACATCATCGTGACTTTGTCCGACAAGCGTGAGTTCAAGGCGAAGGTGATCGGTTCGGATAAACGCTCAGACATTGCGCTGGTCAAGGTCGAGGCTGCTGGTTTGCCCAGCTTGGCGATCGGTGATCCAAGCAAAACGAGGGTCGGCGAATGGGTCGTGGCGATCGGTTCGCCCTTCGGGTTGGACAATACCGTCACTGCCGGGATCGTCAGTGCCAAAGCCCGCGATACGGGCGACTACCTGCCTTTCATTCAAACCGATGTGGCTGTCAACCCCGGTAACTCTGGCGGTCCGTTGATCAATATGCGCGGTGAAGTGATCGGCATTAACTCGCAGATTTACAGTCGCACTGGCGGCTTCATGGGGATTTCGTTCGCCATTCCGATCGACGAGGCCATCCGCGTCGCCGATCAGCTCAAAAACAGTGGGCGTGTCACACGGGGGCGCATTGGTGTCAGTATTTCTGAGGTCACCAAAGAGGTGGCCGAAGCGCTTGGCCTGCAAAAAACCAAAGGTGCGCTGATTCGTCTGGTTGAGCCGGCTAGTCCCGCCGAAAAAGCCGGCCTGGAGGCAGGCGATATCGTGCTCAAACTGGATGGTAAAGTCATCGACCGGTCTTCTGACCTGCCTCGTATGGTCGGGAATATGAAGCCCGGCCTGAAAACGACCATCGAAATCTGGCGTAAGGGCGCCGCCAAAGAATTGCCAATCACGATCGTTCAAATGGAGGCTGAAAAACTGCCCGTCGCCAAGGTGGAAGGAAGCGCAAAATCCCAGACCAATGCTTTGGGGCTCGTCGTATCCGACCTGACGGAAGCCCGCAAGCGGGCTTTGAAATTAACGGGTAGCGGTGGTGTGCTGGTCGAAATAGCCGAAAGCGCTGGGTTTAGCGGCGATTTGCGACGTGGCGATATCGTTTTGCGCTTGGGGAATACCGACATCATGTCTGCCCGACAATTTGACGAGCTGGCCGCCAAGCTCAAACCAGTGCAGGCCGTCGCGCTGCTGATTTATCGCAATGGCAATTATGGTTATGTAACCGTTCGTCCAAACGCTAAATGAATTGAAATAAAGCCGTTCGAGCGCGGCGTCGGCCGCGCTTCTTCAGGTAAAATCCAGAATACATCAAGCGGACCCGGGCGAAAAAATGCCCCTTTTTTACGATGCAAAATATCCGCAACTTTTCGATTATTGCCCATATCGATCACGGTAAATCTACCTTAGCCGATCGCATCATTCAGCGATGCGGTGGTCTGTCCGACCGTGAAATGGAGTCCCAGGTGCTCGATTCCATGGACTTAGAAAAAGAGCGCGGTATCACCATCAAAGCACAAACCGCAGCTTTGCAATATAAAGCACGCGATGGGCGGACATACAATTTAAATTTGATCGATACCCCCGGGCATGTCGACTTTTCGTACGAAGTGAGCCGTTCGTTGTCGGCCTGCGAAGGTGCCTTGCTGGTCGTCGACGCATCTCAGGGTGTCGAAGCGCAGACCGTTGCCAATTGCTATACCGCCCTCGACCTCGGTGTCGAGGTCGTGCCGGTTCTGAATAAGATGGATTTGCCGCAAGCCGATCCGGATAATGCCAGGCGTGAAATCGAAGATGTCATCGGTATCGACGCGAGCCAGGCTTTGGCCGTGTCTGCTAAAACCGGCATGGGGATCGAGGATATCCTCGAGACAATCATTCAAAAAATTCCCGCGCCGCAGGGCGATGAGTCAGCGCGTTTGCAGGCGCTGATCATCGACTCCTGGTTTGACAACTACGTCGGTGTTGTGATGCTGGTGCGGGTCGTCAACGGCCGCCTCAAACCCAAAGATAAAATTTTACTGATGGCGACGGGGGCAGTGCATGGCGTCGAGCATGTTGGTGTATTTACCCCAAAATCGCAAGACCGGGAAGTGCTGTCGGCTGGTCAGGTCGGGTTCATCATCGCCGGCATCAAAGAGCTCAAAAACGCCAAGGTCGGCGATACAGTCACCTTGGCGCAAATGCCTGCCAACGAAGCATTGCCGGGGTTCAAGGAAGTGCAGCCGCAGGTGTTTGCTGGGCTGTTTCCGATCGAAGCCAATCAGTACGAAGCGCTGCGCGATGCGCTGGAAAAGCTTCGTCTAAACGATGCGTCACTGCAGTTCGAACCCGAAGTGTCTCAGGCGCTGGGCTTCGGTTTTCGTTGTGGTTTTCTAGGTTTGCTGCACATGGAGATCGTGCAGGAACGGCTGGAGCGCGAGTTCGACATGGATCTCATCACGACTGCGCCAACGGTGGTGTATGAAGTCGCGATGCGTGACGGCAGTTTGCTGCTAGTCGACAATCCATCGAAAATGCCCGACCCGAGCAAAACCGAACAAATCCGCGAGCCGATCGTGACGGTCAATCTGTTCATGCCGCAGGAGTATGTCGGGTCGGTCATGACGCTTTGCACCCAAAAGCGTGGTGTACAAGTCAACATGACTTACCATGGCCGGCAGGTTTTGCTGACTTATGAAATGCCGATGGCCGAGATCGTACTCGATTTTTTCGACAAACTGAAATCGACATCGCGTGGTTATGCTTCGATGGATTACGAGTTCAAAGAATACCGCAGTGCCGATGTCGTCAAGGTCGACATGTTGATCAACAGCGAGAAGGTAGACGCTTTGTCGATCATCGTGCACCGTAACAATTCACAATACCGCGGTCGCGAAGTGGCGTCGAAAATGCGCGAACTGATTCCCCGGCAAATGTTCGACGTTGCGATTCAGGCGGCGATTGGCGCCAACATCATCGCCCGCGAAAACGTCAAAGCTTTGCGCAAGAACGTTCTCGCTAAATGCTATGGTGGTGATATCAGTCGGAAAAAGAAACTACTGGAAAAACAAAAAGCCGGCAAGAAACGCATGAAACAGGTCGGCAGTGTGGAGATTCCTCAGGAAGCTTTCCTGGCCATTTTGCAGGTGGACGACAAATAACCATGAATTTTTCTTTGATATTGTTTGTGTTGCTAATCATCACAGGGATTTTTTATGCGTTGGACTGTGCAGTTTTTCGACCGGGCCGGCGCTTGGCGGCTGAACGGGCGGTTGTCGAGTTTCAAGATCGGGCGCAAGCGATGGCACTGACTGCGGATCAGGCAACGATCGATTCCGCTCGCCATGACTTACAGGAAAAGCATTTACGGCAGCCATTGTGGTTGGAGTACACGGCAAGTTTTTTTCCGGTGATTTTGTTCGTTTTTTTATTACGTTCTTTCGTTGTCGAGCCTTTCAAGATTCCGTCGAGTTCGATGAATCCGACGTTGATTATCGGTGACTTGATACTTGTCAATAAATTCATTTATGGAATTCGTTTGCCGGTGATCGACCGCAAGGTCATCGAGCTATCACAACCGCAACGCGGCGATGTGATCGTTTTTCGTTTCCCGAACGATCCGTCGATCGATTACATCAAACGTCTCGTTGGGGTGCCTGGCGATACTGTCGAATACCGCAACAAGCGCTTGTATATCAACGGTAAAGCGGCCGCTGTCAAAAGCCTGCCGGACTATTTCGACAACGAAAAAGTCATGTATTCGCGCCAGTTCCAAGAAAACCTGGGCGAAGCCACGCACCGCATCCTGAACGACGATGAAAAGCCATCGTATGTGGCGCGTGCCGATAACTTTCCCTACCGCGAACACTGCCAGTACTTGACGTCGGGCTTTATTTGCAAAGTGCCGGCGGGACATTATTTCATGATGGGCGACAACCGGGACCATTCGAGCGACAGCCGCTATTGGGGCTTTGTCCCAGACCGTAATATCGTCGGCAAGGCGTTCTTCATCTGGATGAATTTTGGTCAGCTCAGCCGTGTAGGCTCGTTTAATTGAGCCATGAAAAACCTGTCGATTCTGGAAAATGCTTTAAACCACCGATTTGCGGATCAGGCTTTACTTGGTCAGGCACTGACACATCGCAGTTTTGGGGCGCTGCATAATGAGCGCCTGGAATTTCTAGGCGACAGTATTCTTAATTTTGTTGTCTCTAAAATGCTTTTCGAGCATTTTGTCGATGAAAACGAAGGGCGTTTGTCACGCATTCGTTCTCACCTCGTCAAGCAGGAATGTTTGGCCGGCATCGCCCATAACCTTAACATTTCCGTCTTCGTCCGTTTGGGAGATGGCGAAATCAAAACCGGCGGCGCCTCGCGGCCCAGCATTTTGGCCGATACGCTGGAGGCCCTGTGGGGCGCCGTGTTGGTCGATGGCGGTTTTTCGTGTGCTCAGCAAAGTATTTTGCATTTGATTAGACCATTGTTGGCGAACCTTTCTCCCGAAGCTTTGGGCAAGGACGCCAAAACCCGTTTGCAGGAATACATGCAAGGGGCGAAGCGCGCGTTGCCGAGTTATATCGTTGAGGTCGAGGGTGGGGCGGTGCAGTCGCCGCAGTTTCGAGTGCGTTGCACCATCGACGATTTTACGGCGATCGGTCATGGTGCATCGCGCCGTGCAGCCGAACAGCAGGCCGCGGCGCAAATGCTGGGGTTTTTCGAAACGATTTCTGTGGGTTTTCTGAAATGAGCGAAGGTCGGATCGCACGCTGCGGATTGATTGCCGTCATCGGTCGACCGAACGTCGGTAAATCGACGCTGATGAATGCACTGATCGGCGAGCATTTGTCGATAACCTCTTCCAAACCGCAAACTACGCGTCACCGCGTGACCGGCGTACTGACGAAGCAATTGAACGATATACCGACTCAGTTCGTTTTCATCGATACTCCGGGTTTGCAGAAAACATTCACCAGCGCGCTCAACACGACCATGAACAAGTCGGCAACCAGTACGCTGAAAGACGCCGATATTATTTTGTTCGTGCTCGAATGCGGTAAGTTGTCGGCGATGGATCGAAAAATCGCCGAGATGGTGCCGGCCGGCGCAAACCTCATCGCCGTCGTCAACAAGCTGGATCAGTTGAAGGACAAAGCCGAAAGTCTACCGTTTTTGCAGCAGGTGTCGCAGCTACGCGAGTTCACAGCGATCGTACCGATTAGCGCGGGTAGTGGTTTCAACCTCGATCGTTTGTTGGATGTGTTGCAGCCTTTATTGCCCGAGCAGCCTTTTATTTTCGACGAAGACAGCTTGACCGACCGGCCAGAGCGGTTTCTAGCGGCTGAGCGTATTCGTGAAAAATTGTTTCGGCTGGTGGGCGATGAGTTACCGTATACCAGTACGGTCGTGATCGATAAGTTCGAACAGGAGGGAGCGTTGCGGCGTATTTTCGCGACGATTCTGATTGATCGGGATACGCATAAAAGCATCATCATCGGGCGTGGTGGCGAAAAGCTGAAGCTGATTTCCACGCAAGCGCGCCAGGACCTGGAAAAATTGTTTGGTGGGCCGGTTTACCTGGAAACCTGGGTCAAAGTTCGCAGCGGCTGGGCTGACGATCCGGGCCAGCTGCGCAGTCTGGGCTATGAGTGACTTGCAGCCGGCGTATGTTCTGCATGCCATTCCTTACAAAGAAACCAGTCTCATCGCTGAATTGTGGACGCGCGATTACGGGCGACTGCCGGCATTGGTGCGTGGAGCGAAACGGCCGCATTCGGCTTTGCGCAGTAGTCTGTTGGCTTTTCAGCCTTTGTTGGTGAAGTTCAGCGGCAAAGGCGAAGTAAAAAACCTTACGGGTTGCGAGTGGGCAGGGGGCCATCTGCCGCCTGAGGGGCGGGCGCTGTTTTCGGCTTACTATATCAATGAGCTTTTGATGCAATGTGTGCAGCGGGAAGACGCCCAACCTGATTTATTTCATCTGTATGCCAACACGATAGCCAAGCTGGCTAGCCATGCAGACATCGCCACGACGGTACGAACCTTCGAGTTTGGTCTGCTGCAAACTATGGGCTTCGGCGTAAATTTTTCCACCGATGCCAACAATGAGCCCCTGCTAGAGGGCACGGTGTACCGCTGGGTCGAATACGAGGGCTGGCGTCGCGTGGTCGGCACGGCTATGCCGATGGCTGCAGAGCCGGTCTACCATGGCGAGTGTTTGCGCAGATTCCAGTCGAATGCTGCACTCGACGAGGCCGCAGCGCAGCAACTCAAACCGCTGACACGTTATTTGCTGCGCGATTATTTGCAGGACTCCAAACTGTTGTCGCGCATCTGGATGAAGGAGTTGAACCGCTCATGATCGAGCTCGGCGTCAATATCGACCACATTGCGACGGTGCGCCAAGCGCGCCGGATCGCTTACCCTGATCCGGTTCAGGCCGCCTTGCTCGCCGAGGCGGCGGGCGCCGACGCCATTACCTTGCATGTTCGCGAAGACCGTCGACATATGCAGGATGCGGACGCGCTGCGCTTACGGCCCTTGTTGGCGACACGCATGAACTTCGAATGTGCGCTCGCCGAAGAAATGCTGCAACTGGTCGAGCAGGTGCAGCCACAGGACGTTTGTCTGGTTCCGGAGCGGCGCGATGAAGTAAGCACCGAAGGTGGATTGAATGTGCTGAACGACCAGGGGCGGGTGCGGGCAGCGGTCGAGCGTTTGCAGGGGCAGGGCATGCGGGTATCTTTGTTTATCGATCCCGAGCGCCTGCAGATCGAAGCGGCTGCGGCCACTGGTGCGCGTGCCATCGAGCTGCATACGGGTCGATATGCGCATGCCGTCGAGCCCAGGGAGCGAGCACTCGAGCTCGAACGCCTCCGCGCAGCGGTTGTTGTCGGACTGGCGCATGGTCTCCGTGTCAATGCCGGCCATGGCTTGAGTTATCAAAATGTTGCACCTGTTGCGGGTTTGGCGGGAATTGCCGAGTTGAACATCGGTCATGCGATTGTGGCGCATGCGCTGTTTGTCGGTTGGGAAAGCGCCATTCGTGAAATGCTAGCTATCATGCGGGCGGCCTGGCTCAAAAGCGCGGGAGTCGCAGGCACATGATCGTTGGCATCGGTACTGATCTGGTCGAGATCGAGCGTATCGCCGATAGCGTCAAGCGCCTGGGTGAGGCTTTCATATCAAGAATTTTGGCGCCCAGCGAACGCGTCGTCTTTCAAGACCGATCAACGGCGAACCTGCAACGTGGAATTCAATACCTGGCGACCCGGTTTGCTGCCAAGGAAGCGTTTTCCAAAGCCTGCCGCACGGGGATGCGCGATTTGGTGACCTGGCAAACAGTTTTCGTGCTCAACGATTCGCTGGGCGCACCGTATTTTTGTTTCGAGGTCGGCCTGCAAGGGCACCTGGATGGTCTGGGCTGGCAAGCACAATTATCTTTGAGCGATACCGAAGATCATGCTGTGGCTTTTGTCGTCATTACACGCTCACTTTTAAAGTAAATCGTCATGAAAAATCAACCGTTGGGGCCCTTGATTGTCGGTATTGAAGAACTAACTTTAAATTCCGCCGACGAACGCAGGCTGCTATCGCCGAATGTCGGCGGTGTTATTTTGTTTACTCGAAATTTCGAATCGCCTGAACAGCTGTCGAGGCTTACCGAAGCGATTCGTGTATTGCGCTCGCCCGCGCTGCTCATTTTCGTCGATCACGAGGGTGGTCGTGTGCAGCGCTTCAAGAACGGCTTCACGAATTTGCCCGGTATGCGTACGCTAGGTCGGGAGTATGCCAACGATCCGACGCTGGGGCGGCGGCTGGCGATACAGGCTGGCTATGTTCTGGCGCTGGAGTTACTGGTTTGTGGTGTCGACATGAGCTTTACGCCGGTGCTCGATCTGAATTATGGACGCAGTGATATTATTGGCGACCGGTCGTTCGCCCGCGAACCTGTGGCGGTGGCTGAAGTGGCGCAGGCTTTGTTGCATGGTCTTGCGCTGGCAGGGATGCGCGGCTGCGGCAAACATTTTCCGGGTCATGGGTGGGCAGTGGCTGATAGCCATGTCGCTTTGCCCGTCGATGAGCGTCCCTTGGAACATATTTTACAGAACGATGCCATGCCCTATGCCGCGTTGGGGAGCTTGGCTTTGCACAGTGTTATGCCTGCTCATATCGTATACGATCGGGTCGATGCGCAGCCTGCCGGGTTTTCGCGCGTCTGGTTGCAGGATATTTTGCGTAAACGCCTGGGTTACCACGGCGCTATCATCAGCGACGATCTGGGCATGGCCGGTGCCTATGTGGCCGGCGATATCATCGCCCGTGCCAATGCGGCGTTTACGGCTGGTTGTGATGCGGCCTTGGTTTGCAATGATTTTGCCGATATCGAAACGCTTGCAACGGTAACTCTGCCGCCAATGTCTGATGCAGCACGGATGCGCTTTGCTGGGTTACGGCCAATCGGAGATATTCACGATGCACGACGGTTGATGCAAATGGCGGATTACGAGGAAGCCGTGATCGCAGTAAAGGCGCTCGCATAAAAATGCCCCGGCTCGGTGGCTTCTACCGGGGTTTTATTTGACAGTCGCCTTGGCACGCGCATCTGCTTGGTATTTTCGCCATTTTTGCGCCATCAAGCTCTGCGCGATTTGCGCCTTGACCTCATCGAACGCGGGAATCTTGGCGTCGCGAACGTCGTCCAGCCTGATGATGTGATGTCCGAATGAGGACTTGACGGGCGTATCGCTGTACTTCCCTTTTTCGAGCTTAGCCAATCCGGCTGAAAATTCTGGGACATAGCTGGCCGGGGTCGACCAGTCGAGATCGCCGCCGTTTTGTGCGCTTCCGGTGTCTGTCGAATTGGCTTTGGCGAGATCTTCGAATTTAGCGCCTTTTTTCAACTGCTCGATCAAGCTTTTGGCCTGCTCTTCGGTTTCCACCAATATATGGCGGGCGCGATACTCTTTGTCGCCAAACTGAGATTTGAGTTTGTCGTATTCGGACTTTAGCTCGCCATCGGTGGGCTTGTTTTTAGTGAAGAAATCTTCCCGCAAAGCGTTTAAAACGACGGCTTGTCTCATCAGGTCGAGCTGTTGCTTGACCGACTCGCCAGTCGCCAGACCTTTACGTTCGGCTTCCTGTTGCATTACTTCACGGTTGATCAGTTCTTCACGAACCATTTTTTGGAGCTCTGGCGAATCCGGCTGGCCTTGCCGTGTTTGTTCTTTAACGAAAAAATCGGCACGGGCTTTGGGAACAGCGCGGCCATTGACGATTGCGATATTTTGCGCAAAAGCGCTTCCCGTCATGAGCACACCAAAACATAGGAGTAAGAGGCGTTGGGTCATGGTGAGCATGAGAGTTCCTTTCGAATAAGGGCGGAGCTGCTTTTAAGTAAGCGAGCTGGCGGACGGGGTTACATGAATCGCAAGCGCATGAATGGCATGCGGCATCCACTCCGCGACAGCATCATACACTAGTCGATGGCAACTAAGAGTGCTGAGCCCACTGAAACGCGCCGAACGAATGCGCACGGTATAGTGGCCGCCGCCTTGGGCTCCCGGATGACCGACATGCTTGTGCGAATCGTCCTCAACGCTCACGTCCGGCCCGAAATGCTCGATCAGGCGGGCACAAATAACGTCCGGCGTCAGCTTCATGAACGCGTCTCATTGGTGTCGGACCGGGCGTGGCGGGCTATGAAAATGCTTTGGGCGATGACGAATACGAGTGTTGCGCCCAATGTGCCAAACAGTTTGAAGTCGACCCAATCGCTGGTGCTGAAATGGCGCGCTACCCAGATATTCAAGATGCCCATGCTTATAAAAAATACTACCCAACTCCACAGCAGCCTATCCCATATGCTGCTTGGCAGGTGTACCTGTGCGCTCAGCATCGCCTGAATGCCGTTTTTTTTCATCAGTAAACGGCTGCCCGCCAACGCCAAGGCCAGCAAGCCATACAGAACTGTCGGCTTCATTTTGATGAAGCTTTCATCATGCAAAAACAACGTGGCCCCGCCGAATACAACGATGATCGCCAAAGACACCCATTGCATGACCTCGATTTTATGGCCTCGAACACGAGTGAAGACCAGCAGTGCAAGCGTGGCAAGCATCGTCACCAGCGTTGCTGCCAGGATCGGTGCATCTTTGGGAGTGAAAGGCGTGCCGGCCGTGATCCAGCCAAGCGCATCGTTCATCCACGATGCAGTATCGACGGCCTGTAAACCAGTCAACTTAAAGGTCACGAAAAAACAGATGATCGGGAAAAAGTCCAGTAGAAATTTCATGAGTCAGGCCTTTGCGATTATAGATGCGCTTCGAAGGCTAGTGAGGCGGAATTGATGCAATACCGCTGCCCTGTTGGCGGCGGTCCATCCGGAAAAACGTGCCCTAAATGCGCGTCGCAGACATTACAAACAATTTCGGTCCTGTGCATGCCGTGCGAGCGGTCGGTTTCCGCGCGAACGTTGTCCGGGTCGAGCGGTTCGAAATAACTAGGCCAGCCGCAACCGGAATCGAATTTGGCGTCCGAAGCGAACAGGGCCGTAGCGCAGCATACGCAACGGTAAATGCCCGCTTGCTCGTGATCCCAGTAATCGCCAGTGAACGCTTGTTCCGTGGCTTTTTGCTGCGTCACTGCATACTGCAGCGGCGTAAGCCGGCTCCGCAAATCATCGTCCTGCAGGAAAACGGGTTGGACTGAATGTGAATGCTGTGAATCGCTCATTGCCATAGTTTACCGAAAAATCTTGGCACGCGAGCCGTGACTACAAAGCTCATGATGAGCAGCTGAGTTCGAGGCTGGCCGCCCATGCCGGTGGCAAGCCGCGATAAGGCCGATGGCGGTCGTCGTCGGCGAATGGTTCGGACAAGGCGGCGCGCAACCGCGCCACCTCCGAATAGTCGCCGTGCCTGGCCTGTTCGATCGCCGTTTGCGCCATGTGGTTGCGCAGTACGATAGTGGGATTGGCGGCATTCTGGCGGGCGATACGTGCTGATTCTCCAGTCGCCTCCGCATGCAGGCGCTCACGCCAACGCCGTGCCCAGTCGTCAAAGGCCGACCGGTCGATGAACAGGTCGCGGACTGTATGATCCGGATGGGGAGCCTCGGCCAAAACATCGGGCAAGGCGTTATGCAGATTCGATAAATCCCTGAAAAATCGAGTGAAATCGACTTTGTTGTCATGCAGTGCTTTAAAAGTGAATTCGTAAAATTGATCGTCGTTTGCCTGATGCTCAGTAAAACCCAATTTGGCCGACAGCCGTTGGCGAAATGCGCGATTGAAGTGGTTTGTGAATTCGCTCAGACATGCATAAACCTTGTTGTCATCGGCCGGAGTCAAAGGCCGCAACACATGAGCCAAGACATGAAGATTCCAATCGGCTATACCCGGTTGCATATCGTACGCATACCGTCCCTGGGTGTCTGAATGATTGCAGACGTAGTCGTGCTTGAAGGCATCGATGAAAGCAAATGGGCCATAATCGATCGTCAAACCCAGGATCGACATATTGTCGGTATTCATCACCCCATGGCAAAAGCCAACTGACTGCCAGGCGGCAACCAGCTCCGCGGTGCGGCGCACGACCTCGCCCAGCAGGGCCAGCGCGGGATCGGTGGCCGTGCTGAGTTCCGGATAATAATTCCGAAGGACGAAATCAAGCAAAGAACGTAACGCATCGTATTGTTTAGTAAAGAAAAAATACTCGAAGTGACCGAATCGAATAAAGCTGGGCGCTACGCGGGTGACGATCGCGGCGGTTTCAGGGGTTTCGCGTACAACGGTATCGCTGGCGCCAACGATCGCCAGCGAGCGCGTCGTTGGTATACCGAGGCCGTGCATGGCCTCGGCGCATAGGTATTCTCGAATCGACGAACGCAGGACCGCACGCCCGTCGCCCATTCGGGAAAACGGTGTTCGGCCGGCGCCTTTGAGTTGAATTTCCCATATGCCGAAGGGATTGCTTGGGTCGGACTCACCTTGAGCGTTGGCGATCGTCAATGCTCGGCCGTCGCCCAGCCGTGGCACTCGAACGCCGAATTGATGGCCGGCATATACGGCGGCGTAAGGAACGAAGTCCTGGCCGACCGCATTACCTGCCAATAAACTGGTCAGGTCGGCGAGTTCGACACCAGCCGGCGGCCAAGCAAGAAAAATCGATAATTCATGATTTAAATCAATTAGCTGAGCGTGGTTGTTCAGAGGGGTCGGCAAAACATCGGCAATGAAATCCTTACCCAAACTTCGGTAATCGGGCGCAGCGGTCATTCGGTAATCTCTTCGAAAATCTCGATGTGCAAATCGATCGTCTTCCATAAAGGGCCACGTTCGTGTCGCTGCGCCAGCTCGTTCTGGATGCCGAGCAAGGATTGCTGTGTGCGCATCGGACCGAAGATTTCCATCCAGGTGATCGATGGTTGATCTAAGCTGTCAACAGTTAAACGCCGCTGTCGGCGGACGCGAATCTCGCACACCGGCTGAGGGGCGCATCGTTTCCAGGCAGTCCATGCCGTCATCAGGTCCTCGGCTGTGCGCGCAGCCGTTTTGTAATAGGCGTACAGCCAATAAACGGCGGTGGGCGCATGCGTCGAATCAACCCTCATGAGCGTTCGGATGTGCGATGCGCAAAGCCTCAATCGCCGGCCCTTGGGGCGATCCGGCCAGCAATTCGCCGGCCAATAAACGATCCAGCGGCATTTCAAAAAGAATGTCGGACTGCGTGGGGGTTGCCACGACATTGACGATTCGTCCGATCGGCTGGTCAGGCTCCGCAGCCAAGTACACATCGTCGCCCGGCGCGATCAGCGTTGCAATATTCTGGCGCAATCTGCCAGCGACCAAACGTCGTTTTTGTTTGCCGAGATAATGCGCGCGCGCAACGATTTCCTGACCAGGATAGCAACCTTTATCGAAACTGACCGCCCCGGTAAGGTCGTAATCCAAGGTTTGCGGGATAAACTGCTCGACTGTTTGCTGCGTAATATGCGCGTAACCCTGTTGAAGTTCGCGTTGGCTGAACGAACCAAGCGACTCGGTACATCCTGCTGCAACTAGCAAATGCCGCACCTCGGTCCACAGCGCCAGCGGAACGATCAAGAGCCGGTCGGGCGTCAAAGACAATGAGCGCCCGCTTCCTTGATGGACGGTATTTTCTATCGTGCGCTGCAGCGGTTCCCGTACTCCTTCAAGGTAAACGATGACCGTATCTGCGCAAGCATCCAGCAACCGGCATTGCAAGCGCAAGATGTACATTGACAGGCGCTTGATGAGTGGTCCGACTAAACTACGCGGCGTCACGAGTCCTACATCATCGCCGGACTCGGCAAATAGCAAAAAATCGCCCAGCACCCGGCCTTTGGGCGTGCAATAAGCCGCTCGCCGGATCTCGTCGCCGATCAGCGTTTCGACATTCTGGGTCAGTTGCGCGTGCAGGAATTGCCGAGCCTGCGGGCCTGTGGCACGTATCAGCCCCCAGTCGGCGATAGGTTCAAAAACAGCAGTCATGTGTGCGGGCATCCCTTCGATCAGTTTGTCATTGAGGTTATCATTGATGTCCGCAATGCCCAAGCGCGATGGCATAACCGACCTGGATGACGAACGGTGTCCGACAAATCCGAAAGTGCTAAAAAAATAAGTTGGTTGCGTCAGAAACGCAGCGAAAAAAATGCGGTCCGCCGGCGTGCCCGGCGCAGCGTCTTGCTTGTGGTGGCGATCTTGACGGTGACGCTGGGCGCATGTTTTGCGACCTGGCTGAGTTTTGCGCCATTGCCTGGCACGGCCCGTAGCGTCGAGATCGTCGTCCCAGAAGGTTTGGGTGCAAACGCCATCGGCCGCGAAATCGCTCGCCAGGGCATAGGCGTGGTGCCGCTGTGGTTCGGTTTGCTGGCGCGCTGGTCGGGACGGGCTGCGCGGCTGAAGGCGGGCAGTTATCAACTGGAGCCGAAGGTGTCGGCGTGGAGTTTGATCGACATTCTGGCGCGGGGCAATGTCCGCTACAAAGAAATGCGTATCATCGAGGGCTGGAATCTGGCGCAATTGCGCCAGGCAATCGCCAATAATCCTTACTTACGCCACGATTCCGTGGCGATGAGCGACCTGCAGATCATGCAGCGTCTGGGAATGCCGGGTACGAGCCCCGAAGGTTGGTTTTTTCCTGACACTTATCTGTTCGCCGAGAGGAATAGCGATTTTGCGATTCTGCAACGCGCTTACCGGCGTCAGCAGAGCGAACTGTTGATCGCCTGGCAGCGTCGGCCGCCAGGGACTGTTCTGAAAACGCCTTACGAGTTGTTGATATTGGCGTCAGTCGTGGAAAAAGAAACCGGTTTGGCCGCAGACAGGGGGAGGGTGGCGAGTGTGTTCACCAACCGTTTGCGCATAGGCATGCCCTTGCAAACCGACCCCACGATCATTTACGGCCTGGGAAAAACCTTCGACGGTAACCTACGGAAACATCATCTACAAGCCGATACCCCTTACAATACCTACTTACGGGCTGGTTTGCCGCCAACGCCGATTGCCTTGCCTGGACGCGCCGCATTGCGCGCCGCATTACGGCCAGATACGACGCCTTATCTGTATTTTGTTGCTCGGGGCGATGGCAGCAGCCAATTTTCAACCAACCTGACCGAGCACAACCGCGCCGTCAACCGGTTTCAGCGTGGCTCGAATAAACCATGAATCCCTATTACAAAAGCCGTTTCATCACTTTCGAGGGAATCGACGGCGCCGGCAAATCGACCCATATTCTGCAGGCCACCGAATGGCTTCAGCGGCAAGGCCATGATGTGATCAATACCCGCGAGCCGGGCGGTACGCCCTTGGGCGAAAAGCTGCGCACGCTGGTGCTGAATGAGCCGATGGATCTGAGAACCGAAGCGTTGCTGATGTTCGCCAGCCGTCAGGAGCATATCCGGCAAGTCATCGAACCGGCGTTGGCTGCCGGTCGGTGGGTGGTCTGTGATCGGTTCAGTGATGCCACGTTCGCTTATCAAGGCGCTGGTCGTGGCTTGGACTGGCACCGGCTCGACACCTTGGAAAGCTGGGTGCAAGGCGACTTACGGCCTCATTTAACATTTTTGTTCGATCTCGACCCTATGGTAGCCGTGCAGCGTACGAAACGACGCGCTGGCGACTGCGATAAATTCGAAATCGAATCGCACGCTTTTTTTACCCGCGTCCGGCAGGGATATTTACAACGCGCGCACAACGAACCGGATCGGTTCGTGCGAATCGATGCTGCTCAGCCGATGGATCGGGTCAAGCAGATGGTGTTACAGGCATTGGCGACCGCGACCGATCGCTGGGATGTCCAGGGATGATGCCATTTCCCTGGCAGCATCCGACTTGGCAGCGGCTGACGGCACAGGCCGAGCCGGATGGCGCGGCCTTGTTACTGTATGGCCCGGCAGGGCATGGCAAACACTTGCTGGCGCGGGCTTATGCCGGCTGGTTGCTGTGCGAGGCCCAGCCGCGCCCGTCCTTGGCTTGCGGAGTCTGTGCGGGCTGCCGATTGTTCGCGGCCACGCAGCATCTGGATTATCGCGAACTCGCGCCCGAGGCATTGATCGAGACTGCCGATGGCGGAGGGCCGCGTACCAAGCCCAGTCAGGAAATCCGCATCGACGATATTCGTGGCTTACAGGCATTTTCGGGAACCACCGCGCACCGCGGTGGCTGGAAAGTGAGCGTCATCTGGCCCGCTCAGGCACTGAATACGAATGCGGCCAATGCGCTGCTCAAAACGCTGGAGGAGCCGCATCACCGACAAAAGTACATTCTGGTGACTAGCGCGGTCAATCAGCTGATTCCGACGATTCGTTCGCGGTGTCGGTTGATATGTGTGCCAGGAGCCTCGAAAAGCCAAGCCGAGCGCTGGCTGAGCGAACAGTCGATGAGCGATGTGGATATGGTCCTGGCATTGGCGGGCGGTGCACCGCTGAACGCCGTTGCTTTTGCCGATAACGAAGACGCCGGCCTGCAGCGCGGCTTGCTCGACATCCTAAGCGCGCCCGAGACCATCGACGTTTGGAGGGAAGCGCAGCGGTTCGAAAGCTTGGGTGTGGCGACGATTGTGCGTCTTGCACAGCGCTTGTTGTACGATGTGTTGAGTTTCCGCTGGCAACGCCCGCTCATGCATTTCGACTGGCTGGCGCCGCGGCTCGGCTGGGCTAAGCGGATCGACGCGCAGGACACCTTGCGGCTGCAGCAACGTCTGATCTCTGCGCAACGCAGTGCCGGCCACCCGTTGAACCCCCGCTTGGTGGTGGAGTCTTTGCTGCAGGACTGGCAAGATGAACTTTGTGTACATGCGCATTAAGGACACTCATGGCAGAGGGTTTCAGTATCGCCCGCGGAGCCGAGGATCAAACTCGGCCGTGGATGCTGTCGCTGACGATTCGCGATAAAAACAGCTTGGCAGCGGCGTATTTGCCGTATGTAAAGGGCGGTGGTTTGTTCATTCCGACCAATAAAACCTACGATCTCGGCGAAGCGGTTTTCGTCATGCTAACCTTGGCGCAGGACGATACTCAACGCTTTCCGATCACCGGTAAGGTGGTCTGGCTATCGCCCGCCGGCATGCCGCTTACCCGGCCACAAGGCATTGGTATTCAGTTTCCGGCGGATGACGAAGGCCGGGTCGTTAAAACCGTAATCGAGCAAATCATTGGTAACATACATTCCACTTTGAAAACCACCAGCACCCTTTAGTGTTTATAGATTCCCACTGCCATCTCGATTTTCCCGGCCTGATCGAAAAGCTGCCGGACATTCTCGACCGGATGTCCACGGCGCGGGTGACGCATGCCTTGTGCATATCGGTCACGATGGCCGATTTCCCGAAGGTATTCGGATTAGCCCGTGAGCATGCGAATTTGTACGCCAGTGTCGGTACCCATCCTGACTACGAAAATACCGACGAGCCGACTGTCGAGCAGCTCTGCCGCCTGGCGGATCACCCGAAAATCTTGGCGATCGGCGAAACCGGGCTCGATTATTTTCGTTTGACGGGTGATCTTGAATGGCAGCGCGAGCGATTCCGAACGCATATCCGAGCCTCGGTGGCGACTGGAAAACCGCTGGTCGTGCATACCCGTAGTGCCTCCGAAGATACTCTTCGTATCCTGCGAGAAGAAGGTGCGGCGCGGGCCGGCGGTGTGCTGCATTGTTTCACTGAAAGCTGGGATACGGCGCAGGCGGCGATGGACCTGGGATTTTATATATCGTTTTCCGGGATAGTGACGTTTAAAAATGCTGGCGATTTACGCGCCGTGGCCCGGCAAATTCCCCTGGACCGCATGCTCATCGAAACCGATTCGCCTTACCTCGCGCCAGCCCCGTATCGCGGTAAACAAAACGAACCTGCTTATGTACCGTATGTGGCTGCACAGCTGGCGCAGGAACGGGCCTGTAGCGCCGAAGACATTGGCTGTGTGACGTCTCGAAACTTCTGCGCTTTGTTTAAAGTAGATTTACCTATTTCTAAATTAAGTATCTGATGATTAAGTATTTTTTCTTTTTAAAGTGCTTTCTGGTATCGACCTTTCTGGCATTGTCGCTGGGCGTGCAGGCCGGTGCTTATGAGGATTTTTTCAAGGCCCTGGATGCCGATGACAGTCAGAAAGTCGCTGTTTTCTTGAATAAAGGCTTCGATATCAACGCTTTGGACAACGCCGGCACGCCGGTCATCGTCCGTGCTGTACAAAAAAATGCCCTTCAGGTGCTTCGGGTAATCGTCGAGCTGCCTGGCATCGATATTGAACAGCCCGACCGGCAGGGCGATACCGCTTTGTTGCTGGCGGCGCTGGTCGGTAAAAACGAATTTGTCGGATGTTTGCTGGCTGCCGGGGCGCAGGTCAACCGCGCTGGTTGGAATGCGCTCCATTATGCTGCGACCAATGCCCATGTCGAAACCATGCGCCTGCTGTTGGAGGCGAATGCCTACATCGATGCGTTTTCGTCGAATAAAACCACGCCGCTGATGTTGGCGGCACGCGCGAATGCGGATTCGGCGGTGGCGTTTTTGCTGGCGCAGGGTGCGGATCCAACGTTGGTTAGCGAGGCTGGCTTCAATGCGGCGGGTTATGCCATGAAGGCCGGCAACGCCAAGCTCGGCGAACGTTTGCTACTGGCGGCGCGCGATTTCAAGAACAAGTATTATCGCTTCCCCACGTCCGTGTCTGGCGATGCACGTCGTGAGTAGAGAACGGATCGTTGTATGGATCCGGAGGTTTGGCGTTGCGGTGGCAGTCATGAGTTTTTGTCGTGTCTGCGTAAAATGAAGTATTGAGCAATAAGGATTGATCGAGTTTACGCGTTTCCCGAGCGCAGCAGGACCAGCAATGCACCTGAACCGCCATCGGCCGCCGTGGCCTGACAAAACGCCAGCACAGGATCGCTTTGCACTAGCCAGCGGCGCACTTTATCCCGCAACACGGCCTGTTTGCCCGGCGAACCATTCCCTTTGCCATGGATGATGCGGACGCAGCGGATGCCTTCGGAGAGGCAGTCGTGTAAAAACGCATTGACGGCCACCCGTGCTTCGTCAACGCGCAGCCCATGCAAATCGAGTTCTGTTTGTAGAGACCATTTACCGCGCCGCAATTGTCGAACTGTCTCGGAGCCGATGCCGTTGCGGCGAAACGAAAGCTGATCGTCGGTGTCGAGCAGGCGCTCCACATCCATTTCGTCGGACAGGCTTTCGTGCAATACCCGCCGTTCGTCTTCGACGGTGTGCCGTGGCCAGGGCAGGGTCGGAGCGGCGCGTCGCTCCATGCGTGTCGATGCCGGCAAAGGAATCACCGGGCCTACCGTTTTTCTGAACAAGTCGTCCTCGCGAGCCTGGATTTCGGCCGCTCGCGTTGCCGCTTCCGCGCGCGCTTTTTGCCGCACGGACTCAGCAAATAATGTACGTCGCATCTCGGTCAGCTCGGCAAGCGACTTGTAGCGGCTCATGGGTGTGCTCTAAAGGCGACGGCTTAGTCAGTTTGGGCTTCCAGCCAGCGCTGGGCGTCGAGCGCGGCCATGCAACCCGTGCCGGCGCTAGTGATGGCCTGACGATAAATATGGTCTTGCACATCGCCTGCCGCGAAGACGCCCGGAACCGAGGTCATGGTCGCCAATCCTTGCAGACCGCTGCGCGTAACGATGTAGCCGTTTTGACAGTCGAGCTGGGTGGTGAACAAATCGGTGTTGGGCTTATGGCCGATGGCGATGAAAACGCCGGTCAAGGGAGCCTCTGTGGTGCCACCATCGACGAGATTGCGGATGCGTATCCCGGTGACGCCGCTATCGTCGCCAAGCACTTCGTCGAGCGTGCTGTTCCAACGGATAGCGATTTTGCCTTCGGCGACTTTGGCCATCAGCTTATCGACCAGGATGGCCTCGGCGCGAAACCGGTCGCGGCGGTGAACTACAGTCACTTTACTGGCGATATTCGACAGGTAAAGCGCTTCTTCGACCGCCGTATTGCCGCCGCCGACCACGGCGACTTCCTGGTCACGGTAAAAAAAACCATCGCAGGTGGCGCAGGCGGAAACGCCCTTGCCCATGAAGGCTTCCTCGGACGGCAGACCCAGATACTGGGCCGAGGCGCCGGTCGCGATGATCAGGGCATCGCAGGTATATGTGCCACTGTCGCCACGCAGTAGGAAAGGTCGTCGTTGCAATTCGGCGGTGTGGATGTGATCGAATACAATATGCGTCTTGAACCGTTCGGCATGCGCCAGAAAACGCTGCATCAGTTCAGGGCCCTGTACGCCGTCGACATCGGCCGGCCAGTTATCCACGTCGGTGGTTGTCATCAATTGACCTCCCTGGGCGAGGCCGGTGACCAGTACAGGGCTGAGGTTGGCGCGGGCCGCGTAAACGGCTGCCGAATAGCCGGCCGGGCCCGATCCAAGAATGAGAACTTTGGTATGCAGCGCGGGGGTGGCGGTCGATGTGTTCATGAATGCGGTATAGCCGGAATCGTGGTTCCGTGCGTTGAAAAAGAATCGAATATTATACGCGGGCCGGTGGCGAATCTTTAGTTCTACAGGGCTCGGCAAAGGTGCGAAATGGCAGTCAATTCAAGAGTCGGTGCGCCTGTACCGCACAAAATGACCCGGCTGTTGCTGGAAATCCGTTGGGTCGGGATGGCCGTAGTTTCGGCCTACCTGCTATTGACGATGTTGTCGTATCGGCGGACCGACACGGCCTGGTCGCATTCCAACGGCAGTGACGCAACGCATAACCTCGGCGGGCGGTTGGGTGCTTATTTATCGGATGTGCTGTTTTATTTATTCGGTATGTCGGCGTACTGGGTGCTGGCTTTGATGGGCTGGACCCTCTGGCGTTCCTGGAAAAATTTCTCCCGCTTGCAGACCCATCAGGATCTCGAAGTCGACCCGCCGATGGTCTTGTACGTGCGGGTGGCGGGATGCTTGATACTGTTGTTCGGGTCAATCGGCATCGAGGCATTGCGGCTGAAAGGCGTTTCGATCACCCTGCCCATCGGACCGGGTGGGGTGTTGGGGCAAATCTTGGCTGAAGGGTTCTCGAACCTGCTCGGTTTTACGGGCGCAAGTCTCTTATTTCTACTTGCGATCGCTGCCGGATTCAGCCTCTCGACCGGCATTTCCTGGGTACAGGTGGTGGAACGAACCGGTTTTTGGATCGAGCATCTGTGGTTGCGGGCACTGGCCGGCTGGACTGCGCGGCTCGACCGTAAAGCGGGGGAAGTCGCGGCGGCCAAACGCGAAACGGTCGTCGGGCAGGAGCGCCAACGCATCGTCGAGCACGAGCCCTTGCGTATCGAACCCGTGGTACAAAAGGTCGAACTGTCCGTGCGCGTCGAAAAAGAAAAACAGCATGCGCTGTTCACCGATATGCCGGACAGCGGTTTGCCACCGATTGGCCTGCTGGATGCTGCGCCGCCGGTCACGGAAACCGTGGCGCCCGAGACCCTGGAATACACGTCGCGGCTAATCGAAAAGAAGCTCTCCGATTTTGGAGTGCAGGTCAATGTGATTGCGGCCCAGCCCGGGCCGGTGATCACCCGTTTCGAAATCGAGCCGGCGCCAGGCGTCAAAGGCTCGCAAATCGTCAACTTGGCCAAAGACCTGGCGCGTGCTTTGTCTTTGGTGTCGATCCGGGTGGTCGAGACGATTTCCGGCAAAAATCTGATGGGCCTGGAATTGCCGAATACCCGGCGACAGGTCGTCAAGCTTACTGAGATACTCGGCTCATCTGTCTACAACAATGCTTCCTCACAATTGACTCTGGCGCTCGGCAAGGACATCGCGGGTAACCCGGTCGTCGCTGATCTGGCGAAAATGCCGCATTTGCTCGTCGCCGGTACCACGGGGTCTGGGAAGTCGGTCGGCATCAACGCGATGATTTTGTCGCTTCTTTACAAGGCGGAAGCGAATGATGTCCGACTGATCCTGATCGACCCCAAAATGCTGGAGATGAGTGTTTACGAGGGCATTCCGCATTTACTCTGTCCGGTCGTGACCGATATGCGGCAAGCCGCCAATGCGCTGAACTGGTGTGTCGGCGAAATGGAACGGCGTTATCGTCTGATGAGCAAGCTCGGCGTTCGTAACCTTGCCGGCTATAACCAGAAAATCGCCGAGGCCACGCGGAAAGGCGAGCATATTCCGAATCCGTTTTCGCTGACGCCGGACAGTCCGGAGCCGCTCGAGCGGTTCCCCACGATCGTCATCGTCATCGACGAGTTGGCCGACCTGATGATGGTGGTCGGCAAGAAAATCGAAGAGCTGATCGCACGGCTCGCGCAGAAAGCGCGGGCTGCGGGTGTGCACTTGATCTTGGCGACCCAGCGGCCGAGCGTGGATGTAATCACCGGTTTGATCAAGGCAAACGTGCCGACGCGGATCGCCTTCCAGGTTTCATCGAAAATCGATTCGCGCACCATTCTTGATCAAATGGGCGCCGAGGCTTTGCTGGGGCAGGGCGACATGTTGTATCTGCCGCCCGGCTCCGGTACGCCGGCTCGTGTGCACGGTGCGTTCGTCAGCGACGAGGAAGTGCATCGGGTTGTTGAACACTTGAAGTCTCAAGGCGAGCCGAATTACATTGATGGTTTGCTGGAAGGGGGTTCTAGCGACGAGGCGACCGGCGGCAATAGCGTAGCCGGCAGTGTCGATGGCGAGAAGGACGCTTTATACGATGAAGCCGTGGGCGTCGTACTAAAAAACCGCCGGGCGTCGATTTCCTTCGTGCAGCGGCATCTGCGGATCGGCTACAACCGGGCAGCCCGTTTGCTGGAGTCTATGGAAAACGCCGGCCTAGTCAGCGCCATGCAATCCAATGGTAACCGCGAAATTCTGGTGCGGGCCGAAGCTGGGCAGGACTAAAGGAAATCTCATGCGACTCCACTTTTTCAAACGGCTGACGGCTGCTTTTTTAGCCGTATCGGCCGTGGCCTTGCCGCTCGGCGCTCACGCTGGCGCGATTGAACAGCTCAAGAAGTTCGGCAGTGGGACACAGTCCGCCGAAGGTTCTTTCGTGCAAACCGTACAAGTTAAAACCAATCGACCGACGCCGCCGTCGATCGGTCATTTTGCATTTGCCAAGCCTGGTAAATTCCGCTGGGCCTTCGATAAGCCCTACCAGCAATTGATCGTCTCCGATGGCAAGAAAGTCTACATGTACGATAAAGATCTGGCACAAGTGACGACACGACCGCTGAGCGAGGCGCTGTCCGCCACGCCGGCGGCATTGCTATTCGGGCAAAGCGATATCGGTAAACTGTTCGAACTTAACGAATCCGCTGCCATAAACGGCGTGGAATGGCTCGAAGCCGTGCCGCGCGCACCGGACGCCACATTCACCAAAATCGCCATCGGCTTCAAAAACAATCAGCCGGTCGCCATGGAAATGAGCGATGCATTCGGGCAAGTGACGAAGCTGAACTTTGGACCTTGGATAATGAACCGCGTCGGTGTCACTTCTGACCAGTTCAAGTTCACGCCGCCGGCGGGCGTCGACATCATTGATGGCGGAGCCGTTCAATAGCGGCTGACGACCATGGCTGATCTGTTTAACGCTACGGCTGCCTCTCCGTCGACGGTTCCTCTGGCGGAACGCCTGCGTCCCAAGCAAATCGCTGACGTCATCGGCCAAACGCATTTGTTGGGGCCGGGCAAGCCATTACGCTTGGCATTCGATGCCGGCAAAGCGCATTCGATGATTTTGTGGGGGCCGCCCGGCGTTGGCAAGACGACCTTGGCCCGGCTTACGGCTGCGGCCTTCAAATGTGAGTTCATTGCCCTGTCTGCGGTGTTCTCGGGTGTCAAAGACATACGAAGTTCCATGGAGCGGGCAGAGCAAAACCTAGCGCTTGGCAAGCACACGATCTTGTTCGTGGACGAAATTCACAGGTTCAACAAGTCCCAGCAAGACGCTCTTCTTCCGTATGCGGAAAGTGGCTTGGTGACCTTCATCGGAGCAACCACAGAGAACCCTTCTTTTGAGGTGAATTCGGCCTTGCTGTCTCGTGCTCAGGTCTACGTCCTGAAGTCGCTGTCAGACGAAGAACTGAGGGAGTTGTTGAAGCGGGCGCAAGAAAAGGTTCTGGGTCATCTAGCGTTTGACGACCTGGCAAGGGACACCTTGATTGCTTATGCAGACGGTGACGCAAGGCGATTCTTGAACCTGCTGGAACAGACCGGCACGGCGGCAGAAGCTTCAGGCATAAGCAGAATCACCGCCGGCTTCCTTCAAAGCGCCTTGACCTTGAACAGCCGGCGTTTTGATAAAGGTGGTGACAACTTCTATGACCAGATTTCAGCCTTGCACAAGTCGGTTCGCGGATCACACCCAGACGCGGCCCTTTACTGGCTGACGAGAATGTTGGACGGTGGCGCTGATCCTCGTTACCTGTCCAGGCGAATCGTCCGCATGGCATGGGAAGACATCGGGCTTGCCGATCCAAGAGCCATGCAGATTGCCAACGATGCAGCGTTGACCTATGAACGGCTTGGAAGTCCAGAAGGTGAATTGGCGCTAGGGCAAGCAGTCATCTATCTGGCGGTGGCTGCAAAAAGCAACGCTGGCTACAAGGCGTACAACCAGGCCAAGGCGTTCGTGAAGAAGGACAAGAGCCGTGAGGTTCCTGTTCATCTTCGCAATGCTCCTACGAAGCTCATGAAGGAACTCGGGTATGGGCATGAATACCGATATGCGCATGATGAACCGAATGCTTACGCTGCCGGTGAAACTTATCTTCCTGACGACATGACAGAGCCGGGTTGGTATCAGCCAGTTCCCAGAGGCCTGGAGGTCAAGATCGGCGAAAAGCTGGCGCTGCTGAGGACATGGGACGAGGAAAGCAGAAAAAAGTGAGAAGATACTCCTCTTAGCCCCCTAATTTACTCGGAGAATTTCATGAGCCTTTCCATGTACCAAGCGTCGATACCCGTATTTGCGCATGCTCTGACCAGCTTGTCGGACCTGTTGAGCAAAGCGGAAGCGCACGCTAGCGTCAAAAAAATCGAACCCGGCGTACTTTTGAATGCCCGGCTCTATCCTGATATGTTCGCGTTGGTCCGTCAGGTGCAAATCGCCTGTGACGTCGTCAAGGGCGGCGCGGCCCGCCTGGCTGGAGTCGAACTCCCCAGCTTTCCAGATACGGAAACGACGTTTGCCGAACTGCAAGCGCGTGTTCGCAAAACCATCGATTATGTAAAAAGCATTTCAGCGGAGCACATCGATGGCAGTGAGTCCCGATCGATCAGCCTGAAAGTCGGGCCCAACGACTTGCGTTTCGACGGGCAATCCTATTTGCTGAAGTTTGTTTTGCCGAATCTCTATTTTCATACCACTACCGTGTATGCGATTTTGCGACACAACGGCGTCGAGATTGGTAAAAAAGATTACCTCGGCAGCATTCAGGACTGACTCAAAATTCAGAAGGGCGCTGGGATGGGCGTGGACAGAGGTTTTTACGGTTCGCTCTATAGCCATTATGCTCATATGCACGCTGTGCGCCTTTCAGAAACGGTCAGCCGGCAGGCCCGCCGCAGGATATACTTAGCGGCTTCCTCAACAACAAAGGCGAAGCTATGGGCCGCCCGGTTGGTGTGGCCATCGATAGGTCTGCTGCTTTACTGGCCGCAGACGATCTCGGCAACATCATCTGGCGAGTGAGCGCCAAACGATAATTCATGCTCGACATTCAACTGTTACGCAAAGACCTGAGCGGCACCGTCAAGCTGCTCGCGCAGCGCGGCTTCACTTTCGATGCAGCGGCTTTCGAAGCATTGGAAAGCAACCGGAAAAAAATCCAGACGCAGACCGAACAACTGCAAGCCAAGCGCAATCAGTTATCCAAGCAAATCGGCATTTACAAGGCCAAAGGCGAAGATGCCTCTGCCGTCATGGCCGAGGTTCAAGCGATTGGCGACGGCCTCAAAAGTAGCGCCGAGTGCCTGAACGTCATTCAGGCCGATTTGCAGGCCATGCTAACCGGTGTACCGAATATTCCGCACGACTCGGTGCCGCTAGGCCACGACGAATCGGGCAACGTCGAGCTGCGGCGCTGGGGAGCCCCTCGTATTTTCGACTTTACGGCGCAAGATCATGTCGATCTGGGCGAACGTCTCGGCCTCGATTTCGACACGGCTGCCAAACTGTCTGGCGCCCGTTTCGCATTTATGCAGGGACCGATCGCTCGGCTGCATCGGGCGCTGGCCCAGTTCATGCTTGACGTGCATACCCAGGAGCACGGTTATACCGAGTGCTATACGCCTTACCTGGTGAAAGGCGCAAGCCTGTTCGGAACGGGTCAGTTGCCCAAATTCGCCGACGATTTATTCGTTGCGCGCAAAGGCGGTTCGACTGACGATGACACTGAGCCATTGTATTTGATCCCGACGTCCGAGGTCTCCCTCACCAATCTCGTACGCGACGAAATCGTTCCCATCGGGCATCTGCCGATCAAGCTCACCGCGCATACGCCTTGTTTTCGTTCGGAGGCTGGCGCTTACGGACGCGATGTGCGTGGCCTGATTCGCCAGCATCAGTTCGATAAAGTGGAAATGGTCCGGATCGAAAAGCCGGCGGATTCGTACGCCGCTCTCGACGATATGACGCAGCACGCCGAAAACATTTTACAAAAGTTGAAGCTGCCGTACCGAGTCATCGTTTTGTGTACTGGCGATATGGGGTTCTCGGCGGCACGCACGCACGATATCGAAGTCTGGCTGCCGGCTCAGAATGCCTTCCGGGAGATTTCGTCCTGTTCGAACTGCGAGTCTTTTCAGGCGCGTCGCTTACAGGCCCGCTATAAAACGGCTGAGGGAAAAACTGAGTGGGTTCATACCTTGAATGGCTCTGGACTGGCTGTCGGGCGGACCCTGGTCGCGGTATTGGAGAATTATCAAAATGCCGACGGGTCGGTAACCATTCCAGACGTGCTCAGGCCCTATATGCAAAACCTAACGGTGTTGGAAGCACAAGTAAAGCGCTAGGGGTAGTGTGGCGGCCAAGAAGGGATTGTTTAACTAACCCGCTCAGTTTTCTGCTCCCCTGTTTTTGGTGGGGTCGGAGGTTCGAACCTGTGAATTTTTATGGGCATTCATAGTTACCCAATAAACCGTTCTCATCTCTCAAGGGTGGATCTGGCGTTTGCGGAGACGCCCTATCCACTGCGCCAGATCATCCACTATGGTGAAGACCGCAGGAATGACCAGCAGACTCAGCACAGTAGAAGTTATCAGCCCGCCGATCACCGCAACCGCCATAGGGCTGCGAAAACTGGCATCTGCCGCTCCCCAACCTACAGCAATAGGTACCATTCCGGCACCCATTGCCAGTGTGGTCATGACCACCGGCCGAGAGCGCTTGTGGCTAGCGTCGAGAAGGGCTTCAACGCGGGACATAGGTGTCGTCGTTGGCCGACCATCAGGACCGGGGTGGCCGCGGCGAGATTCAATGGCGTATTCCACCAATAGGATGGAGTTCTTTGTGGTAATACCCATCAGCATGATCAAACCGATGAGGGACGGCATGGAAAGGCTTTGATTTGCCATCAATAAACCCACGAATGCACCACCGAGCGATAACGGCAGCGCAGCGAGAATCGTGATGGGCTGAAGAAAGTCTTTGAACAGAAGAACCAGCACGATGTAGATACACAAAACGCCAGTCAGCATGGCCAGGCCAAAGCTTGCAAACAACTCCCCCATAACTTCAGCGTCGCCAAGGGCGAGCTGCTTGACGCCTGGTGGCAGGTTCTGAATCGCTGGCAACTTATTTACTGCGGCCGTGACTTCGCCCAGTGGTACACCCGACAACTCGATTTCAAAGGTGATGTTGCGAGAACGGTTTAGGCGGTCAATCACAGCCGGGCCACCCGACATCTCAAGCGCAGCTACCTGACTGAGCATGACCGGCCCCTTGATGCCTGGCACTGTCAGCCGACCTAGCAGATCGAGATCCTGTCGCGCGGTATCGATCAACTTGACGACGATGGGAACCTGGCGTTGGCTGAGATTCAGCTTGGGTAGGGATTGGTCGTAATCGCCCACAGTCGCAATGCGCAGTGTTTCACTGATGTCGGTGCTGGTTACACCAAGATCGGCAGCACGTATAAAGTCAGTGCGTACAGCCACTTCAGTGCGAATCAGGCTCGCGCTAGAGCTAATCGAGCCCAGGCCAGGGATGGTGCGAAGGTCGCGTTCTACTGCGGCCGCCGCGCTCAGTAGCGCCTGCGGCTGCTCGCCGGTCAGCACAAGTTGGTACTTCTCCCCTGAGCCCCCCAGCCCTACCTTGCTGCGCACACCAGGCAGCTCGGCAATTGCGTTGCGTATCTTCTGTTCAATAGTCTGCTTAGGTGGGCGCTCGCCGCGCGGCGTCAGCAACAAGGTTAGCGTGGCTTTGCGCACCTCAGACGCACCGGGTGGGGAAAATGGATCAGAACCTGCCGTCCCTGCACCGATGGTGGTGTAAACGCTGCGCACATGCTCAACGCTGCTGATCATCTTGCGAGCGGCCTCGGCTGCCTCGCGGGTCTGATTCAGCGTAACGCCGGGTGGCAACTCCAGGTATACCTGGGTTTGCGAGTTGTCGTCCGGCGGAATGAAGCCTTGAGGCAACAGTGGAATCAGCATCAGGGAGCCAATAAAAAAAGCTCCAGCCGCTACAAGGGTGAGCCAGCGATGACGCAATGTCCAGGCGCTGGCGCGCAGATAGGCAGGCATCCAGAACGGGGCAGCATGAGGTCTATCGCTGCGACGCATGATGTAAGCTGCCATCATGGGTGTGAGCACACGCGCTACCACCAAGGAGGCGAACACCGCCAGTGCGGCAGTCCAGCCAAACTGCTTAAAAAACTTGCCTGGAATGCCACTCATGAATGCGGTAGGTAGAAAAACCGAAATCAGCGTGAAAGTGGTTGCGATAACGGCCATCCCGATCTCGTCGGCTGCTTCCATGGCTGCTTGGTAGGGCGTCTTGCCCATTTGTAGATGGCGCTCGATGTTCTCCACCTCTACGATTGCGTCATCGACCAACACGCCAATTACCAGTGACAAAGCCAAGAGCGTGACCACATTGATGCTGAAGCCGAAGTAATGCATGCCGATGAAAGCTGGAATTGCTGACAATGGCAACGCCACCGCTGAGACGAATGTGGCACGCACATCCCTAAGAAACAGCCAAACTACCACCACGGCCAGAAAAGCCCCCTCGTATAACAGCATCATGGATGCATCGAATTCCTCCTGCACAGGCTTGACGAAGTTAAACGCCTCTGTCAGTTCCAGCCCCGGATGAAGCGTCTGAAGTTCCATCAGGGCAGCCTGGACCGCAGCGCCCACTTCAACCTCACTAGCCCCTTTGCTGCGCGTAATTTCGAAACCCACCACTGGCTCGCCATTGAGCATAGCCATTGCACGTGGCTCAGCTACCGTATCCTGGACGTGCGCCACCTCATCCAGACGCACCCTCTGGCCATTGCTCATGCTCAGCTCCATCTGCGCCAAATCTTCAGCGGAGTTGACCTTGGCCAGGGTGCGCATGGGTTGCTGGCCACCACCCAAATCTGCGCGACCACTGGCGCTTTCCGTCTGTACCTGGCGCAGCTGACGGGAAATATCAGCGACCGAAGCACGCAAGGACTGCAGCTTCAGAGGGTCGAGCGCGACTTCGACCTGACGGTTCACGCCACCAACACGTACCACTGTGCCCACGCCCTTGACGCCAAGAAGCCTACGCGCCAAGGTGTTGTCGACAAACCAGCTCAGCTCCTCTTCATCCATGGTTTTCGAGCGCACCGTATAGGCCAGGATGGGTGAGCCGGAGAGGTTGATCTTGCCAACGATGGGGTCGCGCAGATCTGCAGGCAGATCGGCCCGCACGCTTTGCACCGCCGAACGAACATCGTCCAGCGCCTCCTGCGTTGGCTTTTCCAAACGGAATTCCGCCGTCAGGATGACGCCACCGTCCTGCACCTTGGTATACAGATTCTTGAGGCCTTGCAAAGGCGCTATGGTGTTTTCCAGCTTGCGGGCCACTTCGGATTCTAGCTGGGCAGGGGCAGCCCCAGGCAGCAAAGCTGTAACCGTGACCGTAGGCAGTTCCAGGTCTGGAAAGTTTTGCACCTTCATGGAATTGAAGGACAACAGGCCTGCAAAGGTCAGCATGACAAACAGCATGACAGCAGGAATCGGGTTGCGAATAGACCATGTGGAGACATTCATGTCCGGTGCTCCTTACTTCGTGGCGGTCGGTGCGGGTGCGGATACCACGCGAACCAGATCACCGTCAGTCAGAAAACTCCCGCCGCTGGCCACCAATCTGTCTCCCTGCTGCACGCCACTCACCAGTTCGAGCCGGTCGGCAGCGCGTCGGCCCGTTTGGACTTTGAGCTGCGACACGCGACCATCGCTATTGATGCGGTAGACATAGCTGAAGCCGTCACGCACGATCACAGCACTCTGAGGGACAGTAAGCCCGACTGAGTTGCCTATCTCGAATTCCCCACGTACATACACGCCAGGCTTAAAGGCCTCACCCGTACCCGATGCACCCTCCATCTGACCTAGCAGGTCTACATAGACGAGGCCCTTGCGGGTGGTAGGGTCTACGGTTGGCGACAGCATGCGCACCTGTCCGCGCCATTGGGTGCCTCCCGCAGACGTGAGCACCACCTTGAGGCCGGGCCGGATGCGCTCCAGCTCACCCGCGGTGACTTCAGCTCGCCACTCTATTCGGCCACGCCGGATCAGGCGAAACAGCTCTGTGCCTGAACCGACCACTGAGCCCACGGTGGCAGTGCGGGATGAAATCGTGCCATCGTCAGGTGAGACCAATTGTGTCTGCTTTAGTCGCAGCAGTTGTGCATCAAGCTGTGCCTGAGCCGAGGCCAAGCGGGCTTTGGCAGTTTGTTCTTGCGTTAAATACTGGTTAATTTGTTGTTGGCTTAGTGCACCAGTGCCTTGGAGGGTACGGGCGCGCTCAGCATTGGTGGCTGATTCCTCGGCGAGTGCGTGCGCTTCTGTCATGTTGGCGCGTGCCAGCGCGACGTCTGCCTGTACTGTCTCAGTCGCAAACGTAGCCAATAAATGGCCGCGACGCACCTTGTCTCCCACATTAGCATGTAGCTCAGTCACCCGCAGACCTGCAACTTCTGCGCCAACCTGGGCTTCCTGCCAGGCAGCGACAGCGCCATTGGCACTTAGCCGAATAGGAAGTACCAGCGAAGTGGCCTGAACCACGGATACCGTAAGAGCAGGTTTAGCGGCAGAATTTGGGGCATCAGCGGCGTGGACACAAGGTAACGCCAACAAAAAGCTGACTATCAGTAAGGAGGCTGAAGAGGCTCGCAGCTTGAAGTGTTTCACGGTTCCTGACCTTGATAAAAATTGTGATTTCAATTCGTTGTTTCAATGAGCCTTCATGCGCTGAGGCGAATGTGTGGAAGTGGCAACCGTTGGCTCGGGCGTAAAGCCAGAACCATCGGCTCGCAGCCTCGCTTCCTCCCCCCAACATGGCAAAAAGCCCCGCGTGGAGCGGGGCTTTTTGCGCCTGACAGTTCGACTGAGCGAGTTAGCAGTACTTGTTCTGGCGGATAGGGTGAGATTCGAACTCACGGTACGGTAGAACCGTACACCGGATTTCGAGTCCGGCGCATTCGACCACTCTGCCACCTATCCTTGTCGAGCAAGATTTTAGCAAATCGCTCGGGTTTGGTCCAATCACTCTTTGGCCGAAGCGCCCATCGTCGCCTGAATCGCTTTGAGGAACTGCTCGCTTTGCGCGATACTGTCCACGCGGATGTCGATGCCGTGCCGAGCGGCGGCCAGGCGCAGAAAACGTTCAATCCGGCGCGACTCGTGGTGGGTCCAGCGAATGACGAAAGATTTGACGTAGCCGTCAACCATGACGACTTTTTCGGGTTTCAAAAACTGGAAATCGTTGAGGTTGACTTTCTTCAGGCCGTGCATTTCGGCCTGATGGTTGGGGTCGAAAGTGACCAGAAAAGGTGTGCCGTTGCGCAGCCAGTCCTCATGCTCGATCGCATCGCAAAACAAAGAGCAGGTTGACCAGGTCAACCCGCAATAGCGGACCATGAAAGCCAGCCGGGACTCTTCGAAAGAGTCGGTCGTATCGGCAGCTACTGCAGAAAAATCCTTGGGCTGAATCTGGAGCGATAAAAGCTCCTGCTCTAGTGCAGTGTAAGAAAAACTGCCACGAACTTCATTTGCCACTGGCTTCATGTGAAGCCAGTGAAATAATCCATACGCACGGGTCAGACGGTCGGCAATCGAATTCATATTTTCGCTCCACGAACAAACATATCTTACCCCCACGCGGGGGGCAAGAGGATTAGCTCCATCGGCGAATAAACTGAGGAAACGCGCCGTTACTCGTTCGATGGGGTATACATTTGTGTCGCGTTTCGTTGGTATTAGTTCCAACTGTTTTTGAATTTATAATGAACTCAAGCGGCCAGCTCGCTCGATCCATCGCCCAGACGCTTGCCGCGACGGCGGGGCGCATGCAGATCGGCCGGTGGGTTGTACTCGAGCCCCAGGCTTTCGAATAACGAAGCGCCCAAATCGTTCCACTCGGGGTTCAAGGATTCGATGAGTAGCAAACGCATGTCGCGTGGCCAGTTTCTTACCCGACGCAATCGTGCTTTGAATTTTTCCGGGCAATTCCAGGTCTCAAAGTAAACGAGCCGGTCGAGACGGTGATAATGTGCGAAGTCGCGCCGTTCGCCGGCCCAATGAGCCTCCAGCCGTTTGGGCATGTGGATAGTTTCACCGAGGTAAAGCGGCCCCTGAAACGTTTCGTTGGATAAAATATACAACCAGTATGTGTTTTCGCCGGCCGGTGTGGTTGTGACGGGTTCAATCATTGCAATAGATCCTTTCTTGATTCCGATGGGTTTGTCAAAAGAGACTTGCCAGCGGACTCGTGAAAATCTTTTTCGTTATTGTAGGGCTATTTTTGTTGCAACCAGAAAGAAGTAACACATTATAGTGGTTTTGCATGATGCCTGTGTATTCATTAATAAGAATGGCTCCTATCCTATTGAACGGGCCGCTTTGTTAAAATGATGCAGACCGCAAGTCCGATGTTTGCTAATTTTTCTATTGAAGTTACTAATTTTTTAAGGGTTTTTCATGCTGACTACGATTGTTGTCGACGGGCCTTTCTTCGTGAAGCGCATACGGCAAATTTTTCCTATCGCGATTCATTACGATCCACGCGTCATGGCTGATCTGGTTTGGCGGCTGAGCGCCGCCCACCTTTTCGAGCGAAATCAACCAAAACGCCATTTGTTCCGAATCTTTTTTTACGATATGTCGGTGCAGGAAAAAAGGGTTGTCCTGCCAGTGACCCGGCAAAGTGTTGATCTTTCCCGTACCAAGGAAGGGCTGTTTCGCCAGGCTTTCCACCGACAGTTGCACCGCAAGCGGAAACTATCGTTGCGGCTGGGCGAGGGCGGAGAAATGACGGGTTGGCAGTTGCGCGAGGATGCGCTGAACGATCTAATCGCCAAGCGGATGGAGACCGACGAGTTACACGACGATGACTTCACGCCAAACGTCAATCTGCGCGGCATGGCCTTGCGCATGGGTGTGGATATCGTTTCCCTGGCCTATAAACGGCAGGTGCAGCAAATCGTTCTGCTGGCTGGCGATGGCTACTTTGCCCCGGCCGCCGAGCTGGCCCGTCATGAAGGTGTCGATATCGTGCTCGATCCGATGTGGCAAAACATTCCGGAAGACTTGTTTGCATTTATCGACGGTTTGCGCTCGACATGTCCACCGGCCGAGCGGGCTGGAGAGTTTCTCTCGCGCGCGCCGAACGATTCCAGTGAACTGGCGGAGGAGGATTTGCCGGCCGGTTAAGTTGGTTTAACGCCGAACAGGGTATGCCCGTACCCCGTTTTTAGGATTCTTTTGCGCCACAAGGGTCGGTAAGGTGTGCTTAGAGAATCCTGAAAGCCTCGCAATGAAGACCCCATGCTTTGCAGTTTTTTCTCGGTCGACCGAGATTAAGATCTTTACGCCAAAATTATTGGGTGGCTTGATTGCCTTTGGGTTGTCCGCATCCGGTACGGCGGCCCAACTGGGCAATATGCGGGTCAACTCGGCACTTGGCGAGGTTTTTTCTGCCCAAATTCCGGTTCGGTTGTCCCCCGGCGAAACGCTCGGGGCTGGCTGTGTCGGGATTGCGCAGCCGCAAAATACCGATCCGAATGCCGCCGCTTTGCAAGATTTGAGCGTCAGGTTGGTAGATGGGGTGGGCGCCAATCGGATATTGACGATTCGCAGTGATACGCGCGTTAGCGAGCCAGCCATTCGTTTGGCCGTAAAAATCGGTTGTGATTCGTCGATTACCCGTGAGTTCACTGCCTTACTCGATCCACCGTCTGTTAGCGTCAATCAGTGGACGCAGCGCGAACAGGCAGTCGAGGAGCCGGTTCGTTTCAAGCTGGTACGTTCCAGGAACGATAGTGTCGCCGAAGGTATGGAGGCGGTGAAATCGGGAAGGTCCGCCAAAACACGAACTGCCGACGACGGTGCTTCAGCGATTGCGACTGTGCAGCATAAGCCTAAATCTTCAGCCAAGTCGAGCGCCAAGGAAAATGTCGTTTCGGTAAGTGACACAGTACAAAACAAAACCTATCGGCGCGAAATCAAGCAAATGCAACTGAGCGGCGAAATCGCCACTGAAAGTCTGCAGCGCGTCGGAAACGCGGAGCAAAACGGCGTGGCCCGGCCGAATGCAAACTTACTGCTAACCGATACTGAGCTGCGTGAAAAAGTGGAGCAGGCCGAGGCTGAAGCCGCGCGTCAAGCGCAGCTCGCCGCCGTGCAGGCTGGCGAGTTATCGAACCAAAAAGCCCGCCTGATGGACCTGGAAGACAATACGGTACCAAAATCACTTCTGCTGATGAGCGCACTGGGCGCCTTGCTTGGTGGCCTGGTGATCGGTGGAGGCTTGCTAGCGCTGATCAGTCGCAGTAGACGCACTGAGAAAACCCCCAAAAAGCAGGCATCTCTCATCAAAGCCAAACCCTTGATGGAAAAAAATTCTGCCCTCATGGGCGGGGTACGTTCGGCCGAGAAAACACCTGCGGCTGCGATAACTGCGGAAGACCGCAATCGGCATGAGGAAAAACCCATTTCATTTGCGGATTTGTTGCGCGATACCGATACGCCGACCGTACCGCAGGCCGTTCCAGAATCAAACGAGGCGCTTGCCTGGCCTGAGGTGACCGACACAGATGACAAGGTAGCTTTCTGGTCCGCCGAGCCATCGAAAAATGCAGCCCGTGCGGTTGAGGTAGAGGAAGTGAACGCCGAACGGGTTTTGGCCGATCCGGACAAAAATCCCTACCAGTCATCGGCAGATGATTCATCCCGTATCGACTTCGAACCCTTCACGATTGCCGGCAGCAAATCTTCGTCCGGTGTGGATGCGCCTTTGCAAGCGGCGTTGAACTGGTTGCAAACCCGGGCTGCGCAAGCAGCTGCTGAGCACGGTGACAACGAGCGCGCGCAGTGGCTGCGTCACGTCGAACCAACCGCCTGGCTACCCATTTTGTTCGATAAAAAAGCCGGTAAAGCGTTGGTGGACAACGCCGTCGAACGCCTCAAAGCCAACTTGGCTGCCGACAGCTCCGCTCCGCTGTCGGTCTGGAGCCTATGGATGTGCTGGCTACATACATCGAACAACGAAAACATGTTTCACCCGATGGCGGCCCGTTTCCGGCAGCGGTTCGGTAAAGATTTTCCGGTCAGGGGAAACGCGCTTATCGATCACGACGAAACGCCCGATGTTTTACAAGACGTCATCGATCGCGCGCTGGACTCCTGCGATACGCTGGCCGACAAGAAACGTCTGCTGTTGAGCTGGCTCGACGATAAAGATATTCCTGCCCACTTGATGGTCCAGCCGCATTTCTACCTGAATCTGTTCCGGCGGGTCACTGAAATCGAAGCGACCGTCGAAGCGGTTTAGTTACGCACAGCTATCGATCTTGAGCTGGCACTCCAACCAGCTTTCTTCGAGCATGATCAGAGATTGAGTCAGCGCTTCTCGCTCTTGCTGGAAAGCGCCGCTTGCCGTGTTCGACGACGCAGCGGCGAGCAGCGCCGCATCGATCTCGGCAAGCCGCTGGTTGGCCATGGCTATTTTTTTGTCGAGCTGTGTTAGCTGTTTGACGAACTGCTTTTTATCATGCACCGAGCCGGTTTTGACGGGATGAGTGGGTTTGGCCGCACGCTTATCCTCTCCGGCCGCAGCCAGGCGCTCGTCGTTGAGTCGGCGGTGATAATCGTCCAGGTCGCCGTCGAAGGCGCTGACCCGTCCGGCATGCACCCGCCAATACTGATCGGTGGTGCTTTCGAGCAAATGCCTGTCGTGCGACACGACGATCAACGCACCGGCGAATTCGAACAGCGCTTCGGCCAGGGCCTCGCGCGACAGTAAATCCAGATGGTTGGTCGGCTCGTCCAAGAGCAGAATATTCGGCCGCTGCCAGATGATGCCGGCCAAGGCCAGTCGGGCTTTTTCACCGCCGGACAGACTGCCCAGCACCTGCTCTACCTTGATTCCCGAAAAACCGAAGCGGCCCAGAAAATTACGTAAATTTTGTTCGCGTTCCTGCGGTGCCAAACGCCGGAAGTGACTAAGCGGCGTGTCGTCGTCGCGTAAGGTATCGACCTGATGCTGCGCAAAATATCCGAACACGGTCCCTTTGCCGAGGTGTTTGTCGCCGGCCAACAAATTCAGATCGCCCACCAGCGATTTGATGAGCGTCGACTTGCCGTTGCCGTTCTGGCCCAGCAGGCCGATGCGCTGCCCACTGCGGATTTCCTGCGTAATCCCTTGCAGAATTGGCGCCTCGGGATTGTAACCGCAGGAGGCGTCGACCAGGGTGATGATCGGGTCGGGCTGATGAGTCGGCTGCAGAAACTCGAAGTCGACCGGCAGGGGCGGGCGCACGGCGACGATGGCTTCCATCTTGTCGAGGCGTTTCAGGCGGCTTTGGGCCTGTTTGGCTTTGGTCGCCTGAGCGCGGAACCGATCGACGAAACGTTGTAATTTTTCCGCCTCGGCGCGCTGTTTGACGATGGCGCCGCTTTGTTGGCGTAGCTGCTCGGCGGACTGGCGCTCGTACTGCGAATAGCCGCCGCTGTATTTGACGAGCTGGCCGTGCGCCAGGCTGACGGTATGGGTGGCGACATCGTCGAGAAACTGCCGGTCGTGTGAAATGATGATGAGCGTCGCGGGCGTTTTCACCAGCCATTGCTCGAGCCAAAGGACGGCCTCTATGTCGAGGTGATTGGTCGGCTCGTCGAGCAGTAAAAGCTCGGCGCGTGAACCGAGGGCACGCGCCAGATTCAGCCGTACGCGCCAACCACCGGAAAAATCGCTGACCGGTCGAACCAAGTCGTCGTTGTTGAAGCCGAGCCCGTGCAACAAGGCTGCGGCGCGCGAGCGCGCCGCATAGCCATCGATATCGGCCAATTGGGCGTGCAGCTCGCCGAGCAACTCGTGTCTGCCGTCGCTTTCGGCCTGTGCGATCTGATCTTGAATGGCTTGCAAGGGCTCGTCACCTTGCAGAACGAAGTCGAGCGCCGTGTCCGCCAGGGCGGGCGTTTCTTGTGCGACGTGCGCAGTGCGCCAGCTACCAGGGATGTCGATGTCGCCGGCGTCGATCGTCATTTCGTGGCGGATGGCAGCGAACAAGCTGGACTTGCCTGCGCCGTTTTCGCCCACCAGACCGATGTGCTCGCCGGGAAAAATCGTCAGGTTGGCATCTTTGAGCAATACTTTGGCGCCGCGCGCGATCGTAAGTTTATTGAGACGTAGCATGGTTCAGGGCAGCGCCGACCTTTCGATCAGGAATACCTGATTGTCGCCGGCCGAAACGGAGAGCCAGATCACCTTCAAGTCAGGGAAGGCCGCCAGGAAATGTGCCTGCTCATTGCCGAGTTCGACTATCAAAAAACCGTCGGTGTTGAGGAGCCGTTTCGCACCCTGCAATACCCTGCGAATGATGTCCATGCCGTCGGCGCCACCGTCCAGGGCAAGGGCCGGCTCGTTGCGGTATTCGGCAGGCAGGCGCTCCATAGATGCGTGGTTGACGTAGGGCGGGTTGCACATGATCAAGTCGTAGGTGCCGAGGTCTGGCGAGTCGAACAAATCGGCGCAAATCGGACGCACGCGGTCGCTCAGCCGATAGGTGCGGATATTGATCTCCGCGACTGCCAGCGCGTCTGCGGACAGGTCGACGGCGTCGATGCTCGCCTGCGGAAAAGCCTGCGCCGCGAGAATCGCCAGGCAGGCTGAGCCTGTGCACAAGTCGAGGATGGAACCGACTTTGTCGGGGTCGATGACCCAGGGCGACAAGCCTTCCGCCAAGAGTTCGGCGATGAATGAGCGAGGCACCAGCGCGCGTTCGTCGATGAAGAACGGCTGCCCCTGCAGCCAGGCTTCATGTGCCAGATAGGCGGTCGGCATCCGGTCGTCGACGCGCCGGCGCAGCCAGGCCGCCAGCTTGTGGGCTTCGCTCGGCAACAGGCGCGCGTTCAGATAAGGCTCGATGTGCTCGACGCTCAGCTTGAGCGCTTTTTGCACGAGGTAGACCGCTTCGTCATGGGCATTGTCGCTGCCATGCCCGAAAAAAACATTGGCCTCCTCCATGCAGGAAACGGAGAAACGCAGCCAGTCGGCCACAGTCACCAGGCGTTCGGCGGCTTCCTGCCAGATGCCGGTCAGTGGAATGTCGGTGTGCATGGGGGCATGTCCTCAGCAGGTTAAAAGAAGGTTTTCGAGGGTGCGGCGATAAATATTTTTGAGCGGTTCGATGAATCGCACCTCGATGTTTTCGTCGATCTGATGAATAGTGGCGTTCGGCGGACCGAACTCGACGACTTCGGCGCAGATTTTGGCCAGAAAGCGGCCGTCGCTGGTACCCCCCGTGGTCGACAGCTCTGGCTGCAAACCGGTTTCCGCGCGAATCGCTGTCGCCAGGGCGGCGCACAATGTGCCGTGCGGCGTGAGAAACGGCTCGCCGCCGAGGGTCCACTCGACGTCGTAGGATAGTTGGTGGCGGTCCAGAACGGCTTGCAGTCGGGCTTTTAGGCCATCTGGCGTGCTGGCTGTGGAATAACGGAAGTTGAATAGCACTTCGATGCTGCCGGGAATGACGTTGGTCGCGCCGGTGCCGGCCTTGAGATTACTGATCTGCCAGGTGGTTGGCGGGAAATAGTCGTTGCCATCGTCCCATACCGTGCCGACCAGCTCAGACAGCACCGGCACGCAACGGTGAATCGGATTGTTGGCCAGGTGCGGGTAAGCGATGTGCCCTTGCGTGCCGTGCACGGTCAGCTTGCCAGACAGCGAGCCGCGCCGGCCATTTTTGAACATGTCGCCGAGATGGGTGACCGAAGTCGGCTCGCCGACGATGCAATAGTCGAGCCGTTCGCCGCGCCGTTGCAGTTCGCGACAAACCATGACGGTGCCGTCGTTGGCCGGACCTTCTTCGTCCGAGGTCAGCAAAAAAGCGATCGATCCGGCGTGGTCCGGATGCTGGGCGACGAACTCCTCGGCGGCGACGACCATCGCGGCAAGCGAGGTTTTCATGTCGGCACTGCCGCGCCCATACAGCCGCCCGGCGCGCTCGGTCGGCACGAACGGCGGCGATTGCCATTTCTCGAGCGGGCCCGTCGGCACCACGTCGGTGTGTCCTGCCAGCACTACCAGCGGGCCAGGGCGGCGGCCGGCGCGTTTCGCCCAGAGGTTGGTCACGCGAAAGTCGGCTGGACCTGCTTCGAGCGTTTCGCAATCGAAGCCGATGGCACGCAAGCGGGCGGCGATGAGGGCCTGGCAGCCACTGTCGTCGGGCGTGGTTGAGGCAAGCGCTATGAGCGCTTCGGTAAGCATGCGAACTGGCATTAGAATAGCGGCAACGCTTCTGTAAACGAAGGATTTTACTGCATGCTGGTCAATTGCGCGGTTTACCGGAATGGGAATAAGCTCAAAGATATCCCCACGGATGAAATCAGCGACTATGTCGACCATCAGGATAGTTTCGTCTGGGTAGCTCTGCGCGACACGGCTGACAACGAAAACGAATTGTTGGCGCTTCAGCCTAAGGTCGGCCTGCAGATTCTGGCAATCGATTGGGCTGGCTGTAGATGAGGGAATTTTCGGCTTTTGACCTGGCAATAATGCAACGTGCGCTGGCCCAGGCCGCGCTGGCGGAAGCGGGCGGCGAGGTGCCGGTCGGTGCGGTGTTGACGCTGGGCGAACGGATATTGGCCGAGGCGCATAACACGCCGATTGGTTTGCACGACCCCACGGCGCATGCGGAAATGTTGGTCATTCGCCGCGCTGGCGAAGTGCTTGGCAACTATCGGCTGATCGATGCAACGCTGTATGTGAGCCTGGAGCCTTGTGCGATGTGTGCCGGGGCGATTTTGCATGCACGTATCGGGCGGGTGGTTTTCGGTGCGGCGGATGCGCGGGCAGGCGCTTGCGGGTCGGTGCTCGGGTTGCACGATCAGCCGCAGTTGAATCATCGTTTCTTGGCGCAAGGTGGTTGCCTGGCTGTGGAGTCGCAGGAGTTGCTGCAGCGGTTTTTTCTGGCGCGGCGGCCGGTTTTGGCGGAGCGTTTGCAGCGGATCGAACGGCTGGAGCATTTGCCGGGTCTCGACGCTGCCCTGATCGTCAAATTGCGGGCCTCTGGTATCGATATGCCCGTTCAGTTGGCAGGCAACACTTATGACGATTTGTGTGAACGGCTGGCTGGGGGCTTGATGGAAACCGAACGTGCCCGGCTACGCGCGCTGGCGGTGTTCGTCGCTGGCGAATCGGCGGTGTCATGGAAAACATTTTTGCCGAGCACGGATGGGGTTTTATGAGTCAAAGCCGTTTTTCCAAAGCGCTGGTGATTGCACCCAGCGGTGTGGTTACCGATCATGCGGCTTTATGGCGCGGTGTCGAGGTGCTGACTGGCTTGGTCGGGTCGGTCGAAGTTCAACCTGCCGTGTTGGGCGCTTATCAACGGTTTGCTGGCGACGACATGACTAGGCTGGCGTGTCTGGAATCCTTGTATGACCTCGCCGAGCCGACCTTGGTGATTGCTGCGCGCGGCGGCTATGGGCTGAGCCGGTTGATCGACCGAATCCATTTTGAGCGCCTGGGGCGGGCGCTGGCGACGAGCGGTTCTGTATTGTGCGGACACAGCGATATCAGTTTGTTGCAACTAGGCTTGTGTCATGTATCAGCGCCCATTTGCCTGCATGGGCCGATGGTATGCGGCGATTTTGGTGCAGAAACGCCGGATGCCGGAATGCTGCGCTGCTTTGCTGAGTGGTTGGCGGGAAGCGTGAGCATCGAGTGGGAATGTCGACGAGCGTCGGCTGGTTTTTCGAGCAGAAGCGGGCGGCTCTGGGGCGGCAACCTGACCGTGCTTTGCAGCCTGCTGGGTACGCGGCATTTTCCAGCGCTTGACGGCGGTGTTTTGTTCATCGAGGACGTCAACGAGCATCCGTATCGCGTCGAGCGTATGCTGATCCAGCTTGCGCAAGCCGGCGTACTCGATCGACAGCAGGCGGTTCTTCTCGGGCAGTTTTCCGACTGGAAGCCATCGCCGCTCGACAATGGCTACGATTTGCCGAGCGTCTGGGAATACTTGTCGAGTATCACCACGACGCCGTGGCTCACGAATTTTTCCTTTGGGCATGTGGCGATGAAGGCGAGTTTGCCTTTTGGAGTCGAGATTCGCCTGGCCTCTACCGATACGCGTGCCGTGCTGACTGAGGCCCCTGACTGTAGTCCGATTGCTGCTAAAATCCGGTCCTGATTCCACCTGATCGCGCCCCATGCTGTCCACTGCCAGTCTTACCATACAGTTCGGCGCCAAGCCGCTGTTCGAAAACGTCAACGTCAAATTCGGCGAGGGCCACCGCTACGGCCTGATCGGCGCCAACGGCAGCGGCAAGTCGACACTCATGAAAATTCTCGGTGGCGACCTGGAGCCGAGCGCTGGCAGCGTCGTCAAGGATCCGCATGTGCGCCTGGGTAAGCTCCGCCAGGATCAATACGCCTTCGAAGACGTCCGCGTGCTTGACGCTGTACTGATGGGGCACGGCGAAATGTGGCAGGCAATGACCGACCGCGACGCCATTTATGCCGATATGGCAGCGACCGACGACGATTACATGCGCGCCGCCGAGCTCGAAGCCAAGTTCGCCGAATATGGGGGGTACGAGGCGCAGGCCCGTGCCGGCCAACTGCTCCTGGGTGTGGGAGTGCCCGAGGAGTTGCACGAAGGGCCGATGCGCGAGGTGGCGCCAGGCCTCAAGCTGCGGGTGCTGCTGGCGCAGGCCTTGTTTTCCAAGCCAGACGTGCTGCTGCTCGACGAACCGACCAACAACCTCGATATCAACACCATTCGCTGGCTGGAAGATCTGCTGAACCAGTACGACAGCACCATGATCATCATCAGTCACGACCGGCATTTCTTGAACTCGGTCTGCACGCATATGGCAGATCTGGACTACGCCAGTGTGCGGGTCTACCCTGGGAATTACGACGATTACATGCTGGCGTCGGTTCAGGCGCGCTCGCAACTCACCGCCGATAATGCTCGCGCCAAAGAGCGGATCGTCGAGCTTCAGGATTTCGTTCGACGCTTTGCCGCCAATAAAGCAAAAGCCCGGCAAGCGACTTCCCGACAAAAGCAGATCGAAAAAATCAAGGCCGAAACGGTCGTCGTCAAGCCGTCATCGCGGCAAAACCCCTACATTCGTTTCGAGCAGAAAAAGGTCATGCACCGGCAGGCGGTCGAACTCGACGGCGTCAGCAAAGCTTATGACGGCCAAACCGTCATTCGTAATCTATCGCTGATGGTCGAGGCCGGCGAGAAAATCGGTATCGTCGGCGCCAACGGCGTCGGTAAAACCACCTTGCTGCGTATGCTGGCTGGCACGCTGCCGCCCGATCAGGGGCGAATCAAATGGTCGGAAAACGCCAACCTCGGTTACATGGCGCAGGATGTGAGCGACGAGTTCGCACAGGAGCTGGTACTCGTCGACTGGGTGTCGCGTTATACCCAGGAAGGCGACGACGATCAGGCGGTGCGTGGCATTCTCGGTCGGCTGCTGTTTTCCGGTGACGATATTCAGAAAAACGTGCGCGTTCTGTCCGGTGGCGAGAAAAACCGGCTCGTGTTCGGGCGCCTGATGTTGGGCCGGCATAATGTGTTGCTGCTCGACGAGCCGACCAATCATCTGGATATGGAGTCGATTGAGTCACTGCAGCTCGCCCTGGAAAAGTTCGAGGGCACACTGTTCATGGTGTCGCACGACCGGGAGTTCGTATCGGCCGTCGCCGACCGCATCTGGGAAATCAAACCGGAAGGAATCGTCGATTACAAAGGCAATTACGAGGACTATCTGCAGACGCTGGCGCTGAGCGACTGAAGCCGTTTGATTCGAAAGTCTCATGCGCCACCATAATGTTGCCCGGCATCTGGGCGTGGTGAAGGACACTGTTTACCGCTGGCGCGAACGCAAAGTAACGAGAACGATTGAATGAACGTCCAGCAACTCGAAAACGAACTCTGGGAAGCTGCCGACCAGCTGCGTGCCAATTCCAAGCTCACCGCCGCTGAATACGCCATGCCGGTGCTTGGGTTGATTTTTCTGCGCCACGCCGACAACCGGTTCAAGGCCTATCTGCCCGAGATCGAGGTCGATATCCCGCCGCAGGTGCCGGCCGCCCAGCGCGAGACACTGATCAAGCTCGGCTTCCAAGGTAGAGCCGCCATCTACTTGCCCGAAGCAGCGCGCTTTGACCGCATCGCCAGCCTACCGCAAGGGGCGAACGTTGGTGAGGTGATCGACCGCGCCATGGACGTGATCGAGGCTGAATACGAAGTGCTCAAAGGGGCGCTGCCGCGCGGCTACCCGGCCTTCGAGACCGACCTGCTGGCCGAACTTGTCAAGATATTCGACCGCCCCGCCATCAAGGCCGCCACCGGCGACGTTTTCGGCCGCATCTACGAATACTTCCTCAACAAGTTCGCCATGAGCGGCGCGCAGGAAGGCGGCGAGTTCTTCACGCCGCCGTCCCTGGTGCGGATGATTGTGAACATCATCGAACCAGACCACGGCTTGGTGCTGGACCCGGCCTGCGGCTCGGCGGGCATGTTCGTGCAGACCGGCCACTTCATCGAAGACGTGCGCCATAGACGAGCCAACGACACCGTCACCTTCCACGGCCAGGAAAAGAGCGACACCAACACCAAACTCGCTCGCATGAACTTGGTGGTGCATGGGCTGGATGCCTCCAACATCCGCCAGGGCAACACGTTTTACGACCAGGTGGACCACCTCATCGGCCAGTGTGACTTCGTCATGGCCAACCCGCCGTTCAACGTCGACGGCGTGGACACCAAGAAGATCGAAGGCCAAGCCAGTGGCAGCGGGCGCCTGCCCTTCGGCCTGCCCGGCACCAATGCCAAGACCGGCGCCATCAGCAACGCCAACAGCCTGTGGATTCAGTATTTCTACGCCTATCTGAACGACACCGGTCGTGCCGGTTTCGTTATGGCGTCCAGCGCCTCGGACGCCGGCAACAAAGACCGTGACATCCGCGAAAAGCTGGTCAAGACCGGCCACGTCGACCTGATGATAGCGATTGGCAACAAGTTCTTCTACACCCGCAGCCTGCCCTGCACGCTGTGGTTCTTCGACAAGGGCAAGCCGCATGACCTGAAAGACCATGTGCTGATGATCGACGCGCGCAACGTTTACTACGTTGTCTCGGCGCGCTCGCACATCTTCACCGACGAGCAGCATGCCAACCTCTCGGCAATAGTCTGGCTGTACCGGGGCGAGGCCGAGAAGTTCGTGATGCTTGTTGCTCGCTACCAGCGGCGTGTGGATGAATGGCTGGCTGCTATTTCGGATCGCATCGCCGCCGACACCGCTACCGTGGAAGGGCTGGCCACGCAGTTAAAGCAGTTCGCGCTGGGTGCCACACTGGCTGAACTGAATGCCGACCAGCCCGAAGATGCACACATCACCCGGGCCCAGCTCGACGCCTTCAAGGCAGACCTGGCTGGCGCGCAGGCCGATACTCACCCGGCAGATGCCATCGTGGAACTGCTGACTGCCTGCACCCAAGCCCGCGCTGCTGTTGCCCAGGCCGACCTCGCCAGCCACGCCGCGCAGGTGGCGCTGCAAGTCACGCTGGATGTCCTGGCGCCTCAGCTCAAAGCCATGGGCAAGGCCCTGGAAGCCCGCCACAAACAGTGGCTCAAGCTGCTAGACACCGCAGAAAAGCAGCTGCGCGCCCGGCAAAGCAAGGCTTTCGACGGCAAGGCCGCCCGCGAAGCCAAGCGTGCCTTGCTGACTGCCGACGCGAAGAAGAATGAAGACCCTAGCGTGCGCGATGCGGTGCTCGACGCATTGAAGCAGGCCGCCTACTTCATCCATCAAGTCCACTGGCTGCACAGTCGCTTCCCGCATGGGGTGTTCGAGGACGTACCGGGCCTTTGCAGGTCGGTGACGATTGACGAGATCGCCGCCAACGACTATTCGCTGACGCCGGGGCGCTACGTGGGCGTGGCGGCAGGAGCGGTCGAGGATGAAGACGACTTCGTCGAGAAGCTGCGCGAAATCCACAACGAACTGGCCGAATTGAATGATAAAGCGGTAGAACTGGCGGGACGGATTGCTATCAACTTTGAGGAGTTGATGGAATGAGTTGGCCCAAAGTTGACTTCGAATCCTTGTTCGCAACACAAAGCCGTAACGGTGTTTACAAGAGCAAGGACCACCACGGATCGGGGGTGCCCATCGTCAACATGGGGGAGCTGTTTGCATTTAACCGGATAGGTGATCAGCCAATGTCGCTGATTCGGATGTCCGATGCGGAAATGGACAAAAGCGGCCTCATTGATGGTGATTTGCTATTCGGCCGCCGTTCGCTTGTTGAAGAAGGTGCGGGCAAGTGCTCGATGGTTTACAAACCGACCGGACCGCTGACCTTTGAGTCGTCGATCATCCGAGTCCGTCTCGATAGAACTGTTGCTGATCCCGAATTCTTCTTCAACTATTTTCGATCCCCAATCGGAAGGTCGAAAATTCGTGCAATCGTTGGAGGCGCGGCGGTAAAAGGCATTCGTTGTAGCGATCTGAAGCTGATCAAGGTGCATTTGCTACCCCTTGATGAGCAGATTGCCATTCGCCAGGTTATTGCCCTGTACGACGACCTGATCGCCATTAACCGGCGCCGCATAACCTTGCTCGAAGACGCCGCCCGCCGCTTGTACCGCGAGTGGTTCGTGCACCTGCGCTTTCCCGGCCATGAGTTGGTGCCGGTGAGGGATGGGGTGCCGGAGGGGTGGGTCAAATTGCCACTTGGCGATGTCGCGGAAATCACGATGGGCCAGAGCCCCGAATCCAAGTACTACAACACCGATGGCGATGGGCTGCCGTTTCATCAAGGCGTATCCGATTTTGGGCATCGATTCGTCACCCATGAAACGTTCACAAAGCAGGCCACACGCGTTGCAGCGGCGGGAGACATCCTGTGCAGTGTCCGAGCTCCGGTAGGCAGGCTCAATTTGACCCGGGACAACATAGCGATTGGGCGGGGTCTATCGGCTATGCGTAGCCGCGCCGGCCACCAATCGCTCCTCTTTTATCAGTTGGGGGCACTCTTTGTAGAAGAAGACATGATCGGTGGCGGTGCGATTTTTGCGTCAGTCGGAAAAAAGGAACTATTCGGTCAGTTAATCCTGCAACCCGAGGCAGAGATCGCCGCAGCATTTGATCGACTGGCCAGCGACATTGACCGCCAGATCGACACACTGGATGCGCAGAATCGTGGTTTGGCGGATGCCCGCGACCTCTTACTCCCCAAACTGATGTCCGGTCAACTCGATGTGTCCGGCATCCGTTTGCCAGAAGAGGTCGCGGCATGACCGATCCGATTGCCAGCTACATCATTCCTCGGGCCGGTGGCGGCCACAGCGATTACATCGTCTATGTGGACGAAAGCGGCGACCATAGCCTCACGTCCATAGACCCGGACTACCCGGTGTTTGTGCTGTCGTTCTGCATCTTCCGCAAGACTGATTACGCGCGGACGGTGACGCCCGTCATCCGGCAACTGAAGTTCGCCACCTTCGGCCACGACATGGTGGTGCTGCACGAGTCGGACATCCGGCGTAAGAAGGGTGCGTTTTCGCGGCTGTCGAAGGAACCGCGAGAGGCGTTTCTGAACGCGCTGACCGACATCATCGGAGCCGCCGACTTTCAGCTGGTGGCGGTGGTGATCGACAAGCGCAAGCTCAAGGACCGCTACAACAACCCGGCGCACCCCTACCACCTGGCGCTGGAGTTCGGGCTGGAGCGCATCTATCGGCTGCTCAAGGGCGCGGGCCAAGATGACTCACTGACCTACATCGTGTGTGAGGCGCGCGGGGCGAAGGAGGACGCTGAGCTGGAGCTGGAATTCCGCCGCATTCGTGACGGTGCGAACTACTTTCACCGCCCCTTGCCGTTCGACCTGATCATTGCCGACAAGAAAACCAATTCGGAAGGTCTGCAACTGGCCGACTTAACGGCGCGACCGATCGGCTTGACGGTGCTACGGCCGGATCAGCCCAACCGCGCGGCACAGGTGCTGGAGGGGAAGTTCTACCGGGACAAGACCGGCGGCAAGCTGGACATGGGGCTGAAGGTGTTTCCGTGAGAGACGAAAACCGCAGCCCAGAAAGCAGAAGGGCCCCTGTAGTACCAGGAGCCCGACGCCGGCCGCGTAGTCGCAACCCATTTGCTAGTAATCATAGCGGATCGACCATGACTTGACAAGAAGGCCGAGCCCTGCATGTGGCGGGCCCGGGGACTCGAGGGAAACAAGAAGATGGCCAAGAAGGACTATTCCGAAGATCTATTGATCCAGGCACCGACGGCTGAACTGCTGGAAAAGCAGCTCGGCTGGCAAACCGTGTTCGCTCAGGACGATGAGAACTTCGGGCCCGACAGCCTTCTGGGCCGCAGCAATGACACCGAGGTTGTGCTCAGCCGCGAGGTGCTGGCCGCGCTCAAGCGCCTGAATCCTGGCTTGCCGCCGGAGGCTTACAGCCAGGCGCTGGCGCAGGTGCTGCAAGACGACATCACCAAGACGCTGATTGCCCTGAACGAAGAGAAATACAAGCTGCTGCGCGATGGCGTGCCTGTGAAATACCGGGATGCAGCCGGCCGCTTGGTGGACAAACGCCTACGCCTGATCGACTTCGACCATCCGGAGAAAAATCGTTACCAGGCGGTGCGCGAGCTGTGGGTACGCGGGCGCCTGTGGCTGCGCCGCCCGGACGTGATTGGCTACGTCAATGGCCTGCCGCTGGTGTTCATCGAGCTCAAGCGCTTTGAGGTGCACATCGATAGCGCCTACAAGAAAAACTACAGCGACTACCTCGACACCATCCCGCACTTGTTCCACTGGAATACGCTGGTGGTGATCTCCAACGGCCACGATGCGCAGTACGGGTCCCTGACCAGCACCCGCGAGCACTTCTACCGCTGGAAGCGGCTGGACGAGGACGACCCGGAGCCGGGCAAGGACCAACCTCTGCTGCCCATCCTGCTCAAGGGTATGCTGGACAAGACCCGCCTGCTGGACATCGTCGAAAACTTCGTGCTGTTCGATGCCAGCGAAGGCCGCACGCACAAGATCGTGGCGCGCAACCACCAGTATCTGGGCGTCAACCGGGTGATCGAGCGCCTCACCTCTGACGACCCGCACGTCAAGGCCGAAGTGAAGGCCGGGCAACTGGGCGTGTTTTGGCACACGCAGGGCTCGGGCAAGTCGTCTTCCATGGTGTTTCAGACCGAGAAGATCCACCGCCGGATCTCTGGCAGCTACACCTTCGTGGTCATCACCGACCGCACCGAGTTGGACGACCAGATTGCCTCCACCTACACCAATGCTGGGCGCGCCAACAGCAAGACGGATCAGGCCTCCAGCGGCGACGCCCTTCGCAAGATGCTGCGCGACCAGAACCGCCGCTACGTGTTCTCCCTCATCCAGAAATACCGTGAGCTCGTGAAGGAGGCCTACTCGGACCGCGACGACATCATTGTCATCAGCGACGAGGCACACCGCACACAGTACGGCCGCCTGGCGCTGAACATGCGCAAGGGTCTGCCGCGCGCCAAGTTCCTGGGCTTCACGGGCACGCCACTGATTGACGCCGGTGAAAAGCAACTTACGCGCGAAGTGTTTGGCGACTATGTGTCGATCTACGACTTCCAGCGCGCTGTGGCAGACGGCGCAACCTTGCCCTTGTTCTATGAGAACCGGGGAGAAAAGCTGAAGATTGTCGATCCCAAGGTGAGCGAACGGATTGCTGAGCACATTGAAGCGGCCAGGCATGGCGCGACGTTGAACGACCCATGGACCGACGAGAAGGAGGAAAAGCTCTACCGGCAACTGGCGCGCGACTATCCCATCCTAACCTCGCCCACGCGCCTGGAAAAGGTGGCGCAGGACTTCGTCGATCACTTTCACCAGCGCTGGACGGTGGTGGACACCGGCGGCGGTAAGGCCATGATGGTCTGTCTGGACAAGATCACCTGCGTGAAGATGCACGATCTCGTCAAGGCCAAGTGGCAAGAGAAGGCCGCCCAGTTGGAGTCGAGCGTGGCCGCTGAGGAGGCGCTGTTCGCCGCCAAGGGCAAGGCACTGCCGAAGCTTTTACAACAGCGACGTGAACAGGTCGAATGGATGAAGGCCGCCGAATGCTGCGTGGTGGTCTCCCAGGAGCAGGGCGAGGTGGCCGAGTTCGCCAAGTGGCGGAATTTCCGCGACGAGCCGCTGGACATCACGCCGCACCGCGAGAAGATGGTCAAACGCAACCTGGAAAAGGACTTCAAGCAGGCCGAGAACCCTTTCCGGATCGCCATTGTTTGCGCCATGTGGCTTACCGGTTTCGATGTGAAATGCCTGGCCACGCTGTACCTCGACAAGCCGATGCAGGGCCACACGCTGATGCAGGCCATCGCCCGCGTCAACCGTGTGGGCGGCGGCAAGAAGCACGGCCTGATCATTGATTACAACGGCATGCTCAAGAGCCTGCGCAAGGCGCTGGCCACGTTTGCCCAGGGCGACCGCGCGGGCACCGGCAAGGGCGAAGGTGAGCAGAACACGGTGCGCGACGACTCGGAAGCGCTGGTCGAGTACGCCCAGAGCCTGAAGGCGGCGAGGGATTTTCTGGTCGACCTCGGCTTCGATCTGGACGGGCTGATTGCCGCCAAGGGCTTCGACAAGCAGCAGCAGATCTTGGTCGCAGTGAACCTGCTGTGCGAGAGCGACGAGCGCCGCAAGACCTATCAGGTGATCCTGGAGGATGTGCAGGCCCGCCATCGGGGCCTGTTCCCGCACCCGGGCCTTTTCGACTTCGATGCCGAAGAAAGCGCCGTCAATGCGGTCTACAACAAGCTGCAGGATGCACGCGAAACGCCCGATGTCAGCGCCTTGCTACAGGACTTGTACGAGGTGGTCGACACGGCACTGACGACGGATGGCAAACCAGCCCCCGGCGTTGCCACCCAGAGTGTGGCCCGATACGACCTCTCCAGCATCGACTTCTCACGCTTGCGGGCCGAGTTTGAAAAGTCGCCGTTCAAGAACGTCGTCTCGCTAAACCTGAGGGAAAAGATCGAAGAGCGGCTGGCGATGATGGTGGCGCGCAACTCGACCCGGGTCGACCTGTACGAGCGCTACCAGGAGATCGTTCAGGAATACAACAAGGACAAGGATGCCGCCGAAATCCAGAAGGTGATGGACGACCTGTTCACCTTCAACGACAACCTCAACGAAGAAGAAAAGCGTTACCTGCGCGAGGGGCTAGAGAGTGAAGACCAATTGGCCGTTTTCGACCTGCTCCAAAAAGATAGCCTGACCAAGGGTGACCGTGATGCCATCAAGAAGGTGGCCAAAGAGCTCTTGGACAAGCTGAGCAGTGGCAAGCTGCAGATCGATCACTGGCGCGAGAAGGCCACGGCGCAGGCCCAGGTCAAGGCCGAGATCATCAAGCACCTGTTTGCGCACCTGCCGTCAGGCATTTACGACGCTGACGAGATCAACCTCAAGGCCAACGCCGTGTTTGCGCACATTTACACGGCCGGGTTTGGTAAGGGCGCCAGGGCGTATCACTGATGGGCATGGTTCATAGATGCAGTTCGTCCTGCTGAATGCCGTGATTGCCGACCAACAGTGGGGGCCTCGGGAGTTGGGCCAATGCCTGGATCAAATCGTTCAGGTCGCGCCAAACCTTGCGCAGGATGCCCGTCACTTGCGACTGCGCGAGTATTCCAGAAGACGCGGCATGTGATGTTGTTTGCAGCTCCCCGCAGTAACCCGCGCCAGTGCTCATAAGCTCGGGAGGTAAGTCGGCACATGGTCAACCGTCTGCCATCAGCCCGCCTCCGCCTCTGCCTCCGCCAGCGGCTGGGAGGCTTCATTGATGAACACCGCAAACAACACCAGCAACACCGGTCCGATCACCAGGCCAACGATGCCCAGCATGAAAACGCCGCCGAGCACGCCGAATAAAATGGCGAGAAAGGGCAGGTTGGTGCCGCCTTGAATCAGTAAGGGCCGAAACACATAATCGGCAGACAGCACAATCAGGTTACCGATGACGATAACGACGACACCCGCTGCCACGGCATGCGACGCCAACAACAGCCCGCCGAGCAGCGTAAGCAGTAAAGGCGCCGCCATCGGAATGAACGCGATCAAGGCCGTCAAGGACCCCAGCAGCACCGGGCTGGGCACGGAACACAGGGCGAAAAGCGCCGACAGCAAAGCCGCTTCGGCAAAGCTGACAAAAACCAGGCCGTTGACCGCGGCCCGCAGGGCCATCGGCATTTGCGAAATATAAGGCAGCCAACGCGCGCCCAGCCAGTCCTGACCGATGGTGTTGAGCCGCTCGGCAAAGCTTTCGCCGTCGCGGTAAAAAAAGAACAGCACCCATAGCGCGAAAAACAGTGTGGCACCCCGGCCCAGCAGTTCCAGCAGAATGGTTTGCGCTGCGCCTTGTATGAGCGTCAGTTTGCTGGAAATGGCTTCCCGCAACAGCGCCGACAGCTGATCGGGCATGGCGAGGTACTCGTCCCAGCGCGCCGACAAAAATTTGCCGGCCAGCGGAATGCCCTGTAACCACTCGGGTACCGGCACACCCTGACTGTCGGCGGTCAGCAGGAAAACTGTGACGTTGATGACGTCGTTGATCATGAACAGTAATAGTCCGATCATCGGACCGACCAGCAGAAAAGCAACGACCAGCGTGCTGCACAACGCGGCCAGATTCGGCCGGTCCGGCCAACGACTGCGGATACCGCAATGCAAGGGCCAGAAGGCAGTCGCGATGATTCCAGCCCAGAGAATCGCCAGCAAAAAGGGCGACAATACGAATAAGCCGCCGGCCAAAATAGCGACCGTGAACAAGGTGCTGACCAAAGACCGGGGCTGATTCAAATGCGTGGCCATTGTCAGAGCTCGACCTTGTGCACGATAAGTTTTGAGTAAATACTATAATGCGAACAATTCTACCGACTTTGAGAAACCTGTATGCAACGCTTTTTACTTAAATTTTTGATCAGTGGTTTTTTCGGGGTGCTCGTCAGTGGTGCCCATGCGCATGAGCAGAGCCCGGTATCACAAAGCTCGGTTCGTTTGGCGGGGGCGCATTCCAAGCCACCGTTGTTGCACCTGGAAGCGAATGCGCAGGCCGAGGTGGCTACCGATCTGGCGAGTGTGCAATGGTTTTGCGAAGTCAGCGACAGCTCGGCCGCAGCCGCGTCATCGCGGGCGTCGGCGCTGTTGACGGAGGCGCTGGGCAAGCTCGACGGTGCGACCGCCGTTTTGCAACGACGCACCGGCCTGAAAACGTATACCAATAATTACAGCAATGGAAAAATCGCAGGTTGGCGCGCCCGCGCCGAGATTACGCTCGAGGGAACCGACTTCGTCGAACTGTCCAAAGCTGGGCAACGAATCGCCGGCCCATTCGCCATCGGTAACATCGGTTACCGTTTGAGCGACACGGCGCGCAAACGCGAAGAAGCGCGCTTGACCGCCGAGGCGGTGAGCGAGTTTCGCGATAAGGCCGCACAGGCCGCGCGTTTTTTCGGTTTCAGCGGTTATGAACTCGCCGAGGTTCAGGTGAGCCAATCGCAGGCGCCCGAGCTCCCGCAGCGCATGATGATGGTGGGCGCTGCACGGGCAGATACCCCTGCGCCATTGGAGGGGGGCTTACAGACGCTGCAAGTGTCGGTGCGCGGAGCGGTTCAGCCCGCTTTGTGATGAATGGGAAACGGCAGGATGGTGGCCGAGGGTCTTGCGGCAGCGGGTGCGACTGCTTTTTTTGGCTTGCTCGGGTCGATCAGATCTAAAGTTTGATTGATGATGGCTTGCAGCCTGCCATAAGAATCCCACATCAGGTTCGACGCTTTGAGTGCGCCCTGCAAACCGCCTTTCGAAGCAAGACGGGTCAGTTCGATTTTACTCAGCGTCAGCTCTAAATGCTGACGGTGTTCGCCGGCAGCCTGATCGATGAGCGCACGCAGCGTCTCGATGCGCCGCATCTCGAACGCTTGTGGATCAGCTTTGTAAAGCTCGGACCATTCGGCGAAATCGAAGTTTTTCATGGCTGTTCCCTATTGACTGTCTTGTTTATGAGTGGTTTTAAGACGTCTTAGAGTTCAAATCGAAATAGGGTAACCAGACCGAATGTCACGGGCGGATGCCGATGAGGTCCCGCTTTGACGCTTTGCGGTATGATTTCCACCGGCATCCAATCACTCCAAATTCTGAGGATTCAATGAGCCATGCGAGCCCGACCACCCGCATCGAAACCGACTCCATGGGAGAAGTCGCCGTCCCTGCGGACGCTTACTGGGGAGCCCAAACGCAGCGCTCCATCGAACATTTTCCGATCGGTATCGCGCGCTTTCGGTGGCAGGCGCCGCTGATCAGGGCGCTTGGTTTGCTCAAGCAGGCGGCCGCTCAGGCCAACGTCGCCCTGGGCGAAATTCCCGCTGATCTCGGCCAGTTGATAGAACGCGCGGCTGATGAAGTCGCGCGTAACCGCCTCGATGCGCAGTTTCCGTTGGTGGTGTTTCAGACGGGTTCTGGAACGCAGTCGAATATGAATGCGAACGAGGTGATCGCCACGCGGGCCAACGAGATCGCCGGTCAGCCGCGGGGCGGCAAAACCCCGGTGCATCCGAATGATCACGTCAACCGCGGCCAGTCGTCCAACGACACCTTTCCGACGGCCATGCACATTGCGATCGCCGATTTACTGCATCGTCGCTTATTGCCGGCCGTGCAGACCTTGCAGAGCACTTTGCAGCGTAAGTCGATTGAATACGCCGGCCTTGTCAAAACCGGCCGAACGCATTTGCAAGATGCGACGCCGATCACGCTCGGGCAGGAAATCGGCGCCTGGGCGGCTCAGTTACGCTATGGTTTACAGGGTGTCGAACGCGTCTTGCCGGGCATTTATGCTCTGGCGATCGGGGGCACGGCGGTTGGCACCGGCCTCAACAGCCACCCGGAGTTCGGCGTATGCGCCGCCGCGAAGATTGCCCGGTTGACCGGCCTACCCTTCGTTGCGGCTGAAAACAAGTTCGTCGCTTTGGCCGCCCATGATGCTTTGGTCGATGTGTCAGCGGCGCTTCGCACCTTGGCGGGCGGGCTCATGAAAATGGCCAACGACGTGCGCTGGCTGGCCAGCGGCCCGCGTTGCGGAATAGGGGAGCTGACGATTCCCGAAAACGAACCTGGCTCGTCCATCATGCCGGGTAAAGTCAACCCGACGCAGTGCGAGGCTTTGACGATGGTGTGCGTGCAAGTGTTTGGCAACGACGCGGCGGTGGCATTTGCCGGTTCGCAAGGCAATTTTCAGTTGAACGTCTATAAGCCTGTCATGGCGCACAACGTCATGGAGAGTATCGATTTGTTAGCCGATGCCTGTACCGCTTTCGACCGCTATTGCGCGCAAGGCATCGAACCGCACCGCGAACGAATCGCCGCCAATCTGGCGAACAACCTGATGTTGGTAACGGCGCTCAATCCGCACATCGGCTACGATAAAGCGGCGGCAATCGCCAAGCGTGCGCACCAACAGGGCTTCAGCCTACGGGAAGCGGCTGTGGCCTCTGGCGAACTGACCGCCGAGCAGTACGACGCGTGGGTGGTGCCTTTGGATATGACGCGTGCGGCGCTGACGTGATTCAAAAATTTGCTCGCGTTCCGTTTCGAATGCGCTTTCGAGCGGAATATGACAGCAAGTTTCAGCACAGATATATCGGAAGGGTTTTAGCGTGAATGGCACTTACATACGCCAGACAGCTTGCAACGGGAGACGATGAAATATCCGTGTTAGCTGTGGGAATGTCCTGCAATTGCATTGCTGTTAGCATACACACATGGATTCAGCCCCGAAACTCGCCTCTCATACGCTCAACGCCGACCTGCATTGTCATTCGATCGTTTCGGACGGCACGCTCACGCCTGGCGCTCTGGCGCTGCGGGCTAAGGCGGCCGGCGTGGCGCTCTGGTCGCTGACCGATCACGACGAGCTGGGCGGGCAGGCCGAAGCGGCCGCAGCCGCGCGCTCCCACGATCTGGCTTTCATCGCCGGTGTCGAAGTGTCCGTCACCTGGCAGGACGACACGATTCATATCGTCGGGCTGAATATCGATTACCGGCCCGACAGCGCTCTGCAAAAAGGCTTGCACAGTATTCGCGAGGGACGTGGTCCGCGTGCCCGACACATGGGCGAACTGCTGGCGCAGGCAGGCATTCCGGGCGCTTACGAAGGCGCATTGAGCCATGCTGGCAACCCGATGCTGATCAGCCGTACACATTTCGCGCGGTTTCTGGTCGAAGCCGGACGGTGCAAAGACGTGCGCGAGGTCTTCACCCGTTATATGGTGCCGGGCAAGCCTGGCTATGTGCCGCATCGCTGGGCGACGCTGGAGCAGGCGGTTGCTTGGATACGCGCATCAGGTGGTCGTGCCGTGTTGGCGCATCCCGGTCGTTACAAGCTCGATAATCAGCAACTGCATACGCTCATCGAGGCGTTCATCGCTGTGGGGGGCGAAGGGATCGAAGTCGTGACCGGTAGCCATACGCCCGCGCAGTACGCTCAGTTTGCCCGGCTTGCGGCGCATTACGAGTTGTTGGCGTCGCGTGGGTCGGATTTTCACGGACCGAGCGAGTCACGCATTGATCTAGGACGTTTACCGCTTCTGCCGGCAGAATGCACGCCAGTGTGGCACGATTGGATTTTGTAACATGAAAGTAGTGCGTTGGCTCAGTTTTTCGAACTTCATCCCGATAATCCCCAGGCGCGTCTGTGCCGTCAGGCCGTGCAGATCCTGCAAAATAGCGGCGTCCTCGCCATGCCGACCGACTCCTGTTACGCGCTCGTCTGTCGGCTCGACGACAAAGCCGCGGTCGAAAGGCTGCGCCGCATACGCAGTCTGGACGAACGGCAACATTTCGCCTTGCTGTGTTCCGATCTGACGCAGATCGCCTCATATGCCAAGGTTAGCAACGTGCAGTATCGGCTCCTCAAGGCCATGCTGCCGGGTCCTTATACTTTCATTCTGGAGGCGACCCGCGAAGTGCCACGGCGGGTCTCGCATCCATCGAAAAAATCGATCGGTTTGCGCGTCCCCGACCATAAGTTGGCGCAGGCCATTCTGACGGAAATGGGCGGGCCCTTGATTGCGACTACCTTGCAGTTACCCGGCCAGACCGAACCGATGCGTGACCCCGAAGAGATTCGGCAGACGCTGGAAAAAACCATCGACCTGGTGTTGTCCACCGGAGCCGAAGGCGGGCACCGCGCCACGACGGTCGTCGACTGGACCGAAACCGTGCCGCGTGTCGTGCGGATCGGCGCTGGTTCGCTCACGGGCGCGCTGGAGCCGGTGGAGGTTGATACAATGGACCCCGATGGAATATAACCTGATCCAGACCATTGCGGTCTATGCCCTTCCGGTGATTTTTGCGATAACCCTGCATGAGGCTGCGCATGGCTATATCGCCCAGTGGTTCGGCGACAATACCGCGCATGAGCGGGGGCGGGTCACGCTCAACCCGCTCAAGCATATCGACCCGGTTGGCACCATCGTTGTACCTTTTGCGATTCTCGCGGCATCCAGCCTTTTCGGTGGCAGTCCAATGCTATTTGGCTGGGCCAAACCCGTTCCGGTCGATTTCGGCCGGCTGCGCGAGCCAAAGCGGCAAATGCGCTATGTTGCCGCGGCCGGACCGGTGTCCAATCTGCTGATGGCGCTGGCTTGGGCTGCCGCGCTCAAACTCCAACTGACTGGCAGCAGTGGCGAGCCTTTTTTCCTGAACATGGCCAAGGCCGGCATGGAAATCAACCTTGTGCTGGCCGTGCTGAACATGTTGCCGATTTTGCCCCTGGACGGTGGCCGGGTGTTGTTTAGTCTGCTGCCGGCTCGTGCGGCGCAGGCATATGCTCGAACCGAAGCCTACGGTATGCCGATTTTGCTGCTGTTAATGATTTTTAATCTGTTGCCGCTGCTGATTACGCCGGCAGCCGTGCTGGGCCTGAAAAGCCTGGTGCTTTTATTCAATATTTGACAGGGTTGATCGATAATTATGTTTCCTGACCGCGTCTTGTCCGGCATGCGCCCTACGGGCAGCTTGCATTTGGGCCATTACCACGGCGTTCTAAAAAACTGGGTTCGTCTGCAGAGCGAGCATCCCTGTCTTTTTTTCGTGGCCGACTGGCATGCGTTGACGACGCATTACGAAACCCCCGAAGTCATCGAGCAGAGCGTATGGGACATGGTGATCGATTGGCTGGCCGCGGGCGTGGACCCCGCCCAGGCCGTGTTATTCATTCAGTCGCGCGTGCCCGAGCATGCCGAGTTGCATTTGCTGCTGTCGATGTCGACGCCACTCGGTTGGCTCGAGCGGGTGCCGACCTATAAAGATCAGCAGGACAAGCTGGCCGATAAGGACCTCGCCACCTATGGGTTTTTGGGTTATCCCCTGCTGCAGTCCGCAGACATTCTGATTTATCGCGCCACCATGGTGCCAGTCGGCGAAGATCAGGTGCCGCACATCGAACTGACGCGCGAAATCGCCCGGCGTTTCAACCACTTGTATGGGCGTGAACCCGGCTTCGAGGAAAAAGCGCTCGAGGCTGTCAAGCGGCTCGGCGGCAAGCGCGCCAAGCTTTATCTCGACTTGCGCAACCGTCACCAGGAGCAGGGAGACGGATCGGCGCTCGAACAAGCCCAGGCCTTGCTGGGCGACTCGCAAAACCTGAGCCTCGGCGACCGCGAACGCTTGTTCGGTTATCTGGAAGGAGGGCGTAAACTGATTCTGTCTGAGCCGAAAGCCTCCTTGACCGAAGCGTCGCGCATGCCTGGCCTCGACGGCCAAAAAATGTCCAAAAGCTATAACAACGTCATTTCCTTGCGCGACGAACCCGAGGTGATTGCGCAAAAATTGCGGCGTATGCCTACCGACCCGTCGCGGGTCCGGCGAACCGACCCGGGCGATCCTGAAAAATGCCCGGTTTGGGCTTTGCACGAAATCTACTCCGACACGCCGCGCCAGCAATGGGTGCGGCAGGGCTGCACCTCTGCCGGCATCGGTTGTTTGGATTGTAAGCAGCCGGTCATCGACGCGATCATCGCCGAGTTGGCGCCCGTTCGGGAGCGTGCTCAGCCTTATCTCGACGATCCGTCTCTTGTCAAAAATATCATTGCCGATGGCTGCGAACGGGCCCGTGAATTGGCACGCGAAACCATGCGCGACGTGCGCGAGGCTATGGGCTTGAACTATGGCTGAGCAGCGGAGCAGGCGCTTGAACGGTTTGGTTCGGGCCTGTGCGCTACAATCATGGTTCTTCATATGTATCGGAGTTCAATCCGCATGATCACTGGCAGCATTGTCGCCATCGTCACGCCGATGTTCGAGGATGGCTCGCTCGATTTCGAGACCTATCGTCGGCTCATCGATTGGCATATCGAGCAGGGCACGCAGGGGATCGTCGCCGTGGGAACGACTGGTGAGTCGCCGACCGTCGACGTCGCCGAGCATGTCGAGCTGATCCGGGTAGCCGTCGAGCAGTGTGCGCAGCGCATTCCGGTGATCGCCGGTACCGGCGGTAATTCGACGCTGGAGGCCATCGAGCTGACGCGGCATGCGCGCGACGTGGGTGCGGCGGCTAGTCTGCAGGTCGTGCCTTACTACAACAAACCGACGCAGGATGGCTTATATGCGCATTTCCGCAAGGTCGCCGAAGCCGTCGATCTGCCGGTTGTTTTGTACAATGTTCCCGGCCGGACCGTAGCCGACATGGCCAACGAAACCGTGCTGCGCCTGAGCCAGGTGCCAGGTATCGTCGGCATCAAGGATGCCACTGGCGACCTGAACCGCGGCCAATGGCTGCTGCGCGATGCGCCGGCAAATTTCGCGGTGTACAGTGGCGACGACTCCACCGCCGCCGCATTGATTCTGCTGGGCGCCAAGGGCAATATATCGGTGACCGCGAACCTTGTGCCAGCCCGGATGCAAGCTTTGTGCCAGGCTGCGCTGGCGGGTGAGCTGGCGCAGGTGGTCGAATTGAACAACGCCCTGTTGCCGCTGCACAAACAACTTTTTTGCCAGGCCAATCCTATACCTGTCAAATGGGCGCTGGCGACCCTCGGCAAAATCCGGCCTGGCATCCGTTTGCCCCTGACGCCGCTGGATGCGCCCCATACTGAACTTTTGCACGCAGCGTTGCGCGACTGTGCACTGATTTGAGCTGAGACCCCTGGTATGCGATCTACTGTTTCATATTTCATTGTCCTGCTGACTCTTGTGGCGGTGGCCGCCTGTGGCGCCCTCGATAAAACCATGGAAGGCCGCAAGGTCAATTACAAAGCGGCCACCAAATTGCGGCCTCTCGATGTGCCTCCCGATCTGACGGCTGCTCAGCCCGATGAGCGCTATACTTTGCCAGAAACCAGCAACCGTGGCGTCGCTACTGCTTCCGGCGTCGCTGCTCAGCAGCAGGCTACACCGAATGTCGCCAGCGTACCCGATGTTCTGCCGCAGACTGCCTCCGCGCGGATCGAGCGGTCCGGCACGCAGCGCTGGATCGTCGTCGATAAAGACCCCGAAATGCTCTGGTCTTTACTGCGCGAGTTTTGGCAACAATCGGGGTTCGTCTTGCAAGTGGATACCCCCGCAGTTGGCGTCATGGAAACCGATTGGCAGGAAAACCGTGCCAAAATCCCAGTCGACGGTGTGCGCAGTGTCATCGGTAAGGTTTTCGACAACTTGTATTCGAGCGGAGAGCTCGACAAATTTCGAACACGCCTGGAGCGCACGCCGAACGGCACTGAAATCTACATCAGTCACCGTGGTATGGTCGAAACCTACACTACCCAGACCCAGGAACGCATGGTTTGGCAGCAGCGTTCTGCCAATCCGGACCTGGAAGCCGAATTTCTGAGCCGTTTGTTGGTCAAACTTGGGGCAGGCGATCAGGCAAAAGCGCAGCAACAACTTGCCGCAGCGGCGTCGGCGATGCCTAAAGCGAATCTCGTCATGGACGAGAGGGGTATCAAAATCGCCGTCGCCGAGCCTTTCGACCGGGCTTGGCGACGGGTTGGCCTCGCGCTGGACCGCGTCGGCTTTGCTGTCGAGGACCGCGACCGCTCCAAAGGAATTTACTATGTGCGGTATATCGATCCCGAGCTCGACCGTGGTAACAAAAAATCCGGTAAAGGCTTTTTTTCGGGGCTGTTCAGCAAACCGTCCACAAGCGATCAGGAGTTGAAAGCCCAGCCCAAGTACCAGATCCTGGTGGCTGTATCGGCGCAGGGCAGCGAAGTCAGTGTGCTCACGCAAACCGGTCAGCCGGAGCAGGGCGAGGTTGGCAAGCGCATCATGGCGCTCTTGCAGGAAGAGCTCAAATAAGGCATGCGCTTTGCCAGTCTGGGTAGCGGTAGCGAAGGCAATGCTTGGCTGGTGGAGGTCGGCACGGGTGTTGCGCGCACCTGCGTCATGGTCGATTGCGGTTTTACCATCAAGGAAACCGTTGTGCGCCTGCAGCGTGCCGGCCTGACACCCGGCGATATTGCCGCGCTGGTCGTGACGCACGAACACGACGATCACATCGGCGGCATTTTTCGCTTCGCCCGGCGTTTCGGAACGCCGGTCTGGTTAACTGCCGGCACCTGGCGTGTCGCCTGTCGCAATCGCTGGGTCGATGTTGACTGGCTCGAGCAGGGGCGGGCCCGCTTGTTCGACAGCCATACCCCCTGGTCGATCGGCGATCTGGAGTTGCAGCCTTTCCCCGTCCCGCACGATGCTGCCGAACCAGCGCAATTCGTTTTGAGCGACGGAAAGAGACGCCTTGGTTTGATGACCGACTGTGGCATGCCGACGCCGCATATCGTGCACATGCTGTCGAATTGCGATGCTTTGGTGCTTGAGTCGAACCACGATCCCAGTTTATTGAATTGCTCTATGTATCCGCCTTCGCTCAAAAAACGCATTTCTAGCGATTACGGACACCTCAGCAACGATGCCGCCTGTGAAATTCTCCTGCATATCGATCGTGGGCGTTTACATACGCTCGTTGCTGCGCACCTGAGTAAAAGCACCAATGCGCCCCAATTGGTAAAAAACAGCTGGACGGCTGCCTTAGGTGGCTACGAGGGGAGTTTTTTACTGGCGGATCAGGCGGAAGGCCTGTATTGGCAAAAAATAGCTTAAAACGGTGCGTAAGTCGGGACAATAAAAAAGCCGGCGAAAGCCGGCTTTTCGTCCAAAGAAAAAATTATTTCTTTTCTTCGGTTTTCGGGGCGTCCATTGCTGGCGCGGCAGGCGCCATGGCATCGGCAGGCTTGCCGGCGTCAGGGGTGGTCGTTGCTGGCGTATCGGCCGGTACTGGCGTGGCTGGGGTAGCAGCAGGGGCTTCCATTGCAGGTGCTGCTGGCGCAGGAGCTTCTTCTTTTTTGCTGCAAGCGGCCAAAGCAATAGCCAACAGGGATGCGACGAGCAGGGACTTCTTCATAACAATTTCCTTTATCAAAACGTAGAGAGCGGGTGAACGATTACCGGTAATCAATCACATTGCACGGAATGTCAAAATAACTTTGCAATTTTTTTGCATAAATTCCGTAACAGCTCCAAATTCTATCGGTTTCTGAACAAATTTTCAAAATCGAATAGCATTTTCTGTACAAAATAGTTCTCAATACAACAGAGTTGCAACAATAGATTGTTTTTGGTGCGTCAAGTCAGCCAGCCGGCATTGAAAATTTCTTCCAGCCACGGCATGACCGCAGGATTTTCGCCATAGGCTCTACACTGTTCCGCAGTCAGCCCGTGCTGATCGGCAAGTAGTTGAAATACAGTATGAAATTGTGAGCAGACGAATGAAAACCGTTCGCCGTTCAGGTAGCCGGCAGTCGTACCATAGACGATTTTCGAGCGCGCTGACAGGCGCACGCCATTTGTGAGCCAATGAGAAACGATTTTTTTTCTCGACCACTTCCGTTCTGGTGCGTCGAAAAACACATTATCTTTCGGTTCGGTCAGATATTGCCCGAGACTGCGCTCTAAAATCTCGGCCGACCACTTGGCGTTTTGCAGTAAATGATCGGCCCAGACGAGCAGGTCGGCCGGCAGGCATGCCGGTTTCGCCGTGGCGCCACGTCCCGGGTCCGCAAAACGCGTAGGCCACTCATCCGGTTCGGCCTCGATGGCATCCGCCCAGCCCCGCAAGGCAGCTGCCAGTATTTCGCTGGCGGTAGGCGCCCGAAAACCGATCGAAACGGTCAGGCAGTCGCCGATTGCCACGCCCTCGTGCGCATAATCCGGCGGCAGATAGAGCAGATCGCCCGGATCGAGAATCATTTCCTCGCTCGGCTGAAAATTAGCCAGAATTTTCAACGGCAAATCCGTTCGCAGACTCAGGTCATTTTGCTTACCGATTCGCCAACGACGCTGCCCATGAACCTGCAGCAAAAAAACGTCGTACGAGTCGACGTGTGGTCCCACCCCGCCGCCGTCGGTCGCAAAACTGATCATCAGGTCGTCCAGCCGGGCGTCCGGCAGGAAGCGGAACCGTTGCAGCAGCCGGTCTGCCTGGGCGAGTTGCTGTTCGACCCCTTGGACCAGAACGGTCCAGTTTTTTTTGCGACGACTGGGCAGGCTGTCCAGTGGTCCAAGGGTCAGTCGCCACTTGCCGTCGAAACAACTGATCAGGCGGCTTTCGGCGTCGGGATTGGTTGCCAACGACAAAATTTCAGTCGGATCGAACTCCAGCGAATCGCCGTGTAAGGCTTGGCGAAACAGCCGTGGACGAATATGCCAATCGTTGACGAGAAACTCTGCCAACGCGTGATCGCTCAAGGTATCGAAGGGTAAAATGGCTTCAAAAGGCTGATGTATGTGGGGCATTGGACTATATTTGTCGTATCATGGCGGATTTATCGTAGCGAATATTATAGGATAGGAGCTTTATCATGCGGGTAGCGCAGCATACCGTCGTCACTGTCGAGTTCAAACTTGCAGATGCGCAGGGAGAAGTCATCCAGGATTCCAGCGAGATGACTTATCTGCACGGCGGGTATGATGAGGTTTTCGGAGCCATCGAGCAGGTTTTGGAAGGCACGGTGCCCGACGATGAGGCTTATGTGCAGATCGAACCGGAAGATGCTTTCGGCGAATATGACCCCGATCTGATACGTATCGAAAACCGCGACAAATTTCCCGAGATGCTGGAAGTCGGCATGCAGTTCGAAGGGATTGCCGGCGACGATGTGGATAAGGACGAAAGTATTCCTGAAGAAGTCATCTGGACTGTGACGAATATCGCCGAGGACAAGGTCGTGCTCGATGGCAATCATCCGTTGGCCGGCATTGCCCTGCGTTATTATCTGTGTGTCAAAGCCGTGCGGCCGGCGACCGCCGAAGAGCTCGAACTGGGTACCTGCCAGACCGACGAAGCGCCGTTTGTACAAATAGCCAAACCCTTACATTGACTCGTTGTACACCCGATGTACCTGGACCCGGAATACGCCGGTGGTGGCTGGCGCGACGACGACTTCGACCCAGTTGCTGATGAATGGCGAACCAAAGCTCTCGACTCGCAGCAGGTTACTTACGGATTTTCCATGCGCATCCTGCAGTGGCCGTCCGACCCGAAAGCGATGCGTGTCGCCATGCAGCAATAAAACCGGTTTCTTGAAGCGCACTGCCTGTTCTGCGAGACGCTGCCGCAGCTGCTGATAATGGTCTGGTCCGTCTGATCGGGCATTTCCTTCGAAGAGGTTGCCTTGCATGGCGATGACCAGGGCTGCGGAGCCGCGTTGCTCCGCTTGTTGAAAGCCGGCGTCCAGCCAGGCCAAGTTGGCCGTCATCCTGTCCCGGTAATCTTTGCGGCGGGCCAGCGCCGTGGCGGCCGGCTGGAGGGTTGGTGCGCCATTGTTGCCACCGGTCACATTTAGGGTGATGAAGCTCACCTTGTTGACTTCCCAACGTTGATTTTCCAGGTAGGCTCGTTGATCGCGGGTCGATGATTGCCGTTCGAGGGGCAGCGTGATCTGTCCCAAACTATAGCGCTGGCTGAAAGCCAGTTTGCGCAAAGTCTGCAGCCGTTCCTGAGGGTCGAAGCTACCTGCGCCGGCGCGATCACAATCGGTCCACTCATTATCGCCGGGAGTATAAATCAGCGGTCTGGGGCTGTCGTTCAACAAACCGATCCGATGTTTCAGCAAGGTATCGCTGCAGGCCTCGCCGCTGGACTTGAGGTCGCCGGTATGAACGACGAAACGAATATTTTTGGTCAGCATGATGTCGTCGAACACGTCTTTGAGAACGCGTTCCTCGACGACGCTGTAAGGTAAATCGCCAATCACGGCAAAACTGAAAGTGCTGGCCTGGCAGGAAAGCACCGGCGCCAGTAAGCCCAACGACAGGGTAAACCAATAACGGGAAAATGCGGTCATATTCGGTATCGGGCTGTTCAGTCGGTATGAGAAGCGGCCAGTTTCAAGGAGTACAAGGTGTCGAGCGCTTCGCGCGGCGTCAAGGCATCGACATCGAGCTCGGCCAAAGCCTGCACCAGCGCATCGCGCTCGTTAGCTGGCGCCTCGGGCGGGGATGTGGCGAACATGTCGGTTTGGGGGTCACGCAAAGTTTGTTGCGATTCTAAATTCTCCAGACGTTTTTGCGCCGCGCGAATGACCGGCAGCGGCAGACCTGCCAGGCGCGCCACTTGCAAACCATAACTGCGACTGGCTGGGCCGGCCTGGACACTGTGCAGAAAAACGATGTCTCGCTGGTGCTCAGTCGCGGCGAGGTGGACATTCACTGCTTCGCTAAACTCTGCTGCGAGCTGGGTCATCTCGAAGTAATGCGTGGCGAACAAGCTCAGGCAACGGTTACCGTTGACGAGCCGCCGGGCGATTTCCCAGGCCAGCGACAGGCCGTCGAAGGTCGAGGTGCCGCGCCCGATCTCGTCCATGACGACCAGGCTGCGCGCGGTGGCTTGCCGCAAAATGGTCGCTGCTTCGGTCATTTCGACCATGAACGTGGAACGACCGCCTGCCAGATCGTCTGCTGCGCCTATGCGCGTGAAAATCCGGTCGACGATGCCGATCCGCGCGGCGCACGCTGGAACGTAGCTGCCGATATGTGCCAGCAGCACGATCAACGCCACCTGCCGCATATACGTCGATTTACCGCCCATGTTCGGTCCGGTAATGAGCAGCAGGCGTTTGCCGGGATGCAGGTCGCAGTCGTTCGCGGTAAAGTGCTCGACCTGTTGTTCGACAACCGGATGCCGCCCTTGCTCGATATGGATGCCGGGAATGGTTTGCATGAGCGGACGAACCCACTTGAAACGCTCGGCGGTTGCGGCAAGCGCAGCCAATGCGTCTAGCTCGGCCAACGCCCGCGCCGCACGGGTCAGGTCCGTTAAATAGGCACCAAGCCAATCGAGCATTTCCTCGTAGAGCCGTTTTTCCAGCGCCAGCGAACGCTCCTGCGCCGCCAATGCCTTGTCTTCATAAGCTTTCAGTTCGTCAGTGATGAAGCGCTCGGCGTTTTTCATGGTCTGACGGCGGTGGTAATCGGCCGGTGCCCGGTCGGCCTGACTTGCGGGAATTTCGATATAAAAACCATGCACGCGGTTGAACTCGACCTTGAGGTTGGCGATACCCGTACGGCTGCGTTCGTGCGCTTCCAGTCGCAGGAGAAATTCACCACCGCCGCGTTGCAGTTCCCGCAACTCGTCGAGCGCGGCGTCGTAGCCGTCGGCGAATACGCCGCCGTCGCGCACCAGCGCTGCGGGCTGCTCGGCAATCGCGGTCCGCAGCTTTTCCGCCAATGCCGGCGGAATGTCCAGGCAGTGTGCGATGTCGGCCAGTTTGCCGACTGGCGGCGTATCCCCAGCCAGATCGTCGGTTGCCGGGTCGAGCAGCCTATCTTTTAATGTCGGCAGAACCTGCAGCGTATCCCGCAGGCCGGAGAGGTCGCGCGGGCGCGCCGAGCGTAGCGAAATCCTGGCCGCGATTCGTTCGATGTCGTTGACGCTGCGGAGCCGTTCATGCAGTGCGTTGTGCTGCGACTTTCCTTGACCATCTTGCGTCAGCAACCATTCGATAGCGCTTTGCCGCGCTTCGATCAGCGATAACTGGCGTGACGGCGATTGAATCCATTGCCGCAGGCGGCGGCTGCCCATCGCTGTGCTGCAAACATCCACGCAGGAAAGCAGGGTCGGGCTCGACTCGCCGCGCAGGGTCTGGGTCAGCTCGAGGTTGCGGCAGGCGGCCGCATCGATCATGACGGTTGCGTCCGTCCGCCAAACCTGTAAATCGTTCAGGTGCCGAAAAGCCTGCTCGGCGCCCTGGGTGTGACGCGCATAGTGCAGGGCGGCGCCGACGGCCGGCAGGGCGAGCGGCGCACCAGCGATATCGAAGGCTTCGAGAGAGCCGACACCCAGCAAACTTTTTAATTGTGCGCTGGCGGCATCGGCCTCGAAATGCCAGGCAGGGCATTCGACCGCCTTGCGCGGCGCAATGTGCTTTTGCAGATCGTTGTCGGGCAGCAGGATCTCTGCGGCCCTGACCTGATCGAGCGCCGCGCCGAGCATCTCGGGATCGACCTGCAAGAGCTTGAGTTCGCCAGCCGCCAGATTCAATGCGGCAACGCCCCAGGCTGTCGGCGCGGCGCGCTCACCGTCGTTTTTGGCGAACTGCGGCCACAGCGCCACCAGGTTACGGTCTTCCTTTTCGGGCAACAGACCAGCGTCGGTCAGCGTTCCGGGCGTGACGACGCGCATGATGCGCCGCTCCATCGGCCCTTTTTGCGTTCCCGGCTCGCCGACCTGTTCGCAAATTGCGACCGACTCGCCCTGCGCCACCAGTTTGCTTAAGTACTGATCGACGGCATGAAACGGAATGCCCGCCATCGGTATGGGCTGCCCGCCGGACTGACCGCGCTGGGTCAGGGTGATCTGCAAAAGCGCGGCCGCGCGCAGGGCATCGTCGTAAAACAATTCGTAAAAATCGCCCATGCGGTAGAACAACAGCTTGTCCTGCGCCTGTGCCTTCAAGCGGAAGTACTGCTGCATCATCGGGGTGTGGTCTGTTTTGACGGTGGACATGGCTTACGAGGAACCGATACGCAGCGATAAATAAAGATTAAGGATGATACCGTAGGACCATGGGGCCGATCGATCGTATCTAGGTGTCGTAATAAACCGCCGAGGCGCCTTTATGAGTCAACCATCCCACAATGCCGCAGCAGCGCATCCATCGTCGGCGGCCGCCCGCGGAATGCCGCGAACGACTCCGCCGCCGGTCGGCTGCCGCCGCTGGCCAGAATGTCATCGAGAAATTTTTGCCCGGTTGCTGCGTCGAAAATGCCATTCTCTTCGAATTTTCCATACGCATCGGCAGACAGCACTTCAGCCCATTTATAGCTGTAGTAGCCCGCCGAGTAGCCACCCGCGAAAATGTGGCTGAACGTATGCGGCAGCCGTTGATAAGCCGGGGGTGTAAGTACCGATATCTCGGCGCGTACCTCGTTTAGCAAGCGCATGACGTCGGCGCTCGACTCTGCGGCAAAGCCGCTATGCACCAGCAAATCGAATAAAGCCAGCTCGACCTGCCGCAAGGTCTGCAAGCCGCTTTGAAAGTTTTTTGCGGCGATCATTTTGTCGAACAGCGTGCGTGGCAGACGCGCCCCCGTCTCGACGTGCGTGCTTAATTTTTCAACGACTTGCCATTCCCAGGCAAAATTTTCCATGAACTGCGACGGTAACTCCACGGCATCCCACTCGACACCGTTGATCCCGGCCACACCCAGCTCGTCTACCTGTGTCAGCATGTGGTGGAGGCCATGACCGAATTCGTGGAACAAGGTCAACACGTCGTCATGGGTCAAAGTCGCCGGTTTGTCACTGACCGGACGCGGGAAATTGCACGTCAAATAGGCGATCGGCGTTTGCACCGTCTGGTCGGCTAGCCGCTTGCGGCCGCGCGCATCGTCCATCCAGGCGCCGCCGCGCTTGTGCTCGCGCGCGTAGGGATCGAGGTAGAAGTGCGCAATCGTCTGCTCGTGGCGCCTGACTTCAAAGAAGCGCACGTCGTCGTGCCATACGTCCATCCGCGCCGCCGCGATCGATACGCCGAACAAAGTATTCGCCAGCCCGAACAAGCCGTCGAGCACGGCAGGCTCAGGAAAATACTGCTTGACCTCATTATCTGAAAACGCATACCGGTGCTGGCGCAACTTTTCGCTGACGTAGGTCAGGTCCCAAGGGGCAAGGGTCTCGATTTGCAAATGCTCGCGGGCGAACGTACGCAGTTCGGCCAGATCCTTCTCGGCGAACGGCCGGGCGCGGCGCGCGAGATCGCGCATGAATTCGAGCACTTGTTCGGGCGACTCCGCCATTTTCGGCACGAGCGACAAATCCGCGAAATGCCGGAAACCGAGCATCTGCGCTTCTTCCTGGCGTAGCTTCAACAGCTCGACGATCAACGGACCGTTGTCCAGCGCCGCCGGCCCGAACTCGGAAGCACGCCGGGCGCTGGCCCCGTACAAAGTTTCGCGAAAGGCGCGGTCATCGGCGTACTGCTGAACCGGAAAATACGATGGGAACTGCAACGTGAATTTGTAAGGACCGTGGCGGGTGGCGGCGTCGTGGCGCTCGGCTGCTTCCTGAGCCGCGCTGACACTGTCTTCCGGTAAACCCGCCAGCTCGGCTGGATCGGTGACCCAGTAGGCATAGTCATTCGTGGCGTCGAGCACGTTTTCGGAAAACTTGGCGGACAAGGCCGCTTGCTTTTCCTGTATTTCGGCGTACCGAGGCTTGTCGGCTGCCGGCAGCTCGGCGCCGCCCAGGCGAAAATCGCGCAGTGCATTGTCGAGAACCTTCTGCCGGGCAGGGCTGAAGCGCTGAGCCTCGGCACTGGCGGCGATGTCCTTGTATTTGGCGTAAAGCTTCTCGTCCTGACCCAGGCGGGTCCAGAATTCGGTTATCTTGGGCAGGCAGAGATTGTAGGCTGCCCGCAGCTCGGGCGTATCGGCCACTGCATGCAAATGACCGATCACCCCCCAGGCACGGCCCAACTGCTCGGTGGCACAGTCCAGCGGCTCGGCGACCGCGGCCCAGGTCGGCGGTGTATCGTCGGCCGTCGATTGGGCCAAAGCCCGTTCGGCCTGCGCCAGCAGATGCGCGAGCGCCGGTTCAACGTGTTCGGGGCAAACTGACCGAAAAGCAGTAAAGCCCGTCAAGTCGAGCAGCGGGTTGTCGACCGCTGGGGCGATTGGCTCATTCATGATGTAACTCCGGACACGGTTCGATGCTGACGCTCCACGGCTTCGAGCGTATTTTGCAATAACATGGCGATGGTCATCGGCCCGACACCGCCCGGCACCGGCGTGATCCAGCCGGCCACCGAGCACGCCGATTCGAAATCGACATCGCCGCAGAGCTTGCCGTCGGGCAGGCGGTTGATACCGACATCGATGACCACCCCACCTGGCTTGAGCATGTCGCCGGTGATCAGGCGCGGCTTGCCGACCGCCACCACTAGCACATCGGCCCGGCGTGTATGAGCTGCCAGGTCGACGGTTTTCGAGTTGCAGAGGGTGACCGTTGCTCCCGCTTGCAAAAGCAGCATGGCCTGCGGCTTGCCGACGATATTGCTGGCACCGACGACGACCGCTTCGGCGCCTTGCAAGTTCACATTTGCATGCGCCAGCAATTCCATGACGCCATACGGAGTGCAAGGGCGGAACAGCGGTTTGCCCGTCATCAGCAGGCCCGCGTTACTGACATGAAACCCGTCGACGTCCTTGGCGGCGCTGATCGCTTCGATGACCTTTTGCTCGTGCATCTGCGGCGGTAGTGGTAACTGAACCAGAATACCGTGGATCGACGAATCGCCATTCAAACCTTCGATCAGATCGAGCAGCTCGCGCTCCGGGGCATCACCGGCCAGTCGATGCAATACCGAATGAAAGCCGGCACGTTCGCAGGCGGCGACCTTGTTGCGCACATACACCTCGGAAGCCGGGTTGGCGCCGACCAGCACGACAGCCAGGCCGGGCCGGTGACCTTGCATGGCTAATGAAGCGGCGCGCTCGGCGATCCGGGCACGGATGCCGGCGGCGAGTTGGGTTCCGTCGAGCAGGGCGGCTGTCATGGCTATCGATTCAAGGGTCGAAAGCAGTATTTTAGAGGATTTTGAGCCGACTCAAATCAAGCATCGCGCGCCAGCGCCAGCTTCAGCAAGTCGGCAACGGTCGAAACGTCGAGCTTGTCCATGATGTTCGAGCGATGCGCTTCGACCGTTTTAATGCTGATTATCAGGTCGTCGGCGATTTGTTTATTCAAACGGCCGGCGATAATCCGGTCGAGCACTTGTGTTTCCCGACCGGTCAAACGTGCAAAACGCTCCTTGACCGCATTCTTTTTGCGGCCTTCGAGGTAACGACTGCGGTTTTCTTCGAAATTTTTGCGAACCAGATGGCGCACTTCGATCTCATTGAACGGTTTTTCGAGGAAGTCGGCGGCGCCTTTTTTCATGGTGTTGACTGCCATTGCGACATCGCCATGCCCGGTGATGAAAATGATCGGCATGCTGATATGGCGTTTGAGCAGACGCTCCTGCAGCTCCAGGCCGCTCATTCCCTGCATGCGCACATCCAGCAGCAGTACGCATAAATGCGTCGGATTGAAGTCCATCAAAAAACTTTCCGCGCTGCTGAAAGTCTGCACTTGATAACCGTCCGACTCGAGCAGCCATTGCAACGAGTCGCGTACCGCTTCGTCGTCGTCGACGATAACGACTTTTTCGACGGGCGGTTCACTGGAAACAGGCGGCTTGCTCATGTGTTTCGGGTACGAAAAGCGAGGAGGATGTCATGTTAAAACATCTTGTTCGACGAACGGTAATGTAAAGTGGAAAATGGTGCCTTTTTGTTGGGAAGTGTCCATCCACAGCCTGCCTTGATGATATTCGATGATGCCCAGGCAAATGTTCAGTCCCATGCCCATTCCTTCGATTTTCGTGCTGAAAAACGATTCGAATATTTTGCTTTTGAGCGTCTCGTCGATCCCGGTGCCTTGATCGCGTACGGAAACCAATGCTTGGCGCTCGCGCTTTTCGACGGTTATATCGATTCTTCGCGCGTGCACGGGTGCCGTCTGCATTGCGTCCATCGCGTTTTTTATCAGATTCAACAAGACTTGCTCAATCAGGATGGGGTCGGCTTGAACATTCGCCAAATTGGGCTCGATCGACATGTGAATCACGGTCGCGTAATTTCGGGCGTCGATTTCTGCGAGACTGACCGCATCTTCGACGATTCGGCCGATCGCGCAGGTTGTGCGGTTGGGCGCTTTGCGCTTGACGAACTCACGAATGCGCCGTATCACATTACCGGCGCGCTGAGCCTGTTCGCTGGCTTTTTGCAGCGCGGGCAGAATGTCCGCGGCCTGTGCCGTGCCGGCCTTGATGCGCGCCACGCCACCCATGCAATAATTGGCGATCGCCGTGAGCGGTTGATTGAGTTCGTGGGCCAGCGAGGAGGCCAGTTCGCCCATGGTCACCAGCCGGCTGGTGAACTGTAGTTTTTCCTGTTGCTGCCGGGTCGTTTCTTCGGTCTGTTTGCGCAAAGTCACATCCGTGATCACCCGCATCTGTACCTGACGGCCATCGACCCACGGAATGGTTCGTTGGCGAATGTCGAACCAGCGGCCGGTTTCCGGTTGTTGCCATTCGCCAGGACAAGCCGGGGTTTTAAAGGCTTGAATTTGAAACCATTCTTCGTATAGACGATTGGCGAACAAAATATCCGGCGTCCCTGTGTCGGTAACCGATACGGCAGCATCGATTTCCTGTAATACCTTGGTGAACCGTTGCTGAGCGGCGGATAGCTCCTCGCGAATGCGTTTCGGCTCGGTGATGTCGGTCATCGATGTCATCCAACCGCTTTGCACGCCGCCCGCATCGAGCAGTCGCGATACATAAAGCCGGGCTTCGAACAGCGAGCCATCGGCCCGCTCGACCGTGATTTCGATGCCGTTGATCGGTGTCTGGCCGAGCAACAGCCGCTCGATGTGTGCCGAGTGCTCGGTATGTTCGGCCGGCCAATATGGGTAAGGCGGCAACCGATCCAGTAGCTCAATTTCGGAATAGCCTGTCATTCGACAAAACGCCGGGTTCACATAAGTAATGCGGCCGTGCATGTCGAGTACCCGCATCCCTGTCATCACGGAGTTTTCCATAGCACGTCGAAACTTGGTTTCCTCGACCAATCGGCGCTCCGCCGAACTGCGCAGCTTGTTGTGCCGCCACAGCATGGCGAAGCTCCAGATGATCAGCATCGACAAGCCGACTACCGCCCAGGCGAGCATACTTTGCGCCAGCTCCGGCGTGCTTCGATAGACGACGGCCCTCAGGCGCAAACCCTGCCCGGGCGGATCGAGCGACACCTCATAACTCATTTTCGCGCGCTCGATCGAGCGCGACACATTCGATGCGATCAAATTGCCGCCGCCATCGATTATGGAAACCAGATAACGTTGCCGAAAATCTTCCGGTAGGACGACGGTCAGTAATCCATTGACCGGAAAGACGGCGAACACCGTTCCCTGAAAGCGCGCCTTGATGAATACCGGCGCATGGATTTCGATGTAAATCTCTCCGTCCCCGCCGATGAATGGCGGCGAATACATGGCCCGCACGGTTTCTGCGGCGGCCTCGAACGCCCAGTAACTTTCGGCGTCGTCGATCAAACTGTTGTCGGCATGCAGAACGGGTTGATAGAGCGTATCGGAAGCGCGCACCCAGCGCGCGTAACGCTGCGGATCCATGACGCCCATCATGGATATTTCTCGTCCAGAGGACATGATCTCGCGGGCCCGCAGGGTGAAGCCGTTTTCATCGACGGTATCCTGACCGAGGTCGCGCGCCAGTTGCGATACCCGATCCTGGACGATTTGCAGGCGGCCGCGCATATTTTGCCGTGCCAGTTCGACATCGCGAATGACGGTTTCGCGCATTTGGATATCGTTCTGCTTGTCGATGGCATACAGAAATGCCGCCATCGCCATGATGAAAAGCACCATTGCCACCAAGGGCATGGCCCACAGCCAAGCGTCTTTTTTCAAACGATCGGGTCCAAGGAGTTTATGACGGATCACAAGCCAGACTATTTTAGATTGTCTCGTCATTCTAACGCGGGCGGACACGTCATTTGAAAAACGCATGGTGCGGTGCGATACTCCTGGCGGTTTTATGCAAAGGCGGATTCGCAGTAAACTTGCGGGAAAGCGCGTGCGCCGACACTTGCGATACAAAATAAATATCAAGGAGACATAATGGCAGCGGTTCCCGATTTTTCTGCGTCCAACGACCCCGATATCCAAGAAACCCAGGAATGGCTGGACGCGCTCGATGCCGTGCTTCAGCAGGAAGGTCCGCAGCGCGCGCATCAACTAATCGAAAAGCTCATCGATAAAGCCCGCCGCAGCGGCGCTTTTATCCCGTTTTCGGCCAATACTGCCTACGTCAACACCATTCCGACGCATCTGGAAGCGCCCAACCCCGGCAATCTGGAGTACGAGGAGCGCATCCGCTCGTATATCCGCTGGAATGCGATGGCTATGGTGGTCAAGGCCAACCGCCTCGACCCCGCTGACGGCGGCGACCTGGGTGGGCATATTTCGTCGTTTGCCTCCCTGGCGACTATGATCGGCTGTGGCATGAATCATTTCTGGCACGCCGAAACCGCCGACCATGGTGGCGATCTGGTCTATTTCCAGGGGCATTCGTCGCCTGGCATTTACGCCCGCGCTTTCATGGAAGGGCGGCTGTCCGAGGCGCAGATGCTGAGTTTTCGGCAAGAGGTCGATGGCCATGGGTTGAGTTCTTACCCCCACCCCAAGCTGATGCCCGACTTCTGGCAGTTTCCGACCGTATCGATGGGCTTGGGGCCGTTGATGGCGATTTATCAGGCGCGTTTTCTGAAATATTTACATGCTCGCGGCATCGCAGATACCTCCAAACGCAAGGTCTGGGTATTCTGTGGCGATGGAGAAATGGACGAACCCGAGTCGCTCGGCGCCATTTCCCTGGCCGCGCGCGAAAAGCTCGATAATCTCGTGTTCGTTGTCAACTGCAACCTGCAGCGCCTGGACGGTCCGGTGCGTGGCAACGGCAAGATCATCCAGGAGCTCGAAGGCGAGTTTCGCGGTGCCGGCTGGAATGTCATAAAGCTGATTTGGGGCGGTTACTGGGACGCTTTGTTGGCCCGCGACAAAACCGGCCTGTTGGTGCGCGCCATGAACGAAACCCTCGATGGCGAGTATCAGGCTTGCAAGGCCAACGACGGTGCTTATGTGCGTAAGCATTTTTTCGGTCGCTACCCGGAATTGCTGGAAATGGTCGCGAATATGAGCGATGAGGAAATCTGGCGTTTGCAGCGGGGTGGCCACGACCCCAACAAAGTCTATGCGGCGTTTCATGCCGCCTACCACCACGCCGGGCAGCCGACCGTCGTTTTAGCCAAAACCGTCAAAGGTTTCGGCATGGGCAAGATCGGCGAAGGCAAGAATACCGCTCACCAGACCAAGAAAATGGACATCGACGCGATTCGCGAGTTTCGCACACGCTTCGGCATTCCGGTGCCTGACGAAAACCTCAAAGATTTGCCGTTTTATGTTCCGTCACAAGACATGCCCGAAATGAAATAAATGCATGAGCGACTTCAGGCGCTGGGCGGTTATTTGCCCAAGCGCCGCCTGAATGCCGAAGAAAAGCTGCCGGTTCCTGAGTTGTCGGCCTTTCAGGCGATGCTCGAACCGACATCCGAAGGACGGGAAATTTCCACAACGCAGGCTTTCGTGCGGATACTGACGGCGCTGGTGCGCGACAAGGCGCTCGGCAACCGCGTCGTGCCGATCGTACCCGACGAGGCGCGGACCTTCGGCATGGAAGGCATGTTCCGCCAGCTCGGCATTTATGCGCCGGAAGGGCAAAAATACACACCGGTCGATAAAGACCAGGTCATGTATTACCGCGAAGACAAGTCCGGGCAGATTTTGGAAGAGGGCATCAACGAGGCCGGCGCCTTCAGTTCATGGATCGCTGCGGCCACGTCCTACTCGACCAATAACCGGGTCATGATTCCGTTTTACATTTACTACTCGATGTTCGGTTTCCAGCGGATCGGCGATTTTGCCTGGGCGGCGGGCGACATGCAGGCGCGCGGCTTCCTGCTGGGCGGCACGGCCGGCCGCACGACGCTCAATGGCGAAGGCTTGCAGCACGAGGACGGCCACAGTCATATTCTGAGCTCGACCATTCCGAACTGCGTCAGCTACGACCCGACGTTTGCGCACGAACTCGCCGTGATCATTCACGATGGTTTGCGACGCATGGTCGGCAATCAGGAAAACGTTTTCTATTACCTAACGGTGATGAACGAAAACTACGCCCATCCAGGGCTGACCGAAGGTCAGGAAGCCGGCATTGTCAAAGGCATGTATTTGCTCAAACAAGGCGGTAAAAGCAAGCTGCGTGTACAACTGACGGGTTCGGGTACGATTTTGCGCGAAGTCATAGCGGCTCAGGAGCTTCTCGAAAAAGACTGGAAAATTTCGGCCGATGTCTGGAGCGTGACAAGTTACACCGAACTGCGGCGCGAAGGTCTGGACAACGAACGCTGGAACCTGCTCAACCCCACGCAGCCCCAAAAATCGGCCTACGTCACGACCACTCTGGAAAAAACCCAGGGACCGATCATCGCGTCCACCGACTATATGAAGCTGTTCGCCGATCAGATTCGGCCGTTCATCCCCAAGGGCCGGACGTATAAAGTGCTCGGTACCGACGGTTTCGGCCGGTCCGACACCCGCACCAAGCTGCGCGAGCACTTCGAAGTCAACCGTTATTTCGTCGTCATCGCTGCGTTGCATGCCATGGCCGATGAAGGCACTGTGCCACTCGCAAAAGTAGCGGAAGCCATTGCCAAATACGACATCAACCCCGACAAATCCAATCCGGCATACGCTTAAACCCGAGGCTCAACGATATGGCAACAGAAATCAAGGTACCGGATATCGGCGACTTCAAAGATGTGGAAGTCATCGAAGTGCTGGTCAAGGAGGGCGACCTCATCAATACCGAGCAGTCCCTGGTGACGGTCGAGTCCGATAAAGCAAGTATGGAGATTCCAGCTGCGGTCGGCGGTAGAATCGCCCGTTTGATGGTCAAGGTCGGCGACAAGATCAATACCGGCAGCGTGCTTGGTCTGTTGGAACAAACCGCCGGCGCTGAGGACGCGGCGCCAGCCAAGGCCGCGCCGGTCATGGCTGCACCGCCGGCCGTCCCGCAGCCTGACATCGCCAAGCCGGCGCTACCGGCAGGGCATATCGAATCGCGCGAGTCCGATCGCGCACTGCCGCCGCCCGATACCGTGAACCACGGACACATGACTCAGCCGCACGCCAGCCCATCGGTCCGCAAGTTCGCCCGGGAGCTGGGTGTCGACCTGAGCCGCCTGAGCGGCACAGGGCCCAAGGGGCGCATCACCGCCGACGATGTTCGCAATTTTGTCAAGCAGGCCGTAGCCGGGACGAATTCGGGCAGTGGCGCCAGCGCATCTCTGGGCAGCGGCCTGAACCTGCTTGCCTGGCCGAAGGTCGACTTCAGCAAATTCGGCACGGTCGAGAGCCAACCCCTGTCGCGCATCAAAAAGCTGTCCGGCCCGAACCTGCACCGTAATTGGGTCATGATTCCGCATGTTACGCAGTTCGACGAGGCGGATATCACCGAGCTTGAAAACTTCCGCAAATCGACCAACGACAGCCTGGGCAAACAGGGTGTCAAAGTGACGATGCTCGCTTTCGTCATGAAAGCCTGTGTCAGCGTGCTGAAAAAGCTGCCCGCGTTTAACGCATCGCTCGATGAGTCCGGCGATAACCTCATTCTCAAGCATTACTGGAATATCGGTTTCGCCGCAGATACGCCGCAGGGGCTGGTCGTCCCGGTCATCAAGAGCGTCGACACCAAAGGCGTCGCCCAGATCGCCAAAGAGCTTGGCGAACTTTCCGCACTGGCGCGCGAGGGCAAATTAAAAGGCGCCGACATGCAGGGCGCGACGTTCACCATTTCATCGCTCGGCGGCGTGGGCGGCACGGCATTCACGCCGATCATCAACGCCCCGGAAGTCGCGATTCTTGGCCTGTCCAAGTCGCAAATGAAACCAGTATGGGACGGTAAGCAGTTCGTGCCGCGTCTGCTGCTGCCGCTCTCACTGTCTTACGACCACCGTGTGGTCGATGGTGCCCAGGCTGCGCGTTTTACCTCCGAGCTGGCCGGCATCCTTGCCGACTTGCGCAAAGTTTTGCTGTAAAGGCTGTCATGGATATTGAAATCAAAGTGCCGGACATCGGCGACTTCAAAGACGTCGAAATCATCGAAGTGCTCGTCAAAATCGGCGACGATATTCGGGAAGAGCAGTCGCTCATCACCGTCGAGTCCGATAAAGCCAGCATGGAAATCCCGGCGTCGCAGGCCGGCAAAGTTACCAAGCTGCACGTCAAGGTCGGCGATAAAATCAATCAAGGCTCGCTAATCGTGAGCATCGAGGGTGCTGCTGCGGTCGCGCCGGTTGCCCAGGCTGCTGCCGTAACGACCGTAAATCCCCCTGCGGCCGAAACCAGACTCACGACCACAGCCGATTTGTCCTGCCAGGTGCTGGTACTCGGCGCCGGCCCGGGCGGCTATTCTGCTGCGTTTCGCGCGGCCGACCTTGGGTTGAGCACCGTTTTGGTCGAGCGCTACCCAACGCTCGGCGGAGTTTGCCTGAATGTCGGTTGTATTCCTTCCAAAGCCTTGCTGCACAGTGTTGCTGTCATGGAAGAGGTAAAGGCGCTGGCCAAACACGGCATTGCTTATGGTTCACCGACCGTCGACCTCGACGCATTGCGCAGCCATAAAGATGCCGTCGTCGGGAAGCTGACTGGCGGTTTGGCGGGCATGGCCCGCGGCCGTAAAGTGCAAACCGTGCAGGGCACCGGCAGCTTCATCGACGCGCATCATCTGCAAGTCGTTGACGCCGACGGTAAAAAGCAGACAATTCATTTCGAACAGGCGGTCATCGCAGCCGGCAGTCAGCCCGTCAAGCTGCCCTTCGTGCCGGAAGATCCCCGGATCGTCGACTCGACCGGCGCGCTCGAACTGCCGTTTTTACCGAAAAAAATGTTGATCGTCGGCGGCGGCATCATCGGCCTGGAAATGGGCACGGTGTATTCCAGCCTCGGCGCGCGGCTGGACGTCGTCGAAATGCAGGACGGCCTGATGCAGGGTGCCGACCGCGACATGGTCAAGGTTTGGCAAAAAGTGAACGAGCCCCGCTTCGACCGTATCATGCTGAAAACCAAAACCGTTGCGGTCGAGGCCACCCCAGCCGGCGTCAAGGTGACGTTCGAAGGCGAAAACGCACCGACCGAGCCGCAGCTGTACGATCTGGTGCTGATGGCGGTCGGGCGCGTGCCGAACGGTAAAAAAATCGCGGCCGACCTGGCTGGCGTGCAGTTCGACGAGCGGGGTTTCATCCCTGTGGACAAGCAGATGCGCACCAATGTGCCGCATATCTTTGCGATTGGCGATATCGTCGGTCAGCCCATGCTGGCGCATAAAGCGGTGCATGAGGCCCACGTGGCGGCGGAAGCCGCCGCCGGGCAGAAGTCTTTTTTCGACGCACGGACGATACCGAGCGTTGCCTATACCGATCCCGAAGTCGCCTGGGTCGGGTTGACCGAGGACGACGCCAAAAAGCAAGGCATCAAAGTTGGCAAAGCAGTGTTTCCATGGGCGGCATCTGGGCGCGCCATCGCGAATGGTCGCGACGAGGGCTTTACCAGGCTGTTGTTCGATGAAACCACGCACCGCGTGGTCGGCGGCGGCATCGTCGGAACCCATGCCGGGGATCTAATCGGCGAAGTGTGCCTGGCAGTCGAGATGGGCGCGGATCCGGTCGATATCGGAAAAACGATTCACCCGCATCCCACCTTGTGCGAAAGCGTCGGTTTGGCTGCCGAGGTATTCGAAGGCACTTGCACAGATTTGCCGGCCGTGCGTAAGCGCTGAGCAGTCAATGGACGCTTTGACACTCAAACGCCAAGTTGCAGAAGCGGCCCTGGCCTATGTCCAGCCTGGCAGCATTATCGGCATCGGTACCGGTTCGACGGTCGATTGCTTCATCGATGCGCTGGTGGCCGCCCGGATACCCTTGGCCGGCGCGGTGTCCAGTTCGGAGCGCTCCACGGGGCGTTTGCTGGCCGCCGGTATTCGCATTATCGCGTTGAACGACTTGGCTCCCACGCCGCACTTGGCTTTATATGTCGATGGCGCGGATGAAATCGATCCGCAACTGGCATTGATCAAAGGCGGCGGCGGGGCGCTGACCCGCGAAAAAATCGTTGCGTCGGTTGCCGAAGCCTTCGTTTGTATTGCCGATGCTTCCAAGGAAGTCGCCGTGCTGGGAAGCTTTCCCTTACCGGTCGAGGTCGTACCGATGGCCTGTGCGGTCGTTGCCAAGCAGTTTCGGGAACTCGGTGGGGAGCCTGTGAAACGCGCTGAGGTGACCGACAACGGTAACTGGATACTGGATGTCCATGGCTTGAAAATAGACCGGCCCGCGGTGCTTGAGTCGCGCATCGATCAATGGCCGGGCGTGGTGACCAATGGCATATTCGCCCGGCGCCCGGCCGACATTGCGCTGATTGCCGGGCCCAATGGGATACGCACACGGCGCGCGCCTTCATGAAATGTCATAATCGTTTGCAATAATCTTCCCTCCCGAGCATACGGAATACACAATGGCTGAGCACACCTCCAAGCACTACGACGTCGAACTCGAAACCCTGCGCTCGCGCGTTCTGAAAATGGGCGGTCTCGTCGAGCGACAAATCGTCGACTCTGTCGAAGCGCTCGGCAGCGGCGATATGGCAGCACTCAAAGAGGTGCTGAGTCGCGAGTCCGAGGTTAACGACCTCGAAATGGAAATCGACGAGTTGTGTAATCACATTCTGGCGTTGCGCCAGCCGACCGCCATCGACTTGCGTTCGGTACTGGTCGCCATCAAGATCATCCGCGATTTGGAGCGGATTGGCGACGAGGCCGAAAAAATCGCTCGCATGGCGATGTTGATTCATCAGGCGGCGCGTGAGTTTATGCCCCGGGTCGAGCTGCAGCATATGGTCGATACGGCGATTGCCATGTTGCGCAAGGTTCTGGATGCGTATGCGCGGGTCGATCCAGTCGCAGCGGCTGAAGTGGTCAAAGAGGATTTGACGGTCGACGATGAGTTCCGCTCGATTTTGCGGCAGCTCATCACTTTTATGATGGAAGACCCCCGCACGATTTCCCGGTCGATCGAAATTTTGTTCATCGCCAAGGCGATTGAACGCATCGGGGATCACTCCAAAAATATGTCCGAACACGTGGTTTATCTGATCCGCGGCCGCGATGTACGCCATCGGGGGGCGGAAGCAGTCGTCAAAGAGGCGGCTGATCCACGCTGATCGATGTTATCTAACGGCTTTCCGCAAAAGGGAAGGGTGTCGGCAGCGCGCTGGCATATGCTGGTTTGCAATCAAGAAAAGCCGCATCAAGACAAACCCTGATGCGGCTTTGCGGCGGAGGGTGCGGGATTCGAACCAGCGGACAGTTGACCGTTTCCAGCTCAAGCATGATGCAGGAGATTTACGGTGCCCGGTTTCGCATAAAGTTTTGAAACCGCGCATCAAGATCCAGGTTCACGTTCACCTCATCACCCCGGTTTTGGTTCTGCAGACCCCACAGAAAATTGTTGTGCTCAGCCGCAACAGCCAAATAAGGGTCAACCAAACGCTCAGCGGCCATGTTGTGATTGGCGCGCCGGTTGATCGGTAAATGGTTTCTTATACAGAATTCAACTCTATGGCCGGCATCGGCGAGCCTTCTTCTAATTCTGGTAAGTGGGTTTCCTAAAAGAATTTGTAGTTGTTTATAATGCTCGGAAATCACTTCAAAATCATCAAGGTGTCTGACGCTACCGATCATATCCGTCACAAATCTACGCGTCGTATTAACTTGAGCCGCTCGATCGAGCAAAAAACGCGACATGCCATTTTTTCCGAAAGGATTTTTTGCCCAGTTTATGGCTGTTTTTTGGGTGTTGTCTTTGATGTCGGTGCTGGCATTTCTCTGCAGCAAAAAGTGAAGTGCTTCGTGCCGAAAGTTTTTGACTGCATGCATCAGAGCGGTTTTGCCGGAATCGTCCTGGGCATTGATTAAACCAGGATCTGTATCCGAATCGTTTTTTTTGTAAAGAATGAGTTTCATGGCAGGTAGATGCCCCTTTTTGGCGGCCGCCATTAGAAGCGTTTTACCGTGTATGCCTTTGGTTGTCTTATTGGCGCCGGCTTCGATCAAACTCAGCATTTCAACGATATCGCCTCGTTCGGTGGCTTTATAAAGCGCTGTGCGGCCGTATTTGTCTTTATCTTCGAGCTGGTTGGTTAGTTTTAATTTTTGAGCGAGATCAACAACGGTTTTATACGAAGGCTCCGTTAGTGAGAGAATTTTTGCCTGAGTGTGCACGTCACAAGCCACATCTTGAGGCGTTTTTCCTGCGCTATTACGCAGGGAAAAATTCGCTCCCAGCTCAACAAGCATTTCGATGGCCGCCACATTGTTCAACTGTGCTGCGATGTGCATCGGTGTGCTCTTGGATACACTACTTTGGTCGTTGAAATTGAAACCATGAGAGTGGAGTAGTTTTAAAATTTCGGGTCTGTTAGCTTCTGCAGCTAGATCAGCCAAATTTTTGGATGCAACGAATTGAATATCGATCGGCATCATATTGCTTTCAATCAAAAAATTTAAAAGTTCGACATGCCCGTTTGACACAAGTTGCCAAGCCATTTTTTTTGGATCAGGCTTGATTCTCGTCGAGTTTTTTAATCGCTCGAGAAAAAATTTGAACAGCTCGACATTTCCAGATTTGGCAGCACATGTGTAAATATAAGACTGATCGCCATTGTCTGGAGCAACACTTACGCGCATATCAAAAAGAGCCTTAACGGTTTCAATATGGCCTTTGCTGGCAGCTATATGTAAAGCATTATTAGTGTAGTAAGAAGGATCTCTTGCTTTTACACAGTCTCTGCTTAACTTGTTTAATGTTTTGCAAGCTTCTGTTTGACCAGCTTTGGCGGCTTTCATAAACGCGATTTGCGCGTACGATTGGTGGACGTAATCGGAAAAATAAACAATACCCACCACTGTGGGGGGAGCAGAATTAAGATCGAAACCCATCTCAGGTAAATATTCGAGTACATCGGTGTGCCCATGTATGGCAGCCATGTCCAGCAAGGTGTTGCCTGCTTGATCGCCCGGGCCGTTGTTTTCTTAATAACGATTGTGAATGTTAGCGTCAAGCTAGTGAACTAAAAAAGCTAACAAATAATAATCTATTTGAGAAACCGCATGAAACAGCAAAAAGTACGGCTCAGCTCTTATTTAGAATATAGCGACAAGCTG
>JBKCTV010000002.1:0-59797 GCA_046318595.1 Burkholderiaceae bacterium | reverse complement strand
CCGCCCGCAGTTCTATTTCCGGACGACGGATGTGACGGGTTCGATCGCGTTGCCCGAAGGCAAGGAAATGATTTTGCCGGGCGACAACGTATCGATCACCGTATCTTTGATCGCCCCGATTGCGATGGAGGAAGGTCTGCGTTTCGCCATCCGTGAGGGTGGTCGTACCGTGGGCGCCGGTGTCGTTGCCAAGATCGTCAAGTAAGTTGGTTTGGTGCGAACCGGCTCCGTGTGCCGGTTCGTTTATAAAAATAGTGTAGCGGATGAGCCCGAATTGGCGGGTCATACCTAATCGTTCTTTGGAGTCGTCATGCAGCAACAGCAGCAAAAACAAAAAATCCGCATTCGCTTAAAAGCATTCGACTATCGCTTGATCGATCAATCGGCACAGGAAATCGTAGAAACCGCCAAACGTACCGGCGCCGTGGTGCATGGCCCCGTGCCATTGCCGACTCGTATCAAACGGTTTGACATATTGCGTTCACCGCACGTCAATAAAACCTCGCGTGACCAGCTCGAAATTAGAACGCACCAGCGTTTGATGGATATCGTCGATCCAACGGATAAAACTGTCGATGCGCTCATGAAGCTCGACCTGCCGGCCGGCGTCGACGTGGAAATTAAATTGCAATAATTGTGAATAATTGCGCGTCTACTTGCCGCGCAATTATTTTTTAAGTTATAATCAATGGCTTCGCTTTTAATGGCGAAGCTTAAAAATTATTCCGGCCAATCGTAGCCGGAGCTCAATGTAAACGGAGCAAATATGAGCCTTGGCCTAAAAGGGCGTAAGGTTGGTATGATGCGCATCTTTACCGATGCTGGTGATTCATTGCCGGTAACGGTTGTTGATGTGTCGACCAACTGGGTCACGCAGATCAAAACACCGGAGACGGATGGATACAGTTCCGTTCAAGTCGGATCCGGTTTCAAAAAACGTTCGCGTCTGACAAAAAGCAAGGTCGGGCATTTGGCTAAAGCCGGTGTCGAGACGGTAGCGAGTCTCATGGAGTTTCCTGTTGGTGGCGAGGCATTGGCTTGTCTGCAGGTTGGTGGCAAGCTTTCCGCTGACATTTTTTCTTCGGGCCAAAAAGTGGACGTCACTGGTGTGACTCTAGGTAAAGGTTTCACCGGCACCATCAAGCGTCACAATTTTCGGTCGCAGCGTGCCTCGCACGGTAACTCAAAGTCTCACAATGTGCCTGGATCGATTTCCATGGCGCAGGATCCGGGCCGCGTTTTTCCTGGAAAAAAGATGGCGGGGCATGACGGCGCGGTTCAGCGCACGGTCCAAAATCTCGAGGTGGTTCGTGTCGATGCAGAGCGCGGCTTGTTGTTGATCAAAGGCGCGGTTCCGGGTTCCAAAGGCGGACAGGTCATTGTACGCCCGGCTGTGAAGGCGTAAGAGAGGACATATGGAACTAAAGTTAATTGCATCCAACGGCCAGTCGGCGAGCTCGGTGCAGGCTTCGGACACCGTTTTCGGCCGCGCCTACAATGAGCCTTTGATTCATCAGTTGGTCGTCGCCTACCAGGCAAACGCCCGCCAAGGGACGCGTGCTCAAAAAGGCCGTAGCGAGATTGCGAAATCCACGCGTAAGCCTTGGCGGCAAAAAGGAACGGGCCGTGCCCGTGCGGGTATGGCGTCGAGCCCATTGTGGCGTGGTGGTGGGAAAATATTTCCAAGTTCTCCTGATGAGAACTTCACGCAAAAAGTTAATAAAAAAATGTATCGGGCTGGTGTTTGTTCGATATTGTCTCAACTGGCGCGCGAGGAGCGTTTGATCGTCATCGAAGAGTTGACCGTCGACTCTCCAAAGACCAAACTGTTTTCGAATCAATTGAGGGCAATGGGCTTGCTGGATTCAGTGCTCATTGTCGCTCATGAAATCGATGAAAACCTTTACTTGGCATCTCGTAATTTGATTAACGTCGCGGTTGTCGAGCCACGTTATGCCGATCCTTTGTCGCTGGTGCACTTCAAGAAAGTGTTGTTGACCAAAGCGGCTATCGCGCAACTTGAGGAGATGTTTGCATGAGTCAGCAGCGTCTTTTAAAAATATTGTTGGCCCCGATTGTTTCTGAAAAAAGTACGATGATCGCCGACAAGCATGAGCAAGTCGCTTTTCGTGTGGCCAGTACTGCCAATAAGCAGGAAATCAAGGCCGCCGTGGAAATGTTATTCAATGTTCAGGTCGAATCAGTGCAGGTAAGTAACCTCAAAGGAAAAACCAAGCGCTTCGGTCGTATGACTGGGCGTCGTTCCTGTGTGCGTAAAGCTTATGTGTGCCTCAAGCCTGGTCAGGAAATCAGTTTTGCGGAGGCTAAATAATCATGGCGCTCGTTAAGTTAAAGCCGACTTCGCCCGGCCGCCGGTCGATGATCAAGGTTGTCCATAAGCATTTGTACAAAGGCCGTCCGCTGGATGCCTTGACTGAAAGCCAGTCCAAGAGCGCCGGTCGCAACAACAACGGTCATATCACCACCCGCCATATGGGCGGTGGTCATAAACAGCAATACCGTTTGGTTGACTTCAAGCGAAATAAAGACAGCATTCCCGCCAAAGTGGAGAGGATCGAATACGATCCAAACCGCACGGCGCACATAGCGCTCATCTGCTATGCCGATGGAGAGCGTCGCTATATCATCGCCCCTAAAAACCTGCAAATCGGCCAGCAGATCATGAATGGTTCCGAGTCGCCGATCAAAGCCGGCAACGCATTGCCTTTGCGCAACATCCCGGTTGGTACGACCATTCATTGCGTCGAAATGTTGCCAGGTAAGGGCGCGCAATTGGCACGCTCGGCCGGCGCTTCGGCGATGCTCTTGGCCCGCGAGGGTGTGTACGCTCAGGTGCGTTTGCGGTCAGGAGAAATTCGTCGTGTGCATGTCGAGTGCCGCGCGACGATTGGTGAAGTGAGCAATGAAGAAAATAGTCTGCGGCAAATTGGTAAGGCTGGAGCGACTCGCTGGCGTGGTACCCGTCCTACGGTTCGTGGTGTGGCCATGAATCCGGTCGATCACCCGCACGGCGGCGGCGAAGGTAAAACTGGTGAGGCCCGTGTTCCTGTCAGCCCATGGGGCACGCCGACCAAAGGTTATCGGACGCGTCGTAATAAACGGACCGGCACGATGATCGTGCAGCGTCGTCACAAGAAATAAGGAGTTGGAATGTCACGTTCGTTGAAAAAAGGTCCTTTCTGTGATGCGCACCTGCTGAAAAAAGTCGAAAAAGCGCAAGCCGGTAAAGATAAAAAGCCAATAAAAACTTGGTCGCGCCGCTCGACGGTTCTTCCTGATTTCATTGGGTTGACGATCGCCGTTCACAATGGTCGTCAGCACGTACCTGTGTATATCAATGAAAACATGGTCGGTCACAAGCTGGGCGAGTTCGCTTTGACGCGGACTTTCAAGGGCCATGCGGCCGATAAAAAAGCCAAACGCTAAGGATATTGCAATGGAAACTCGCGCAGTATTGAGAGGTGTTCGCCTGTCGGCCCTGAAGGGGCGATTGGTAGCCGACCTCATTCGAGGAAAAAAAGTAGATCAAGCACTGAATATTTTGGCGTTCTCACCAAAAAAAGGTGCTGTCATTTTGAAAAAGCTTTTGGAGTCTGCAATAGCCAATGCCGAGCACAATGACGGCGCTGACATTGACGAGCTCAAGGTCAAAACCATTTTTGTAGAGCAAGGCACCGTTCTACGACGCTTTACCGCGCGCGCCAAAGGCCGTGGTAATCAAATTCTCAAACAAACCTGTCACATGTATGTGACGGTTGGCAGCTGAGGGGCTTTCCATGGGTCAAAAAATTAATCCCACGGGATTTCGTCTGGCTGTAACGCGTAACTGGTCTTCCCGTTGGTACGCGTCGAATAAGGATTTCGCCGGCATGTTGTTGGGCGACATCAAAGTTCGCGAGTATCTCAAAAAGAAGCTGAAGAGCGCCTCGGTCGGTCGCGTTTTGATTGAGCGTCCTGCCAAGAATGCGCGCATCACCGTATTCTCGGCTCGGCCCGGAGTTGTGATCGGGAAAAAAGGCGAGGATATTGAAATTCTCAAGGCGGATCTGCAGCGGCTCATGAAAGTGCCGGTGCACGTCAATATCGAAGAAATTCGCAAGCCTGAATTGGATGCAAAACTGATTGCCGATGGTATTGCGCAGCAGCTCGAAAAGCGCATCATGTTTCGTAGGGCAATGAAGCGTGCCATGCAAAATGCCATGCGGATGGGTGCGCAGGGCATCAAGATCATGTCGGCCGGTCGTCTGAATGGTATCGAGATCGCCCGGACAGAATGGTATCGGGAAGGCCGCGTACCACTGCACACATTGCGAGCCGATATCGACTACGGTACATCCGAAGCCTCCACGACGTACGGAATAATCGGCATCAAAGTCTGGGTATACAAAGGCGACATGCTTTCGCGTGGCGAAACGCCCGCTTTACCTGCCGAAGCAGACAAAGATGATAGAAAGAGTCGTCGTCCAGGCTCGCGCCCGGCTGCGCCCAAAGGAAGAAATCGTCGCGCTGAAGGTGAAGGCTCACTTGCCCCTGCCGCTTCACCTGTTTCTGTGTCTGCCGGCGAAGCAGGTGAAAACAAGAACACAGCGCCCCGTCGAATCAAAAAAGCTGCTCCCGATGCAGCTGATGCAACTTGAATTAGGAGTCGATGATGCTACAACCAGCACGTCGCAAATATAGAAAAGAGCAAAAAGGTCGGAACACTGGTACTGCCACGCGCGGAACAGCAGTTTCTTTTGGCGAGTTCGGTCTGAAAGCCATCGGCCGTGGTCGTTTGACTGCTAGGCAAATCGAGTCGGCGCGGCGCGCCATGGTTCGTCACATCAAACGTGGAGGCAGAATCTGGATTCGCATATTTCCCGATAAGCCTATTTCCCAAAAACCCGCTGAAGTTCGTATGGGTAACGGTAAGGGAAATCCGGAATATTATGTGGCCGAGATTCAGCCTGGCAAAATGCTCTACGAGATGGACGGCGTTACTGAAGAGCTGGCCCGTGAGGCGTTTCGTCTCGCTGCGGCGAAGCTGCCATTGAAGTGTACGTTTGTCGCTCGTCAGATTGGGAGTTGAGTAATGAAGATTGCCGAATTACGTGAAAAAGATCCTGCTGGACTACGCGATGAATTAAATGCCTTGCTGAAAACCCAGTTTTCCCTGCGCATGCAAATCGCGACACAGCAACTAAGCAATAATAGTCAAATACGCAAGGTTCGCAGAAGCATTGCGCGAGTCAAGACTTTGCTGACCGAAACGAAGAGGGCTGTATGACCGAGGTGCAAACCAAAAAAGCGCTCAAGCGCACACTGATTGGGCGCGTTACCAGCGATAAGATGTCTAAAACCGTGACGGTGCTTGTCGAAAGCCACACGAAGCACCCGGTGCTTGGGAAGATTATCGCGCGCACCAAGAAATATCATGCGCATGATGAGAATAATGACTACCACACCGGTGATGTCGTTGAGATCGTGGAAACGAAACCTCAGTCGCGCACCAAAAATTGGCAGGTCGTGCAGCTGCTCGAAAAAGCTAAAATTATTTAAGTTTGACTTGTGTAGAGAGTTTGTGTAAAATACGCAGCTCTTTGCTGTTATCTCAATCCTTACGGAACCAATACTGATTGTTTTCGAGCAATTAAGTTGGAGAAAAAGTAGCCATGATTCAAATGCAATCCCGGCTTAAAGTAGCCGACAATACGGGCGCGCGCTCGGTCATGTGTATCAAAGTCCTTGGTGGGTCTAAGCGTCGTTATGCGAGTATTGGCGATGTCATCAAGGTGAGTGTCAAAGAAGCAAACCCCCGCAGTCGCGTCAAGAAAGGCGAAATTTATCACGCAGTTGTCGTTAGGACTGCAAAGGGTGTTCGCCGCCAAGACGGAGGATCTATTTGTTTTGATACGAATGCCTGTGTTTTGTTGAATGCCAAGAAAGAGCCGATTGGCACCCGAATTTTCGGACCGGTGACGCGTGAGTTGCGCGACTCGTTCATGAAAATCGTTTCCCTAGCTCCTGAAGTGATGTGAGTTGATAATGCAAAAATTTCGCAAAGGTGACGAGGTTATCGTCATTGCCGGGAAAGACAAAGGCAAGCGCGGCATCATCGCAGCCCGCATAGACGTGCAGCGTCTTTTGATCGATGGTGTCAACCTGGTCAAGAAGCATGTCAAGCCGAACCCCATGAAAGGTGTCGTCGGTGGTATATCCGAGAAGTCGATGCCGATTCATCAATCAAACGTGGCTCTTTTCGATGTCTCAGTCCAGAAAAAAACGCGTTCTTCCGTACATGTCGACGCGCAAGGCAAGCGTACTCGGGTGCTGCGGTCTAGTGCTGTTGTCGCGATTGCAGCCACAGTGCAAGGACAGGAGTGATCATGGCACGTTTTCAAGCGCTTTATAAAGAAACAATCGTTCCTGAAATGGTCGAGCAGTTCAAGTATAAGTCGGTCATGCAAGTTCCTCGTATCACTAAAATTACCTTGAACATGGGTTTGGGAGAAGCGGTCAATGACAAAAAAGTCATTGAGCATGCTGTAGGCGACATGACTAAAATTGCCGGCCAAAAGCCCGTGGTTACCCGGGCGCGCAAGGCAATTGCCGGGTTCAAGATCCGCGAAGAATACCCGATCGGTTGCATGGTGACGCTGCGCGGTGCGCGCATGTACGAATTTTTGGATCGTCTGGTAACTATAGCGTTTCCACGGGTTCGGGATTTTCGAGGTGTGTCGTCGAAGTCTTTCGATGGGCGGGGTAACTATAATATCGGCGTCAAGGAACAAATTATTTTCCCTGAAATCGATTATGACAAAATTGATGTGCTGCGCGGTATGAACATTAGTGTTACCACGACAGCCAAGAGTGACGAAGAGGCAAAAGCGCTCCTCGCTGCATTTAAATTCCCCTTCCGCAATTGAGGTGCTGAGTGGCTAAGCTTTCTTTGATTAATCGTGAAAAAAAACGCATCGCACTCGTGGCAAAATTTTCTGCAAAACGTAAGGCGCTGAACGATCTCATCAACGATCAGTCGTTGCCCGATTCCGACCGCTATGAGGCGCGGCTCAAGTTACAAGCTTTGCCGCGTAACTCAAGTGCGACCCGGGTCCGCAATCGTTGTGAATTGACAGGGCGTCCGCGCGGTACTTTCCGCATGTTTGGCCTGGCGAGAAACAAAATTCGTGAAATCGCTATGAAGGGCGAAATTCCTGGTTTGACAAAAGCCAGTTGGTAAAAGGAAATCTTTTATGAGTATGACCGATCCCATCGCCGATATGCTTACACGGATACGGAATGCACAGCGCGTGGATAAAGTGAAGGTGCTTATGCCATCTTCAAAAGTTAAAGTAGCCATTGCCCAGGTGTTGAAAGACGAAGGCTATATCGAGAGTTTTGCGGTAGAGTCCAAGGGCGCCAAGGCTGAGCTTGGCATCGAGCTTAAATATTACGCAGGGCGCCCGGTTATCGAGCGTATCGAGCGGGTATCCAAGCCCGGCTTGCGTGTCTATAAAGGCCGCGATGCGATACCCCAGGTCATGAATGGTTTGGGTGTTGCCATCGTTTCAACGCCGCGTGGCGTCATGACTGATCGCAAAGCCAGGGCGACAGGTGTGGGCGGAGAAGTTCTCTGCTACGTAGCTTAAGGATAATCAAATGTCTCGTGTCGGTAAAAATCCGGTTAATTCTCCTGCCGGTGTAACGACTCAATTAGATGGCGATAAATTCGTCGTCAAGGGTCCCTTGGGGCAGCTAGATCTGCAAGTGCACGCGAAAGTGCGACTTGCGGTTGAAGCTGGTGTGATTCAGGTGAGTCCTGCCGATGAGTCTACAGAAGCGAATGCCCTGAGTGGGACAGTACGTGCTTTGATCGCCAATATGGTGGTTGGGGTCACCAAAGGTTTCGAGAAGCGTTTGTCTCTGGTTGGCGTTGGTTACAAGGCGCAGGCGCAGGGGGATGTGCTCAATCTTGCGCTGGGATTTTCTCATCCCATCAACCATAAGCTGCCTTCCGGTGTCAAAGCAGAGACGCCCACCCCCACGGAGATCATTCTAAAGGGTATCGAAAAGCAGCAGGTTGGCCAGGTTGCAGCGGTGGTGCGTGGCTATCGTCCGCCAGAGCCCTACAAAGGAAAAGGTGTTCGGTATGTTGACGAAGTCATCGTCATCAAAGAAACCAAGAAAAAATAAGCCGTGAAAAAAAGTTGCCAAAGGATCGTAAATGGACGATAAAAAAGTTTCTCGCCTGCGTCGCGCGCAACAGACGCGTCGTCGGATTTCGAAGTTGCGTGCCTACCGCCTGTCTGTATTCCGCTCGAATTCGCATATCTACGCCAATGTGATTTCGCCCGAAGGTGATCGTGTTTTGGCTTCGGCGTCTACTTTGGAAGCGACCGTAAAAAGTGCTTTGTCCGATCAGGCGGGTGGTAAAGGTAGTAATAAAGATGCGGCCGCCGTTATTGGTAAGTTGATCGCCGAGCGTAGCTTGTCGGCCGGTATCACGAATGTCGCTTTCGATCGTTCGGGGTTTGCTTATCACGGTCGGATCAAGTCGCTGGCAGAAGCCGCCCGTGAAGCTGGCTTAAAGTTCTAAAGGTATAGTCATGGCAAAAATGCAAGCAAAAATGGGTGCATCAGATGATCGCGACGATGGTTTTCGCGAGAAAATGATCGCCGTTAACCGTGTGACCAAAGTGGTCAAAGGCGGCCGCATTCTCGGCTTCGCCGCGCTTACGGTGGTTGGCGATGGCGATGGCAGAGTTGGCATGGGCAAAGGAAAGTCCCGCGAAGTGCCGGTCGCCGTGCAGAAGGCCATGGAATATGCGCGTCGTCATCTAGATAAAGTTCCTTTGAAAAACGGAACCATCCACCATACAGTCTATGGTCAGCATGGTGCGTCGGTCGTTTTCATGGCGCCTGCCGCCGATGGTACGGGTATCATTGCGGGCGGCCCGATGCGTGCAGTTTTTGAAGTGCTGGGGGTGAGAAACATCGTTGCCAAGAGCCATGGCTCATCGAATCCTTATAACTTGGTGCGCGCAACGTTGAATGCCTTGCAAGCGCTTTCTACGCCATCTGACATCGCTGCCAAACGCGGCAAGTCGATCGAAGAAATTCTGGGGTAAGGTATGACGACAAAGATTAAAGTAACCTTAATCAAAAGTTTGATCGGTACGCGCGAAGATCATCGTGCCACCATCAAAGGTTTGGGCTTGGGAAGGATCAATAGCAGCCGCTCGCTCGCCGATACGCCCGAGATACGGGGCATGGTTGATAAAGTATCTTACCTGTTACGCGTGGAGCATACGCAATGAAATTGAACGATATTCAACCTGCTGAAGGTAGTAAGCAGAATAGGCGGCGCGTAGGTCGTGGCATCGGTTCGGGCCTCGGTAAAACTGCGGGTCGGGGCCACAAGGGTCAAAAGTCGCGTAGCGGCGGCTTTCACAAAGTCGGTTTCGAGGGTGGTCAGATGCCTTTGTACCGACGGCTTCCCAAGCGAGGTTTCACGTCCTTGACTGGTCGTCTCGGGCAGCAGGTACGCTTGTCGGATCTCGAACGCCTGGGTCTGGAAACGGTTGATTTGTTGTCGCTTCAGCAAGCTGGATTGGTCAGCCAAAAAAGTACAGTTGTCAAAGTCATCGCTTCCGGCACATTGACGCGCGCAGTAAAACTGTTGAATGTCCAGACTACCAAAGGTGCTCGTGCCGCTATCGAGGCCGCCGGCGGGTCGGTGGTGGATGCACAGCCGTCGACGGTCGACGGTGAGCAGGCGTAAAGCGTGAGTATGCAACAGCCCAAAACTGGAATTTCCAAATTTGCCGATTTAAAGCGCAGACTGGTTTTTCTGTTGTTGGCTTTGATCGTCTATCGTATCGGAACGCATATTCCGGTGCCTGGCATCGACCCCGTGCAGCTTAAACAACTGTTTAACTCGCAAAAAGGTGGCATCCTGAGCATGTTCAACATGTTCTCTGGCGGAGCTTTATCGCGCTTTTCAATTTTTGCATTAGGCATAATGCCTTATATTTCTGCTTCGATCGTGATGCAATTGTTGACGGTGGTAGTCCCTCAGTTGGAAAGCATGAAAAAAGAGGGTGAGTCCGGTCGCAAGCGAATCACCCAGCTGACACGTTACGGAACCTTGGGGCTCGCCGCATTTCAAGCCTTGGGCATTGCCGTCGCTTTGGAGTCCCAAGCCCGGCTGGTGATTGATCCCGGAATGGTTTTCAGATTCACCACGCTGATTTCCTTGGTGACTGGAACGATGTTTTTGATGTGGCTTGGCGAGCAGATTACCGAGCGTGGTTTAGGTAACGGAATTTCGATCCTGATTTTTGGTGGAATCGCTGCAGGCCTGCCGAGCGCATTGGGTGGGCTGTTTGAACTGGTTAGCACCGGATCGATGCACGGACTGTCTGCTTTGTTCATTTGTTTTGTCGTTTTGGCGGTCACGCTACTTGTGGTTTTCGTAGAGCGTGGGCAGCGAAAGATTTTGGTCAATTACGCCAAACGTCAGGTGGGTAATCGCGTTTATAGCGGTCAGGCGTCGCATTTACCGCTAAAGCTTAATATGGCTGGTGTCATACCCCCAATTTTCGCTTCGAGCATTATTTTGCTTCCGGCGACGCTGACCAGCTGGTTTAGCTCCGGCGACTCCATGCGTTGGTTGAAGGATGTGGCCAGCAGCTTATCACCCGGTCAGCCGATTTATGTTTTGTTGTACGCCACGGCTATCGTATTTTTCTGTTTCTTCTATACGGCGTTGGTTTTCAACAGCAGAGAAACCGCTGACAATTTAAAGAAGAGTGGTGCGTTCGTTCCCGGTATACGCCCTGGCGAACAAACGGCCCGTTTCATCGATAAAATATTGATGCGTTTGACGCTGGCGGGGGCTGTGTATATCACCCTGGTTTGTTTGCTGCCGGAGTTTTTGGTTTTGAGCTGGAACGTGCCTTTTTATTTTGGCGGTACTTCGCTATTAATCATCGTTGTGGTGACAATGGATTTCATGGCACAAGTTCAAGCTTATGTCATGTCTCAGCAATACGAAGGTTTATTAAAGAAATCGAGTTTCAAAAGCTCGAACATGGTGAGATAACTGATGTCCAAAGATGACGTCATACAGATGCAGGGGGAAGTATTGGAAAATCTTCCCAACGCTACTTTCCGGGTAAAACTGGAAAATGGTCATGTGGTACTGGGGCATATTTCCGGGAAGATGCGCATGAATTACATACGCATTTTGCCCGGTGACAAAGTGACTGTCGAGTTGACGCCGTATGACTTGTCGCGCGCACGTATCGTATTCAGGGCAAAGTAGTCTCGAACAGTTTTGGGAGTGGATCATGAAAGTTCAAGCGTCGGTAAAAAAAATTTGCCGCAATTGCAAAGTTATTAAAAGAAATGGCGTGGTGCGAGTTATCTGTACCGACCCGCGTCATAAGCAACGTCAAGGTTGAGAGGTAGACTATGGCCCGTATCGCTGGAATCAACATTCCCAATCACCAACATATCGTGATTGGTCTGACCGCCATTTTCGGCATTGGCAATACCAGCGCACGCAAAATTTGCGTTGCAGCCGGTGTTGACGCTGCGAAAAAAGTCAAAGACCTGAACGACGATGAGTTGGAGAAAATTCGTGAAGAAGTTGGTCGGGTGACGACCGAAGGTGATCTTCGACGCGAAATCACACTGAACATCAAGCGCTTGATGGACATGGGTTCCTACCGTGGGATGCGGCATCGTAAAGGGTTGCCAGTCAGAGGTCAGCGTACCCGTACGAACGCGCGCACCCGCAAAGGGCCGCGTAAAGCTGGCGTTTCCCTCAAAAAATAAAGTAACGATTTTTTTGAAAGTTTATTGATATGGCAAAAGCACAATCGGCCGCGAGTTCAAGGGTTCGGAAAAAAATTCGCAAGAATGTCTCCGATGGGATAGCTCACGTTCATGCTTCGTTCAACAATACGATCATCACGATAACGGATCGCCAAGGCAATGTATTGTCTTGGTCGACCTCTGGTGCCCAAGGTTTCAAAGGCTCGCGCAAATCCACTCCTTTTGCTGCTCAGGTTGCGGCTGAGGTGGCAGGGCGTGCGGCTCAGGAGTCTGGTATCAAGAATGTCGAGGTTCGGATCACTGGTCCGGGCCCGGGGCGCGAGTCCACGGTCCGTGCGTTGAATGCCGTGGGTATCAAAGTCATCAGTATTGCAGATATTACGCCGGTACCGCACAACGGTTGCCGGCCCCCAAAGCGTCGGCGTATTTGACGTCAGCTTAGAGATAAAGTCGTTTTGCTTTAAGTCCACCGTCTGTTGAACAGACTATAGCGCCAAGGCGTGTTATGAAAGAGGTTTCAAGTGGCTAGATATATTGGTCCTAAATGTAAGTTGTCGCGCCGTGAAGGCACCGACCTGGGTTTGAAAAGCAGCCGGCGTTCGCTCGACTCGAAATGCAAGCTCGATTCGAAGCCTGGGCAGCATGGTCGTACCTCCGGAGCCCGTACATCGGATTTCGGTACCCAGCTTCGTGAGAAACAAAAAGTCAAAAGAATGTACGGCGTGCTCGAGAAGCAATTCCGTCGCTATTTTGCAGAGGCTTCCCGCCGTAAAGGCAATTCCGGCGAAACGCTTTTAAAGCTGCTCGAATGCCGTCTCGATAACGTCGTTTACCGTATGGGCTTCGGATCGACACGGGCGGAAGCGCGTCAGTTGGTCAGTCACAAGGCGATCCTCGTCAACGGCCGGTCGGTCAACATCCCATCGTATCAGGTACGGCCTAGTGATGTGGTATCGGTGCGTGACAAATCTAAAAATCAGGCACGCATTGCAGAGTCTCTGCAGTTGATGCAGCAGTCCGGCTACCCGCTGTGGTTATCGGTGGATGCCACCAAAATGGAAGGCGTCTTTAAATCGATACCGGATCGGGCCGATCTGTCTGCTGAGGTTAACGAGAGTTTGATCGTCGAATTGTATTCGCGCTAATAACGTCTAAAAACGTCCAAGTTTTTCAGCCTTATCGGTGTAACGAGCCGAGGGTATTGATAAGGATTTCTAATGTTTAATGAGAGTTTGCTGAAACCGCGCATCGTCGAAGTCGAAGCGGCCGGTCCATACAGTGCGAAGATCATCATGGAACCGTTCGAACGGGGCTATGGTCATACTCTGGGTAACGCCTTGCGCCGGGTGCTGCTGTCCTCGATGACGGGTTATGCCCCGACCGAAGTATCGATCGCCGGGGTCGTCCATGAGTATTCGACACTGGACGGTGTCCAGGAGGATGTGGTCGACTTGCTCCTGAACCTCAAGGGCGTCGTGTTCAGTCTGAAGTCGCGCGACATCGTGACCGTCACTTTGCGTAAAGAAGGCGAAGGCGTCGTCAAGGCCAGCGACATCGACTTGCCACACGATGTAGAAATCATCAATCCCGATCACGTCATTGCGCAGCTCACCCCGGGTGGCAAGCTGGACATGCAGGTCAAAGTCGAAAAAGGCCGGGGCTATGTGCCGGGTACTTTGCGGCGTTTTCCTGACGAGCCGACGAAGGCTATCGGTCGTATCGTACTGGATGCCTCGTTTTCGCCTCTGTTGCGGGTTTCGTACGCGGTGGAAAGCGCCCGAGTCGAGCAGCGAACCGATTTGGACCGTTTGGTCATGTCGATCGAAACAAACGGTGTCATCACTCCGGAAGAAGCCATTCGGCAGGCGGCTCGCTTGCTCGTGGATCAGTTGTCCGTCTTCGCGGCCCTGGAAAATACCGCCACTTCGATGGAAGCTCCGCGTGCTCCCCAAGTCGATCCAATCTTGTTGCGTCCGGTCGACGATCTCGAGTTGACGGTTCGTTCGGCAAACTGCTTGAAGGCGGAAAATATTTACTATATTGGCGATCTGATTCAACGCAGTGAAAACGAATTGCTGAAAACCCCCAATTTAGGCCGTAAATCCTTGAATGAAATCAAGGATGTGCTCGCTGCCCGCGGTTTGACTCTGGGAATGAAATTGGAAAGCTGGCCGCCGGTCGGGCTGGAAAAGCCCTGAGTCTGGCGAATATTTAAGGAAGAACACAAAATGCGTCATCGTAATGGATTGCGAAAACTAAACCGCACTAGCAGCCACAGACAGGCTATGTTGCGTAATCTGGCAAATGCCATTTTGCGCCACGAGGTCATTAAAACCACTTTGCCGAAAGCCAAGGAGTTGCGGCGCGTCGTCGAGCCTTTGATCACAATCGGCAAGACGCCCACGTTAGCCAATAAGCGCTTGGCCTTCAATCGTATGCGAGACCGTGAGATGGTCGTCAAACTTTTTGACGAGCTGGGTCCCCGTTTTGCCAACCGGCCAGGCGGTTATATCCGTATTCTAAAGTTTGGCTTCAGGCATGGCGACAAAGCGCCTATGGCTCTGGTCGAGCTCGTTGATCGTCCCGATGGCATCGAACCGGTAGAAGTAAACGACGATGCGTCGGTAGAAGTCGCCGCATAAGGAGCCTACGCAGCGGTTGGCCTACGCTGTCTTGTGTCGCATTTGCTGCATCGTCATTGCCTGTTCTCGTGTGTCGGTAGCGTGCTATTGTCAGACAGCAAAACCACGGGAAGTCCGTGGTTTTGCTGCTTATGGCAGAACCATTTTTAGTGACCCATCATGACTTCTTCGCCGATTGACGCTTCGATTGCTTTGGCCTTGGCGAATGTCAGCAAGCGTTTTGGCGAACGCTGGGCGATTGATGGGCTCGATCTCAATGTTCGTAGGGGTGAGTGCCTGGGTCTTCTCGGGCCGAATGGTGCCGGCAAAACCACGGCTTTGCGTTTGTCTCTCGGTTTGGCCCGCGCCGATCAAGGCCACGTTACTTTGCTTGGGTTGCCGTTGCCGCGTTTGGCGGTTGAAGCGCGGGCGGCCGTTGGTGTGGTTGCGCAGGCCGATACGCTCGACCCTGACTTTTCGGTCAAAGAAAATCTCTACGTTTTCGCGCGGTATTTCGGTATTTCGCGTGCTGTGCTCGACCAGCGGGTGCCCGCATTGCTGGACTTTGCGGCACTCGGTAAACGACAAAACGATAAAGTTACGGCCTTGTCTGGCGGATTGCGCCGCCGCTTGATGCTGGCGCGGGCCTTGATCAACGAACCCGATATGATTTTCCTCGACGAGCCGACCACTGCGCTCGATCCGCAGGCGCGACACCTGATCTGGGAGCGCCTGCAGGCTTTGCGCGAGCAGGGCAAAACCTTATTACTGACGACGCATTTCATGGACGAGGCGCAGCGCCTGTGCGACCGTATCGCCGTGCTCGACGACGGTCGACTGATTGCGGTCGATACGCCGCGGGCGCTGATCGAAACGTACATCGGCAGCGATGTGATCGAACTGTTCGGCCGTGGCGCTGCGGCGTGGGCGGAGACCAGGCCGGAATTGCATGAGCAAACGCGTATCGAGTCGAGCGGCGAGACGGTATTTGTTTATTCGCCACATGCGCGCCGCTGGCTGCAAGCCTTGGACGAACTCCCTGCGATTGGCCGTCCGGCGTATTTGTTTAGGCCGGCCAATCTGGAAGATGTATTCATTCGTTTGACGGGACGGGATCTGCGTGATGCATGAAATGAGCCAACAGATAGCACAACCACGGCCTGACCAGCCTGTCGTGCACCATGCTGTGCCCTCGGCCTGGGCTGGTGTCTTCGCTGTGTGGCAGCGTAACGCCTTGGTGTGGCGCAAGCTGGTTATTCCCAGTTTTCTCGCCAACGTGATCGATCCTGTGATTGCCTTGCTGGCCTTTGGCCTGGGGCTCGGCAGCCTGTTGCCCGAGGTTGGCGGCCACCGCTATTTGGATTATCTGGCCTGCGGCACTCTGGCCATGAGCGCCATGAATGCCGCCACGTTTGAAGCCTTGTACTCGGCGTTTTCCCGGATGCACGTACAAAAAACCTGGGACGCGATTCTGAATACGCCGGTCAGCCTGCGGCAGATCGTGCTCGGGGAATGGTTGTGGGCGGCAAGCAAAAGCTTGATGAGCTGCACGGCGATGATTGGCGTCGTTGCTTGCCTGGGTATCGGTGATGTGCCGTTCTGGCTGGCGGCGCTGCCGATATCGTTCATTGGTGCGCTGATGTTTGCGGCGTTGGCGTTATGCGTCAATGCCAGAGCGCACAGTTACGATTTCTTCATGTTTTATTTTACGCTCGTCGTTACACCGATGACCTTCGTGTCTGGCGCGTTTTTTCCGCGGGCGCAGTTGCCGTTGGCCCTGCGCGTGGTGGCGGACTGGTTGCCGCTGTCCGTGTTGGTGGATGCGGTCCGCCATGCCTTCGAGCACGCCTGGGGGGCTTCATTGCAGTCGACTGCGATCGTTTTGCTGTATGGCGCTGCGGCCTTGTATGCCGCGTTGCGTTTGAGCGAACGGCGGCTGGGCGACTCATGAGTTCGACTTTAACGGCCCTGCAGCGCCTGGTCGGCGGGCGCAGCCATCGAGCCGTCTTATTGATTGCATCTGCGCTGTTTGGGCTTTTCCTGAGTTTCTTTTTGTTTGGCGCCGTGCAAGCGCAGAGCTTCCTGCCGCCGGAGAAGGCATTCAAGGTCACGGCTCGACCGGGAGGGGAGGGACAGGGCGCCAGTGTCGATATCGTGTTCGATGTCGCCCAAGGCTACTATTTGTACCGCGAGCGTTTCGCGGTGGACGCCGCAGACAGTAAAACCGTGCTGCAGCCGGTCGACATCCCGCGTGGCGAACGCTACTACGACGACAATCTGGCGCAGGATGTGGAGCGTCTGCGGGGACAGGTCGTTTTAAGGGTGCGCTTGGCTGCGCCCGTCGCCGTTGCGCGCGTGCGCGTCGGTTTCCAGGGCTGCGCCGATGCCGGTTTGTGTTATCCGCCGCAAACCCGGGAATGGTCGGTGCCGCTGTCCCGGGACTCGGCAAGTACCGCAAAACCGGTAGGCTCGGAGAGCCCGGGCGGTTTGGGCGACGAAGCCGGCCGCTGGACTGATCGGCTGCTGGGTGGTTCGCTGCCGTGGACTTTGCTGGGGTTTTTCGGCCTTGGTGTTTTGCTGGCGTTCACGCCGTGTATGTTGCCCATGTTACCGATTTTGTCGGCCATCGTTATTGCGGATACCGACGGCGTCTCGTCCCGGTGGCGCAGCTTGCGTCTGGCGGGGGCCTATGTGGCTGGCATGGCGGTCGTTTACACCGCCCTGGGCATCGTCGCCGGCCTGACCGGCGAAAGCTTGGCTGCGGCGTTGCAGGCACCGTGGGTGATCGGATTGTTTGCTGGGCTGCTCGCCCTGGCCGGTGTGGCCATGCTGGGCGTATTTCATTTGCAACTGCCGCTGGTTTTGCAGCAACGCTTGCTGATGCATTCGCAGGCGCTGGCTGGCGGGCGTGTCGCGACCGTGACGCTCATGGGCGGTTTGTCGGCGCTGCTGGTTGGGCCGTGCGTGGCGCCCCCGCTGGCAGGTGCGCTGCTGTATCTGAGTCAAACGGGCAACTGGCGGGTCGGCGGTGCGGCTTTGTTCTGCATGGCCCTGGGCATGGGATTGCCCCTGATCGCTTTGGTGCTGACTGCTGGCCGATGGCTGCCCAAGTCGGGTGTTTGGATGGAAAAAGTCAAGCATGTGTTGGGCTGGATGCTGCTCGTGCTGGCTTTGTGGACGCTCAGTCCACTATTCGCCGCGTGGCAACTGATGCTGGCGTGGGGCGCTTTTTTGCTGATTTCCGGGGTGGCGGCTGGCGCGCTCGAACCTTTGCAGTTGCAGGACGGCCTTGCACAAAAGGTGTTCAAGGGGCTGGCTGTTTTGGTCTTGCTGACGGGGGTGCTGGAGCTGGTCGGTTTGGCGATCGGTGGCCGCGATGTGCTGCAACCCCTGTCCGGTATGCTTGCCGGATCGGCACCAATCGACACGGATACAACGAAAAAGCGTACCGATAACAACTTGCTGCCATTCGAGCGAACAAGCGCCGCCGCTTTGCCTCAGCTTTTACAACATGCCGGGCAACCAGTCATGCTGGATTTTTATGCCGACTGGTGCGTGAGCTGTAAGGAAATGGAAAGGTTCACCTTGAGCGATACCCGCGTGCAGGCTGCGCTGCGCAACGTACGCTGGTTGCAGGTCGACGTCACGGAGAATACCCCGTCGAACAAGGCCCTGCTCAAGCAATACGGTCTGTTTGGCCCACCGGCCATCTTGTTTTTTGATGCGGCCGGACGAGAACTGCCGGCGAACCGGGTGATCGGTTTCGTCCGGGCGGAGCGGTTTTTGCAGGGGTTGCCGAGCTTTGCGACAACATCCGACCCCGAGCAGCCGGCCGCCGATGAGCCCTTGTTTTCGCCGGCTCCCACGACGGCCATCGATCCGCTGGGTCGCTTGAACGGCGCTGCTTTAAACGGTAGCGCTGTCAATCGCGGTGCGTTGCCAGGGATTCGGCCGCCTGCAACGCAAAATAACTGAGTACGCCGTCGGCGCCGGCGCGTTTGAAGGCCAGCAGCGACTCCAGCATGACTGCTTCTTCGTCCAGCCAGCCTTGCAGCGCAGCGGCCTTCAGCATGGCGTATTCGCCGCTGACCTGATAGGCGAAGGTGGGTACGCGAAAGTTTTCCTTCACGCGGCGGATGATGTCCAAATAAGGCATACCCGGCTTGACCATGACCATGTCGGCGCCTTCGGCGATGTCGAGGGCGACTTCGCGCAGGGCCTCATCGCTATTGGCCGGGTCCATTTGATAGGTTTTTTTGTCGGCTTTGCCGAGCGCCGACAGCGAACCGACCGCATCGCGAAACGGCCCGTAAAACGCCGACGCATATTTGGCCGAGTAAGCCATAATGCGGGTGTGCACCAGCCCATGTCGTTCCAGTGTCTGACGAATTACGCCGACGCGGCCGTCCATCATGTCGCTGGGCGCGACGATGTCCACGCCGGCTTGTGCCTGGACGAGCGCCTGCTGCGCCAGCACCCGTAACGTCGTGTCGTTTTGCACATAGTCTGCGCCGTCAACGATGCCGTCCTGACCGTGCGTCGTGTAGGGATCCAGGGCAACATCGGTTAGCAGCCCGAGCTTGGGGAAGTGTGTCTTGAGGGCGCGCACGGCGGTCGGCACCAGGCCGGCCGGATCGAACGCCGCGTGGCCGTCCAGGCTTTTCTGCTCGGCAGGAATTACCGGGAAAATCGCCAGCACGGGAATGCCGACCCGAACGCAGCGTTCTGCTACGGGCAATAAACGGTCGAGCGAGACGCGGTCCACGCCGGGCATGGACGTTACTGGCTCGGTGCGTTGTTGGCCGGGCAATAAAAAAACCGGGTAGATCAGATCGTCGACCGTCAGGTGGTGCTCGCGCACCAGGCGCCGGGTGAAGTCGTCGCGCCGCAGCCGGCGGGGGCGAATGGCTGGGAAGGCGGCGGTTGCAGAAAACCGATCGGGGCTCGTCATGGCGTGTCCTGCGCGGCTGGTTCGTTGTCGGGCGCATGGCCGATCCAATGTTTGAGCTGCAGTTCGAGCGTGTCGATGCCCTGTTTTTTGAGCGCCGACCAGAGCTGCACGGTGATCGGATGGCCGGCATCGATCCGGAGCTGAACGTTTTGCCGGATCGCTTGCAGACAAAGCGTGGCCGCCTGTTTGCTCAGCTTGTCGGCTTTCGACAAAACGATGTGGATCGGCAGCCGGCGCGGAAACACCCAGTCGAGCAAGTCACTGTCGAGTGGCAACAAACCGCGCCTGGCGTCAACGATCATGACGCAGCCTACCAGGCTCGGCCGGTCGGCCAGATAAGCGCTTAGCTCGCGGTCCCAGCGGTTTTGTTCCTGCTGGGCCAACTGCGCGAAACCGTAACCCGGCAGGTCGACCAATCGCATGATGGGCGCGCCTTGAAACTGCACCGAAAAAAAGTTCAGCAGTTGCGTGCGTCCGGGCGTTTTGCTGGCGTATGCCAATTGGCGCTGGTTGCAAAGCGTGTTGACAGTGGTCGATTTTCCCGCATTTGAACGGCCGACGAACGCGATTTCCGGTACGTCCGCGGAGGGACATTGATGGTATTTGGCAGCGGATACTTCGAACTGCGCGGAATGAAAATTATTGAGCATGCAACACTTATGAACGGGATGGGTGGGATAGCTTGTTATAATCGAAAGTTGCTTTGGCCTACATAGGTTTTTGAAATGCGTCGATTTGCTGTCATCGTATCCTCTTTATACCTGTCCTTATACCTGATGCTGACGGTTTCCGCTTCGACAGCGGCCGAGCCTGCTGCTGCGCCCAAGCCGGACATCAGCAAGGGCTCGCAACTGTCAACTCAGGTTTGCGCGGCTTGTCATGCCGCCGATGGCAACAGCGTCGCACCGGCCAATCCCAAGCTTGCTGGCCAGCATCCCGAGTATATCTACAAACAATTAAGTAATTTTAAAGTGAAACCGGGCGCCAAGGGGCCCGAGCGCGTCAATGCGATCATGAACGGCATGGCCGCTCCGCTGTCCGAAGAAGACATGCGCAACGTTGCGGCTTACTACGCGCAGCAAAAGCCCAAGCCCGGTGAGGCCCGTAATAAAGAAACCCTCGCGCTGGGCGAGAAAATCTACCGCGGTGGCATCCTCGACAAAAAAGTGCCTGCCTGTGCTGGCTGCCACAGCCCCAACGGAGCCGGTATCCCAGCGCAATACCCTCGTCTGTCGGGGCAGCATGCCGAATACACCGAAGCCCAGCTCGTGGCTTTTCGTGGCGGTTCGCGCACAAACAGCCAGCCTATGAGCGCGATCGCCGGCCGTTTGTCCGATAAAGAAGTCAAGGCCGTCGCGGATTACATCGCCGGTCTGCGCTGATGTTGGCCCGCCGGCCGTGGCGGGCCGCATGGTGGGAGTTGCTCGGCTCGATGCGGTTCGCCATCAGCTTGTTGACGCTGGTGGCGATCGCTTCGATTATCGGAACGGTCGTCAAGCAGCACGAACCCGGTATCAACTACATCAATCAGTTCGGTCCGTTCTGGGCCGGATTATTTCGCTCGCTCGGTTTATTCGATATTTACAACACGCCCTGGTTCCTGGCGATCATGGGCTTTCTGGTCGCCTCCACGACTGTTTGCGTAACTCGCAATACCCCGAAAATTCTGCGCGATTGGCGACGCTTCAAAGAAAGCATTCGCGAGAGCAGCCTGCGGGCGTTTCCCTACCGCTGGGAAGGCAGGCTGGCGACGGATGCAAACGCCGCGCAACAGGCGCTGCAAACCTGGCTGACCCGGCAAGGCTATCGCTTCAAAGTCGACTGTCGTTCGGATGGTCTGATGCTTGCTGCAAGGCGCGGCGCGAGTAATCGCCTGGGCTATATCGCCACGCATCTGGCGATCATCGTCATTTGCGTGGGGGGCTTGCTGGACAGCGGTTTGCCCCTGACCCTCATGGCGTGGCTCACGGGTAAAACCCCGATCGACAATGTTCAGGAAACGCGCCAAATTCCGGACAGCGCCCGTTTACCGGTCGGCAATCCGAGCTATCGGGCCAATCTATTGCTGCCCGAGGGCGACAGCAGCCATGTGGCGATCGTTAATACCCCGCAGGGCCTGCTGGTGCAGGAGCTGCCGTTCGAACTGCGGTTGCGGCAGTTCCGCGTCGAGTATTACAGCACCGGCATGCCCAAGCTGTTCGCCAGCGACGTCGAAGTGATCGACCCGGCGGCGGGTAAGCGTTTTGCTCAAACCATCGAGGTCAACAAGCCCTTGACGTATCGCGGCGTCACGGTTTATCAGTCGAGCTTCGACGATGGCGGCTCGACGCTGCGGCTGCAGGCGTGGCCGATGCGCGGCAACGGCTTCGCGCCGACGGCCCTGTCGGGCGAGGTAGGGCGGCAGGTGCCGCTGGGGCTCGGCATTGAGGGAACGACGGTCGAGTGGAGCGGTTTCAAATCGATCAATGTCGAAAATGTTGGCGAAAGCATCGAACGGCGGTTTCGCGATAATGTGGCAAATGTGTTCGGGCCTGGCGCCAACCGCGATCCGACCCGGCGTTTCAAGAATATCGGACCGAGCGTTACCTACCGTTTACGCGATGCGGCTGGTCAGGCGCGCGAGTATCAAAATTACATGGTGCCCGTCGACGTCGATGGTGGCCGCTATTTTTTAGCTGGCATGCGCCCCGATCCGAACGAGCCGTTTCGCTATTTGCGTCTGCCGGTCGATGGTCAGGAGTCGCTGGCAGAGTTTTTTCGGTTGCGTGCGGCGCTGGCTTCGCCGACCTTGCGCGAGCAGGCTGCCCGTCGTTATGTCGATGCCGCGATGCAGCAAAAGCCTTTGGCCGCAACCGCGCAAGCGCAGCTCGTCGATAGCGCGCAACGCATCCTGACCATGTATGCCGGCGATGGCCGGGTCGGCGGCCTCGAGGCGGTGGTGCGCTTTCTGGAAAAAACCGTGCCGACCGGGGAGCGGGAAAAAGCCAGCGGCGTCTATCTGAAAATACTACAGGGGGCGCTGTGGTCGCTATGGAACGAGGCACGGGTCGCCGAGCGTTTGCCGCAGATGGCGGCCACGCCGGAGAATGTGCGCTATCTGCAGGATGCGCAGCTGGCTTTATCTGACATTCATTTGTACGGGGCGCCGTTTTTATTGCAACTGACCGGCTTTGACGAGGTCAAAGCGAGTGTCTTTCAGTTGGCACGTGCGCCGGGCCAGTGGATCGTCTACCTGGGCTGTTTGCTGCTTGTCGCCGGCGTGTTCGCCATGTTTTATATTCGCGAACGCCGCGTCTGGTTCTGGCTGACACCGGGCGCCAAAGGCGGACCCGTGCGTCTGCTGATGGGTATGAGCAGCAACCGCGCTACCTTGGACTTCGAAAACGATTACGCGGCTTTGTGCGCCACTTTGCGCGCCAATGCCGTCCCGGATGAGGAAATACCGTGAACGCAACCAAAGCTTGGATCCCTGCAGATCTCATCGATGGGTCGGAACAGGCCGCAACGCTGTCGTCCCGGCGTCAAGGTATTAGCCTGGGCGACGGACTTTTCCTGCTCTTGCTGATCGCCTTGGCGACGACGGCTACGTTGCGGCTCGGCGCGTGGATGGACGCCTATGACCTCGGCGTGCTGTGGGCGGTCGTGCCGACGCTGGCGTATCTGGCGCATCGCTGGCCGGCGCTGCGTCGCTTGAGCCTGGCGGTTGGCCTGCTCACGGGGCTGGGTGTCTGGCTGTATGCGGGCAGTTTGGTGCGCGCCGAGCAATCGTTTCTGCTGAAGTATCTACTGGCGAGCCAGTCGGCTATTTTATGGATGGGCGTGTTGTTTCTAGGGGCTTTGCTGGCTTACTGGGTCGGTTTGTTGGCGCGTTCGACGACTAGCGCCTGGCTGGGCACTGCGCTGACCTGGGGCGCTTTGCTGGCGGGGTTTACCGGTTTGCTGATGCGTTGGTACGAGTCGTACTTGATCGGCAGCGATGTCGGGCACATTCCGATCAGCAACTTGTATGAAGTCTTCGTGCTGTTCAGTCTGATCGTCGGTCTGTATTACCTGCATTTCGAAAAACGCTATCAGACGCGGCAGCTGGGCGGGTTCGTGATGCTGGTCGTGACCGCCGCCCTGGGCTTTCTGGCTTGGTACGCGTTCGACCGCCAGGCGCACGAAATTCAACCGCTCGTCCCGGCCCTGAAAAGCTGGTGGATGAAAATTCATGTTCCGGCCAACTTCATCGGTTACGGAACGTTTTCCCTGGCGGCGATGGTTGCGGTGGCTTATCTGATCAAAGAAAGCTTCCGTGGGCGGTTTGCGGCCAGTCTGCCGCCGCTGACCGTGTTGGACGACTGGATGTACAAATCGATCGCGATCGGCTTCGCGTTTTTCACCGTGGCGACGATTCTGGGCGCGCTGTGGGCGGCCGAGGCCTGGGGCGCCTACTGGCAGTGGGACCCCAAGGAAACTTGGGCGCTGATCGTCTGGCTTAACTACGCCGCCTGGCTGCATATGCGGCTGGTGAAGGGGCTGCGTGGCGTGTTTGCTGCGTATTGGGCGCTGATCGGGCTGCTGGTGACGGCCTTTGCATTCCTGGGCGTGAATATGTTTTTGTCCGGGCTGCATTCGTATGGGCAGTTGTGATCTAAACTGATTCGACGCGCTCCAGCCTCAGCAAATCATCCAAACTCTCCCGCCGCCGCACGAGCCGATATTCGCTGCCATCGACCAGCACCTCGGCCGCGCGCGGCCGCGAGTTGTAATTCGACGCCATCGACATGCCGTAAGCGCCTGCCGACAAGATTGCGATCAGGTCGCCCTCGGCAATCGCCAGTTGACGCGCCTTGCCCAGCCAATCGCCGGTTTCGCAAACCGGCCCGACGACATCGACGGTCACTGTTTCCCGACTCGGCAAATGTTCGACTTCGACCATGTCGTGGAATGCTTCGTACAAGGCCGGCCGCATGAGGTCGTTCATCGCCGCATCCACGATGGCAAAAGTTTTTTCGGTGGTCGGCTTGAGGTGTTCGAGGCGGGTCAGCAGCACGCCGGCATTGCCGACGATCGAGCGCCCCGGTTCGAACAGCAGATGCGGCATGGCGCGGCCGCGCGCTTCGGCCCAGGCGCGAACTTGCGCGCTCAGTTGGCGTACCACGGTGTCGATGGCTGGCGGCGTTTCGTCCGCGTAGCGGATGCCCAGCCCGCCGCCCAGGTCGAGATGTCGGATAGCCAGGCCATCGGTGGCTAACTGATCGGCCAGTGCGAGCACCCGGTCGAGCGCATCGAAATAAGGCGTGGCGTCGGTCAGTTGCGAACCGATGTGGCAGTCGATGCCGATGATGTCGATGCTGCTCAGTTGCCGCGCTTGCCGGTAAACCGTCCGCGCCTCGGTCATGGCGACGCCGAACTTGTTTTCTTTCAAGCCGGTCGAAATGTACGGGTGGGTTTTGGCATCGACGTCGGGATTGACACGTAAGGATACCGGCGCAATTTTCCCCAGGCGCTGCGCAATCTGCGCCAGGCGCCGCAGCTCGGGCTCGGACTCTACATTGAAACAGCCGACCCCGACGTTCAAAGCGTATTCCAGCTCGGCGGCACTTTTTCCGACCCCGGAAAACACCACCTTGCGTGCATCCGCGCCCGCTTCCAGGACACGCGCCAGCTCCCCGGCTGACACGATGTCGAAGCCCGCGCCCAAGGCAGCGAGCAAACGCAGAACACTCAAATTCGAATTGGCTTTGACGGCATAGCAAACGTCGGCGGACACGCCTGCCAGGGCGTTGGCATACGACTGGTAAGCCTGCCGGATATGCCCTGCCGAATAGACATACAGGGGGGTGCCGAAACGCTCGGCCACGGCCGTGAGTGCGACGTTTTCGATATGCAGGCTGGTGCCCGCGCGGTGGATGAACGGCGAAAGAAATCTCATTCGGTGGTCGATCTGGAGTTGGCGGGAGGCTGGGGTGACACAGTCGCTGGCTGGGCGGGAATGGCCGCTGGCGGTGAGGTGGCGTCGATCGACGGTGGTGCCGGTCGTAACACGGGCCTCTGCGGCAAATACAACGGCCCCTTTTGTCCGCAAGCGGCTAACATGAGTATAGTGACGGTCATGAAACATTGACGCGTAAGGGTTTGCATACGATGAACGAGAGCGAGTTTCTGCAACAGGTGAATGATACGTTGAATCGACTGGAAACGGCGGTCGAAACCCAGGCCGAGGCGTTTGACGTGGATGTGGATCTCCGCCGCGAAGGCCATGTGTTGACGCTCGACTTCGACAGTGCGGGCAAAGTGATCGTCAATGCGCAAACGCCGACAAGGGAATTATGGCTCGCTGCCCGCAGCGGCGGTTATCACTATCGCTGGCAGGACGGCCAATGGCGCAATACCCGCACGGCCGCCCCTTTTCTGGCTGAGCTTGCGGCAATATTGGCTCAGCAGGTAGGCGGCGGTTCATGGGGGTTGTCTTAAAACCCTGCTTCCGTTCAGTTCTGCTGTCCTATCTCCGCCGGCAGCAAGCCTCCGGCCGGCGCCGAGTTTTCCATGCCAACGCTGTTCACGCCCGCCCCGGGCACGTATTCGACATAGAAAAACTCGTCGTTGACCACGGAGATACCATCGGGCACGGTACGCTGGCTCTCCGGCAGACGCCGCAGCGCTGAGGTCATGTAGTCTATCCAGATCGGCAGCGCCAGGCCGCCGCCGGTCTCCCGATCGCCGAGCTTCTTGGGTTGGTCGTAGCCGACCCAGGCGATTCCCACCAGTGCGGGGTGATAACCGGCGAACCAGGCGTCGTGGGAATCGTTGGTCGTCCCGGTCTTACCAGCCAAGTCGGTTCGCTTGAGACTCATTGCACGGGCAGCGGTGCCGCTGCGAACCACTTCCTTCAACAAGCTGTCCATCATGAAGGCATTACGCGCCTCGATGACTCGCCCGCGCTCCTCGCCCGCCTGCATGGGCTTGGCCTGAGCCAGAATATGGCCTTCATTGTCGGTGATTTTGGCAATCAAATATGGCAATACCCGATAGCCGCCGTTGGCGAAAACGGCATAACCGCCGGCCATCTGCAGCGGTGTGACCGCTCCGGCGCCGAGTGCCAAGGTCAGGTAAGCCGGGTGTTTGGCTGCCTCGAAACCGAAGCGTGTGGCCCATTCCTGGCCGTATTTCGGACCAATCGCCTGTAGCACGCGGATCGACACCATGTTTTTTGACTTGGCCAGGGCCTGGCGCAGACGCATCGGGCCTTCGTATTTGCCATCGTAGTTTTTCGGGTCCCACGGCTGCCCGCCCGCGCCGGCATCGAAATGGATGGGAGCGTCATTCACCATGGTGGTCGGCGAAAACCCTTTTTCGAGAGCGGCTGAATAAATGAAAGGTTTGAAGCTGGAGCCGGGCTGCCGCCATGCCTGCGTTACATGATTGAACTTGTTTTTGCCGAAGTCGAAGCCGCCGACCAGGGACCTGATTGCGCCATCGCCCGAACTGATGGACACGAAGGCCGACTCGACTTCCGGCATGTGCAAGACCTCATACCGCTCCTTGGCGTCTTTGGTGATGCGCACGATGGCGCCCGCCATGAGCTTGCGGTTGGCGGGGGCGTTGGACTGCAGCCAGGGCAAGGCCATTCGCAGCCCTTCGCCGGTGATGGTGATGATTTCGTTTTTGCTGCGCGCCACCTTCAAACTTTGCGGTTTGGCCTCCAGCACCACGGCGGACAGCAAACCGTCTGCGTCCGGATGATCGATGATGGCGTCGTCGATCAGCGCATCGCGTTCCGCCGTGCTGCCTTTCAGGTCGACGAAGCCTTCCGGTCCGCGATACGCCTGGCGGCGTTCGTACCCAAGAATACCGCGCCGCACGGCATTGTAGGCGGCGATCTGATCGTTTTTCAGAATCGTCGTGTATACGTTGATGCCGCGGGTATAAACCTCGTCTTTAAACGTCTCCGCTGCCATCAGCCGGGCCGCTTCCGCCACGTATTCGGCGTGTATGTGGTATTCGCTCGCTCCTGGTTTAAAGCTCAAGATCTGCTTGAGCGCCTGCTGATAGTCTTCTTCGGCCAGAAAGCCCAGCATGCGCATCCGTCCCAAAATGTAGTGCTGGCGCGCAGTGGCGCGTTTGGGATTGACGACCGGGTTGTAGGCCGAGGGTGCTTTGGGCAAGCCAGCCAGCATGGCGGCCTCGGCCGCGGACAGGTCCTTGAGCGGTTTGTTGAAATAGATGCGCGAGGCCGACGCAAAACCGTATGCGCGTTGTCCCAGATAGATCTGGTTGATGTAGAGCTCGAAAATCTGGTCTTTGCTGAGACTGGCCTCGATCTTGAACGCCAGCAAGATCTCGTAGAGCTTGCGGGTCCAGGTTTTTTCCTTGGTCAAAAAGAAATTACGCGCCACCTGCATGGTGATGGTGCTGGCACCCTGCGCTTTACCGCCCGAGGTGATGTTGGACAGCGCGGCACGCATCACGCCCATGTAATCGATACCGCCGTGCTGATAGAAGCTGTCGTCTTCCGCTGCGAGAATCGCTTGTTTCAATACGGTCGGCACGTTCTGGATTCGGACCGGGTTGCGCCGCTCTTCGCCGAACTCGCCGATTAGTTCTCCGTCTTCGGTATACACGCGCAGTGGCACTTTGGGCCGATAATCGGTCAGTGATTCGAGGCTTGGCAGGTGGGGGTAGATCAGTGTCAGTGCAACCCCCAGGATCAGCAGACCACAAATCAGCAGGACGATGCCCGCGCCGAGCAAACGGCTGAGCCATACGGCGGGCGTGGGCGGACCAGCGGGGCGCTTGGGGGCTGAGGTTTTCACGGTGTCGGTTCGTGGGGCTAAGCAATGCGGCATTGTACTGCGACTCCACCGCAGCCAAGAGCGGGCATGGGTTCCCCCCCGTCCTAGGGGCCACGCACTAGAGGGTTGCTACCCGTCGTGGATCCCCCTAATCTGACGTGACTGCTCCTTGTGTGAGATCTGCATGAAATTTCCGTTTAAGGGTGGCCTATCCGCCGCCGTTTCCCGTCGCGAATCCTCGACCTACGGTTTGCGGCTCGGTATCGATCTCGCCAAAAACAGACCTGCGGTCTGCGCTATCCGGCACGCTGGCAGCCGTCGCCAGCAGATTCTGCACGCGGGTTTATGGACACCGCCACCGCAGTGTCTTGACCGGGGCGACGTGCTCGACATCAACCGGTTTGCCGAATCGCTGGCTGATTATCTGAGCAAGCATAATCTGCGGCCGGAAGATGCGGTGGCGGCGATTCCGGCCAACCGCGCTTTCATAGATCAGCTCGCTCTGGACACCGGCAACGACAGCGAAATGACCACTTTAGAAGTGGAGCATCACCTCGAAACCGCCCTCAACTGCGATGCCAGTGAAATTTATTTCGACTATCAGTCGGCGGGCGGACCGCTGCCCAAGCTGGTGGTAGCCGCCTTGCGCAAAGAAATGCTCGACAAGCTGATCGATGTATTCGCCAGGCTTAACCTGAAGCTCAGCGGCGTCGACCTGGAGGGGTTTGCCCAAGTCGACGGTGCCATCCGCATGACCCGAGAAACCGTCGATCGCCAGGTTTGCATGGTGGAGGCCGATGAGCACCGGGTGCGTCTGGTGCACGCCCAGGACGGCATGGTGACTTTCGATCAGTCGATGCCGGTGGTCGGCGATCAAGGGCCAGCAGCCGCTGGCTGGAGCCTGGAGCAGCTGCATGCGGCCATGCTGGCCGGCGGTGCCCAACCGAAATTCGAAACCGTGCTGTTTGCGACCGGCGCGCGCGCCTGTTACCGCGACTGGCTGGCCGTCGTTGAACGTCTCATGGGCCAGTCGGCGCATTCCGTCGTCGATACTTGCCCGACCGATATCGATCCCGAGGTGTGGTGCGAGTTGCCCGCGGCTTACGGGTTGGCGACTGGAGGTGCGGTGTGATCCGTTTCAATCTTCTCCCTTACCGGCAGCAGCAGCAGCTCGTCCGCCGCAAGCATTTTTTTGCCCAACTGGCGATCTGTGCATTCGCTACCTGCGCCGGGCTCGCAGCCACTACCTGGTGGACGGCGATGCAAATTGATCGTCAGGGCGTGCGCAACGACCGTCTGACCCAGGAGCAGAACACCTTGTCGAGTGAACTGGCGGAAATCGCACGATTGGAAGGCGAGATTCAGGGTTTGGCACGGCGCATCGATACGATCGCTTCCCTCAACACCGACCGCACTTTATTGAGTTCGCTGTTGAATGATCTGCACGACGGTATTCCACACGATGCGTCCTTGGTCGATTTCAACCTGAAATACAAAACCCTGGAAATCAACGGTTTGGCTTCTTCGAATGAACGGCTGGCACAGTGGCTGGCAAAGCTGGCGAAACTGGAGACACTCAAATCCTCCAGCTTGAAGCTGGTCAAACAAGATGCGTCGACTTTGGGTGCTCCCACCGCCGTCGCGAAACCAGCCAACGGCAGTGCGCCGGCGCAGCCGGGGGGGGGTGACGTCTCCGTACCTCAGGGCCCCGGCGCGCGAACTTTCGCCATTCTGGCCCAGGCCAACCGGCGTGGTCCCGATCTCAATTCAACGCCTAACGGAGCGCGCTAATGGCCAGCAATATTTTCAGCGGAAACCTTGATATCGATTTATCGCAGTTCGATTTCAAGAACATACCCGACTGGCGCGGTTTACCGAAAATCGTTTTATTCGTTGTGTTGATCGCTGCGCTCACGGGCGCTTGGTATTGGCAGTTGTTCGCGCCACAGATTGAGGCGCTCGAAGCCGCCAAAGCCACCGAGCAGGATTTGAAAGCGCAGCTCCAGGCGAAGTTCGCCAAGGCGGCCACCTTGCCGCTGCTGCGCGAACAAAGCATCGAGGCTCGCGAACGTTTGCAAAAGCTCGATGCGCTGCTGCCGCCGAGCGAAGAAATGCCGAAGATTCTCTCGCAGGTCAACCGCATCGGTTACGAGCACGATCTGCGCTTTGAACTGTTTCAGCCGGAGGCCCCGATTCAGGGCGAAAATTTCGGTGCGGTGCCTGTCCGGGTGCAGATGAAAGGTAAATTTCAAGATTTGTCCCGCTTCATCGGCACGATTGCCATGCAGCCCCGGCTGATGATGTTCGACGAAATGCGCCTGACCTTTCAACCCGGTAGCGACATGCTTCTGGATGCCAAGCTGTTGGCATTCCGGCAGCCCGGTGGTCCAAGCTGAGGAAACGCCATGAAAATCATTTATTCAGCGCTATGTTTGTCGGTAATGCTGTCGGGCTGTGTATTGGAGCTGGTGCCCGAACCGGACGACTTGGGGGCCTGGGTGCAAGCCCAGCGCCAACAAGCGCAAGCCAGTGCCCGCATCGACCCCTTGCCGGCGTTTCCGCAGCGTCAACTGGTGGCGAACGTCGCCAATAAAGATATTTTCGACCCGCTTCGCCCCTACCCCGCCAGCCGCACATCGAAAAACGTCGATCTGCGCTTGCAAAATAAATATCCGTTGGTCGGCCAGCCTGTCGAGCAGATGGTTTTCGTGGGGCAATTCATGCAAAGCGGCCAGCGCGTGGCATTGGTCCGTCTGGGCGACCGCCTCATACGTGCCTACAAAGGCGACCTGATTGGCGTGCGTGCCGGTCGGATCGCCAGTATCGAGGACAGCCGTCTCTCGTTTGTCGAACCAACCCAAAACGACATCGGCAAATGGACGACACGGACAGGTACGTTGGAATTGAAATAGGCAGATAAAAATGCGAATTGAGGCCCAAATGCAGATTCAGACTAACAAACGGTTGCGCCACTTTGGCGTCGAAATGGCCCGGCAGGCGCTTGGTGCGACACTGACCGGCCTTTTACTCCTGATCGTGCCGCCAGCGTATGGCGCGCCGGAGGAGCCGGAGTCGTCCGCATTCAAAAAAATCGATGTGCAAACGTCCGCGCGCCAATCCAATATCGTGCTGGAGTTTTCCAAACCCCTGGGCAATACGATCCGAACATTTTCTACTGTCGATCCGGCCCGATTGATCATCGACCTGCCGCCCGTTAAAAATTTATCCGGGAAAAGTGTCTTCGAGTCGTTGTCGCCTGATGTGCGTGGCGTTAGCCTCGTGCAGTCGGATAGCAAAACGCGCGTGGTGATGAGCCTTCGCCAGCCGATGGATGCCGAGGTCGTGGCCAAAGGCAACAGCCTGGTCGTGCAGCTGCGGCCGGTCAATGGCGGCTCGGTCGATAGCCGCGCCGGTGAGCCCGTGGTGCGCGCCTCGACTCTGAGCGGACTGGACTTCCGGCGTGGTAAAGAAGGCGAAGGGCGCATCGTGATGGACTTCTCCGGTACAGACATCCGCCCAGAAGTGCGCACCGAAAGCGGTCAACTGGTGGTCGATCTGCAGTCCTCCGGCATCGCCGACGGCCTGCAGAAAATGCTCGATGTTGGCGATTTCGGGACACCCGTCAAAACGATCGCCACACGCCAGACCGGTAACGGTACGCAAATAAAAATCGAGACCAATGGCTACTGGGAGCATTCGAGTTACCAGGAAAACCGCCGGCTGATCCTGGACCTGCGGCCAATGAGCTCCGACCCGAGCCGTAGCGCGCTGCTCTCGAAAAACAAGCAGTTTCGCGGCGAACGCATTTCACTGAACTTTCAAAACGCCGATATCCGCGCTTTGTTGCAAGTCTTCGCGGAGTTCACCAACCTGAACATCATCGCCAGCGATTCGGTGACCGGCAACGCCACACTGCGCCTGAAAAACGTGCCCTGGGACCAAGCCATGGACATCGTTTTGAAAAGCAAGGGCCTCGATATCCGGCAAACGGGGAATGTCATGCTGGTGGCCCCTGCCGCCGAGTTGGCACAACGTGAACAGAGCGATTTGCAGGCCAAGAGCCAGCTCTCCGATCTGGAGCCCCTGCGTTTGGAAAGCTTCAGCTTGAACTATCAAAAAGCCGACGACGTGGTGGCCTTGATCACCAACGATCGCCAGCGCCTGTTGTCCAGACGCGGCAGCGCGGTGCGCGATGCGCGGACCAACCAAGTATTCGTCCAGGATGTTCCGGCGCAGCTCGACCAGATCCGCAAGCTCGTGAGCCGCCTGGATGTTCCGGTGCGCCAGGTCATGATCGAAGCGCGCGTGGTCATTGCCGAAAGCACCTTCGGATCGGCTCTGGGCGCGAAGCTCGGCATCGCCGATCTCCGGGGTGTCGCGGCTAACGGTTCGACCGGCAGCAAGATTCCCGGAACGGGCATGTATTCGACGATCGGCGCCAAGACTGCTGCGATTGCCAGCACGACCGGTCAGCTCGGGGTTCCTGAGGTACCAGCGGCCGCCACGACCAACCTGGTGAATCTGCCGGTCAACTCGGTCAATGGCTTTGCAGCAAGCTCGGTGGCGCTTAGCTTGTTCAACTCCAAGCTGACGCAATTCATCAACCTCGAACTCAATGCCCTGGAAGCGGATGGCAAAGGCAAGGTGATTTCGAGTCCGCGTGTCATTACGGCCGATCAGGTCAAAGCACTGATCGAGCAGGGCACCGAGTTTCCGTATAACTCGGCGTCGAGCAGCGGTGCTACCGCAGTCAGTTTCCGTAAAGCCAATCTGAAGCTGGAAGTGACGCCGCAGATCACGCCAGAAGGCGGCGTGACCCTGGATGTCGACATCACGAAAGACGCCAAGGGTGAAGTGGTGCAGGCCGGTGTGGCGATCAACACCAAGCACGTGCAGACCAAAGTCCTGGTCGAAAACGGCGGTACGGTCGTGATCGGCGGTATTTTCGAGCAGGAAGACCGCGACGACGTGGCGAAAACCCCGCTGCTCGGCGACATTCCTTACTTAGGCAATTTATTTAAGACCACTACCCGTTCCAGCCAAAAACGCGAACTCATGGTGTTTTTGACCCCCCGTATCCTGGCCAGCCAGTCCAGCCGCTAATCGACGGAGCCTTTCGTGAAGAAACTGCACCTTTATCCTTATGCTGTAATGACATCCGCCGTTCTGCTTGCATCCTGCGGCGGCGAGGGTGCCCGGCTCGGCCAGTAATATCGAATTGAAGACGGGTTCGACAGAAGTGGTGACCTTGACCGTGCTGGTCAAGGACGCCGGCAATGCCGCCGTGGCCAATGCGCCCGTGCAGTTCTCCGCGACGGGTGGCGTCCTGTCTGCTGCGACCGCGACGACGGACGCCACCGGCGTGGCGCGCGTGACTTTGAGCGCGGGCGACGATCTGACCAATAAACTGTTGACCGTGACGACCAAGGTCGGTACGCTCGCGCCGGTCACCTCAAGTATCAATTTGATCGGTACCGCACTTTCCATCGGTGGGCCGAGCGGTACGGTGGCCGGCCGGGCAACGAACTACGTAATTACCTTGAAAGACGCCGCCGGCAATCCGTTGCCCAACAAGCCCATAACCGTATCGGCCAGCGGCGCGACGGTTACCCCGGCCTCTGGTACGACCGGTTCGACCGGTCAGCTAAACATATCGCTACAACCGAATAGCGGTGTCGCCACGACCTCGGAGGGCTGTCAACCGGTAGTTTTCGTCGGTAGCAGTACGTCGCCGACTGCCAACTTCGGCGTGTCGCGCGGCAAGCTGTACAGCAACCCAAGCTGCACGACCGAACTGTCCGCTTCGCAAACCGTCAACCTGACGCCCAGCGGCGCCACCGCCTCGACCACCCTGTATGCCGCCTCGACTGCGCCCGGCACGGCCATCATCACGGCGACGTCAGGCGGTGGCTCGACCAGTTTGAATTTGCGGTATGTTGCGACCGTACCTGCCAGTCTTGTTACGCAGGCATCGCCATCGGTGGTGGCGCCCGGGGCTGGTGTGACTGTTCAGGCCATCGTCAAGGACGTCGCCGGCAACCCGGTCGAGGGCAAAACGGTGTTTTTTCGGTTCCGACCGGCAATGGCTCGGTATCGCCGGTCAGTGCGACGACCGACGCCACCGGCACGGCCATCAGCTCGTTCACGGCGGGCAGCGCACCCAGCGCGCAAAACGGCGTTACCGTCAAAAGCACTGTCGCCGGTCTCGCGGAGACTGCTGCGCAGTCGACGGCGCTGACGATTTCCAGCACCGCGATTTCGATCGCCATGGGCAGCGATGGCGCCATCAACACCGTGGGGCCGAGCTCCTCGTACCAAGTCCGCTACACGGCGACGTTGTCTGATAGCAGCGGTGCGCCGCTGGCCAATCAAAAAATCACGTTTTCCCGACTGTATACCAAATACTACAAAGGCAGTTATCGAAAGCTTGCCTCCGCAGTGACGACCGAAACCGGTTGGCAAAAACAGAGCAATGCCACCTGCATTGCCGAAGACACGAATGGCGACGGTACGCTTAATAGCGGTGAGCATGACCAGAACACTAATAATCTAATCGAGCCGAATGGCGACGCACGCCTCAGTAGCGCCAGTGGCGCACCGGCTTCCGGTAGCCAGACCACCCTGACCACGGACGCCGACGGTTCGGCTACGGTGTATGTGAGTTATTTGCAGAGCTATGCTTCCTGGGTGGAAATCAAATTGCAGGCATCCACCGGCATGGTCAGCGGCCCGAACAGTGTCACTTCGCGGGTGTTCACCTTGCCCGCACCGTCGGCGGTGTTGCAGGACACCGAAAACACGCCACCCTTCGTCACCAGCCCGTTCGGTGTTGTCAGCGAATGCAGCAACCCGGGCTGAACCCGCCTATGGGCACCGTCACGCGATATCGCTACAATAGCGCTAACTTAATTTCCGTGACGGATCGTGGCCCAAAGCTCGGTATTTCTTATAGGCATGATGGGCGCCGGCAAAAGCACGGTGGGTCGGGCCCTGGCCAAGCGCCTCGGCTGGGCCTTCATCGATACCGATCATGAAGTCGAGGCGCTGACCGGGGTCCGCATTCCAATCATTTTCGATATCGAAGGCGAACTTGGTTTTCGCAAACGCGAGGCGCAAATCATCGCCGAGTCGACCCTGCGGGAGCATCTGGTACTCGGCACCGGCGGCGGCGCGATTCTCGACCCGGACAACCGTCAACTGCTGCGCACCCGTGGTCATGTGGTGTATCTGAACGCCTCGCCCGAAGAGCTGTACAACCGAACGCGACACGATAAAAAACGCCCATTGTTGCAAACCGACGACCCCCGCCAACGTTTGTACGAGTTGACAGAGCAGCGCCATTCCCTGTATCTCGAAACGGCTCATACTGTCGTCGAAACCGGCCGCCAGCCGATTCACGATGTCGTGGAAACGGTCGTCAAGGCGCTGGGGTTGACGGCGCATTCACCCTGTGGTGGCGGGTGATGCGCGAGCTAACCGTTGCGCTCGGCGAGCGCAGCTACCCGATTCACATCGGGCGTGGGGCCTTGCAACGCAGCGAGCCGTTCGCTCCCCTCGTCGCCGGCCGGCCGGTGGCCATCGTCAGCAATCAAACGGTGGCGCCTTTATACGAAGCCGTGTTGCGGCGCAGCCTCGAACGGGCCGGCGCGCGCCAGGTCGTCAGCGCGATTCTGCCGGACGGCGAGGTTCATAAAACCTGGCAGCACCTGCAAACGATTTTCGATGTCATGCTGACTGCCCGCTGCGACCGCAAAACCGTGGTGGTCGCGCTCGGTGGCGGCGTGGTTGGCGACATGGCGGGTTTCGCTGCGGCCACTTTCATGCGCGGTGTCGATTTCATCCAGATCCCGACGACTTTACTCGCACAAGTCGACAGTTCGGTCGGTGGCAAGACCGGCATCAACCACCCGCAGGGAAAAAACATGGTCGGCGCGTTTCATCAGCCGAAAATGGTCGTCGCCGATTTGGCTACGCTGGATACTTTGCCGGACCGCGAGCTGTCTTGCGGTTTGGCGGAAATCATCAAGCACGGCGCGATCGCCGACGAGGCGTATTTGCGTCGGGTCGAGCATGACCTGCCGGCTTTGCTGAGGCGTGACGAGGCGGCGTTGGCGCATGCCGTGCTGCGTTCCTGCGAGATCAAGGCGTCGGTCGTTGAGCGCGACGAACACGAAACCAACTTGCGCGCGATCCTCAACTTTGGCCACACTTTTGGCCACGCGATCGAGTCCGGCATGGGCTATGGCGCATGGCTGCATGGCGAGGCGGTCGGCTGCGGCATGGTGCTCGCCGCCGCCGTCAGCGAGCGCCTGGGCTTGTTGAGCCCGGCCGATGCGCTGCGGCTGCGCGCCACCATCGAGGCGGCGCGTCTGCCAACCGTGCCGCCCGCGCTCGGCGTCGAGCGTTTTCTCGAACTCATGGCGGTCGATAAAAAAGCCAGTGCGGGAGCGATTCAATACGTGCTGCTCGACGGGCTGGGCCGTGCGCAGGTCGGCCCGGCGCCGGAGGGTGTCGTGCGCGCGAGCCTGTCGGCGTGCGGGGTCGATGCGTGATGTGTGCCCATGCTTGAAGACGCCGCCCTTGCACCTTACGCGGCGCGCGCCGCCGCTTCGCGCGGCCGCCGCTTTGCCGAGCCGGCGGCACCGGGTCGCAGCGATTTCCAGCGCGACCGCGACCGCATCATTCACAGCGCGGCGTTCCGGCGGCTCGAGTACAAGACCCAGGTGTTTGTGAATACCGAATGCGATTTGTACCGGACCCGGCTGACGCACAGCCTGGAAGTGGCGCAGATCGCGCGTTCGATCGCGCGGCAGTTGCGGGTCAACGAAGACTTGACCGAGGCGATCGCGCTGGCGCACGACCTCGGGCATACGCCGTTCGGCCATGCCGGCCAGGATGCCTTGAACGACTGCATGGCCGGGCACGGCGGCTTTGAGCACAACGTGCAGTCGCTGCGCATCGTCGATCACCTTGAGGAGCATTACGCGGCGTTCGACGGCCTGAACCTCTGCTTCGAAACCCGCGAAGGCATCCTGAAACATTGCTCGCCGGACAACGCGCGCCGGCTGGGCGACGTGGCCGAGCGCTTTCTCACGAAACGGCGCCCCCTGCTCGAGGCGCAGATCGCCAACCTCGCCGATGAAATCGCCTACAACAATCACGATATGGACGACGGTTTGCGCTCGGGTCTGATCACGCTCGCCCAGGCGCGACAGGTCGAGCTGTTCGAGCGGCATCATTCGCGGGTTTGTGCGGAATATCCCGAGCTGCCCACGCGTCGGCAAGTCCGCGAAACGGTGCGGCGCATCATCAACACCCTGATCGTCGATGTGCTGGCCGAAACCCGGAAACGGCTGGCAGAGCATGCCGTGACGACTGTTTCGCAGGTACGCGAACTGCCCCCGCTGGTGGCTTTTAGCGCCGAGCTACGCGCGCAGAGTCAGGCATTGAAACATTTTCTGATGAAAAGCCTGTATCGCCACCACCATGTGCTCTGCACCACGTTCAAAGCCAAGCGCATCGTGCGCGATTTGTTTGCGGCGCTGCGCGACGAGCCCGGGCTGTTGCCGCCGGCGGTGCGGGATGGCGCTGGCGATGATTTGCCGCGCCGCGTCGCCGATTACATCGCCGGCATGACCGACCGGTACGCGATCAAAGCGCATGGGCGCCTGTTCGACTGCGCGACCTTGGCGGGTATCTAATCGGTCGCCTCGACTACGGCTCACCCGCGCCCCACTGCCACCCGGTCGAACCACCGCAGCGTCGCGATCAGCAACAAAGCGCCCGGCAGTAGCACCACAGGCGTAATCAGCCCGATCAACAGTGGCCCGAGCACCAGCAGCATCCGTAAACTCTTGCCGTAGAGCTGCCCGGCGTGCGACACGTAAACGCACGCCGGCTCGACCCACTGCATGCGCAGGGGGCTGTAAAACGGCATGGTCATCATATAGCCGACGTGGTTGTAATACCTGACCGACACGGCCGAGCAGACAAACGCGTAAAACAACGCGACGATCATCAGCAGCAGGATCGCTTCCTTGATGTTGAAGCTGCGCGAATCCAGCAAATTGATGCCGCCCAGCAGACGGCTGCCGAGCAGGTTGCCGGTCAGCGTCAGCAAACCCATCAGCGCCAGCGCTGCAGTGGAGGCGACGATGCTCGACGACATCATGGAGTTACGCAAGGTCTGCACCGTCACCAGGTCGGTGCCTTCTTTGCTCATCGACGCGCGCACCCATTCCTGGCGCAACAGCGCGTGCGCACTGCGCGAAATCCTCTCCGGCGCGTGGCGCCGCAGGCGTGCGACCCACACTTCGTAAACGCCGACAAATATGAGCGAAAGCGACAGCAACAGCCATTCCCAGGTATGAATACTCATGGGCTCCCTCGGAATGCGTAGGTCATACATATATTCTGCCAAACGCCGTTAATTTGACATAAGTAACTCTCGAGAATAAGCGCATCAGCCATGAAGTGTGTCGTTTTTTTCGGACGGGCGCTCGTCCGGCTGTGCGGGTGGTCGCTTCTGCTGCTTTTGACGGCATGCGGTTCGCCTCCCCTGAAAAGCAGCCGGGCCGAGGGCTGGACGCAGCGCCCGGCGGCCGGAGTGTTGTTCGTCACCCCCGAGTTTCGTATGTACGAGGTGCCGCTGGGCGGTAAAGAGCAGCGTGTCGTCGCTTGGGAAAAGCAGGCTTCCGGTTACTTCAGAACTGCAATCGAACAGAGTGGCGCTTTGCCCGCCGGATGGACACGCCAAGCGGCCGAGACGCTGGACGACACGCAGCAAAAGCTGGTCGAGCAGCATTACGGGTTGTTCTGCACGCTGGCACCGCAACTGTTGCTGGTCAAGAGCGACCGCGTGCCGGCCCTGGCGGAAAAACGTGAAAATTTTACTTATACCCTTGGCCCGGGGCTGGCGCCGTTGATCGAGGCGACCGGGGCGCAGCTTATGGTGTTCGCGCTCGGGCAGGACCGGATTCGCAGCGTTCAGCGCCGGGTGTTCGACAGCGCGATGAGCCTGAACGTCATGACCATGGGCCGCAAGGCACAGACCGGGACGATGGCGCTGGCCGTGGTCGAGCTGGCGACCGGTGATATTTTGTGGTTTGACAATGAATTCAGCACGCGACGCTCGTTCAACGACGCCGAGGATGTGGCTGACCTGACCAATATTCTGCTGGGCCGCTTTCTGGCGGCGAAAGCGAGCACATTATGAACACGATCCGTAAACAGTTGCTGCTGGCCGCATTCGGCGTCCTGCTCGGTATCGGGAATGTGCATGGGCTGGAGGCTTTCGAGGGCGCACAGCATGCGCATCCGGCTGATGAGGACGAGCAGCGTGTCTGGGACTTGGCTGATTCGCTCGAGAGCGATCTGCAGCGCAAAAACAAAATCCGCCCGCGCGACGGCCTGGAGGATTATCTGCAGGGCATCATGGACCGCCTGTACCCCGAGTTCGCAGGCACGATGCGGGTCAGCGTGCTGTTGCAGCCCGAAGTCAATGCGTTTGCGACTGCGACTGGCAGGATTTACTTGACCGAGGGGATTCTGGCCAGGCTCGACAACGAGGCGCAACTGGCGACGCTGCTCGGCCATGAGGGCGCGCATTTCATCTGCCGGCACGCCGCTCAGACGGCGAACCGCGAGCGCTGGGGCGAGGGCCTGACGATGATCGCCAGGACCGTGCTGAACAGCGCCAACCCGATCGGCCGGTTTTCAACTGGCAGCCTGGGCGGTACGGCCTTGGACGTTGCAAAAAGTGAAGCCATGGATCAGGCCAAGAGCCTGGCCGGCGACATGCTGTTCGCCAGTGCGAAAGAGCAGTTCGACGCATTCAAAAAACGTGTGCGCAGTGCCCTGTCCGGCTCGTTCGCCGGTTTGCGGCCGGACGGTTTCAGCTCGACATCGGTATTCGGTTTCAACGGTTTCATGGAAAAAGAAGCCGATCAGATCGGTTTCGAGCGCATGGTCAAAGCCGGCTACGACCCGGCTGAAGCGACCAAGCTCTTCAAATTGCTGGGCGACGAAATGCAGCGCCGCAGCAAAGTCGAGTTTTACTTTTTCTCGTCGGTGGCCATGCTCTCGGACCGCGAGAAATCCTTTCAGGAAATGGCGCAAAACGCCCAGGGTCAGGCGACCAACGAAACGGGCTATTTACAACAAGTCGGCGCGCTCAAAGTGCGCCATCTGGAAAAAGAAATTGCCGCCGGCCGGTTCGACGCGCTGCTGAATTATTTCGACGGCGAACGCGGCGCGGCGCGCCTGCGCGACTATCCGGTCGCGGCCCATTTCTACCTTGGCGAGGCCTATCGGATTCGCGGCCAGGCCGGCGATCTGGACCGGGCCGCCGAGCAGTACCGGACCGTATTGGCGGCCGATCCGGCGCATTTCGACAGTCGGCGGTCCCTGGGGCTGGTATATCGCCAGCAGGGCGACGTGCGGCAGGCGCGGGCGCAGATCGAAATCGCGTTGCGTACCTGTACGGATGCCGCCGAGTGTGGTTTTACGCGGCAAATGCTTGCCAAGGAATTCGAGCCCGACCAATAATGGCCGGATGCGCTCCAAATATCTTCTTGTAAAAAAGCTGTTGTGCAGTGGCGGCGTGCTCGTTTTGACGGCATGTGCGCCGCAATGGCGGATCATCGATTCGCCCGCTGCGGGGGCCGACCAGGCCGTCGGTGAGTTGCCCTTCACCGGAGTGCGTCTGCAGCTTCCCGTGGGCTGGCTGCGGGCGCCGGTGACGGGGTCGAGGCTGTTGCTGACCCGCGATGGGCTCATGTTGCAGCAGATCGGGGTACGCGCCGTCCCGCTGGCCGAAGCGTTCGGCGGTCGCCAGTCGGGCCGCCCGGCATTGCTGACGCCGTTCGAGCTGATGCAACTGGAGCTGGTCGAACTGCGCAGTTTCAATGCCCACCCCGTTTTGCAGACCAACCGCGAGATCACGCGCGAGCAGGGTGCTTTTCCGGTCGCGGATGCTTTGCCCGATCCGTCGACCACGGTCAAAACCGCCGCCGCGCCCATCGTCGTCGGTGGCGTGGCCGGGTTCGACTTGCAGACGCAGGCTTTCAATCGTTACGGTGTGGCGTTTCGCATGCGGACCGTTGGCCTGGTGCGCAACGAGACCTACTGGGTTTTTCACTACCAGGCTCCGGTCTTGCATTACTACCCGGCCACGGCAGCCGTATTCGATGGTTTTCTGGCGACCGTCGAGTTTCAGCCGGCGCCCAGCGCCCCTTCTTTATAATAAGGTCGATCCGGCTTTCGATTGGGTGCTGTTTTTGCGCATGGCCCACATGCCCAACAGCAATAGCGCGGCGCCAGCGCCGTTCAGGGCGCCGCCACCGCCGCTACCACTGCTGGATGTGGCGGTCGTCGCCGCCGTGGTCGCGCTGCCGGCGTCATTGCTGTTCTGGGGGGGCGGGGCGCTGGCGCCGGTAGTCAAGTCGCCGGCGGTGTTGACCGGTGCCACACCCTCCTGGTCGTATGGCCAGTCTAAGGGCACTGGTGCCGTCACCTCCACAGGTTGCCTGGTGCGGTTGGCACCAAACTCAGGCTTGGTGATCATTTCGGTATCAATGTAGCCGCTGAACACACCTTTGCTGACTGGCTTTGTGCCTTGGTGGGTTTCCAGATCGCCAAACAAAATGGTGTTGCCATTGAAAACCGACCCAAGATCGAAAGATTGCCCATCCGCCATGACCGATCTGACACGGGCATTATTGGCAATCGTCACGTTGTTATTGAGTTGGGTTAACCCACCAACAATCGCGCGGTCTTGCACGGTGCCGCTCCACACCACCGCGTAGTCTTCAATCCGTGCAGAGCCTAGTACCTGACCACCCAGTACCGCAGCGTTGGGGCCCACGTAAGCTGTGGCAGCCACTTGCGCGTTCGTGGCCACCCATCCGCCACCGTTACGGTGGGGGGCACCAGCAGGGTACTGGTTGGCAACGTTCACTTTATAACCAGGCTGGTACCCGTCGGGCATGGCCCCGGCCAGTTGCACCTTGTAGGCGTAGCGGTACAAGGTGTGGTACTTCTGGTCCCAGAAAATGCTGTGGTGTTCATCCGGTGTGGCCGCCACCACCAAATACACCCCACGGTCGCCTGCTTGTAAGGCAAAGTCCATATTCGCCGCAATGCTACGTTGCATTGGGCTGTACCGTGCGTTGCCATTTTTATTAATCGCCACCACCGCCCATCGCCAGTTGGAGGCCGGATTTTGAGGCGTCGTCAGTTGGGTCCAATCAGGGGCAGCGCCCGGCTCAAATGCACCATTGCCTACTTCGGCACCATCAGCGATGCTCTTTTGCACAACACCTCTGAAATTCACGGTAATTTTGGTGGCACCAGCGTCTGGGATGAGCTTGACGTGGTTGTAGCCATAGCGTTGAGGTGCAAAATACTCGGACACCACGAAACGGCGGTTGGCAACGTCAATTGCCTCAAGCCGTGCCAGCCGCAGGCGTTTGCCCAGGCTGCCTTCGTCACCCAAGTCGGTCACTGGCCCATAGGCGCTGCGGTAAGCCGCACCTCGTTTGAAGCCGTCTGGATCATCAGGGTAATCCCAATTTACGTTCTTCATGGCGAATTGACCGAATTCGTCGCCCAGTTGAGCAGTCGACCAGCCTTGATTTTGCATCAAAATCACAAACGGATCTTGCCCTGTTTTGTCAGAAGATTTGAGGAATATGTTGTTGACGGCAGCAAAGCCGTATTTGTTTTTGACGTGCTCCCAAAACTGCCAGTTGCAATAACGGATACGGGTGCTGCCATAGTAAAGATGTGGCATCCATGCCTGCGCACTGCTGCAGCCAATTTTGTCGGAGTCGCCAGGATATTGGTGGGCCATGAATTCGGCATGCGATTCCCATAGCCAACCACCAAACAAGGTGTTTCTCATGCCTTTGGAGTGGAATTGCATGCTGTGCGTGAACTCATGCACCATGCCGCTGACCTGCCCGAGTCCGGCGTCAATCAATGCACCTGGCCCAACCCACATACCTGGTGACCTGTCACCACCGCCCGAACCATTGAGGCCATATCCCTCATCGGTGAAAATCTGAATTTTGTACTTGACAGCCGTGTCACAAAAAGGCTCAGGCCATTTCACCAAAGGTCCGGTGAACCAGTTCAAGATTTCTTCCATTTTGGTCAATGCAGCATTGGCTTGGTCGGGGGTCAGCAAGTTGGGTTTGTTTGCAGGCCGACGAATCTGAAACCTGGCAGATTGTGCCTGTATAGAAAACGAGCCGTTCACCTGGCCCCAATCGCTATTGGGTGGGGATTTCCATGTGCCAGGCACGCAACTTTGCGCATGCGCGCTCAACGAAGTAACTGCTGCGCTGAGCGCTATTGCAATGGCCGGCAACCATTGCCATCTGGTTGTTTTTTGCATGATGACCTCTTGGTACGTGATGTTACGCAGCCGCTCGAAACTATCGGATTCGGGTTGCGTAACCTCAGTTTATAAAGTCCACCCGGCTTTCGAAGGGGAGATTTTCTGATTTTAAATGCTCGACGCCGTTCTTCGCATGGCCCACATGCCCAACAGCAATAGCGCAGCGCCAGCGCCGTTCAGGGCACCGCCACCGCCGCTACCATTGCTGGACGTGGCGCTCGTCGCCGTGGTCGCGCTGCCGGCGTCGTCATTGCCCGTCTGGGGCGTCGGGGCGCTGGTGCCGGTAGTCGAGTCGCTGGCAGTGTTGACTGGTGCCACACTGACCGCACTGCCTGTACCGATTCGCAGGGATGTCGTGGTGGAGTGGCTGATACCTGCGCTGTCCGTCACTGTCAGTTGGAACAGCAGATCGCTGTCGGCGGCGGGTTTGTCGACGACCACCGTCGCATTGTCCGAGGGTGTGGTCAAGACGGGGCTGCCAGATAGCTGTGTCCAGCGGTAACCGGCCAATACCTTGGGGCTCGCGGCATTGCTGCCGGCGGCGTCCAGCGTGATCTTACCGTTGGCGAGGCTGGCTGATGGCACCGCCAATGGCTGGCTACCCTGCGCGGCGGTCACAGCCGCACCTGCGTCGAGCATGCCGGCGCCGCAGGCGACGCGGGTACAGCTGCAGGTCAATGGCCCTTCCTTGCCTGTGCACAGGGGCATATTCGGCAGCGTAACGAAACTGCGGGCGCTGGAGGTCAATATCTGTCTGATCTGGGTGGCGTTCAAATCCGGGTTGATCCCTTTGATCAGGCTCACCGCCGCGCTGACCAGCGGCGTCGAAAAGCTGGTGCCGGTTTTGGTGACGTAGCTATTGCCGCCCGGGCTTTTAGTGCCATTATTGCCGGCGCCGATCAGCGTATCGTAATAACCGCCTGGCGCCATTAGTGTGATCTCCGCGCCTTCGGCGCTATAAGCGGCGCGGCTGCCGTCGCCGTCCAGCGCACCCACGGCGATCACCCCGGCGCAGCGTGCCGGGCTTTCGACGGTCGCACCGGTGTTGCCGGCGGCGGCCACGACGACGGCCCCTTTCGCAAGCACCTCGTTGATGATGCCCTGCTCGTAGTTTTCGCAAACCAGGCTGCCGCCCAGGCTGAGGTTGATGACGTGTGCCGGCGTCGGATTGTCCGGTAAACCGGGCACCGAAATACCTGCGGCCCAGCGCATACCGTCCATGACGTCCGATAGCCAGCCGCCGCATTTGCCCAGGACGCGAATCGGTAAGATCCGGGCGTTCCAGTTCGCTCCGGCCACGCCGGTACCGTTGTTGGTATTGCCGGCGATCAATGTGGAAATGAAAGTGCCGTGCCAGCTGCTGTCTTTGGCTGGGCAGCCTTTGAACGCGTCGCTCGCCTGGTCGGCAGTGTCGATCCAGTTGCCAGGGTCGCTGGCGTTCGCGTCGCGGCCGTCGCCGTCGTTGGCAGTGCTCGCTGAGGAGATGAAATCGTAACCGGGAAGAACCTTACCTACCAAATCCGGATGGGAATAAAGGACGCCGGTGTCGATGACCGCGACGACCGTCGATGCGCTGCCGCGAAACCTGTTCCAGGCTTCGTCGAAACGCGCAGTGCCAGGCTTGCGGGTGCTCGCCAGGTACCATTGGGATGCAAAATGCGGATCGGTGGCGACCGCATTGGCGCTGACTCGACGATCGACCGTGGCCGACTCGATGTTCGGATCGCTGCGCAGCCGGTTGAGCTGGGCACGGCGTTCCGCGAGCGGTGTTTGGGTGGGCCACTCCAGGATACGGGTGGTGCTGTTGCTGTCGCGCACCCAGTTCGCGGTCAGGCCGTTGCTTTCCGATGATTGCAGCCGGGCCGTACCATTTGCCCGGGTTTTCATTTTGACGATGATGCGCCCGCCGCTCAGGTCCTCTTCGGTCGACGGCGGGGCGGCTTGCACGGGGCTGGAGGGTACGGCGGCGAACAGGCAGGCGGTTAGTAGGGTATGTCCCCACGGGTGAATTGAATTCATTTAACCGTTTCCAAAAAGCTTGGGTGATGGAAACGATTACGAACGGATAGGAGGGTTGACGTATCCCTATGGAGGGCATACCCGGCAGAGTGACGCCGTGCTGATTACGGTAAATGGGGTGGGGTGTTGGCCGTGCTTGGAGCCTGCAGAAACTACGCGAAACTCAGCGGGGATGCTACAAGCCCTGCCATTCGATGCGTCGGCCATCGTGCAAGTCGAAGCGTTCGAGCAGGCGCGCGACGGTTTCATCGACGATGTCGTCGATGGTTTGTGGTCTGTGATAAAACGCCGGTACGGGTGGCAGCACGATGCCGCCCATTTCGGTGACGGCGACCATATTGCGTAGATGTCCCAGGTGCAGTGGTGTTTCGCGCGCCAGCAACACCAGCGGCCGGCGCTCTTTCAACACGACGTCGGCGGCACGCCCGATGAGGTTGTCAGCCACGCCAGTCGCAATGCCGGCCAGCGTCCGCATCGAACAGGGTGCGATCACCATCCCGAGCGTGCGAAACGAACCGCTGGCGATGCAGGCCCCTATGGCCTTGGGAGAGTGCACGACGTCCGCGAGGGCTTCGACGCCCTCGCGTGTCAGGCTGGTTTCGGCGTGAATGGTCAGCCAGCCAGCCGGCGAAACGATCAGGTGCGTCTCTATGGCGACGAACGCCCGCAGCTTTTCCAGTAAACGGATGCCATAGACGGCGCCGCTGGCGCCGGTGATCGCGACGATCAGCCGGGCAGGGGGCGCAGTTGGCGGCGCGGCGCTCATGGACGGATCAGGCGTCAGATGGGCTGCCGCTGGCCGGGGTTTCGTTGATGCGTGCGATCAGCTGCTGCAGCTCGCCGCTCTCGTACAGCTCGTTCATGATGTCGGAGCCACCGATGAACTCGCCCTGTATGTAGAGCTGCGGAATCGTCGGCCAGTTGGCGTAGTCTTTGACGCCTTGACGAATATCCGGGTCTTCCAGAACGTTGATGGTCGATAGTTGCCGCACGCCGCAGGCTTTCAAGAGCTGCACGGCGCGGCCGGAAAAACCGCACTGCGGAAAGCTGGCCGATCCTTTCATGAACAGGACGACCGGATGCTGGTTAACGATTTCGTGAATGGAGTCGCGAACGCTCATGGATGAATCCTCGGAAAGTCGGAGCAAAAAAGTTTTAAGTGCGAATGCTTCCGCCGCCTTGCGAAAAATCAGGTGCGATAGTAGTAATTTTAGCGTATTTAACTCCGCGTCGCACGGACCATGCGTGCTTTGCCCGCCAGGTCGGTCAAACCGGTGATGCCCGTAAAGCCGGCCCGTTCGAACAAGGAAAGGATGTCCCCTTGCTGGGTATGTCCATGCTCGACCAGGATGCAACCACCCGGCCGCAGATGCGCGGGCGCCTGCATGCTCAGGCAGCGGTAGGCCTGCAAACCGTCGTGACCGTCGCTCAACGCGGTGGCGGGCTCGAAACGCAGGTCGCCCTGTTCGAGGTGCGGATCGGCGGCGGCGATATACGGCGGATTGGCGACGATCAAGTCGAAGCATTCGTCTGTGGCGAGTCCGGTTAAATAGTCGCTCTGTAAAAAATGAACCGGGGCTTGTAAGTCGATGGCGTTGCGTCGGGCGCAGCCGAGTGCGTCGACGCTGATGTCGAGCGCCCAGACATCGAGGCCAGGGTGTTCGAGCGCGAGCGTGATCGCGATGACGCCGCTGCCGGTTCCGACATCGAGCACGCGCAGCGGGCTTGTCGAGGCTGACCGGTGATGCAGCCAAAGCAGGGCTTGTTCGACCAGATCCTCGGTTTCCGGACGCGGGATCAAGGCCGCAGGTGAAACCGCGAATGCCCGCCCGTAAAACTCCTTTTCGCCCAGCAGGTAAGCGATCGGCTCGCCGCGCGCGCGCCGGCCGATGAGCTGCTCGAACACCGGCCCGGCGGCCAGCCCCTCGGCCGCCAAGGCATCCGTTTCGCGGGCGATCAGTTCGGTCTGGCGCCAGCCGAGCGCGTGCGCCAGCAGCCGCCGCCGTTCGCCGACGGGGATGTTTGGCCAGTGCGCGCGGGCGCGGTGCAGCCAGTCGCGCGGTGTGGTGGCGGACATATTCGGCTATTCGTCGGCGGTCATCTGTGCCAGTAGATCGGCCTGATGCGCGGCGGTCAGCGCGTCGAGCATGTCCTGCAGGTCGCCGTCCAGCAGATGATCGAGTTTGTAAAGCGTGAGGTTGATGCGGTGATCGGTCATCCGGCCTTGCGGAAAATTATACGTGCGGATGCGCTCGGAGCGGTCGCCCGAGCCGATCAGGCTTTTGCGGGTGGACGATTCTTTCGCCTGCAGCTCGCGGGTTTGCTTGTCCTTGAGCCGCGCCGCCAGCACTTTCATGGCTTTGTCTTTATTGCGGTGCTGCGAACGTTCGTCCTGACACTCGACCACCAGACCGGTCGGCAAATGCGTGATCCGGATCGCGGAGTCGGTTTTGTTGATGTGCTGGCCGCCCGCGCCGGAAGCCCGAAAGGTGTCGATGCGCAGGTCTTCGCTGTTGATGACGATGTCTTCGACCTCGTCCGCCTCTGGCAGCACGGCGACCGTGCACGCCGAGGTATGGATGCGCCCCTGCGACTCCGTGACCGGCACGCGCTGCACGCGATGCCCCCCGGACTCGAATTTCAGTGTGCCATACACCGCGTCGCCCGCCAGGCGGACGACGGCTTCCTTGTAGCCGCCGAGCTCGGCCGGGCTGACCGACATGGTTTCGATCTGCCAGCCGCGCCGTTCGGCGTAGCGCAGATACATGCGCAGCAGATCGCCCGCAAACAGCGCCGATTCGTCGCCGCCCGTGCCGGCGCGGACTTCGAGCAGGACATTGCGATGGTCGTCGGGGTCGACCGGCAGCAGCAAGCGCTCGAGTTCGTTTTCGAGCGCCGTCAACTGCACGCCGTTCGCGGCGATCTCTTCCTGAGCCAGTGCTTTCATGGCGGGGTCGCTCAACCACTGCCGGGCCGTCTCGGCATCGCGTTCCAGGCGGGTATATTCCGCGAAACGTTCGGTGGCCGGCAGGAGTGCCGCGCGTTCGCCCGTCATCTGCCGGAAAATACGCATGTCGTCGGCGGCGTCCTGTCGCGACAAGAATTCCTCCACGTCGGCCAAACGGCCGGTGAGCCTTTGCAATCGGGCGCGCATGCTGGGTTTCACGGCATATCCTTCGGTTTGACGCTGGGTGTGAGATTGAATAACTGTGGCAACAGCCGTTGCAGCAAGGCCTGTTTGGCGGGATCCGCCTGTTGCAGGGTTTGCAGCGGGCCATGCAAAAACTTTTGCGTCAGACGGTGGGCGAGTTGTTCCAGCACCGCCTCGGCCGGCTCGCCCCGGGCCAGCATCCGCCGGGCATGGTCGAGCTCCTGGGCGCCGAGCATCTGAACACGGTCTTGCACGTCCCGGATCAACGGGACCAACGCCCGTTGTTCGAGCCACTGGGAAAAAGCCTGGGTATGCCGGTCGATGATGGTTTCGGCCGCCGCGACTGCGGCGCGGCGCTGTTCGCGGCCCTCCTGCACGATGTTGGCTAGGTCGTCCACGGTGTAGAGAAACACATCGTCAAGTCGCGCCACTTCGGGCTCGATGTCCCGTGGCACGGCCAGGTCGACCATGAACATCGGCTCATGGCGGCGCTGCTTGCAGGCGCTTTCGACCATGCCCAGGCCGATCAACGGCAGGGTGCTGGCGGTACACGATACGACGATGTCGGCCTGCGGCAGATGAGCCGGCAACTCCGCCAGGGGGATCGCCTGGGCAGGCAAACGTTCGGCCAGCGCCCGGGCATGGGCCGGGGTGCGGTTGGCCAGCAGCATGCGCCGTGGATTTTGGGCGGCGAAATGCGCGGCGCAGACTTCGATCATTTCCCCGGCGCCGACGAACAGCACGCTGCGCGCACTCAAATCGCCGAACAGGCGTTGTGCCAGCCGAACGCACGCAGCCGCCATCGACACCGACTGCGCGCCGATTTCCGTCTGATGGCGAACCTCCTTGGCCACGGCGAAGGTCCGCTGCAGCATTTGGTGCAGCAAGGGGCCGAGTGTGCCAGCCTGCTGTGCCAAGCGCTGCGCTTGCTTCATCTGGCCGAGAATCTGCGTTTCGCCAAGCACCATGGAGTCGAGGCCGCTGGCGACGCGAAACGCGTGCCGGACCGTTGCGGCGGGCGCCAGCATGAAAGCATCTCGCTCGATCGCCTGCGGGTCGAGCGCCCGGGCGCTGCTCCGCCAGGCGACGAGCCGGTGCCGCGCGGCCGCCGGCTCGTCCACCGCGCAGTAGATTTCGGTGCGGTTGCAGGTCGACAAAATCGCTGCTTCGGCTATTTGCCCGTCGCCGGCGCGCAGCAGGGCCTGCAAGGCATCGACCGTCTCGCTGGGCGCAAACGCAAAGCGCTCGCGAACCTCCAGCGTGGCGGTGTGATGGTTGAGGCCGAGGGCGAGCAGCTCCATGGACGACTTGTTTCGGATAACTCGTCATTATATAAGTGCTGGGGCGGTTTCAAGTACCAAGCGCAACAGGGTGGTTTTTAGCGTGCCGCCGTGGTTTTTCTGTATCATGGCGCCTCTAATCAAAAGAGGGTGGGCATGCCGAATCACGTTTGGAAACCCTTCATGGCCTGGTCTTTGGTGTTTTGCGCCGCTTTCGGCCTGTCCGAACAAGCCTGTGCGGCCGCCAAGTCGTTGAAACCGACCATCAAAAGCCACAAGAAATATGCCCGTTCAGCCCTTCGCCGCGACCGGCCGAGCGTCAAAAGCGCCGCCGAGTGGCAGGATGGCCGCCAGGTCGGTTATGGTGGCTGGTACGGCGCTTTTCATGAGGGCAAAAAAACCGCGTCCGGCGCGCGTTTCGATCCCGACGCGTTGACGGCGGCGCATCCCAGCATGCCCTTCAATTCCCTTGCCAAAGTCACCAATTTGAGTTCCGGTAAGAGCATCACTGTACGGGTCACGGACCGTGGGCCGTATGTCCGCGGCCGGATCATCGATATCTCCGAGCGCGCGGCGCACGATCTGGGCATCCGGCAGCGCGGTGTGGCGCGGGTCAGTGTCGAGCGTGTGACCGAGCAGTAAACTTTCCACCGGTGCGGCAGGGTAAGAAAAACACGCCCAGGCGCCGCCGCAAATCTCAAGTATTTTTTCCGCTAAACGTTTAAAATGAGAATGCCTCTCATTTATCGGCGTATGCCCCTTTTATGCTCAATACAGCCACCGACTTCAGCAGCCAATCCCTTGCGGGCGCCGAGCTTGGCCGCACCTTCGTCGTCGAGCGGGTCTGCGCACCGGTGTCGCAGCCTGACTGGGGTTTGCGGCTCGAGGAAATCGGGTTCATTCCCGGCGAGCGTGTCAGTGTATTGACCCGCGGCGTGCCAGGCGGCGATCCGCTTGTCGTACGGGTCGGTTTGTCGACGTTTGCCCTGCGCCGGGCCGAGGCCGACTGCGTATGTGTGGTGCCTGTATCGTGAAAGAATCTATCGTTCATGTGTTTCGCGGCGGCCCCAGTGTCGCGCTCGTCGGCAATCCGAACTGCGGCAAGACCGCCTTGTTCAATCGTCTCACGGGCGGTCAGCAAAAAGTGGCCAACTACGCGGGCGTCACCATCGAACGCAAGGAAGGCAAGCTGCTGACGCCTGCCGGAAAAAGCCTTGGTATCCTCGATCTGCCGGGCGTCTATAGCCTGCATCCGCGTTCGCCCGACGAGCGCGTGACGTGCAACGTCCTCTTCGGCCGCGCGGTCGGCGAAAAGCGCCCCGATCTGGTCGTGTGCGTGGTCGATGCGACCAACCTGCGCCGTAACCTGCGTCTGGTGCTGGCTGTCAAGCGTCTGGGTATGCCGTGCGTGGTCGCGCTGAACATGATCGATCTGGCACGCGAACGCGGCTTGTCCATCGACCCGGCAGCGCTGGCGCGCGAGCTCGGCGTACCGGTGGTGGCGACGGTTGCCGTGCAGAGCGATGGCGACGCGGCCTTGCGGGCGCTGCTCGATGACCCGCAGGTCTGGCAGGCACCAATGCCGGTGAAGCCCGACGACATCGCCGAGCACAGCCAGCCGCTCGACCACGATCTCGTCCGCGGCATATTGCAGCGCCTCGGGCTCGACAGCCTGACCCCGCATCTGGCCAGCGACCGCATCGACAGGGTGGTGTTGCATCCAGTCGTCGGGCCGGTGATTTTGACCGTGCTGCTGTTTCTCATTTTTCAAGCGGTTTTTTCCTGGGCACAGGCGCCGATGACGGCGATCAAATGGCTGACCGCGCTGCTTGGCGACGCCGTGAGCGCTGCGCTGCCAGCGGGTTGGTTCAAAAGCCTGCTGGTCGACGGTATCGTCGCCGGGCTCGGCGGCGTATTCGTTTTTCTGCCGCAAATCCTGATTTTGTTCTTTTTTATTTTGCTTCTCGAAGAGTCCGGCTACCTGCCGCGCGCCGCTTTCCTGCTCGACCGGCTGATGGGGGGCGTGGGCTTGTCCGGGCGGTCGTTCATTCCCTTGCTGTCGAGCTTCGCGTGCGCCATTCCCGGCATCATGGCCGCGCGGACCATCGCCAACCCGCGAGACCGGCTGGTGACCATCATGATCGCGCCCTTGATGACGTGTTCGGCGCGGCTGCCGGTGTATGCCTTATTGATCGGCGCCTTTATCCCGCAGCGTACCGTCGGCGGCTGGTTCGAGCTGCAGGGGCTGGTGCTGTTCGCGCTCTATATCGCTGGTATCGCGGGCGCTTTGGGCGTCGCCTGGGTTCTGAAACGGTTTACCCAGGCTGGGCGGCAGGTGCGCTCGCTGATGATGGAGCTGCCGACCTACCACTGGCCCGCGCCGCGTAATATTCTGATCGGGCTGTGGCAGCGCGTAACGATTTTCCTGCGGCGCGTCGGCGGCATCATTCTGGGGCTGACCGTGCTGCTGTGGTTCCTGGCGAGCTTTCCGGCGGCACCCGCAGAGGCCATGCGGCCCGCCATCGAATACAGCTTCGCTGGTATGCTGGGCGCGCAGCTCGCCAAGCTGTTCGCGCCGATCGGCTTCAACTGGCAAATCAGCATTGCGCTGATTCCCGGTCTGGCGGCCCGCGAGGTCGCGGTTAGCGCGCTCGGAACGGTGTATGCACTGTCAGCCACTGGCGACGCCACGGCTCAGGCGCTGACGCCTCTGATTGCGCAGAGCTGGAGCCTGCCGACGGCGCTGTCGCTGCTGGCCTGGTTCGTGTTCGCCCCGCAATGCCTGGCGACCTTGGCGACCGTCCGTCGCGAAACCGGCGGCTGGACCATGCCGCTCGTCATGGCGGCGTATCTCTTCGGGCTGGCGTATCTGGCGGCATTCACCACATACCGCATAGCCTTGCTGTGCTAAATGTCGGGCATACCTGCTGCGGCTAAACACTCCGAAACAAAAACGCCCCCGTTTGCAAACATCAGGCGTTTGTACTGGAGGACAGATTTCTTGGTACGACTCGAAATCTACCCGCGTCCAGTCGGCGCGTCTCCTGGCCTACAAGGTGATTCGACTGCTGATGGCGCAAGCAGCTTGCCATTGCCGGCGAGCTGAGCTTCAAGCATACCGTGCAACTATCGACGCAATGGCTGGCCCGAGGACTATACATGGGCACGATTGGTAACCAAAGCGAGTGATCACTCTTGCTGAATGTGTCTAACTATGTCGAGTGACACCTTCAAGCCAATGATTTATAACAACTTTTCTCAAAAAATATTTCGTTGACAAGCTCAGCAGTACTGCCCTAAACTGCGCGCCAATCTCATTCCAAAATGATAACCTTCAAGGATTCTTCATGCTGTCTCCTGCGCTTTTTTCTAGGGTTTTGTCTTTCTTGTTCGTGCTATGTCTAAACACGTTACAAACGGCGCAGGCTCAGCAAATGTTCACGGCGGGCAACGTGGACGTCAGTCCGAGCGGCGCCGCAGTCTACAGTGTTCCGCTCGACTTGCCGCCCGGTGCCGGCGGCCTGCAGCCGACCGTGGGCTTGACCTATAACAGTCAGGGCGAAAATACTTACCTGGGCTGGCGCTGGTCCCTTGCAGGCGTGTCGGGGATTACGCGTTGCCCGCGCACGCTGGCGCAAGATGGCGTACGCGGCACCGTCAATAACAATGCCAACGACCGATTTTGCCTGGATGGTCAGCGCTTGGTCGTGGTGGCTGGCAGCTACGGCGCGCCCGGCAGCGAATACCGCACTGAAATCGATACGTTCGTCAAAGTGGTGGCCAACGGCAGCCAGGGCGGCGCGCCACTATCGTTCACGGTCTGGACCAAAAGCGGGCAAATCATCGATTACGGCGCCACCACCGACTCTCGATTGGAGGCGTCCAACAGCGCCGTGCCAATCATTTGGATGCAGAGCCGCATCCGTGATCGGCAAAGCAACTACATCGACTGGCAGTATTACAAAAACGCTCCCCTGGGCGAAATCTACCCGATCAAGGTGCTCTACACCGGGCATCTCAATACGGGCCGTGCGCCTTTCAATGTCGTCGCTTTCAGCTACGAACAGCGTCCGGAAATCGCCAGGCGTTATATGCTGGGCTCACTCATCCAGCAGGGCCTGCGCATGAATGCCGTGCAAACCTACCAGAACGGCGCGCTGGTGCGCAATTACAAAATCGCTTACATGGCCACCGAAGCGGCGTCGCGCGACTCTAAAATCACGTCAATTCAAAGCTGCGCGGCGTCTGCCGCCGATTGCCTGCCACCTTTGCAATTCACCTGGAGCGAGCAGAACACCCGCGCCGAGCGTATGACCGCCGTGTCGCATACGCCCGGCGGCGGACACGGCGCAGCCGATGGCGGCTGGCAATTGGCCGAGGTCTTCGGCGATGGCCGTGCCGAGTATCACACCCATAGCAGCGACGGCCAGCATTTCGTTAGCAAGTTTCGCGACGACGGCAGTGCTGCCGATAGCTGGAACTGGACCGGCGGAGCAGGCTTTACGCCTTACACCAAGGGCAAGGCTCGCATGATCAACCTCTTCGGTGATGGCAAGTCCACCTATTATGACAACGACCATAACCGAATTCACTGGATCAACCAGTTAGTACCCGGCGAAGCGCAAGCGCGCTCCTGCACATGGAACAACTATGACACCAAACAAGATCCGCTGGGCCGTGATGAGTTTGGCAATCCTTATTACGAAACCACGGGCGATAACGGAAACATTATTACTAGCCCATACTACAACGTGTCCAAATGGCCTGGCACCGACAACGAAAATTGGGAAGTCGCCGATCTGTTCGGCGACGGCTGGCCGGTGGTGTATACCCGACCCTTCCGCGGCTTTGTGCATTATGGCGTGCGCTTCCGGCCCGACTGTTCAGTGCAGACCTTCATCTGGACACAAAACGTGCATGACGCAGGCAACGACGGCTGGCAATTGGTCGACCTGTTCGGCGATGGCCGGCCGGTCTATTACACCCGTACCGCCAACAACCATTATGCAACGCGTTTCAATGCCGACGGTAGCGCGCAGAGTTGGCAGTGGACGGGCTCCTTCGCCTTTGAAGGCTATGCCTGGCAACTGGTCGATCTGTTTGGCGATGGCCGCAAAGCGTTTTATACGACCGACCGACGCGGCAAGCATTACGCCACGCGTTTGAACGAAGACGGCAGCAAGCAAGAATGGCAGTGGGCATCCACACCTGGCGGTCTGGACGGCAATTGGCGCATGGCCGACATGCTGGGCAATGGGCGCATGCAATACTACAACCGCTACGGCACTACGCACTACATCGCGCAGCTCAACCCGGACGGCACCCTCGACAATTACGTGATCGATGGCCACGGCGAGGCTGACAGCAGTTGGGACCTCGTCGATCTATTCGGCGAAGGGCGGCAGCTCTACTACACGCACGGACTGGATGGCCATCACTTTGCTTCGCGTTTCAACCCCGACGGCACCGTCGAAAACTTCGACTGGATGGGCCATGGCGTCGGTGCGCGGGGCTGGAAAATGGCCGACTTGTTCGGTGAAGGCCGCTTGGTGTATCACACGTTTAACGACCCATTCAACCATTACATTACCCGCCTGGGCCCAAAAGTTCAGCGAACCATCACGCAAGTGTCGGTGCCTGGCACCGGAACGTCGACGAGCATCGGTTACAAGTCGATAGCGCAAGGCGCTTACACCAAAGTCGATAGCGGCGCGGGCGAAATCGTTGGCGTGCAGTTTCCGTTGTATGTCGTCTGGAATCTTAATTCCAGCGATGGACTGGGTGGACAGCGCGTCACCACTTACTGGTACGACAACCTGAAGGTCGAGCGCAGCAGCGGGCGCGGATTGCTCGGCTTCGCTACGCAATACACCACCGACAACAACACGGGCATCGTGACGCGTACCGATTACCGACAAGACTTTCCCTTAATCGGGGCGCTTGCTGGTCAAACCGTCAAACTGAGCAACGGGCAAATCCTGTCCAGCACCAACGTCGAATATGACTTCAGAAGCTTCACGAACAACAGCAGAGACGCACAGCGTAGCCTAGGCCCAGGAAAACGCTACCAAACAGTCAGCCCCTTCAAAGCCGATAAAAGTTGGGATTTGAACGGCACCTTTCTGAATGGAACGCAAACGTACATGCCCGGTATCGATGACTATGGGAACGTTACCGACCTTCAAGTGCAAAACGTCGATGCGAATGGCGTCTACCAGGGGTACAAAAAAATAACCAGCAGCGTATACACCAACAACCCATCAACCTGGATCCTGGGGCGCCTGACGCGCAGCACGGTCAACGCCAGTGTCCCGGGCACCTTATTACCGGCTGCAGTTGGCACGGCGCCCAAGGCCAAGCAAGTCAGCGGGCCATGAGCAGAAGATGACTACACGCGCCATCGAACCTAACGCTTTTCTTGCGAGCCATGGAATGTAATCGACTCCGGTATGCCTACGACTTTTGTGCAAACGGCTGTACCTTGCCCTGAGCGCCGCGCTGGTTTTACTGTTTTTATTAAGCGCGAACGTCCATGCGCAAACGTCGCCGGCCAACGTGCTGAACTACAGCCGCGCCAGCGCTTTCGAGTACGACGCGACCTCCGGGCTGCTGATGGCCGAGATCGTCGAACCTGACAACCCGGCGCTGTGCGTGCGCACCGAATACCGCTACGACGCCTATGGCAACAAAGTTTCCACTACCGTCAAAAACTGCCCGGGCGCCAGCGGCGCAGCCCTCTTTACGGCGCGCACCAGCACCGTCAGCTTTGCAGCCACCACCGCCAACCCAATCGCCGGACAGTTTCCCACCAACGCTAAAAATGCGCTGGGGCAGACCGAGTCGCGCAGCTTCGATCCGCGTACCGGCCAGCCTACGAGCTTGACCGGCCCCAACGGCTTGACCACCACCTGGCAGTACGACAGCCTGGGACGCAAAACGCTGGAAGTGCGAGCCGACGGGAACAGGACCGTCTGGCAATACGCCTACTGCGGCCAGCGCTTTGGTGCCACCGGCGTGTTTGCAGCCGGCCAGGTCCAGTGCAGCAATGGCACACCACACCTCGCCGGGTATCAGCTCAGCAGCATTCAACAAAACAGCGCCGGCGTCAGCAACGGTCCGATGACCAAAGAAACCTACGATGTACTCGGCCGCCTGATTCGCAGCGAGCAAACGTCCGAACATTATGCCCACCTACAGATCATTGCCGAGCGCAGCTATGACCGCTTCGGCCAACTCGCCAAAACCACCGAGCCGGTGTTTTCCGACAACACCAGCAGCGTTCGCTACGCGACCACCCGCGCCTACGATGCCATTGGCCGCCTCATCCAAACGCAGCGCGACGACAAAACCGCCCCAGGCGGCAAGGCTATCAGCAGCATCGCCTACAACGGCCGCACCACGACCACCACCAACCCGCTGGGCCAGAAACGCATCGAAGAAAAAGACCCGCTCGGACGACTGGCCCGAGTCACGGATGCGCAGGGAAATCAGCTCGCCTACCAATACGACGCGTTCGACAATCTGCTCAAAACCGTCGATGCGCTCGGCGAACTGCTCACGCAGACCGACGCCAAAGGCCAAGTCACGACCAACACCTACGACGTGCTGGGGCGGCTGACCCAAAAAACCCAGCCCACGCAAACCGCCACCTGGAGCTACGATAAATACGCCGATGGCACGGCCTGCGCCAAGGGCATCGGCCAACTGTGCGAAACCAGCACCGACAGCGGCTACAAACGCAGACTCATGTTCGACAACCTCGGCCGACCCACCCGCACCGACACCTGGCTCGACCGCCCGGCGGCCTATACGCAGACCGTCACTTACGATGCCAACGGTCGCATCAGTAGCCAGACCTGGCCGACTGGCGTCAAAGTTAACCACACCTACAACAGTGTCGGTGGGCTGAACAAAGTCAGCCTGGCCGCAAGCGGCGGCAACACGGCACAGACGCTGTGGCAGTTCCTGGGCGCCGACCCGCTGGGCCACGTCACCGTCTACCAGTTCGGCAACGGCATCCAAACCCTGCGCAATTACTCGGCCGACACCGGCCGGCCCGACATCGTCTGGGCGGGCGCCGGCAACAGCGTCGTCAACCACTACTACTGGTACGACTCGGCGGGCAACGTCACGGCGCGGCGCGGCGCGACAACAACAAGGCCGTCTCCGAAACCTTTTTGTACGACAACCTGAACCGGCTGACGAGCTTCAACACCAACGCGGCGGGTGTGAACCGAACGGTGGCCTGGAGCTACAACGCGCTGGGCAACATCCTGAACCAGACCGAGGTGGGGGCTTATCAGTACAACCCCAGCGGGGCCGGCAGTAGCCGACCGCACGCGGTCGTGCAAGTCAACGGCACGACCGTCACCCCCAGCGGCCGGGACGGGTTCTTCACCAACCCGCGCTACAGCTACGACGTCAATGGCAACCTGACAGTGGTCAGCGATACGACCAAGAACCGCGTGCACACCTGGACCAGCTTCAACATGCCGCGAAGCATCGCCACCACCGGCAGCGGAGCCGGTGCGGGCGCCAGCGCCGCCTTCCTGTACGACAGCGGCTACGGCCGCGTCAAGCAAACGTTTGCCCGAATCGTCAACGCTGCCGTCAAAACCCGCACGGTCTATACGCTGCATCCAGACCAAAGCGGCGGACTGTCCTACGAGCGCGAGATTAAGGAAGACGGCAGCATCGAGCATCGCCACTACGTCATGGGCAGCATCGTGCTCATCAGCACGACCGATGGCGCCACACAAAGCAAGATCACCAGCCAGCGCTACTGGCACACCGACCCGCAGGGCACGGTCGTGGCCGTGAGCGACAAGACCGGCGCGGTCATCGAGCGGTTGAGCCACGACCCATTCGGCAAGCGACGCAACATCACCGGCCAGGCCGACCCCAGCAACCTGCTGCGCTCGGTCAACAACGACCGGGGCTATACCGGGCACGAGCAGCTCGACGAGCTGGGGCTGATCCACATGAACGGGCGCATCTACGACCCGGCCATCGGCAAGTTCCTGTCAGCCGATCCAATCATTCAAGCGGCCGACAACCTGCAGAGCTACAACCGCTATGCGTACGTGATCAACAACCCGATGAACGCGACCGATCCGACGGGGTTCAGTTGGTTCACCAAGTTGAGAGATCGCGTCGTTAAACCGGTGGCGATTGGTTTTATCAGTTACTACACAGCAGGACTGCTAACAGGCCCGCTGGCCAGCGCGTTTAGTTTGAGTGCTTTTGCAACCAACGTCACAACTGCTTTTATTGGCGGCACGATCTTTGGTCAACTCAGCGGAGAGAATTTAATAGCAGCCTGAAGGCTGGGCTATCGGCTGCCATGTATGCCGTTGCTGGGCAAATACCAGACGGAAACATTTATGGCCGCTATGCAGCGCATGCAGTAGCCGGGTGTGTCAACGCCGCACTCTCTCATGGCAAGTGCGGGCAAGGCGCTGTTTCGGTTGTGGCTGCCAAGTATGTGACCATTGAAACTAAACCGTATGGGTTTCCTGTACAGGCGGCTGCGGCCGTCGTAACCGGCGGGACGGTTTCGGTTGCAACGGGAGGAAAGTTTGCCAATGGGGCGCAAAGTGCGGCTTTTGGGTATATGTAGTCGTCCCTGCAAAACCCCTGAAATCCTTATAGGGGTTGGCTAACCGTCAATTTTCCGTCCCCTAAAACTCTCAGGAATCGCTGGCATAATACGCAAAACCTGAGAGATTTTGCTGAGTCGCCCGAATGCCAACCGACG
>JBKCTV010000001.1:0-3621 GCA_046318595.1 Burkholderiaceae bacterium | reverse complement strand
CGTCGCGTTCAGTCGTGAATTTAAATTGAATGCGCAAATGGAAACGATGCTCTATGAGCGTTGTAGCGGGATCACGCCAGAAGATGTGTTCGAAACCAGGAAAAAATTGACGAATCAAGTCTTTAACGAGGCAACGAAGGTGTTTTACAGGTCGTTTTTCGCGACTTCCACGGATATCGACAGCTTAAATGCTTTTCCGGATTATCAAAAAAACCCATCAGAAATAAAGCGAGAAAATGATTCTTTTTATAAGTTTTTCGTAAATTCGCCTGTGATCACGTTATTGATGGCGAGAAAATATCCGACAGAATTTGCTGCTTTAGAAGAGAGCATCAATGAGTGCGTTGAGAAAGAAGGGGGCGAGATACACAGTCGGCTGGAACAGTTGGAACCTGACAGCCCAGACTACGGCCAGCAATGCGAATTGTTACAACAACGGTTCAACAGTCTCCGTGCAGAAGTGAGCGCCCGAGAAAAAGAAACTTTGTTTAAGCGTATTTTCTCCGAAAACAATCTTCATGCCGACATGGCTTGAGGCAAGTTGGGCGCTGATTGACAGCTATCGACCACCGCCGCTTCAAGCTCGAATGCCTGAGCAGCAAAGCCAAGCCGAGCTTGAGCAATTTTGGGCGGCTGTGTAACATCGGTTCATAAATTTGCTAATCTCCCTGAACGGTAGAAAAACATTTGTAGGTAATCCATGTTGTCGAATAATGATAAAAAGTTCTTGGTGACCCTCCCAGCATGGCTGGCGTGTCTTAGCGTCTGCGTCCTGATCGGTTGCGGTGGTGGTGGCACCAACAGCACAAGCACCATAAGCGACGCAAACAACACAAGCAATGTCGTCCCGTCCGAAGCGCCCATCACTGTGGCTGGAGGCCAGGGCGTCGCGCTATTGCTCCCGGATACACTGGCCCTAACGGACCCACAGGTCACCGCTTGGCTTGATGCAGCACAAGAACAAGGGTATGTGCTCACGCCTTTGCGTGATGCGGAGTTTCTGGCTTTAAGCACGGCCGCCAAACAACAATACAGCGGCGTCATTTTGCCCGATGGCTCCCATTTGCAAATGAGCGACGCCTTGGTGGCCGCCCTCAAAACCTACGCAACGCAAGGCGGACGGCTAATGCTTGTGTTCGATGCAGGAGTCCTCGACCAGTCCGGATTCTACGCAATACCCAAATCTCGCTTCAGCGACATCGTCGGCTTGGACTACGCCCTTTATGATGAGTTGCGCGATCGCATGGTGGGTTTGGGCCCTGCCATAGGCACGTCGTCCGGCCTGCGTAGCCTGCAAGTTCCGCCGGGCAAATCCATACCTTACAACACCGTATCCGCCAGTAATCCGGCCAGTTTTTTGCCGACCAATCTCACAACGCCGAACGGGCTGAGCAACTTGAATCAAACCGCCCAAGCTGCGACGGTACAAGCCCCTGCGGTCAGCAACGTAACGCCTGTAAGCCTGTCTCCTGTCTCGTTTGCCGACACCATACAGAGCATCTCAGGCTACGGCTACGGCACACTGACGTATCCCAGCTTCGTGACACGCGGCACAAGTCACGGGCAAACCTTGTTGTCGTCGCCCAAACATGGCGTGATTGCCAGCACACGACCCGTTGGTAGTGGCAGCGTGCTGTTCGTCAATTTGCCGCTCACTCGACTCAAACTCTATGACGATGCCATGCCCATGCACGGTTTTCTGAATTGGTTCGCTCGGCAACAGCTCGGCTTGCCGCGCTTGGCCTCTGTGCCGGACGGCATTGGCGGGCTTACGTTTAACTGGCATCTGGATTCAAACTTGGCGCTAGATCCGATGCAACAACTCAAAGATTTGGGCGTCTGGAACGACGGGCCTTTTTCCATGCACATGACCGCCGGGCCGGACACGATCGTGGCGGGCGACAAAATCGGCTTTGATTTATTCAACAACCTCAAAGCCCAGCAGTTCTTAAAAGACTTTGACAAACAAGGTCACCAAATAGGCAGTCATGGCGGCTGGATTCACGATTTCTACGGTAAAAATGTCAGCGAGACCAATCAAGCCACCTTCGAGCAATATTTGGTGCTCAATCGCAATGCAATTCAAGCGGTGATTGGTCACCCCATGACCGAGTATTCGGCCCCCGAAGGAAACAACCCGCTCTGGACGCTGAAATGGTTGGAAGAGAATGGCTTTAAGTCTTATTACTCATTGAGCCACACTGGAGCCAGCGCCACGCGCACCTACCGCGGGGGTAAACTGAGAAACCCGTCCTTGTGGGCTTTTCCGGTCGTGCCGTATGGCGACGTTGGCACTTTTGAAGAGTTCGAAGACAAACGCATACCTGCGCAAGAGCTCATCACTTGGTACACCGATTTGGTGAATTTTTCTGTGCAAACCCAAAGCAGTCGTTTGATTTACGCACATCCGCCGGGTGCAATTGTTTACCTGCCGGTGTTGCAGGCTTTGCTGAAACAGGCGGCGGCACAGCGCACCTTGGGGCAGTTCCGCTGGTACACCATGGCACAGTTGGCAAGTTTTCTAGACAAACGCTTGCAAGTGAAATGGCAAACGGCGATTGCCTCTGAGGGTGGTTTGCAAATATCGGCGACGCATCCAACCAGCTTGGCCGGCATGGCATGGGTTTTGCCAAAAGCGGTTTACCAAAAACCGGTGGCCGTGTCGGGTTCGATACAAATCGTCGAGCGCGATGCAGACTGGATCGTACAGGCAAGCTCGGACCGTGCGCTGCAGTTTAAAGCGATTAAACGCTGAGGGGCCCGTTAAGAGGCAAACCGTCCATGACCTGAGTCCATAACAGATTACCGGGCTGAAGCTTACGAAGCACGCGTTTTCTTGAGGTGATTTCTGCGTCGGATCTGCCGCCGGCGCGCGCTCAAAAACAAATGTTCGAATTTACTCCTTTCTTAAAAGCCCATGACGCTTTTATGCCTATTGACTGAACGTCAATGTCTCTACTGTTAAACAGCGTGCAAAAATTTCCAGTTTAGAGGTGGCAACAGCATCTAATAGTCTTCACTTCAGTCTGTAACCATCCGGTATTTTTGCCGGGGGCTGGACTGTTTTTCATGGACATGGTTTTGCATCAAGCCATCTCAGTATTAAGATTGTAATCAGAGCAAATACGCTTAAACAAAGTTTCTTTTTCTCGGGCGCTCACTTCTTGGCGCACATCATTGAACTTTTGCCCTAAACGTTGGCATTCCTGGTCGTACCCGGGATCTTCAGAATTCAGCTCTGCCAACTCACTGTGTATCTTCTCCTGTTCTTCCTCAACGTGCTTATTGATTATATTTTCTGACTCAGCAAATTCTGTTGAGTATTTTCTCGTAAAAAATGGCGTGATCACAGGCGAATTTACGAAAAACTTATAAAAAGAATCATTGTCTCGCTTTATTTCTGATGGGTTTTTTTGATAATCCGGAAAAGCATTTAAGCTGTCGATATCCGTGGAAGTCGCGAAAAATGGCCTGTAAAATACCTTCGTTGCCTCGTTAAAGACTTGATTCGTCAATTTTTTCCTGGTTTCGAACACATCTTCTGGCGTGATCCCGCTACAACGCTCATAGAGCATCGTTTCCATTTGCGCATTCAATTTAAATTCACGACTGAACGCGACG